>CBFDBJ010000016.1:0-47794 GCA_965603015.1 uncultured Alphaproteobacteria bacterium
CTGTGGAACGAGCCCAGGCACCGCCGGTTGATGTCGACGCCATATGACCTTTAAGTTCTTCCGGTGTCATCGGGACAAAGTGTGGAACATGCTCGACGGTCAAACTGAAGACGGGAACTTTTGCGAGGATCTCTTCGTGTGGAATTTTGCGAACCTCGTGTGGAAAGAAGTGTGTCCAACACGTATGTTTTTCATTCTCAATCAGGTCGTGCAGTAAAGGCGCTTCGGGGAACTTCAACGATCCATATCCATAGAGCGCGAAGAGGCCGCCAGGGCGCAGCCAGTTTGACACTTTTTCGGCGACAAGATCCCGGTCCATCCAATGGAAGGACATCGCAGCTGTCACCAGATCAAGCGAGCCGTCGGCAAACGAAACCTCTTCGGCTGGCGATACAATCACCTCCAGATTTTGCCCAATGCCCGCCAGCGTCTCGGCCATGACCGGATCCACTTCAACAGCAGTCACCTTTTCAAATCGCGGCAACAGTGGCGCGGTAGCATGGCCGGTACCCGCACCAAGATCAACGGCGTGCAGACGCCTTTGGCCCACAGCTTTTTCAATGACATCAAAAACTTCCCCCGGGGGGCGCGGTCGAAAATCCTGATACTTGTCAACATTTTGGCCAAAAGCGCGCCCGGCGTTCTCTGTCATCCGGTATCTCCTGTCAGGTACTGATTTCTACTCCATGGACATAACGTCTGTGAAGGTCACCCACCGTCCGTTTTCGGCGCGGGCAAGGAATATCCTGTTTGCTCCCAGATGATTTGCCGCATCGAAATCGACGGGGACCCCGCCAAAATCGGGATGAACGTAGGGCGGCATATCCTCAAGCGCTTTGGCCAGGGCCTCAGGCGTCAAATTTATTCCCGCGATCTCCAGGGCATCCTTCAGGAGCCAGGTATCGAGATAGGCGGCAAGGGCCAGAGAGGACGGCACCAGGCCGTAAGCATTCTTGTAATCTTCCACCCACTTTGCAATGACCGGGTTTGGATCATCTTCATACGGCACTTCGGTCTGGCCTGCCGCGATCAGACCTTCAATGGCAGTGCCTCCAACGTCCAGCGTCTCGCGCGTGTAGCACGCCGTCGTACAATAAAAAGGAACATCCCACCCCAGATCACGCGCGGCTTTTACCGCGCCGGCGGTTTCCCGCACGATCGTCGCCAGCGCCACGGCCTCAACGCCTGCGGCGCGGAGCCGGGCAATCTGGGTCGTGAAATCGGTTGAACCGCGCTTGTAGGTCGTCTTGACAACAGGCTCAAGACCCAGGTTCTTTGCGGCCAGTTCGACACCGTCCAGAACATTGAGCCCGAAATCATCATCCTGATAAAGAATGCCAATCTTCTTCACGCCTATGGTTTCGTGGAGATATCTGGTGGCTATATAGGTTTGCTGATAGTAGGGCGTGAAGGCGGCAAACTTGAGCGGATGAAACGGTTCATAGGTCTGAACCGCTGCCGTGAACGGGAAAAGATGCGGCATATCAGTTGCCAGTACCTTTTGCAAAGTGGCCAGAACCACAGGCGTCCCGACAACATGCATCATGGCGAAAACCTTGTCGCGGGTGATCAGCTTGTTCGATGCAAGCACGGCCTTTTTGGGGTCGTAACCGTTGTCCTCGACGATCAGACGGATCAGACGGCCATGAACCCCGCCGGCTTCATTGACCTCCTTGATGGCCATGTCCGTCCCGTTGCGAACCTGAATACCAACCGCCGTCGCGGGCCCCGACAGATCGACATGAGAGCCAATGAGGATTTCTGTATCAGTGACACCGCGGACCTCGCTTTCCTGCGAGCAACTGGCAAGCAGAATTGTCGGCACAAGGACAAGGAGCAAGGCAAGGCGTTTCATGATTGTTCCCTTATTCAATATCGTCTTCGTTAAACTCATAAACCTCGGTTACATTGTTCCAGCGCCCGGATTGAATCTGGGCGATAAAGGTGGAGCGTGACCCAAGGTGGTCCTGCGCCGTGAAATCAATCGGTGCGCCGCCGATTGTCGGTTCGATCCAGGCAGGCATGTCCTCAATCGCCTTCACCAGGGCATCAACCGTCAGATCCGGTCCGGTCTGACGCAGGTTTTCGGCGAAGTAACTGGCAATCACGTAGCCAATGACCGACTGGGCCGAGGCGGGCATATCGTATTTCTCCTCGAAGCGCCGCGCCCAGTCCGCGACTTTGGGATCAGGGTCATCGGCGTAAGGAATCGGGTATTGTCCGACAGCGAAAAGGCCCTCAACAGCCTCCTTCCCGATAGTCGCTGTTTCCAGCGTATAAGTCGGTAGCGCGCCGAGCATGACCGGATGCCAGTCAAGCGCATTGGCCGCGGCCATGGCACCGACGGTTTCGCGGACCACTGTGCCGAGAACCACAAGGCTCGCGCCATCAGCTTTCATACGGGCGATTTGTGCTGAAAAATCTGTTGCGCCGCGCTTGTAAGTGGTTTCAGAAACAAGCTCGAGACCGGAGTGGACGACCTCATCTTTCACCCCGCTGTAAACGTTCATGCCGTAATCGTCGTCCTGGTAGAGGATACCGATTTTTGTGATACCCTTTTCACGCGCCATCATGCGAAGGCCAAGGCGAATGCCATGATAATAAGGCGTGAAGGTTGAGAACTTCAACCTGTGGAACGGCTCGTAGGTTTCGCGCGCTGCGGTGAACGGATAAAGATGCGGGCGCCCCTTCCTGACAATAATAGGCGCGGTTGCGACAACCAGCGGTGTCCCGAGGTTTCCGACAAAGGCGAAAACCTTGTCGCGATTGAGCAGCTTTTGGGTGGCGAGAACCGCCTTCTTGGGATCGTAGGCTGAGTCCTCAATGACAAATGTAATCTTGCGACCATGGATACCGCCGGCGGCGTTTACCTCTTCAAAGGCCATCTGCATTCCGGCGCGTTCCTGTATCCCCCAGGCGACCAGTGGTCCGGAAAGATCCGTATGCATTCCGATCTTGACTTCGTTGTCGGCAACCCCGGGCTCGGCAGCGAAAGCCATCCCCAATACCGACGATGCTGCCATGAGCACGCCTGCAATTCCAACTGTTATCAGCTTGTTCATCGATTTTCTCCTTCCGGCCATTGCGCCCCACCGCGCGGCCTGCAATTCATTGGTCAGCTCTTGTACATTTCGTCGATAAGATCCTTGTATTTCTCATTGACGAAACTTCGTTTCAATTTCCCGGTTGCGGTCACTTCATCATCTTCCGGCGTAATTTCATGTTCTATGAGACGGAATTTCTTGACCTGCTCGACGCGGGCAAATTTCTTGTTCACCTCGTTCATCTCGCCCTGGATGAGATCAAGGACCTCTTCACGGCGGCACAGGCTGGCGAAATTTGAGAACGGGATATTTCCATCCTGAGCGAATTTGGCGACATTCTCATAGTCGATCATAAAGAGTGCCACAAGATACGGCCTTGCATCACCAATGACCACAGCATCCTGAATATAGGGCGAAAATTTGAGTTCGTTCTCGATTTCCGACGGCGTTATGTTCTTACCGCCGGCGGTAATGATGATATCTTTCATCCGATCGGTGATTTTGAGCCAACCTTCGTCGTCCAGGTTCCCGACGTCACCGGTATGAAGCCATCCGTCAATCACCGTCTCGGCGGTCTTTTCCGGCTGGTTCCAATAGCCCTTGAAGACATGGCGGCCCTTGATCAGGATTTCTCCATCCTGGGCAATCCTGATTTCCGTGTTGGGCACGGCACGGCCGACCCGGCCATAGCGATAGGATCCAAAGGGAATGGGCAGGGTTGCCAGACCGGTGTTTTCGGTTTGACCAAAGCCTTCTGCCATATAGAGCCCTAGCGCCCAGTACCAGCGGATCAGTTCCGGCGACACCGGTGCCGCGCCGGACAGACAGAACTTGCAATCATCGACGCCAATCATCTTGCGAATATTCTTCAGGACAATGACATTTGCGACCGCGTAGAGGATAGAGAGGGACAGCGGCACCCGCTTCTCCGCTATCTTTCTGTCGGCCACCCTGTGACCGATGCCAATCGCTACGGTGTAGGCAAAGCGCTGCAGGCGTGTTGCATCTTTCACCATGATCGTGATGGAAGAGTAGAATTTCTCCCAGATGCGCGGCACGGCGAAGAAACTTGTTGGCTGAACCTCCTGGAGATTCTCGGGAACGGTATCGAAATTTTCGGCAAAGTTGACTGTTTGCCCCGCGACCAGCTGATTGAACGTCGTGAAGGTGCGTTCGGCAATATGACAGAGTGGCAGAAACGCCAGCGTTCTGTCGGTCGGCTCATAGGGCAGCAGATCCTGATTGTTCGCCATCTGAAAGACAATGTTGTCATGGGAGATCATCGCGCCCTTGGGCGGGCCCGTCGTGCCTGATGTATAGACCAGAATGGCGACCTTGCCCGCCTCGGTCGCCTCAACCTTGCGTTCCCAAAGAGACGGCATGGCGGCGACCTGCTCCTTGCCGAGCGCGAGAAGATCATCAAAGCTCATGACCATCGGATCGTCAAAGTCATGCAAGCCTTCCATATCGAAGACGAAGATTTTTTTCAGTGCCGGAAGCCCGTCCCTGACCTCAAGGATTTTGTCGAGCTGCTCTTCATTCTCGGCAAAATAGAACTCCGCGTCGCAGTCGGCCATGATGTACTGGACCTGGGGCGCAGTATCGGTTGGATAGATCCCGAAGGAGATCCCGCCGACACCCATGGCGCCCATATCAACCATGAGCCATTCCGGGCAAACCTCGGAGGTGATGGATACGCGGCCGCCATCGGACAGATCCAGCGCCAGTAGACCAAGCCCCACTTCGCGAGCGCGGTCGCCGTATTCCGTCCAGGTGATCGGTTGCCAGATACCCAAATCCTTGTCGCGGAAAGCGATCTTCGGGCCAAGCTCCTTTACCCGGCGCCAAAAGATCTTTGGCACCGTGTCGGTGTCTGGCCCGATTTCCAGTTTTGAGATCGCCTTCACGCTCATTCTACTTCCCTATGCGCTCGCGCTTTCGCGTGAACCAACACGCTCCATCCATGCTGCAACATTTGTGCAACTGGCATCCAGGGGCTGACCAACCGCTCCGGCGAAGGCGACCCAGCAATAGAGGTGAATGTCCGCGTAGGAGAACCGGTCGCCGCAGATATAGTCCTTGCCAGCCAATTGATCGTTGAGCCAGTTCAGATAATGGGCTGCTACTTTTTTCATCGGGGCAGAGGTTTCCTCATAGACCGGGATACGATCCTTGAACATAGGAAACCCTTCGCCAGCGCGGAAACCGGTGCCCATGGGCTCACAAATATTGAGATCGATCTTGCGGGTCCACATACGGGTCTCGGCGCGCTCTTCCGGCGTCGCACCAAAGAGCGGATTGGCCGGATTTTTTTCCTCGAGGTATTCGCAAATCACCGAAATCTCACTGATGAAGCTACCGTCATCAAGTTCAAGAGCGGGCATTTGGCCCGAAGGATTGCGCTTCATGTGCGCCTCCTGGCGGTTTTCACCCGCCATCAGGTCCACTTCCTGCGTCTCCAGAGCAATGCCCTTCTCCGCCATAAACATGCGAACCACCTGGGGGTTCGGGCCCATTGAATTGTAAAATTTCATTTTGGTGTCTCCATTTCCTGTTTTGTTTGTTCTTGTCGGGTGGTCGTCAACGCCATACTTTTCGCTTTTTCCAGCGCCGCTTGCCGCGGACGCCGTGGTCTTTCAGGCCAAGATAGAACTCTTTCACATCATCGTTTTCCAGCAAATCGGCGCAGGCCCCTTCAAGCACGATCCGGCCGACCTCGAGCACATAGCCATAGTCCGCACTGTGAAGCGCAATATTGGCGTTTTGTTCGACCAGCAGGACTGTGACGCCTTGCTCCTTGTTGATCCGGCGGATGATCGCAAAGATCTCTTTGACCAGAAGCGGCGACAGGCCGAGGGAGGGCTCATCAAGGGCAAGAAGCTTAGGGCGGCTCATCAGGGCGCGGGAGATCGCCAGCATCTGCTGCTGGCCACCGGAGAGCTGACCGGCGATCTGGCCGGCACGTTCTCTCAAAACCGGGAAGTAGTCGTAGCACATCTCAAGATCATCGTGGATACCAGCGCGATCGTGCCTGAGATAGGCGCCCATCTTGAGGTTTTCGGCAACCGTCAGCAGGGGGAAGACTTCGCGCCCCTCGGGCACCTGGGAAATGCCGCGCTTCACCACCCTGGCCGGGTCCATATTGGTGATGTTCTTGCCCTCAAAGGTTACCGTGCCCTTTTGAGTATCCATGATGCCGGAAATGGTCTTGAGGATTGTCGACTTGCCCGCCCCGTTGGCGCCGAGAACGGTGACCATCGAGCCCTTTTTCACATCGAGGCTGACACCGCGAATGGCCATGATCGGACCGTAAAACGTCTCGATATTGCGGACCGAGAGGATTGCATCTGATTTATCCTTCGCCATCGCCCTCCCCCTCTCCTGGACCCGCTGCGGGCTCATCCTCATCGCCGCCGAGATAGGCGCGGATGACTTCCGGGTGGACCTGGACTTCTTCAGGCGTGCCTTCGGCGATGACCTTACCGTAGTTGATCGCCAGGACCCGATCAGAAACCTCATTGACGAGGGTCATGTCGTGCTCGACCATGACAACGGTGATGCCGAGAATACTCTGGATATCGGCAATCCAGAACGCCATGTCCTCGGTTTCCTCGACGTTGAGGCCCGATGAGGGCTCATCAAGCAAGAGAAGCTTTGGCTCCGTCGCGAGGGCGCGGCCCAGCTCGACGACCTTGCGCACGCCATAGGGCAATTCGGCGATCCGCTGGTCGCGATAGTGCTGCAGGTCGAGGAAATCGATCACCTCTTCAATCATATGGCGATGGCGTTCCTCCTCGCGGCGCACGTGGGGGAAGAAGCCCATATGAGACAGGAGGCCCGCACCAAGATGGGCGTGCCGGCCGAGCAACATATTGTCGAGGACGGTTGCCATCTCAAAGAGTTCGATGTTCTGAAAGGTCCGCGCGATGCCGCGTCCGGTAATCTTGTGGGTCGGCAATCTGGAGATGCGCTTGCCTTCGAAGAAAACCGATCCGTGGGTTGGATCATAGATCCGGCCAATAAGATTAAAGATGGTGGATTTACCGGCACCGTTGGGCCCGATGATCGTATAGACCTCGCCCTTCTTCACGGAGAAGGTAACGCCGTCGACCGCCTTGATCCCGCCGAAATGAATAGCCAGGTCATCGACTTCGAGAAGTGCATCTGTCTTTGCCATTTGCATCTCCTATCGATCCCGTTCCGAGACCATGTAGGACTTTTGCCGCTTGAAGAGACCCCTTTTGTAAAGCGGAAAAAGATTGAAATAGGTCTTGGCCTTGAGCCACCAGCCATGAATACCGAGCGGCTCAAAGATGAGGAAAAGAATGAGGATCAATCCATAGACACCGTTTTTAAGACCCGGTTGCTCGCCGATGGCGGGTGGCAGGACATCCTTGGCGATGGCAACCATTTCCGGCACCATGACGATGAAGATCGCACCAAAGATAACGCCAAGCGGCGACCCGAGACCGCCGACGAGAACCATCACCAGAAGCTCAATCGAGACGAGGATCGTGAACGCTTCGGGGAAAATATAGGACAGGAAATAGGCATTGAGCGCCCCGGCGAGGCCCGCCATGCCCGCCGAAATTGCGAATGCGGCTGTCTTGTATATGGCGAGATTGACCCCCAGGGCCTCTGCTGCAACTTCGGAATCGCGAATAGCAGAGAATGCGCGGCCTGTGGGCGAGCGCAGAATGTTAATCCCGACGAGTATGGTCAAAGCCACAAGGGCGAGACTGAGAAAATAGAGTTTTACTTCATTGTCGATAATAATGGGGCCAAGCTCCAGACCGCCAATCTTCACCCCGTCAAGGAAGGTGAAGAGCTGCGGCATTTCAACAAGCATACCATTGTTGCCGCCGGTGAGCCCATCATTGCGGGCGAGCACTTCTTCAAAAATATAGGCAAAAGCGTAAGTGGCAAAGCCGAGATAGATGCCGGTCATGCGCAGGGCTGGAAGACCAACGATAAACCCGAGCATCGCCGAGATCAGAACGGCAGCGGGCAGTATCACCAGAAGGTCATAGCCGTGCTGGCTCATGATCGCGGCCACATAGGCGCCGCAGGCCATGAAGGCCGCGTGACCAAGGGAAATAAGCCCGGCCTGCCCGACAAGCAACATGAGCCCGACACCGGCAATGGCGTAAATATAGACAAGCGTCAGCTGACTGACGAAATAGATATCCAGCACAAAGGGAGCCGTCAGGACGACAATGCCAAGCAGCCCGTACCACAGGGCATCGCCTGCCACCTTGCGCACAACGATTGTGTAGAGGGCGGCAGCGACCGCGCCAAGACCGACCCAGTTCAGCGCCGTCATCTGGCCCGGCATGAAAAGATTGAGCCCGGCAATAATGAGCGTATAGACGCCGAGCAGCGTCCAGAAAGCTCGCGCACCGCCCCAGCGGAACAACCGGATGTCCTGAATATACTCGGTTTTGAACTGGTACCTCATGCGCTCACCCTCACACTTTCTTCCGGTGGATAACACCGAAGATGCCCTCAGGCTTTAGCACCAGCACAAGGAGGAGGACGACATAGGCGGCGACATTCTTGATGCCCTCATCGAGGTAAAACCCGGAAAGACTCTCGACAATCCCGATAATGATCCCGCCGACGATAGCACCGGGGATCGATCCGAAGCCGCCGAGGACCGCCGCCGGAAAGGCGCGGAAGACAACCATGCCCATATTGGTGTGCACGAAAGTGAAAGGTGCGAGCATAAGCCCGGCAAGCCCGGCGACCCCTGCCGACAGGCCCCAGATCAGCGTGAAAATTTGTCTGACCGGGATGCCCATGTAATAGGCCGCGAGCTGATTTTGCGATGACGCCTGCATGGCGATGCCGAGCTTGGTGTAACGGAAGAACAGAAAAAGTGCCGCACACAGGAACACCGTTGTCGCGACGATCATGGCATGGTCATAGGAGATCGCGATCTCGCCCCAGGTGAAGACGTCGGCTGCGAAGGGGCGCTCAATGGCGTAGCTGTCGGTGCCCCAGCCAGGCACCATGGAGGCCGCCGACCGTGCAACAAACCCGAAGCCAAGCGTTACCATAACGATCGCAAAGGCCGGCTGGCCGACCATGGGCCGGATGATGACCCGGTCGACGCCCATACCGACCAGCGCCGTACCACCTGCGGCCAGCAGCGCGCCAAGCCAGAAATTCATGCCAAGGATATTGATAAAGGTGAAGGCAAGGAACGCCCCGATCATCAGGATTTCGCCTTGCGCGAAATTGATCGTCTCGGTCGCCTTGTAGATCAGCACGATGCCCAGGGCGACCAGCGCATAGACGCAGCCATTGGCAACACCCGAGACCACTTGCTGGAAGTATTGTTGAAGCGCGACATTGTCGATCACGCCAAAGAGAAGGAGGACCGGCGGCGAGACAAACGCAACAAGGCTGGCGCCAGCAATAATGCGCCACAAAACTTCAAAAGCCTTGTCCATGCCTCTCCCACTCTTGCGGGCCGCCGATACAAATCGGCGACATTTACCCAAACACCCAAAGCGGCCCTACCCTCGTCTTTCGATAGCAAAGACGCGGAACCCAAGCCAAATCTTTCCGGAGGCAAGATCCTCGTCCCCTGAGCGCCTCGTCCAGGGCCCGATTATCAACAGTTTTCGAGCCCGGTCAATGAGACTCCGGTCAATAGTCGCTTCAAAGAGCCCGATCGCTTACTTTATGGTCTGTGGCCCGTTTGCCGATCACCCTAACTCCCCTATAGTGCGACAAAAATAAGGAGATGTGGCTATGGCCATTCCATTCGTTCGGGAAATGACATTTGAATACGGCGTGCTTGCCGAGGTTGCGCCGGGGCTGCGCCGCATGGTTGTGGAAAATCCTGGAGGCTTCACATTCCACGGGACAAACACCTATGTGATCGGGTCTGGCGATGTGGCTGTTGTCGATCCGGGACCGCTCAATGACGCACACTTTGAAGCCCTGACCCGGGCGCTTGAGGGCGAGAGTGTCAGCCACATTCTCCTCACCCACACTCACATGGATCATTCACCTGCCGCCAAACCGCTCAAGGAAAAGACCGGCGCCAGGACATTTGCCTTCGGGCCGCACGGGTCGGGCAAGCTGGACACAGGCATCCAGGTCGAGGCCGGCGGCGATATGGACTTTGTGCCTGATGTTACGATCAAGCACGGCGAAGTCATTCAGGGCGGCGACTGGGAAGTCGAATGTGTCTTCACGCCCGGCCACACATCCAACCACATGTGCTTCGCGCTGCCGGGCAAGGCGGGGCTGATCACCGGTGATCATGTCATGGGCTGGTCGACCAGCGTGATCTCGCCGCCTGATGGCGACATGAAAGCCTATATGGAGAGCCTTGATCTGCTTGTGGAACGCGGCGACAAGGTTCTGTGGCCGGCACACGGCGACGCCATTCGCGATCCGGCCCCGTTTCTCAAGGAATTCATCGCCCACCGCCATGCCCGCGAGGCACAAATTGCGGAGTGTATCCGCGACGATCTGAACGATATTCGCACCATGGTGAAGCGCATGTATGCCGATGTGGATGAACGGCTCCACCGCCCCGCCGCCATGTCGGTGCTGGCGCATCTGCAGCATATGGTGGCAACCGGCCGCGCGACTTGCGACGGCGAGCCGGGGATCGACAGCATCTACCGCAATGACTGAGATCCGGGCCGCGCGAGAAGGTGAAATTGACCGGCTGATCGAGATTGCCCGTGCCACCTATCTGGGCACAATGGCGGCGATTGTCCCGGCGGAGGCCCTGAAAGCCTTCCATGAGGGCGATGAAGCTGGTGGGTTTGTCAGAGCCTGCTGGCAGGATTTTGATGTGGCCCTCGCCGGCGATGACGTGGCCGGGTTTCTGTTTGTTCACGAAAACAAGATCGAGTCCCTCCATATCCATCCGGATTACGCCCGCAGGGGATTTGGCGGCGCGCTGCTGGCCCATGGCGAGGAGAAAATTGCTGCCTCCCATTCTCATGCGGATCTGGATGTGCTTGAAGGCAACGACAATGCGCATGCCTTCTACATCGCTCACGGCTGGTATGACGTGCACCATTTCGAAGGCCTTGAAGTGGGCGATGTCCCGGCCCCGATGATCCTGATGAGGAAATCTCTTGCGCGAGAGACGTAGATGGGACGCGCACGAATGGCCTGTGTATAAGTCAAATTTCGGTTGAAGCTGAATCGGTTAGAGAGTTGGCCTGAGAAATTGAATCCGAGAGGAAGACACTTATGATCAAAGTCTATGGCGATCTTGTTTCCGGCAATTGCTTCAAGGTATTGAGGCGCTGCCCGGGTTCGTCGCCATGCCGGCCTAGGAGCGAGACCTGCCAGCCATGAGCGAACGCAGGGCAAAGACTGCCCCGCCTGAGGCGATGACGGCGCCCATGGTGATGAAGGCGACCTGGGGGCCGAAGCTGGCAGAGACAAATCCGAAGGTGCCGAGGCTGAAGAGACCAAAGACTTCGATAACAAGTCCCTTGACCGAGGAAACCGTCGCGCGGGCTTCAGAGCCAATGGCATGTTGCAGCCGCGCATCAAAGACCACCTTGACAAGGGCATCGATGATACTGCCCAGGACGATGAGCGGCAGGACCCACAGGTTCATACCGAAGGCGGCGACCATCAACAGGGTTCCGGCGCCGATCACCCAGAGATAAAAGGTTCTGTTCGACCAGCCTTCGGTTCTCCAGGCCTGAAAGGCTGCCAGTCCCTGAAGGGCGCTGAGCACCCCGACGAAGAGCGGAATGCCCCAATTGGCCGCGCCTGCCATGTCGGCAAAGATAGGCCAGAATTCATCGAGCGTGCCGATGAGCCCGGCGACAAACCCGGCAAAAATCATGATGCGTAAAATGACCGGATCGCTTGCAGCGGTCTGAAGACCCAACTTGAGCAACTTCAAGTAAGGCAGCGCACCCTCTGACTCTTTCTCCGACCGGGGAGCCGCGGGCAAGGTCAGTACGAATGCGCCTGCAATGATGCCAGAGCCAACGCTCACGGCCAGGACAAACTTGTAGCCAAGAAGAATGGCAAGCGAAGCACCGCCTGAAGCGACCAGAATGGCAACAAAGGAAATCGCTCGCGCGTGGCTGTAGCACTGCGCGTAGCGGGCCGCTTCACCACGAGCTTTCAGCTCATCATAGAACCAGGCTTCAAACGTGCCATGGGTTACCGCGCTCTTGACGCCCCAAAGAAGAAAACCGGTTAGATACCCCCAGAAGCTCGGGTAGAAAAGCCACAGCGCATAACCCATGGCGCGGGAGATTTGCCCCAGGGCCATGAGATGGCGCCGGGACATCTTGTCAGCAAGGACACCGGAGGGAATTTCAAGCACGAAGACCGTGCCTGACCAGACCGCCATGATCGCCGCAACCTGGGCCGTGCTCAGCCCATGGTCGGTGAACATCACCGCGTAGAGCGGATAGATGAGGACGAAATCATTGAGAAAGACGAAGCTGTATGTCCTGAGGAGAAGGGATTTCATCGGGCAATCGTCTTTCCGGTTCAGGCCTTGCGCGCTCCTGCGCAGTCCCTATGATCCAGCCATCACTCTTTGAGGATATTGGAGCGTTGCATGAAAGATCACGATTCCCGTCCCCTGTCAGACTTTATTGAATACCCGGTGGCAGAAATGAGGACCCGGTCTGATGCCTTCTACAAGGACATCAAGCGCCGTCATAGCATACGGCAATTTTCTGATCGCCCTATCCCCCAGGACATCATCGAGAATTGCATCAAGGCGGCGGGCACCGCCCCGTCAGGTGCAAACCATCAGCCGTGGTTCTTCAGCGCGATTTCAGACCCGGCCACCAGGCTCAAAATCAGGCTGGCCGCCGAAGAAGAGGAGCGCGCCTTCTATGCCGGCCGCGCCTCGGAAGAGTGGCTTGAAGCGCTGGATCCGCTGGGGACGGACCAGGACAAGCCGTATCTCGCCATCGCGCCATGGCTGATCGCCATCTTCGCCCAGCGCCGCGGTGGACCGAGCGGCGAAGAAGACCTCAAAAACTACTACGTCAATGAATCCGTTGGTATCGCAACAGGTTTTCTTATTGCCGGGCTGCATCATGCGGGTCTGGCAACCCTAACCCACACACCCAATCCCATGACGTTTCTCAATGAGATTTGCGGCAGGCCGAAGGATGAAAAACCTTATCTGCTTCTTGTCGTTGGATATCCGGCAGACGGTGCAAGCGTCCCCGACCATGCGCTGATCAAGAAACCACTCGAGAAAATTTCATCGTGGATTTGATACCGACAATCATCCGACTACAAATGAACCCGGCTTGTGGATAAGTCTAATTTCAGAGTCGATGGAATCGGTTACAGGTTTTGATTGAGAAATTGAATCCGATTGGATCGCTGCCGTCACGACAGCAGATCAGCGGGTGCCGCCCTCGCCCTCGTCCTCAAAGCTCCAGCCTGCAGGGGCCATGCGGATCGCATGTTCAAGGGCAGAGATCTCGGGGCCGCTTTCCAGGATGGCATCAACATCGCCGGGCTGAGCCGGTTTGGCGAACCCGTGTTTGGGTCCAGTGTGTTCCACGATCTGTCCTGGTTGTTCGACGCGCACCATCGGATTTATCCTCCCGTTTCCATCCCTCCTGGCGTCCACCGCCAGAGCCTTAAGGCTCGTTCACTATAAATAACGCTTCTTGCAGCAGCGTTAATGGACTCAGGTGAGACAAAGACAAACCCAAATGGGCGCAATATTCGAGAATAATCGCCCCACACTCTGAAATATTGGGAAATATGCTGCAAATATGCACCACCTGGAAGTGCCTGAGCTATATTGCGGCAACCGTCACCGCAATGCCCCGCTCCTGATCAGACACAAGAGTGGGCGTCAGGATCGTTTCGACGCCTTTTTGAGAGCCGCCATATAGGTCCTGATCCGGTCGGCATTGACGCCAACATCCGAGACACCAACCCGCGACACCGAGCGCATGTCCACACGGCAGGACATCGTGTCGCCCGTCACGCGAATGACCACATCATCCTTGAAGCCGAACCAGAATGTGGTGTCAGTCGCTTCAACAATCAGCGCTTCAGGGTCCACATTGACCATCTCCCAGCCCTGGCCTCCTGCCACGTCAGCGGCAAGCGTGAAGCACGGCCCGGTTCCTGCGCCCAGGTCAAGCGGCTTGATGTTGGTGTAAAAGCCCTCCTGAAGCTCCCGTACAGGTCTGGTTTCTTTAGAACCACGAGCGACGGGCGCCACGGCGTTGGCATAGTCCAGCGAATTTGAGTTTTCGCCTCGCAGAGCCACGATCTTGACGAACTGCGGCGGGTTTTCCGTATCGGTCGTAATATCGTGGATCATGGGCACTTTGCCGCCCGTCAGGACCTGCATCAGGATGAAAACCCCAACACCGCCGCCTGCTACAATAATCCCGATGTCAAAGCCGCGTTGTTTGCTGATAAACAAACTGACAAGCCCCAGCGCAGCTGCGCCGCCGCCGGTATAGAGGGCCCACTCAAGCATCTTGAAGGCAACGGGAATACTCCACCACTCGGCTTTGTAGCCGGTTCCGGAAAGAACCCCCAAAGAGACTGCCACCAGGGCAACCAGCGCCGCCAATTTAGGAATCAAACTCACGGCATTCCTCATTTTCGCATCCCATCTTCGCACGAGCGCCAGTCGCTCTGTCATCAATATCCGACCTTGAGCCTATCGAGAGCAAGAACGTTTCGCAATATGTGTATGACACGGCCTTTCCCGGAACGGTTCCCTTTGCTAAGGTGCGGCCACTTCCCGGGACACCCGGGCCACAGATTGATACTCAGGTCAGGCAATTACCATGCGAACTCTACTCTGCTCTCTTGTTATCGCGCTTTTCATACCCGGTTTCACCTCGATAGCAGCGGCTGAGGGCATGGACGACGGCGGGGACGACGGCATGGATCATGACAAACTGCATGTGGCCCATGGCTGGGCGCGGGCGAGCCTTGGGCAAAACCCCAACTCAGCCGCCTATGTCACCATCCACAATCCTACTGATGAAGGAGACCGCCTCCTTGGTGTTTCCTGTGCTGACGCTCCGCGCTGCGCGGTACACAACCATGTTACCGTATCAGACGTCACGCGGATGGAGGCTGTCGAGAACCTCGATATCGCGCCCGGCGCTCATATCGAATTCAAAGCTGGTGGTTATCATATCATGATGTTTGATCTCACAGCGCCGCTTGTCGCCGGCGGCAAGACCCGGCTCACGTTCAGCTTTGAAAACGCGGGGGATATGACGGTGAGCGTGCCGGTCCTGTCAATGCGAGAGGCCGCCGAACGCAGCCGTCACAGCGAGCACAAGAAAAAACATAACTAAACGTGTTGCCCGCCGTTAACGTGCAATTCTGTTCCGGTTACGTAACTCGATTGGTCTGTGCACAGATAGTATATCGCCTTGGCAACTTCCTCCGGCATACCCAGACGCCTGAGCGGGATTTCATCGACCAGTTTATCGGTTCCCGGTGACAGAATTGATGTGTCGATTTCTCCAGGGGCAATAGCGTTGACCCGCACCCCCAGAGGACCGAAGTCTGCGGCCATCTCCCGTGTCATGGCGGCAAGGGCGGCTTTTGATGTCGCATAGGCAGCACCGGCAAAAGGATGAACCCGGCTGCCGGCAATGGATGTGACGTTAACAATTTTTGCCTCACCGGCCACAAGCTCTTCCCTCAGGCCGCTCGCGAGCTGAATCGTCGAAAACAGATTGACGTGGAAGACGTGCAGCCAGGATTTGATGTCCATGTTGAGGGTCCCGAGACGCTCGCCTTCTGGTCCTTTAGGGGATATTCCGGCATTGTTTACAAGAGCCGAGAGCGTACACCCCTTAAGCCTTTTGTGCATCTCGCCGATTGCGCGGTCAACGTCGTCAGGGTTCGACAGATCGACCTGAATGTGGTCTTCGGGACCCGCATCCCACGGGCAATCTTCGGGAAAAGCATTGCGGCTGCAGGTGATAACACGCCAGCCAGCGGACGAAAACCGCTTGACCGTTGCATGACCAATGCCCCGGCTTGCCCCGGTTAAAATCAGGGTTTTGGCCGCAGCCTTTTTCGCTCCTGGCATCAGGTCTCTTCCTTCATGTGACAGCAAACCGAAGGTCAGGTTCGCTGCAGTTCACTTGGTGTCTCATAGTCTGCCGGGTCTTCGTGGATTATTACTTCTGCACCAACAAAAGCATCCTGAATCCTGGCTTCGACCTTGTCAGCGACAGAATGCGCATCCATCAGCTTCATGTCGCCATCAAGCTCCATATGCAATTGAATAAAGGCACGAACCCCTGAGCGGCGCGTCCTGAGATCATGCATCCCCCTGACCTCGGGGAACTCGAGGACAATCGCGCGTATCTTCTGGCGATCGTCGTCGTCAAATTCCTTGTCCATCAGTTCATCAAACGACCGGCGCATAATCGTCCACGCCGAAAATCCGAGATACCCGGCAATTGCAAATCCGAAAACGGCATCGGCGCCCTTGAACCAGCCTGTTGTACTCAGCGCGATTGCCGCCAAAACACCAAGGTTCATCAAAAAATCAGAACGGTAGTGCATCTCATCCGCCCCGATCGCCAATGACCCGGTTTTGCCGACGACGTAGCGCTGGAAACTGACCAGCGCCAGGGTCACCGCGAGCGAGAAGGAAATGACCACATACCCCACAGCTGTCTGGCCAAGAGCAACCGGATGAAGCAGTCGTTCTCCGGATTGGAGGGCAAGGAAAACGGCCGACCCGCTGATAAAGGCGAACTGGCCAAGCCCGGCCAAAGCCTCTGCCTTGCCGTGGCCAAAGCGATGATCGCTGTCCGGAGGGATCAGAGCATGACGCACTGCAAAGAAATTTGTTGTACTGGCCAGCACATCCATGACGGAATCGATGAGACTCCCCAGCATGGAAACCGAACCCGTCATCACCCAGGCAATGAATTTAATGATGACAAGAAAGGATGATGCCGCGACGGCCCACACGGTTGCTGCTGTCATCAGGCGACCGGAAGAAACGACATGATCGTTCTCTTCCGTATGGCCGTTTTCTTCTTTCACCACGTCCTCGCTACTCACTTTAGAGTATCTCCAATCCTGTCAGGGGAAGAGTCGCTGACTTTTCCAATCGCCTTTAGCATCACTGCCGCGCTCAAATTTCAATCGGTCGTGAAGGCGGAACCATCGATCACGCCAGAATTCGATCTGTACCGGCCGCACCCTGAAACCTGACCATTGCGGCGGGCGCGGCACGCTGGTCAGCGCGTATTTTGTGCCGAACTTCGCAACTTCCGTTTCGAGCTCAAAGCGCCCCTTGAGCGGTCTTGACTGGCGGGATGCCCAGGCACCAATTTGACTGTCCTTCGGACGACTTGCGAAATAGGCATCAGCCTCGGCATCGGTGACACGCTCAACAAGTCCCTGCACCCGTACAGATCGGCGTAAGGTCTTCCAATGAAAGCAGAGGGCGGCCTTCGGGTTGGCAATTAGCTCCTCACCCTTCCGGCTTTCAAGATTGGTGTAAAACACGAAACCGTCCTCGTCGGCTTGCTTGAGGAGAACCATCCTGACATTGGGCATGCCGGTATTATCCACAGTTGCCAGAGACATCGCCGTGGGATCATTGAGTTCTTTTTTTGAGGCCGCGTCCAGCCAGTCCGAAAACAGTGCGATCGGATCTTCTGACGTAAAGACCGCCTCATCAGGTTCTTCTTTTTCCTGTCGCTTTTCCATATTCACCAATCTGTTACTTTCCAGGGCCATCATATCAAAATCACCGTGGTTTGACATTGTTTTGGTGACCCGGCTGAGGGCAAGACCCCCAATTATTCTCAATCGAGGGCAAATCAGGTTATGATAGCCGCCAGCGTGTCCAATATGCGAGATTATCAACGGGCCAACACGCGGTGCCAAGGCTTAGTCAGATTTGCAAGGAAAAGATAGATGAATGCAAGGACTTCCCTTCGCCACATTGCAGCTGTTGCCAGCCTCCTTGTCGTCTCGGCCTGCCTTTATGTAAGAGGCGATGAGGTTGGCAAGGTTACCGGGCCTATCGGTGGTTCAGTCACCGGCTCGGAAGTATTGGGAGAGGACCAGGATCTGGCTGTCCTTGGCCAGCTTCTTGGCCGTGTCAATGGCGACAACATCGCTGATGCCCTGAATAATGAGGATCTGGTATTAATGACCGCGCTGGCTCTTTCGGTACTTGATCATGGCGCGGATGACCATGCCGACACCTGGCGTAACAGGCACTCCCGCAACCATGGTTCCTTTGTTGCCAGGTCCACCTTTAGTACATCAGACCGTATCATATGCCGCCGCTTCACCAATACGATTTACATAGATCAGAGCGCATCACGCTCAAACGGGACAGCGTGTCGACAGCGAGATGGAACATGGGCAATCATGGGATGAGAGTTGAGACCGGACTTCAGACCCTTCTGGCGAAAAACCTGAAGCTGAGAACACGGCAGTTCTGCTGCTGCCTGATTATGTGCCTCTGGGGTGCCGGTCTGTCGGCAAACGCGGCGGCGCCCGCAAGCGTAGAGGATGCGAGCAAAATGCTCGCCCCGGAGCTGATAGAGCCCGGTGGCCGTTTTACGGAAGTCTTCGATGACGGCCTCAAGGCCTACGATGCCCATCACTATACGCGCGCCTATGATCTGTGGCTTTCCATTGCAAAACAGGGTGACCTCGCCGCGATGCGCAATCTTGCTCACCTGCTGCGCCGCGGTATGGGTGTTCAGGCCAACGCGGAGGAAGCTGCAAAATGGTATTCGATTGCCGCAAAGCGCGGGCTGACAAGCGCGCAGGTCAATCTGGCGGAACTTTTCTATGAAGGAGACGGTGTCCCGCAGAGTTACAAGCTGGCAGCCCAGTGGTATGCCCGGGCGGCGCGCGCCGGACATGCCCATGCCCAATACAGGCTCGCCACAATGATCGAGGATGGCCACACCAGCCCGGGCAATGTCGAACTGGCAAAGAAGCTCTATGGCTGGGCTATTGATGCCGGCCACTCAAGTGCCCTGGAACACTATCGCCAGCTGGATACCCGCAAGGACCCCGTCGTTCTGGAAACATCAAGGGGCCGTGATGAGGCCGATCTTGATCTGGAGACCTCAACCAGCCTGAAAACAATGGCAGGAGCAGGTGATATATCCGTGTCCGGCAACTTTCTCATTCGCAAGAGTGATGAGAGCGCTCTTGCCCAGGCACAGAAACAATTCACCCGCGGTGAACGCAGCAGTGCGGTCACCCTCTGGCGCAGACTCGCTCTGGAGTCGAATTCAGACGCTCAGTATCGCCTTGCACTGGCCCTTCTGCAGGGTCAGGGAGTGCACAAGGATGTGCCCAGGGCGATCCACTGGCTCGACATTGCTGCCACCGGTGGACACCCACGGGCGGCCGAACTTCTCAAGACCCTCCAGTCCCGCCAGACCCTCCAGGCCCTTGATGAGCCCGTGGCGATCAAGACGCCTTGACCGGTTCGCCAATGTAGCGCGCGCGCGGGCGGATGAGCTGGTTCGACGAAGCCTGTTCAATCGCATGGGCGATCCATCCAGCCGTTCTTCCGAGCGCAAAGATTGCCATGGCAGGCTCTGGCCCCAACCCCAGATTTCGGGCAATCCCGGCGAGGATGAGATCGATATTGGGCGCGCGCCCTGTCATAGTCGCCACCACGTCGATGAGATCACCCAGATCCTTCGCCGTCTGTGCATACTTTTCGTGCCGGCCCATTGCTTCCAACAGGGCTGTCGCTCTGGGATCACCGTTTTCGTAGACCGGATGGCCGAAACCGGGAATATCTTCACCGCGTGTCAATCGCTCGGCAACAAGAGTTTCCATATCGGATGAGCCAAAACCTTCCAGAAACGCCCAGGCGCTGGCCGTCATGCCGCCGTGTCGATACCCTTTCATGGCACCGAGACCTGCCACGACCGCATAGTAGACGCTGGTACCCGTCGAGGCGACGCAGCGCACCGTAAACGTCGACGCATTAAGCTCATGATCTGCGGACAGCACGAGGGCGCGGCGAACGAGGTCCGACGTTTCACCTTTATCCTCAGGGTCCCAGGCATGGGTGAGCACTTCGTGGAGCGGATCGTCACCAAGCGGACGATCTGTAATAGCAGCGGCGAAAACCCGCATGAGACGAACACCGGCCTTCATCACGGGCGGACCCGCCATGGTGAACGCGCCAGGATCCCTGAGCGCAAGGGCTGGCAGCAAGGTCATGCCGCGCTCGATGACCCCGAGCGGTGCCATGATATCCCCGTAAGCTTTGAGGATCTCTTCGCCGAGACCCGTCTTTTGCTCGGTGAACGGATTTGTCGTCGCGCGCCACAGAAGGGTTGCAACGGTCTCAAGGCTGGCCTCCTCGGCAAGCGCGATGGCATTTCGCCCCCGGTAATACAGACCTTCATCGCTGATCAGGGTGATGGCGGAATCCATGACCGGCGCACCCCAGCTCAAGGCGCGATTCTTTTTGCGCTCCTCGGCCTGGGCCGGACGACGGCGCGCGACAAGTGCCCGCACATCATCTCCGCGATACCGCTTGGCCCGGCTGGACCCGACATTTTCCGAGCGCACAAGCCCCCGGCTGACGTAGGCATAGAGCGTCGCCAGCGAAACATCGAGCTCGGCTGCCGCCTGCCGGGCATTGAGATAGACCGGCAATCCGCCTTTTTCTGCATCACTGACCATTAAACTCACATGTTGATTGATTACTTTATATTGATTCAATCAATCAAGATTGACGACATATGTCAAGTCAATGTTTAGTCCGGGCAAATTGAAGGACCAACCGAAAGGAACGATATGACAGAATTCAAAGAAGGCCTGGAAGGCGTCGTCGCCGTAGAAACAATTCTCAGCAAGGTGGACGGAGACGCCGGGCGCCTGGTGGTTCGTGGCCGCGATATCGAGGCCTGGGTTGAAAGCGACACGTTCGATACCTTTGTTCCAAAATTCTGGGACGGGCTTGCCGACGTTAGTAGCGATAAGAATTTCGGGGACGCTCGTGTTCAAATCTTTGCTCATGTGGCGGCCACCCTGACGGGCCTGGAAGGCCTTTCTCCGATTGAACGTGTCCGTGCGGTGATGGCAAGCCTGCCGGATGAGCATGAGCTGTCGCCACATCTTCTTTGTCTTGCGGCCATGTCGGTGGCTGTGCCTGCAGTCATTCGTATGGAAAATGGCGGCGATCTCATTGCGCCTGATGCTGCCCTGTCGACAGCAGAAGATTTCCTGCGTATGGCACGCGGCGAACGCCCGAGAGCAGAAGAGCACGCCGCCCTTGATGCCTACCTTGTCACCGTTGCAGACCACGGAATGAATGCATCAACCTTTGCGGCCCGGGTCGTTGCCTCGACGGATGCAGGCCTTGTATCCTCCGTCGTTGCAGGACTTTGCGCCCTCAAGGGTCCGCTTCACGGCGGCGCTCCCGGGCCGGTGCTGGACCTGCTGGATGAACTTGAAAGCTCGCCCGACGTTGGTGGCTATATTCTGAGGGAGCTTGAATCCGGTCGCCGCATGATGGGATTTGGCCACCGGATCTACCGGGTGCGCGATCCACGTGCCGAGGTTTTAAAGAAAGCGGTCAGGCATCTTCCCCAGACCCAGGGCCGTCTGGCGTTCGCCGAAAAACTGGAAACAGAAATACTGGCACAGCTGCGCCAATGGAAACCCGACCGACCGCTGGAAACCAATGTCGAGTATTATACAGCCCTTCTCCAGGAGGCGCTCGGGTTCCCGCGTAGCACCTTCACCTGTGTCTTTGGCCTTGGCCGCACGGTCGGCTGGACCGCACATGCCATCGAACAACAAACCACAGGCAGGCTGATCCGGCCGCGTTCCTCCTATGTTGGAGACCTGGCGGCCTAGGCCTTTGGCAGGATTGTGCCATATGGCGATCCAGGACAATTAAAGTACCGGATTTCATACATCGGCCTCTTTATTGCCGAAATCTTCGGTAGGATGATGCCGAGACGTTACAAGTCTTGCATTTATCCGGAGGAGCAACATGTTGAACTCTGTCTCAATCACCAGACTCTCACTCGTCGGCGCTCTGGCGTTTGTCCTCGCTGCCGCCCCTGCCCTTGCTGCCACCGAGGGCGACGCCCCCAGCCGCACCATGACAGTTTCAGGCAACGGGATTGCAACCGGCAAACCTGATATTGCCACGATTAATCTCGGCGTTCTGTCCGAAGCCGAGACCGCAACGGCAGCCCTTGCTGAAAACAATCAGAAGATGGCGACACTTCTCGGCAGTTTAAAGAAGGCCGGCATCAAGGAAAAAGACATCCAGACCTCCCGCTTCGATGTTTCCCCGCGCTATGCGAAAAACCGGGCCGGGTCGTCCTACAGTGAAAACCGGATCGACGGGTACCGTGTGTCAAATCAGGTTCATGTCATTGTTCGTGACCTTGATCGGTTCGGCAAGATCCTTGATACCGCGGTTGGCGATGGTGCCAACGCCATGAACGGGATCTCCTTTGGCTTTTCTGACCCAGAGCCGCTTGTCGACGAGGCACGAATAAATGCGATCCTGGATGCTAAACGGAAAGCCGCCCTCTACGCGGAAACTGCAGAAATTGGTCTTGGAAAAATCCTGACCTTGCATGAGCAATACAGTGGCTCGCCGCAACCAAAGCAAGCCAGAATGATGGCCGAGAGCATGAGCTCTGTTCCTATCGCTGTCGGCGAAAGTCAGATCAGCGCCAGTGTCACCATCACCTTTGAGCTGAACTAGGCACATTTTCGCTACACTCAGTCTCTCAGGTGTTGAGGAAATTCAGTGGCAGACCCGCTGTGTCCCATGTGGTTTTGACCAATTGCCCTGTCGAGGAGAGGCAAATATACGCTGTCTTCAAATCCTCGCCGCCAAAACAGATATTGGTGGTCAGGCCATCCTCGGTGGGGATATGGCGAACGGTTTTTCCATCGGGTGAAATGGACGTAATGCCGCCGTTGATGATCGTCGCAACACAGACATTGCCTTCGGCGTCCACGGCAAGAGAGTCAAAGTACTGATGACCTCCCATGCCGGCGATGCACTCTCCGGTGAAGGGGCCTTGCGCTTCTATTTGTCCTGGTGCGCTGATTTTGAATTTCCAGAGCCGCGCGGTTGGTGTTTCTGCGACATAAAGGAAGTCCTCATCCGGAGAGAGACCGATGCCGTTCGGCGCTTCCATCGGGAACACCGCCTGCGTAATAGAACTGCCATCGGGTTTTGCATAGAAGACTGCGCCCCGGTCGCGCAGACGGCCATGGGCCTTGCCGTGATCCGTGAACCACATGCCGCCTTGCCTGTCGAAGACGATATCGTTGGGCCCTTTGAGCGGATTGCCATCGCATTCTGTGTAGAGAATTTCAACTTTTCCGGTTGCAAGATCGACGCGCTCGATCCGCCCGCCGGAATAATCGGCGGCCTCATCACCCGGGATCAGGCGGTCGCCCGCCTCGATCCATGTGAAGCCGCCATTGTTGCAGACATAAATTGCGCCATCGGGCCCCATGGCGGCACCGTTCGGCCCGCCGCCAAGCTGAGCAATGACCTGCGTCCCGCCATCAGGCAAAACCCGCGTCAACGTGCCCCGCGCGATTTCGACGAGAATGACCGACCCGTCGCTCATGGCAATGGGGCCCTCGGGGAATTTCAATCCGTCTGCGACCAGCTCCATGTGTTGCGTCTCCCTTGATGTTCAAGGCAACTCATTGAACGGCGGCCTTATTGAACGATGGTGTTATCTTCGTCGAAACAGACCACGGTCGGTGCGTAATTGCGAGCCTTTTCGGCTTCCAGCTGACCATAGGCGACCACGATGATGCGGTCGCCTGGCTCTGCCAGACGGGCAGCGGCACCATTGATACCGAAGGACCCCCGCTCTGCCTCAATGGCGTAGGTCGTGAACCGCGAACCGGTATTGATGTTCAGTACATCAACCTGTTCGTGAGGCAGAATTCCGGCGGCATCAAGAAGGTCCATATCAATGGAGATAGAGCCTTCGTAGTGCATATCAGTCTGGGTGACCACAGCTCGGTGAAGCTTGGCCTTCATCATTGTTAAAAGCATATGTGTACCAACGCGCGAGACAACAACTTAGTTATCCAGGAAACTCCTGAGTTTACGGGAACGGCTCGGGTGCTTGAGTTTCCTCAGCGCCTTGGCCTCGATTTGACGAATACGTTCCCGTGTTACCGAGAACTGCTGACCAACTTCCTCCAAAGTATGGTCAGTATTCATCCCTATACCGAAACGCATGCGCAGCACACGCTCCTCCCTTGCGGTCAGGGACGCGAGCACCCGCGTCGTGGTTTCTCTCAAATTGGACTGAATGGCAGCATCAATTGGCAGGATCGCATTCGGGTCCATGATGAAATCACCAAGATGACTGTCCTCTTCATCGCCGATGGGCGTCTCCAGAGAGATCGGTTCCTTGGCGATCTTCAGAACCTTGCGCACTTTTTCGAGCGGCATGGCGAGCTTTTCTGAAAGCTCTTCCGGTGTTGGTTCGCGGCCAATTTCATGTAGCATTTGTCGCGAGGTGCGCACCAGCTTGTTGATGGTCTCGATCATGTGAACCGGAATACGGATTGTCCGCGCCTGATCAGCAATAGACCGGGTAATCGCCTGGCGGATCCACCAGGTAGCATAGGTCGAGAACTTGTAACCGCGGCGATATTCAAACTTGTCGACCGCTTTCATGAGGCCGATATTGCCTTCCTGAATGAGGTCGAGGAACTGGAGACCACGGTTGGTGTATTTCTTGGCGATCGAAATCACGAGACGAAGATTGGCCTCGACCATTTCCTTCTTGGCCTGGCGTGCCTCGCGCTCGCCCTTTTGAACCGTGTTCACGATCCGCCGGAATTCTGTAATCTCAACACCAACTTCCTGGGAGACCGTCTGGATATCCTCACGGATTTCATCGATCTGATCTTTCTCTTCCTTGATGAATTCCTTCCAGCCCCGTCCGGCCAAACGGGAGACACGGCGCGACCAGTGTGGATCCAGCTCATTGTTGAGGTATTGTTTCAGGAATTCCTGACGGGCAACACCATGAGCGTCGGCCATGCGCATTAGCTTGCCTTCAAGGGACACCATCCGGCGATTGATACCATAGAGCTGATCGACAAGCGCTTCGATCCGGTTGTTGTTGAGGTGCAGGTTCTTGACGTATTCAATAACCTCCGCCTTCAGTTTCTTGTAGCGGCGCTCCTGGCTTGGCGTCAGGGTCTGATTGTTGAGGACGGCCTCAACGAGCGCTTCCTGCAGTTTGCGAAGCTTCTTGTAGCTTGCTGCGATCTGGTCGAATTCTTCAAAGACCTGAGGCTTCAGAGAGGCTTCCATTGCCGCAAGTGACAAGGTTGCTTCTTCCTCAGCATCATCATCGTCATCGGTGCTGCCGTCAGCCTTTTTCTCGCCCTCTTCACCTTCCTTACCAGGTTCCGTCGCAGGCTTTGCACCCGGAATCCCGTCCGGGGCACCGGGCGAATCGCCTGTCAGTTTTGCCAGATTGGCAGCGTTTTCGGCCTCAAGGGCACGCTTCTTGGCCTGGCCCTCAGGGCCAGCACCATAGGTCGCGTCGAGGTCAATGATCTCACGCAGAAGAACTTTTCCTTCATTGAGTTCGTCGCGCCACACGATAATTGCTTCAAAGGTCAGCGGGCTTTCACACAAGCCGCCAATCATGGTTTCGCGTCCAGCCTCAATGCGCTTGGCGATGGCAATCTCGCCTTCACGCGAGAGCAACTCAACGGTCCCCATTTCACGCAGATACATGCGGACGGGATCGTCCGTGCGGTCAAGGGTGGTGGTCGGCTTGGGTTTGGCGGTAACCGCCGTCCCGGTTTTTGTAGCAATGTCAGTCCCTGCCTCGGAACCACTTTCGGCTTCCTCAGCATCATCAGCTTCGATGACATTGATACCCATTTCAGAAAGCATCGACATAATATCTTCAATCTTTTCAGAAGATACCTCGTCCGACGGCACAACTTCATTCAGCTCATCATAGGTGACGTAGCCGCGCTTCTTGGCTGCGGCGATCATCTTCTTGACGCCGCTGTCAGACATATCGAGCAGCGGCCTGTCCGCCGCATCCACTTGATCTTTCCCGGCACTTGCACCCTTTGCGACCTTGGGAGACTTCGCCGGCGCTTCAGCCTTTGCTTTGGTTGCTTTTTTGGCGGCCGGTTTTTTGGTGGCTGCCTTTTTGGTAGCCGTCTTTTTGGTGGCTGTTTTTTTGGTGACCGTTTTCTGTGAAACCGCCTTTTTCTTACTCTCTACTTCCACTTTTGCCGTTTTCTCCTGAGCTTTGGTTGCGGTTTTCTTGCCCGCAGCCTCTTTGGCTGTTTTGTTAGGTGTCTTGGGTGCTGTCTTTACCGCCGC
This sequence comes from uncultured Alphaproteobacteria bacterium, assembly GCA_965603015.1. Taxonomy (GTDB): domain Bacteria; phylum Pseudomonadota; class Alphaproteobacteria; order M2410; family M2410; genus JAUWTJ01. The sequence goes on from CBFDBJ010000016.1 coordinate 26,404, forward strand.
TTTCTTCGCGGGTTTTTGGGCGGTCTTTTTGGTCGCCGGAGCGGCGGCTTTCACTGCGGTCTTTGCCGCCGTTTTGGCTTTCGCTTTTGTCTTTGTTTTCGTCACGGATTTCTTCGCTGTTTTAACAGCCGTTTTGGCAACCACTTTCTTGCCAGCCGTCTTCGCTGCTGTTTTGGTTGCAGCTTTTTTCGCTGTCTTCGGCGCGGCCTTTTTGGTGGCTGCCTTTGTCGCAGTTTTGGCAACGGTCTTCGTCTTTGCCGCTACCTTTTTGGCTGTCTTTTTGGTCGCCGTTTTAGTCTGTGCTGCTTTGGTCGCCACGGTTAATCTCCGCTCTTTAGTTTCCTGATCCGACTGCTTCGCCCACCCTTGAAGTCCGATGACTTCGAGGATCCCTCGTACTCAAGCTAGCCGTCTCCCGATTGAATGACTGATGCCTGCTGTAACTGAGTTTGAATTCGCTGCAGGCGCTGCCAATTCTCACTACTGCCATCTTGTTGAAACAGAACCTCGGCCTCTTTTGCCTCTCGTTTCAAAGAGAGCATCTCGCGGTGGAGCGCGAGGACGTGAGACCAGTTTTCTTCCGCGTCTTTCAGCTCTGCGTCTTTACTGAATATGTGGGTGTGCTTCTGGCCTGCATGGCGCAGTAATTGATCGGCCAGATGTGCCGCGCCTTTATCCTTCAAATGATTGCGCAGCGTGTCCATATCGAGCGCGACGCCGGAAGCGGCAACATCAAGTATGTCTCGCCTTATCCTGTCAAGTTCGGGACGCTCAAGGGGCATTTCCGCGAAGCTCTCACCATGGCCATCCAGAAGCTCGGGAAACCGCAAGATTGACGAAACCAGAACCCGCTCCCGCTCGACGCAGAGGTCAAGATCACGGCCTGCGCCCAGACCACCGGACAGTCTGCTGGCCTGTGCCAAAGACGATTTTCTGAGCGCAGCTGAAATGCCCTGAGGCTGTTTCTGACGTCCGAAAGTTTCACCGCGCCCTGGCCGCGAGGCCGTTGCGGTTGGTTTGCGCGTGTTAAAATGTTTGTAGAGCCGGTCGCGCAAAGCCTGGCGGTAGAATCGCTGAACCTTGTCATCGCGAATTTGCCCGGTTGCATAGTCAAGCCGCTCTTCCAGAGCCGCGCGCTTCTCCGGCGTATCGAACGGGCCCTCTTCGATCTCCCGGCGCCAGAGAAAATCGATCAGCGGGATCGGCTTGGACAGGATCGCCCGCATGGCTTCGGAACCCTTTTCGCGAATCAGGTCATCCGGGTCCATACCTCCCGGCAACAATACAAACCCGAGCGAATGTCCCGGGCGCAACAGTGGCAAGGCACGTTCCATCGCGCGGCCCGCAGCCTTGACCCCGGCAGCATCACCGTCAAAACAAAGCACAGGCTCGGGGCTCATCTTCCAGGCCAGCAGAATTTGCTCTTCGGTCATGGCGGTGCCGAGCGGCGCGACCGACTGCGTGATGCCGGCGAGCGACAACGCGATGACATCCATATACCCTTCGGCTACAACAACGCCCGGCAAGCGGTGCACATTGTCCGAGCGCGACAGGTCTGCAGCAGCGCGGCGCGCCGGCGCAATATTGTACAGGGTACGGCCCTTGTGGAACAAAGGGGTCTCGGGTGAATTCAAATATTTGGCTTTGGCCTCAGACGACATCGCGCGTCCGCCAAAAGCAATGACGCGGCTGCGGCCATCCATGATGGGGAAAATAATGCGGCCCCGGAACCGGTCACGCAGGCCGCCGCGGTCGCTTTCAAGGGACAGCCCGGCCTCTATCAACTGGTCCGGCTTGATGCCTTGCGCAATGAGATGGTCCGACAGAGCCGAGGGCGCATCGGGTGCATAACCGATGCGGAAAGTGGCCCAGGTTTTTGGACTGAGGGCGCGCCCGTCGAGATAGCTCCTGGCCGCCTCGCCGCTCGACTGATGCAATATTTTTTCAAAGAACTGCGTCGCCATTTCCATGATCTCGACGAGACCGGCGCGCTTTTCTTCTTCTGCCCGCATCTGGGGCGTGCGCTCGGGCATCGTCAGCCCGGCATCTCCGGCGAGCCGTTCGACCGCCTCGATGAAGGACAAATTATCCTGCCCCATGACAAAGCCGATAATGTCGCCGTGCGCGCCGCAGCCGAAGCAGTGATAAAACCCTTTGGTTTCATCGACATGGAAAGAGGGGGATTTTTCTGAATGGAACGGGCAGCAGGCCCAGTAATCCTTGCGCCGGGCATTGGACTTTGCCCGGTCCCACGTCACGCGTTTGTCCACCACGTCGGTAATCGACAGGCGGGTGCGCAATTCATCCAGAAAATGCCCTGGAAAGCTCATGGGCGGAAACTCATTCAGCGAGGCTCTTTTTTTTCAATCGACCAATAAATATCCCAATATTTCAAAGGGATAAACGACACTAAACGCCCGGCAGTCTCCCGCCAGGGTTCAAAAAATCAATAGACTCTCAGTCTTCTAGTGCCGTCTGGCCAATTGGTGTCGGTGCCACAAAGGGTCTACCGCATCTCTCGCCGGCAAGAGGTTAGATAGTGCGCCCTTCCAAAAGAGTCAAGCAGCGCTTCCCAAAAATGCAGGCGGGGTCTAGCATTCGCGAAACAATTAGGGAGATTTTACCATGAGTGGACTGCAATCGGAATTCCTGATGAATTTTCAGGCTGGCCTCAAGCCGACCGTGGATATCGGCAACGGCGCCATGGGGATGCGCGGCATCGCCGATGTCACCGGCGGCAGCTTTGAAGGTCCCAGGCTCAAGGGAATCATTCTGCCATCAGGTGCAGACTGGTTTCTCCTCAACCCTGACCTCGGTATCCTCAATCTCGATGTGAGAGCCACGCTCCAGACCGATGACGGCGCCAATATCTTCGTCCAGTACAAGGGCCGGATTACTGCGCCGCCGGAACAGTTCGCGGCTTTGTTCGATCGATCAAATGGGCTGCCTGACCCGTCGAGCTATTATTTCAGAACCGCGCCGATCTTTGAGACGGGATCAGAGAAATATTCCTGGCTCAACGGCATCGTCGCTGTCGGCGTTGGACACGTCACCGAGGACGGCGTCGGGTATGAGATTTATGAAATCAAATAGCGACGATGGTCTTCTGCGTCATTCTGCGTTGTAAAGCGGACTGAAGGAGAAGACCCACGGGCTCTTTGTATCGACATTGACCTGGACGGACTTGATTTCAGGCGCCCCGAAGACTTCAAGCCGAATGATGTTGGCGTATTTGGCTGTCTCGCTTTCGCCGCGCGACTCGATCAACGGCCTGTCAACAATGAACTCATGAGAGTCGCCATGGATGAGCAAGACAGGCTTGCCAAAACGCCCCCCCGCGACGCGCAACTCTTGTACCAGTTTACCGTAAACGCCTCTCAAGGGGCCATTGTAGCTGTCGAGCGGCAATTGACCGTTCATCAGAATTTCCGCATGGAATGAAACCACGACAGCGGCGATGTCACTCTCGCGGGCAATCCGAAAACCATCCCGTAGCCAGGCGATGTTGGCGGCATTGCGCTCGCCCGCCTCAGACAATCCCGCCGCGTCGTCAAACTGGATGTTGTTGCCGGAACCAGACACATTGAGGGTCAAGAACAGAACACCCTTATGATACCAACGCACATTTTCACGAAACTTCAAGTAACCGGAAATATCCGACTGGCGAACCAGGGGCCGTGTCTTTTTTCCCAGACTTTCGGGTCTTGCAAAGAAGATGTCACGCAACCGATTTAGACGTTCAGACGCCTCATAGCCACCTGTCACACTATTGAAGCAGTCAGTCCATTCATTGTCACCGGGCGTATAGATCACAGGAGCCTTATAGCGATCAAAGAACGTTTTAACCTCTGCATAATTGTCATCACTGCAGACCCGAGCACCCCAAAAGTCACCAATATGAATGGAGAAAGCTGGTTTGGAACTGTTGATCGTGTCGATAAGGGCGTTATAGGCTGCATAGTCCGGGGCCCCGTTGTAGGCAGTATCACCCAGGGCGACAAAGGAAAATCGGTCTGCATTTGCCGTTGAGGCTGCGGCTAGAATGAAAGTCAGCGTAATAATTAATTTATTGAATGAAAGCATCTGCTGTCCTGTTCGCACATTATGATCTGCACCAAAACTTTTCTCAAATTAGTTAGCGGTAAAATTCGCCGAGAATACAGCTTCTTCCAGCTCCGGGAGAAAACCATCAGCTGACTGCCCTTCGGTCGCGGAAATCAAAAACCACTCCTCGTCCCGGTAAACCGAAACAAATAGCGTCCGCACCGGCAGTCCCCCATAGGCCGGATAGATCCAATCAGCAAAGACGACTTGTGCCTTTGTCCCGTTAAGCTCAACGGATTTGTGGCCAAATAGCTTCGCATCGGGGCCGAGCGCTCTCGTCGCCGCAGCCGCACTTTGCTCCAATGGCAATTGAGTAACGCGCGGCCTGACACTGACACTCATCACAGGCAATCGCTGAACACCGGTGACACTAAAAAATTCCTCTGCAGTGCGACCAGGCACACGGTGCCAAGTATAAGGATATTTGACCGACATTGCGCGTTCGGAGTCGCGATAGACTTCCCACTGGACATCTTCAAACCTCGTGAGGTCCGGAGTCTCTGCAACAGCCAGGCCTGCCGACCCAAGCGGATAGCCTAGCCCAGCCAACAAGACCATTTGCCCGAGAAAACAACATCCACTTCTCATTTTCCGCCTCCATACAATTATATACCCGATTTTTATCGACTATAGGGCGATATTTAGTTACTATTCAACGTATTTTACAACAATATTCGATTTTATTTTGGTTTATGACAAACGCTGCACTGCCAACAAACCGTCAGCCCCGGTACCCGGTTCAAGAGAGATCGCGCAAGAGGTTTGATGCGGTTCTGGATATAACTGACCAGTTGATCGAAGAACACAGCCTTGAAACGATCAGCCTTCTGGAAATCGCGTCTCGAGCGGGCATTCCGCCTGCGTCGCTCTATCATTTCTTCCCGACGGTTGATTCTGTCTTTACGGCCCTCGCTGACCGCTATCGAAAGGCACTGGTTGTTGAAGCCAAACAACCTTTGCCGCCTGAAGCCCTTGCAGACTGGCAGTCACTCATTCACTCTGGCTATGCTCGCGGCAGGCAATTTTATGCAAATCATCCAGTCGCCACCGAATTGCTCCTCGGTGCAAGCGGCCCTCGGACCATTCAAACTGGAAACTACGAGGCCGACGTGGCGATCGGAAAACTGATGTCCGCCGGACTCAAACATTATTTCAATGTAACTTTTGTTCCTGACCTAACACATTTGTCTGTCATCGGAGTCACTATCAGCGATGCGATATGGTCGCTGTCGGTTCGAAATGAGGGATCAATTACTGACGAGTATTTCGAGGAATCACAACGTGTCCTGTTGGCCTACTATGGCCGGGTCATTCCACCGGACCTGAGAGCCTGAAAGTGCACAGAGACTAGCCCAAAAGCTCTTTGACGGTCGCTGACGCTACCTTGAAATCCATCACACCGGCGTAGCGTTCCTTGAGAGCGGCCATGGTGCGGCCCATATCTTTCAGGCCGGCAGCTTCAATGTCTTTGACCAGCTCTTGCGTAGCGGTACGCACTTCATCGTCGCTCATCTGCTTTGGCAGATATTCATCAATGATGGCGATTTCCTCGCGCTCCTGCTCGGCCAGCTCGAGGCGACCGGCCTCTTCATACATGGTCGAGGATTCCTTGCGCTGCTTGACCATCTTCTGAAGGATCGACAGGATTTCCTCATCTGAAACCCCTTCATTGCGATCTTCTGAACGGGCCGCAATATCGCGGTCCTTGATCGCCGCCAGGATAAGTCTGAGGGTCGAAAGACGGCGCTTGTCCTGCGCCTTCAATGCTGTCTTGAGCGCCTCGTTTAATTCTTCTCGCATGAATCACCTTCTGCCTTTTGGCGCCATTTGGCGAAGTACCGGACCCTAGTCCATCCGGCAGCCATCCGCAATTATTTTCTATGTCATAAGCTATTGTTTTTAAACGATGTTTTTTGAAAATTGAAGTCTTGACCGTGCAAACGCTTTGGCATAGGGTCCGGCGCGTTTAGGCCCTGCCCGGGCTTTTTCATCAAAAATTTGAAACTTCTCTTTTTCGAAGGGGGTCCGCATGCCGGACACGAAAATCAAACTCGCAAAACCGCGACACGCGGGTTGCGAAGCCCTTTTTGGAGCGCGCACCAAATGAGCAGACCCACCGCCCTCCTTGTTCTGGCAGACGGCACACTCCTCAAAGGCCATGGTCTGGGGGCCACAGGCTCCGCCGTTGGCGAGGTCTGTTTCAACACCGCCATCACCGGCTACCAGGAAATCCTCACCGATCCGTCCTATGCAGGCCAGATCATCACTTTCACCTTCCCCCACATCGGCAATGTCGGCACCAATGCCGAGGACCTCGAGGGCACGACATCCGCCGTGCGCGGCGCGGTTCTGAAAACCGATATTACGGAACCTTCGAATTACCGCTCTGCCGCCGATCTCGACAGCTGGCTGAAAACGCAGAATATTATTACCATTTCAGGGGTCGACACCCGGGCGCTGACCCGGCTGATCCGCGAAAAAGGAATGCCAAACGCCGTCATCGCCCATGCGCCTGACGGCGTTTTTGATATTGCGGCCCTGCAGGCGGAAGCGAAAGCGTTTGCAGGCCTGGAGGGGATGGACCTGGCAAAGGAAGTGACCACGGGCGAGGCCTACACCTGGGACGAGACGCCGTGGGTCTGGAGCGAGGGCTTTAGCACGCGAGACGAAGTAAAACGCCATGTGGTCGCCATGGACTTCGGCATCAAGCGCAACATCCTGCGCGATCTGGCCGGGCTCGGCTGTGATGTCACCGTTGTTCCTGCCTCAACCAGCGCCGAGGCCATCCTGGCCATGGATCCCGACGGCATCTTCCTGTCCAATGGTCCCGGCGACCCGGCGGCAACGGGCAGCTACGTCGTGCCGGAAATTCAAAAGCTCATCGCATCAGGCAAGCCGATCTTCGGCATTTGCCTTGGCCACCAGATGCTGGCGCTGGCGCTTGGCGCGAAAACCAAAAAAATGCATCAGGGCCACCATGGTGCCAATCATCCGGTCAAGGACCTCACTACAGACAAGGTCGAGATTACCTCGATGAACCACGGCTTCACAGTGGATGCCGACACTCTTCCGTCAGGCGTCAAGGAAAGTCACCTGTCGCTGTTTGACGGCACCAACTGCGGCCTCATGGTTGACGGCAAACCGATCTTCTCGGTCCAGTACCACCCCGAAGCCTCGCCGGGCCCACAAGACTCACACTACCTCTTTGACCGCTTTGTCGGGATGATGGAATAACGAATGGTGGCTTTGAATTATATGGTCGACAGCGAGCGGCTCTTCTTGGCTGTATACCTGAATGCTCGCGGAACAGGTCTTGACTCTATAATTGACCCGTATGTCACGGTCGCGAAATCCAAACTGAACCTTTCTTCACACGACATAAATACGCTTACGAAGAAGTACGAACAACAAGGCTTTGTCGTTCAAAATACCAATATTCCTCCAACTAACCACGATGTCTTCACCATCACTCTTACGGCAGAGGGAGTGTACTATGGAGAAAAGCTCGCCGCTGGACAGCAGCCATCGCTTTTTTCAGAACTGGATGCTGAACCAGTAGGGATTGATAAGACCTTGTTTCCAATATTCGACCTCGATGATGATTATAGCGAACTTGAAAATCGCATCATTTTGGAATTAACGCTCAATCCACAGCGTTATGAGTATGCTGATGATGGCGACTTTATAAATTTCGCCCCACTAGTTGCGGAACTTAACCTGAACATATCAAAGAATCGATTACTGGAGATCCTCTATAATCTTGATCATAAAGGCATTGTCACACTCGATAATGATACAAATGATGAAAGTATTACTGGCCACTTGAATTTCTCTGGATACGAGAGGGGAAACCTTCTGCATTATATTTTAGAATTGAAGATGGAACAGGCTGAAATCGCTGTTTCTGAAAAATTTGCACCGGCTTCTGATCGTGTCGTTAGGCTAGATGACAATTCTCCGGAAGTTGTCGAAATCCGTTCAGAAATTGACCGCTTGATAAAGACCGTTGAGGGCATCAATGACCCCAACCTTGTTTCAGACATTTCAAAAGAACTCTTCATTGTAGATCTCGAGTCCATCCGTAAAATTCTCACAGCAAAGCGAGTTACGCTTGGTGCTCTCACAACGATTATCTTACCTGTCTTGTATGGCGTTGGCGCCAGACTACAAGATGCTCTGTCGACCGAAATTGCTCAACACATAATTACACTGATCAAATCAGTAGCTGGAATTTAAATGCCCAAAAGAACCGACATAAAAAGTATCCTCATCATCGGCGCTGGCCCGATTGTGATTGGCCAGGCGTGCGAGTTTGATTATTCGGGGACGCAGGCGGTCAAGGCGCTGAAGGAAGAGGGCTACCGGATTATTCTGGTCAACTCGAACCCGGCGACCATCATGACCGACCCGGAGATGGCCGATGCGACCTATATCGAGCCGATCACGCCGGAGTTTGTGGCCAAGATCATCGAGAAAGAGCGCCCCGACGCGCTGCTGCCGACCATGGGCGGCCAGACAGCACTCAACACCGCGCTCAGTCTGGCGAAGATGGGCGTGCTGGAGAAATACGGTGTTGAGATGATCGGCGCCAAAAAGGAAGCCATCGACAAGGCCGAGGACCGTCAGCTGTTCCGCAATGCCATGGACAAGATCGGTCTGGAAAGTCCGCGCTCGATGCTGGCGCATAACCGCGCCGAAGCCGAGGAAGCTTTTGAGAAGATTGGCCTGCCGGCCATCATGCGGCCCTCGTTCACCATGGGCGGCCTCGGTGGCGGCATCGCCTATAATGTTGAAGAATTTCACGCGATTGTCGAGCGCGGCCTTGATGCCTCGCCAACGACCGAGGTTCTGATTGAAGAATCTGTAGTCGGATGGAAAGAGTATGAAATGGAAGTGGTTCGCGATGCGGCGGACAATTGCATCATCATCTGTTCCATCGAGAACATCGACCCCATGGGCATTCATACCGGCGATTCAGTGACTGTCGCCCCTGCCCTGACGCTGACCGACAAGGAATATCAGGTCATGCGCAACGCCTCGATTGCGGTGCTGCGCGAGATCGGTGTTGAAACCGGTGGCTCGAATGTGCAGTTCGCGGTCAATCCCAAAGACGGGCGGCTGGTGGTTATCGAGATGAACCCGCGTGTGTCGCGGAGCTCGGCGCTGGCGTCCAAGGCGACGGGGTTCCCCATCGCCACCGTTGCGGCCAGGCTGGCGGTCGGCTACACGCTCGATGAATTGCTCAATGATATCACAGGCGTGACGCCTGCCTCCTTCGAGCCGACCATTGACTACGTCGTCACCAAGATCCCTCGCTTTGCGTTTGAAAAATTCCCTGGCGCCGAGCCGCATCTGACGACCTCCATGAAGTCGGTCGGGGAAAGCATGGCCATCGGCCGGACCTTCCAGGAGAGCCTGCAAAAGGCCATTCGCAGCCTCGAAACCGGGCTCACCGGACTTGATGAGTACGACATTCCTGGCCTCGGCGAAGACAATGACACCGCTGCCATTTTTGCCATGCTTGCCAGGCCCACGCCGGACCGCCTCGTGGGTATCGCCCAGGCCATGCGTCTTGGCATGTCGAATGAAGACATTCACAAGGCCTGTTTCGTTGACCCCTGGTTCCTCGACCAGATCAGAGACCTGATGGACAGGGAAGCCACGGTCCGGGCCGAGGGGCTGCCGAGCGAGGCCGTTGCCATGCGCCGGCTCAAGTCAGCGGGATTTTCGGATATGCGGCTCGCCAAACTGACCGGCAAATCCGAAAAGGAAGTCACCGCCCATCGCCAGGCCCTGAACGTGCGGCCCGTCTACAAGCGGATTGATACGTGTGCGGCAGAGTTTGAGGCCAAAACGCCTTACATGTATTCGACCTATGAGACGCCGGCCTTCACTGATGAGCCGGAATGCGAAAGCGCGCCGACAGACGCCAAAAAGGTGATTATCCTCGGCGGCGGTCCCAACCGCATCGGTCAGGGCATCGAATTTGACTATTGCTGCTGTCACGCCTGCTTCGCCATGAGCGACGCCGGTCTGGAAAGCATCATGGTGAACTGCAATCCGGAAACGGTCTCGACCGACTATGATACCTCGGACCGGCTCTATTTTGAGCCGCTGACGGCCGAAGATGTGCTGGAGCTCATTCATACCGAACAGAAGAACGGCACGCTGCACGGCGTCATCGTTCAGCTTGGCGGTCAGACCCCGCTCAAGCTTTGCCAACGCCTTGAGGATGAAGGGATCCCGATCCTGGGGACATCGCCCGATGCCATCGATCTGGCCGAAGACCGCGAGCGCTTCCAGAAGCTGTTGCAGGAGCTTGATCTGCGCCAGCCGAAGAACGCTCTGGCCTATTCACCGCAAGAGGCGTCCGCGGCGGCGCTTGAGGTCGGCTTTCCCGTGGTCATCAGGCCCTCCTACGTACTTGGCGGACGCGGCATGGAAATCGTGCGCTCCGAAGATGAACTGGATCGCTATCTCCAGCGCACGGCTGCAGCGTCGGGCGACATCCCGGCCTTTGCCGATGGCTATCTCATCGACGGTTATCTGCAGGACGCCATTGAAGTTGATGTGGATTGCCTGTGTGACGGCACCCAGGTCTTTGTCGCCGGGATCATGGAACATATTGAAGAGGCCGGGGTTCACTCCGGCGACTCGGCGTGCTCCCTGCCGCCCTGGTCCCTGCGCCCGGAACTTATCGAAGAGCTGAAACGCCAGACCGAGGCGCTGGCTCTCAAGCTCAATGTCATCGGCCTGATGAATGTCCAGTTTGCCATCAAGGACGATGTTATCTATCTGCTGGAAGTTAACCCGCGCGCCAGCCGCACCGTACCGTTCGTCGCCAAGAGCATCGGCGTACAAATTGCAAAAATCGCAGCGCGTCTGATGGCCGGTGAAAAGCTGACGGATTTTGATCTGACCACCCACAATGAGGGGCACGTCACAGTCAAGGAAGCCGTCTTCCCCTTCGCCCGCTTCCCTGGCGTGGATACCATACTGGGCCCCGAAATGCGCTCAACCGGCGAGGTCATGGGGATCGATACAAGGTTCGTCGCCGCCTTTGCCAAAAGTCAGCTCGGCGGCGGTGTTACCTTGCCAACATCAGGAACCGTTTTCATCTCACTCAAGGAACGGGACAAGACCGGGATCCTGGCAGCCGCCCGCAGCCTTAAAGAAAAAGGCTTCAGGCTCATTGCCACGAGTGGCACCGCCGAGAGCCTGCGCGAGGCCGGGATCGAGGCGGAAACCGTCAACAAGGTTTTTGAAGGACGGCCTCACATTGTCGATGCGATGAAAAATGGCGAGGTCGATCTGGTCTTCAACACCACAGAGGGTGTCAAGTCGCTGCAGGATTCCATGGCCATCCGGCGTACTGCGCTGGAACAGCGCATTCCGTACTATACGACCATGGCAGCCGCCAAGGTGGCGGCGCGGGCAATTTGCGAAGAAGATGTGACAACTCTTGAAGTTCGACCCTTGCAATCGTATACTTAAAGGCCAGATGTATGCGGCGTAAGCGTCGCCCGACCGCGAAGTATAAATTCTTCACACGCATAGGTAATGTAGATCGCTCAAACAATCGGGCGTGAGGACGTATTGTCTTTAATAAAATCAGGTAGTGAGACTATGGAAAAAGTTCCAATGACGGCGTCCGGGCACGAAGCCCTTGAAAGTGAGCTGAAACAGCTGAAAACTATTGATCGGCCGGAGACGATCCGGATGATTGCCTCGGCGCGCGAACATGGCGACCTGTCGGAAAACGCCGAATATCACGCTGCCAAAGAGCGTCAGTCGTTCATTGAGACCCGTGTGATGCAACTTGAAGACCTGATCTCACGGTCCCAGGTCATCGACCCTGCCACCCTTGACGGCGACACTGTAAAATTCGGCGCAACCGTCCGTGTGGTTGACGAAGATACCGAAGAAGAAAGCCAATATCAGATTGTCGGCGATCATGAGGCCGACGTGAAGGAAGGCCGCATTGCAATTTCCTCCCCGATAGCGCGCGCCCTTATCGGCAAGGAAACCGGCGATTCCGTTGACGTCAACACGCCTGGAGGCGGCAGGTCGTACGAAATTCTCCAGGTAAAGTTCATCTAAGTCCCTATTTTCCGGCGGCAAGGCGGCATGCAAGGGTGCGCGTGTTCGCTCGCGCAGCATTATGAACAACGCAATCTAAACAAAACCCCTCGCCTTTAACCATTTGGTATGTCGGATTTCCTATTCTTCGTGGATCAGGATTCCGACTTTACCGGCACGTCTGCGGCCTTCAGAGGCAAGCGGGCACCGGGAATGAACCAAAAGAGTGTTATGCGCGACCCCTATACAGTTCTTGGCGTTAACCGAAAGGCCTCACCGCAGGACGTCAAATCCGCATTTCGCAATCTCGCCAAGCAATATCATCCCGATGTTGCCGGTGACAGCGGCCTCATTGCCAATACATTTCAGGAAATCAACGCCGCCTATGACATCCTCGGTGATCTGACCAAGCGCTCGCAGTTTGACAGTGGTGAGATTGATGCCGGCGGCATGCCAATCATGCGCCGCCAAAATTCTCGCGCCGCCAATGCCCGCACCAAAAAACAGGCTGCACGGTCCGACCACAAAAGCGCCGCAGATGCCTGGGCGGCGCGCGCGCGCGCCGGAGGCGATCACAGCAAACCACAAAAAAAACAAGGTGAAGACTTCAAGGCGTACAGCTGGGGTCGACAAGACGCGGCTTCAGAAAAAAGTGGCGAGGAGCCGGCACGTCGTCCTCGTGCAGACGATGTCTTCAATGACCTGTTCGCCGGACTAAAAGCAAAGGCTCAGGAAGCAGCGAAGTCTGCAACCAGGCCGGAGGCACAGGCCAGAGATAATGCGACCGAAAAATCGCAACCAAAGACCCAGACAAAACCAAAACCACAGGCAAGCCCAAAGCCACAGGCAAGTCCAAAGCCGGAACCTGCCGACGTATCAACGTCGCAGGACAGCCGCTACAATCTTTCGATCAGTTTTGAGGAATCGGCGCGCGGAACGTCCCGGCGCGTTAAACTGCCGAGCGGCAAGCGGCTCGATGTGAAAATTCCTGCCGGCGTCAAGTCCGGCCAGCAAATTCGGCTTAAAGGCCATGGCAAGTCAGGCGCGGCCAGCGATGCCATTCTTGAGATCAACGTAGAGCCACACCGTCATTTCACCTGTGAAGGCGACGACATTTATCTGATTCTGCCCGTTGCGGTTGATGAAGCCGTTCTGGGTGCCAGGGTCATGGTCCCGACCCTTGATGGGCCGGTTGCCATGACCATCCCCCCTGGATCCAATGCCGATACAGCCCTGCGCCTCAAGGGCCGAGGCCTGCCGCGCGCCGCAAAAGGTGAGGAAAAGCTATACGGCGATCAGTATGTGACCCTCAAGATCATATTGCCGTCGGCCAACGACCAGGATTTCAAGGACATGGTCGAAAGTTGGTCGGCCCGCAACGCCTATGACGTGCGCTCGGACTTCATGTTTTAGGGTCGCAGGGCTTTTGAGCTGATCAAATCCCTGTAACAAGTCTGTAATATCCCCTATCCCTTTGATAACACACGTTGATTGGTCTGGTGGTTCGTGTAGGATGCGGCGCTACTGTCGCTATCAGGTATGAGAGGACTATTTGATCAATGGGTGACTTTCCAAATCTGATGAAGGGCAAGCGCGGGCTCATAATGGGCGTCGCCAACAAACGCTCGATCGCCTGGGGTATTGCTGAAGCGGCACACAAGGCGGGCGCGGAACTCGCCTTCACCTATCAGGGCGAAGCCATTCAAAAACGTGTGACGCCGCTGGCCGAATCCGTCGGGTCCGAAATCATCCTTCCGTGCGACGTGACAGACGAGGGCAGCATCGATGCCGTCTTCCACACGCTTGAAGAAACGTGGGGCAAGCTCGATTTTATCGTCCATGCGATCGCCTTTTCCGACAAGGACGAGCTTGATGGTCGCTATGTCGATACCAGCTTCAAGAATTTTCAACTGACCATGAATATTTCGTGCTTCTCGTTTACGGCTGTTGCGCTGCGTGCAGAAAAGCTGATGAGCGATGGCGGCAGCATGCTGACGCTAACCTACTACGGCGCAGAAAAGGTCATGCCGCACTACAATGTCATGGGAGTCGCAAAAGCAGCGCTTGAGACAAGTGTGCGCTATCTTGCGATGGACCTTGGAAAACAGAATATTCGCGTCAATGCGATTTCCGCAGGGCCGATCAAGACGCTTGCAGCCTCGGGCATTGGCGACTTTCGTTATATTCTGAAATGGAATGAATATAATTCACCACTGCGCCGTACCGTGACAATCGAGGAGGTCGGCAATTCGGCACTTTACTTGCTGTCCGACCTGGGCGCTGCAGTTACCGGCGAAATTCATCATGTGGATGCCGGATATCATGTGGTCGGTATGAAGGCTGAAGACGCGCCTGATATCACGGTTGGATAAGCAGCAAGCCCATGTCTCACAACACTTTTGGCCATCTTTTCCGCGTTACGACATGGGGCGAGTCCCATGGACCCGCGATCGGGTGTGTTGTCGATGGCACGCCGCCGGGCATAGCGCTGAGCGAGGAAGATCTTCAGGTCTGGCTCGACAAGCGCAAGCCGGGGCAATCGAAGTATGTCACCCAGCGCCGCGAAGACGATGCTGTAAAAATCCTTTCCGGCGTGTTTTCCGATGATCGCACCAACGGGCAGGTCACGACAGGAACACCGATTTCACTCCTCATCGAGAACCAGGATCAACGTTCAAAAGACTACAATGATATTCGTGACACCTATCGTCCGGGCCATGCTGATATTACCTACGAAGCCAAATATGGCTTGCGCGACTATCGCGGCGGCGGGCGTTCCTCGGCACGCGAGACGGCAATGCGCGTGGCGGCCGGAGGGATTGCACGCAAAGTGCTGGCCAGCATTCTTGGCGACACGGTTCGCATCCGCGGCGCTCTGGTGCAGATGGGACCCCATCTGATCAATCGCGACAATTGGGACTGGGACATTATTGGCGACAACCCCTTCTGGTGCCCCGATGCAGAGGCTGCAAAAACATGGGAAACCTATCTCGACGGGATCCGCAAGGCTGGCTCGTCGTGCGGTGCTGTCATTGAAGTTGTCGCTGAAGGTATCCCGGCCGGGCTCGGCGCGCCAGTCTATGGCAAGCTTGACACTGAACTTGCCCAGGGCCTGATGAGCATCAACGCCGTCAAGGGCGTTGAGATCGGTGACGGCTTCGCCGCTGCTGCCCTCACCGGTGAAGAAAATGCCGATGCGATCACGCCTGGCAACTCAACTGGTCCCGGAAGCCCACGCTTTATGTCCAATCATGCCGGCGGGATCCTTGGCGGCATATCATCGGGGCAGGACATCGTCGCCCGATTTGCCGTAAAACCCACTTCATCCATTCTGACGCCGGTAGACAGCATCACGCGGGATGGAAAAGCGACCAAAACCGCCACCAAGGGCCGCCATGACCCATGCGTCGGTATCCGGGCTGTTCCTGTCGGCGAAGCAATGGTAGCGTGTGTTCTCGCAGACCAGCTCCTGCGACACCGCGCTCAGACCGGGACTTCAGGGGTTTGAAGCGCTGTGACGGGATTAGAATAATTATCGAGGGCGCATGACCGAGGTCGAACGCTTTGATGTTCATATTACACCCGACCGGGGACGCAGGCTTGTTGCAGGGTCTGCTATTTTCGGTGGAGCCTCCGTTCTGGCCGGGCTGATTCTTTCGCAACCACTCCTGGTCCTTGTTGCACTCGGTGCTTTCGCGGTCGCGCTGTACAACTACCCGCTGCTCGGTCGTCGTGAGGCTCATCTTTCGGCAACCCTGCATGGTTTGAAGATCGACGGCCTTGGTATCGTCGACTGGCGCTCGATCGAATACATGACACTGTCCGAAGATGTGGCATCCCCGACAATTCTGTGCAGCCTGAAACACACCCTGGAAGGGGCTCTCAAGGAAGCCGATGAAACAAGTGCCCTCAGGGTCATTCAGGTTAATATCTGGCGCTTGCAAGATTCCACGACCCTTGCCATCGACCTGTCACAGGTCATTGAGCCCGCCCGGGATATTATTGAGGCCCTGCAAAACTTTCACACTCGCGCACTGACCGGACGTCAGGTCTGATCTTTTCTGAAGATCGCAATACATTCGCTGTGTGCGGAGTAGACGAACTGATCCAGTAAAGTTATTGAGGCCAAATTATAGCCCCCGCTCTGCAGTATTTTTGCGTCGCGGGCCAGGGTGCCTGGATTGCAGGAAATGTAGGTGATCGCGGAAACTTTTGATCTGGCGAGTTCTTCGGCCTGTCCTTTTGCACCAGCGCGCGGCGGGTTGAGAACGACATAGTCAATCTTCCTGAGCTCCAGGTCTCCCAAAGGTTCCCGGACGAGATCCCGGCGCACGGTTTTCAGGCCCGAAAGTGATGCCACGCGCGCCGCATTTTCGAGTGCAGTGACCTGTGCGCCCTCACTCTCATAGGCAATGACATCAAAGGATCGGGCCAGCGGCAGGGAGAAAGTTCCACATCCCGCGAAAAGATCGACAGCACGGCCGTTCTTTTTTTCGGGTCGATTTTTCAAAACCAGTTCCCTCAGGACACTCTCTCCCTCAAGGCCAGGCTGAAGAAAGGCATTGTAGGGCGGCGATACAGCAATGCCGTCAAACCGAACCACCGGCGTCCTCGCCACAAGGGCCGGCTCGCCGTTCACGGTTATGCGGGCAATATCGGCAGTCTTCGCCGCCGCGCCGAGCTTTTCGAGGACCTCCAGACGCCGCTCCTCGTAGAGATCCGGATCGAGCGTAATGCTGACATCAATACCATTTTCGCACTCCGTTAGCGCGATGCTTGCTTCCTCGCCGGGCTCAAGTATGGAAGATGCCAGTTGACGCACATCCGACAGGGCGTTCTGAAGCCCTTCAGTCAGGATGAGGCACCGGTCGACAGGAACCAGATGATGAGAGCCGGTGGTTTGATATCCCAGGACCGCACCCTTGCCTCTGCCACGCGCCTTGACCGTGGTTCGTCGCCGCGAGGCTTCATGTCCCCAGACAGACTTGACCGCAGGAAGCTCAAGGCCTGCCTTGCGGAAGGTTTCCTCAAGAGTTTTCATTTTGTGTGTGCGATAGGCATCCCGGGAAAGATGCTGCAAGGCACAGCCGCCACAATCAACGAAGTGAGGACACGGCGGATCCTGGCGATCCGGTCCGGCCTTCACCAGTTCAAAGCTTTCTGCCTTTTGCCCGACAACCTGTGCGTTGACTTCATCACCGGGTACTGTCCGCGGCACATAGACCGGTCCATCAGGTCCTTTGGCAAGGCCATCACCCTGCGCGCCCAGCTCGACAATTTCGAGCATCAGCGACCGGCGAACCTTCGGGGTGTCAACTCTTCTTCTTTTCTGCGGCAATGAGAAACTCCTGATTTCCGTCGCTGCCAGTGATCGGGCTGGGTGTTACACCCAGGACCTGCCACGGCTTTTTTTCATTTATCCACGTTTCAATATCACTGACTATCTCTTTGTGTACAGACGGGTCCTTGACAATACCGCCGCGTCCGACCCGCTCCTTGCCCGCCTCAAACTGGGGCTTGATGAGGGCTATGAGAGTGCCGCCGGGCTCGCAAATCTCAAGTGCGGGAGAAAGCCCGATCTTGAGCGATATAAAACTGAGATCTGACACAATTACATCTATCGGCCTGTCAAAATCACTCCTCACAAGATTTCGAGCATTAACCCCTTCCATGGACGTGAGGCGTTCCTGACCCTTTAGCGAGGCATGAAGTTGACCGCGCCCGACGTCTACGGCGAAGACATGCGCGGCGCCAGCCTTCAGGGCAACTTCACAAAAGCCCCCTGTGCAAGCTCCGAGATCCAGGACGCATCGCCCTTCAAGCCCGAGATCGAAGTGATCCAGGGCGTGGTCCAATTTCAGCGCAGCACGTGAAACCCACGGCAGGGCACGCGCCTTCAGGTGCAATTCGGTCCCCTCATGTAACTTTTGACTCGCCTTGCGCACCGGATCCTTGCCGACAAAGACCTGGCCGGCCGAGATTTCGACCTGGGCCCTTGCCCGGCTTTCAACCAGGCCTTGCTCAACAAGGAGTATGTCCGCACGCTTTTGCATGACGGATCAATACCCGGCCACCTGACATATAACAAGAGATCTGAAAATCGGCCGGGGATTAATGGCCCGCGGTTCGTTCGCGTCGGACATGCAAGACAATATAGATCATGGCGATGAAGCTTGAGATCCAGCCGCTCAGGCCACCCATAATAATCTGCTGCTCGCTCTCTACCCCGAGCCAGAGCCCGCCAACGCCAATCAGCAAACCGAAGACCACGCCCATGAGCACGGCTACGCCAAGGCCCCGCAGGACAAGACCTGATGCTCCGACGAAAAACCGCACCACTGATTGAGTAGCCGATTCACTGCCGTCTCCACTTCTGGCAACGCTTAATCGCGAACCCATAAGTACCCCACTGTTTACCATTTTTGCCAAGGCACCCATCCTCGGCATTCCGAAAGAATCGCTAATTCTCGCGGTTTTACCCGTGTATCTTTCGATTTTACACGAAAATTCCATAATCAAAATGGAAAAGCATGGTTAACGCGAAACTTTCGTCGCACACACCTCTGTGAGCCATGACTCAATGACGCGTTGCCTGTTTTTGGATGGCGGGCAGGAACAGCGAATGGCAAGCTGGAAGCTTGAGAATACCGTGAAAGACATATTCGTCACTTGAGGGTTGGGATGATTTCGTCAGGTCTGTGGAGCGCATTGATATCTCTTGTCGTAGCAGGAGCGCTCACGGCCTTGTTTCGGGCGCGCGATACGACACAGCAACACGGGCGTGCACTCTTCATCATGGGGCTTGTATCGGCACTGAGCCTACTGATCACAATGTGGTCTCCTCCGCTCGTCAGCGGAGCGATACGCACTGCACTCGTTACCCTGGCCCTGCCTATGCCTGCCCTTATCTCTATACTGGCAGGTATCGGATTTCGCCGCGCCTATCAAACAAGGCCAGTGACCTTTTTCGCGATTGCCGGCTTGATGTTTTCCGGCCTGATCTTTCATACCGCCCCTCCTTCACTGGCCGCGTGGTCATTTTGGGCGGGGACACTAAACAAGTTTATCCTATGCGGGTTCTTACTTCACGGTGTGTTCAGTTTCTGGAGCGGTCGACATGACGACATGGATGCGCAGCGTCTGCCGAGGCGCTACATGTTGGCAACATTTTGTACAGTCACACTTATTGTTACGCTGCTTACCAACCCGTATTCGAACGGGGCAATCACGCTTCTCCTTGGCTTGTGGATCATGACGACTTACACTCTCCATATCGTTCGCACAGAGAGTACGGAACCGGCTTTCGAAACCTACGAAGAGAAACTGGAAGAACTGAGATCTCTATTCGATCGACGTCACATTTATCGAGAAGACGATTTGACCCTGGAGCGGATCGGTGATCGATTGCTCTTGAAAAATCAGGCCGTGCGGCACCTCATCCATATCGGATTTGGATTTCGGCGGCTGAACGACCTTCTCGATCACTACCGGATCGCAGATGCAAAAATTATATTGGAAGATGTCGACCAGGTCGAAATGAAGCTTGATGAAATCGCCATATCGGTCGGTTACGGATCTGTTGGCCCTTTTGAAGAGGCCTTCAGGCGCCTGGTCGGAGAAAGTGCGCAAGGCTTCAGACGGCGTCACCTTGAAAGAGCCAACGCCAATCGCCCGTTGCAGCTTACCAATTCAGACAGATGATCTCTCCGGGCTTTTTCAGGCCCGTTTTGGCCGGGTCCCGACGGCTTCGGAAATGTCCAGCATTTCGAGCACTGTCTCAACGATCCCCGGAGCATTAAGGCCCGCTTCATCATACATGGCTGATGGCGAGTTTTGATCGATGAATGTGTCCGGCAGGGTCAATGTGCGCACCTTGAGCCCATTTTCGAGTAAACGCTCCTTCGCCATGAATTCCAGGACGTGAGCGCCAAAGCCGCCGCCGGAGCCTTCCTCGACCGTAATAAAAATTTTGTGGGATTTAGCAAGATCGCGAATGAGATCCTCGTCGAAGGGCTTGGCAAAGCGGGCATCGGCAACCGTTACCGAAAGCCCCTGCTGGCCGAGATCCTCGGCCGCTTTCAAGGCTTCGGCCAACCGCGTGCCAAGGCTCAGGATTGCGACGGAGCTTCCCTCACGGACGATGCGGCCCTTGCCGATTTCCAGGGGAACCCCCTTGTCAGGCAAGTCAACACCGACACCCTCTCCGCGTGGGTAACGCACTGCGCTGGGCCGGTCGTTGATTGAGGCCGCAGTGGCTACCATATGCATGAGCTCGGCTTCATCGGCCGCGGCCATGACGACAAACCCTGGCAGGCAGCACAGATAGGCCAGATCGAAGGAACCGGCATGGGTTGGACCGTCCGCACCGACAAGGCCGGCCCGGTCAAGCGCGAAACGCACCGGCAGCTGCTGAATGGCTACATCGTGAACAATCTGGTCATACCCGCGCTGCAGGAAAGTCGAGTATATGGTAACGAATGGTTTCATGCCTTCTGTCGCGAGCCCCGCGCCGAAAGTTACAGCATGCTGCTCGGCGATCCCGACATCAAAGGTGCGATCAGGAAAGGCCTCGCCGAATTTGTCGAGTCCGGTTCCGTCGGGCATCGCAGCGGTGATTGCGACAATTGCCTCGTCTCTTTCAGCTTCCTGAATAAGGGCTTTTGCAAATATGCTGGTATAGCTCGGCGCATTGGGAACCGGTTTCTGCTGGGTCCCGGTAACTACATCAAAACCTGAAACACCATGATATTTGTCCGGTGATTTTTCGGCATGCTCATAGCCCTTGCCTTTCTCGGTCCTGCAATGAACAAGGATCGGACCAAAGTCACCGTCTCTGGCGTTTTTGAGAACAGGTATGAGATGGTCAAGATTGTGGCCATCGATGGGGCCGACATAATAAAAACCGAGCTCCTCAAACATGGTTCCACCGCCAAGGGTCATGCCGCGGGTATATTCTTCGGCGCGGCGACCAAATTCCTCGATCGGGCGAGGCAACTTGTGCGCGACGTTTTTGGCAAAATGACGAAACCCCTGATAGACGCCGCCTGACCAGAGCCGTGACAGATAGGCGCTCATGCGAGGCAGAGGTTCCACTTGCCATGGCTGAAGCATTCAAGACCGGCAACCTCGGTGTTATGGATTACTACAAGATGATGAATATCAGAGCCGATACCGACATGAGAGGATCCATATCAAAGAGCACACAGCC
>CBFDBJ010000017.1:0-46583 GCA_965603015.1 uncultured Alphaproteobacteria bacterium
CTGGAACTCAAGAGGGCCGAAATAGCCGCCGAGGGAGGAACCTTGGAAGTCGAGGACTTGCGCAAGGCTGTCATCGACGGAGCCTTGATGCGGGTGCGCCCTATTGTGATGACGGTAGCGGTGATCATCGCCGGCCTCCTGCCCATCATGCTGGGATCAGGCACCGGATCAGAAGTCATGCGCCGGATCGCGGCCCCCATGGTCGGCGGCATGGTCAGTGCGACCGCCCTGACACTGCTGGTCATCCCGGCAGTTTACCTCATCTGGCAACGCAGCAAGCTGCCCACAATTCCGAAGTGAGTAGCGGATCAGTCTTCCTCGACGATGATGAGGTGGAGTCGCTGGGCGCCTTCGGGCGGGTTGAGGCGGCGGGTCTCAAAGTAGCGCGCTTCGCCGGGGGCGATGTCGCCGCCGCGTGGTTTGAACTTCCACTGATCCAGATCGCGGCCGGCGATGTTGCGCACTGTGACCTGAACCACCGGCACGACAATTGGCTGGTCGGTTTGATTGGCCACCTCGCCGGAGACAATCAGAACCCGCCGACCCTCTTCCATTGCTTCAATGTAGCCGGTATTCTGAAGATCATAATCGCTGGTTGCCTGTTCGACAGGGAGCAGCGCGTAGAACGCCTCTGTCTGCGGTACCAGGGCAACGATTTGCGGTCGGAAGTACCAGGTCCCGGCGGCGAGCACACCAAGAACCGCCACGGTTCCCAGCAAACCAACCAGGGCGGAAACTGCCCTTGATCCGCGGCGCCGTTCGGGAAGTTCATAATCCGGTTCCGAGCTGAAGCGCGGCATGGTTTCGCGGAACTCATCGACCACAGATCTCCCGGAAGACCGCTCATACTCGCCAGCTGTGCGCCCGATCCCTTCACTAAAAGGCTCGTCAAACTGATCAATCGACGAAATACCTCGATCATCGAGGGCAGATGTGGGGGTGGGTGCGAGTGCGGAACCGGGATCGTCCTCGTATTCTTCGTAAAGAGTTTCATAGGCCTCTGGTGCACTCACGTCCTGAAACCACGTATGTTGGCATCGTGAGCAACGCACCGCGCGCCCTGGAGGCTTAAACGCCTCGGAGCTGGCAACATAACGCGTTGCACAATTCGAACATGTCAAAACCAACGACACAGAACCTGACCACCTTTACACATCCAACACGGGCGGGACCCCTACAGACAACGCGGGCGGGGCCCCCGGCAGGGAAGCTTTCCCTTCACCGTGATACGCGCCGACAGTCTGCCACAAATTTCAGGCGAAACAAAATTGATCGGCATTACAAGCCATTATCCGCCGGATTGGTTGCTTTTTCATTTATGACGCCTTTGGCGGAAACAACTGAAAAAGGGCAGAATTCCTCGAGATTGGGCTGGCGACTGCCCGCGAAAGGTTCTATCAAATCAGGGTGATCCGCTTTCATTTTGATTCGAGGCCCTTCTTGAGCACTCCGTCTGCCGGCCCCGCTCCCAGCCCGCTTGTTCGCCTGACAAAGGTCGGCATGCGTTATGGCACCGGTGAGCCGGTTCTTCGCGACATGACGTTTTCTCTGGCGGCCGGGGACTTTCGCTTTTTGACCGGCCACTCCGGAGCCGGCAAGTCCTCGTTGCTGCGCCTGCTTTACCTCGCGCACCGGCCGTCGGAAGGCAGCATCGAGATGTTCGGTCGGGATCTGACCGATGCGGCCCGCGAGGAGCTGCCCGACCTGCGTCGGCGGATTGGCGTGGTGTTTCAGGATTACCGATTGCTCGATCACATGACCAGCTTCGAGAACGTTGCCTTGCCGCTCAGAATTCTCGGCAAGCGGCTGGAGGAATACCGCGATGATGTGGTGGAGTTGCTCACCTGGGTGGGGTTGGCCGACTGCATCAACAAGCGGCCGACATTCCTGTCCGGTGGTGAAAAACAGCGCGTTGCTATTGCCCGCGCCATCGTCGCCAAACCGGATTTGCTGATTGCTGATGAGCCGACAGGCAATCTTGATGCGGACATTGGGATGCGGTTGATGCGCCTTTTCGTTGAGCTCAACAGACTCGGGACAACGATTGTTATCGCGACACATGATCGCTATCTCGTGGAAGCTGTCGGCGCTGACGAGCTCTATCTCGAGGCGGGGCGCCTCGTCACTCCTGAACCAGCCTTTGCGAGCGGCCGCTGGCAACAGGCCGACGCGCGAAAGGAGGATGGAGCATGACTGAAGAACCCCGCAGTCCAGATTCGACAAACTCGCGCGGCTATGGCCCTCCGGACGAGCCCGCCGTCAGGAGTGACGTCATTGTTACCACCGGCCCCATTCTGCCAGGTATCGGTGAGAACATCATGTCCGGCTGGTCGCTGGTGCGGATCATTGCCATCATGTGTTTCCTTGCCAGCCTCGCGCTGGGGGCCATGCTGGCCGTCAACGACGCAGCAGCCAAATGGTCCAATAATCTGTCAGGGGCCCTGACGATCCAGCTCAAGGCGAGCCCGAAGATGGATGAGGCGACCCAGATAGCAACAACGCGCGAGATCCTGGCACAGACGGAAGCCGTCGTCTCGGTTCGGGTTCTCAGCAAGGCGGCCTCGGCCAAACTGTTGGAGCCGTGGCTCGGCAATCAAGGCATCCTGAACGAACTCCCCCTTCCGGTTCTTGTCGAGGTTACTCTCGATGGCCGACACGATAACAAAGGCGAAGGTGGAGATGATTTCAGCACCCTGCGGCAAAAACTTGTTACATCTGTACCCGGATCTGTTCTTGACGACCATCGCCGATGGAACGATCAACTCGACCGGGTGTCCAGCGCTCTGAGATGGCTGGCCTTTTGCATTCTGACGCTAATCGTCGGAGCGACCTCGATGATCATAATTTTTGCGACGCGCTCCGGCCTGGCAGCAAATGAACATATCGTCGAAGTGCTTCATCTTGTCGGTGCCCGCGATGCGCTGATCGCCCGTGAATTTCAAAACCACTTTTTCTGGATTGCGGTTTGGGCCGGACTGATGGGCATCGGCGGCGCAGGGATCACCTTTGTCCTCCTGGGACAGGCCTCTCGCTCCAGTTGGGTCGGTGACATGTTTGCCTTTTTGCCAACGCTGGCCTTTGAACCCTCATTCTATGTCTTCCTCTTGCTCATACCGCTCGGGACAGTTGCGCTGACTGTCATTACGGCGCGAATCACCGTTATTCATACGCTGACAAAAGTTGTCTAGGCGCTGATAAACTACAATGAAACTGGCGATAACCCGGCCCAAAACTGGCCATGAATCTGGCCTGACAGCTGTGTAAAATCCAGAGTGTCGGCGGCAACATATTGTCAACGAAATCCATGGCATAATGGCCTCAAGACCCGAATTGTGGTAGGATCACACGTAATCGTTATGTGAAGAGGCTCTTGATGCGACGAACACAAGGACATCTGTAATGGACCGTCGGGAAGGTCATATTGCGATGGACCGTAAGAGCGGCATAACCGGGTTTGCGCTCGGGCTTGTGCTGTCCCTCAGCGTTGCCGGACTGCTGGTGGGGCTGGGCGGGTTCCTGAGTTTTGTCGACCTTGTTTCCCGAACACCGAGCGCTGCCATTACTGCCGAGGGGACCGAAGCGGCCGATGCCATCGTGGTCTTGACGGGAGGCCCTGCCAGGCTTGAGACGGGCATGAAACTTCTCAATGATGATCAGGGCAAACGCTTGTTGATTTCCGGCGTCAATCCGATCATCGATCGGGAGGAAGTGCGTAAGCTGATTGACCCGGCTTACCTTGCCGCGTTCGATTGCTGTGTTGATCTTGACAAGTCAGCCACCAATACCATTGGCAATGCGACAGAAACGGCGCGCTGGGCCGCTGATCATAACTATCGCCGGGTCATCGTCGTAACGGCTGGCTATCACATGCCGCGCTCACTTGCTGAAATGAGGCGTGCGGCACCTGACATCGCCTGGATCCCCCAGGCTGCTCATCCGGCAGATACCCGCCTTCGCGACTGGTGGCGCCGACCAGGCAGCACCAGATTGTTGTTCTCGGAGTATATGAAATATCTGGCCATGCAGATCCGATTCCGGTTAGAAACCCTCTGACACTTCGTTCAAGAAGCGGCAGAAGGTTCTCACTCATGCTGGTCATCCGATCGGTTCTTTACAATATCTATCTCTATGCGCTGACGGTTTTGATCGCCCTCGGGTGGCTTCCGTTGGTCATTCTGGGCACCCGCGAGACAACACTGCTGGGCTTTCGCTTCTGGGGACAAGCGAGCCTGTGGGGGCTCGAAAAAATTTGCGGGACGACGCTGGAACTGCGCGGCGAGGAGAACCTGCCTCGGGATCGGGCGGTTATCATTGCCTCCAAACACCACTCGATGTGGGATATTCTGGTGTTTTACGCTCTCATTGAGAACCCGGCTTTTGTGTCCAAGCAGGAACTTGGC
Organism: uncultured Alphaproteobacteria bacterium; assembly: GCA_965603015.1. Classification (GTDB taxonomy): domain Bacteria; phylum Pseudomonadota; class Alphaproteobacteria; order M2410; family M2410; genus JAUWTJ01. The sequence goes on from CBFDBJ010000017.1 coordinate 4,401, forward strand.
TGGATTCCCATTGCCGGAACCTTTTTGAAAAAAGGCGGCACCATCATCGTCAACCGGGGGGCGGCGGCAAAAGCTCTGAAAGCCATGGTCGAGGACGTTCGCGAGGCGCTTGAGAACAAACGAACCATCATCATTTTCCCGGAGGGGACGAGGTCGGCCCCCGGGGCCGCACCCGACTACAAGCCAGGCATCGCGGCGCTTTATACCCGGCTTGATCACGCCTGTGTGCCGGTGGCACTCAATTCGGGGCTGTATTGGCCGAGGCGCAAATTCCTCAGGAAGCCAGGAGCAATTGTGCTGGAATTCCTGCCCGCCATCGAGCCGGGGCTCTCGCGCAAGGACTTCATGACTGCGCTTCAGTCGAGTATTGAAACTGCATCCAACCGCCTTCTGGATGAGAGCAAAACGGACAGAGCGAGCGACCTGCCCGGCTAGACCCCTGTGGGTATTACGACAACTGTTATCCACATTCTGTGGATAAGTCGGAATATACCAGGAACATCATGGGGTTAAATTTACACATCCGGGGATAAAACTCCGGAACATAAGGAGAACTTTTAATTGACCCTCTGGCAGCCAGGATTTAGCATTAGCAGATGAAACAGAAAAACCCCTCGCCAAAAGCTGTTGGCAAACAAAACCTGTCGTCGCAAATCTGGGACATGAAATATCGGCTGAAAGATGCCGATGGACAGCCCGTCGATGCGACCATTGACGATACCTGGAACCGGATCGCGGCGAGCCTTGCCCTGGCGGAGCCCGAAGAGACCCGCGCGGACTGGCAGAAAACGTTCAAATCGGCGCTTGAGGACTACAAGTTCCTGCCCGCCGGGCGGATCATGGCCGGCGCGGGAGCCGGGCGCAGCGTCACGCTGTTCAATTGTTTTGTCATGGGCACCATCGAAGATCACATGGGCGGGATTTTCGAGAGCCTGAAGGAAGCCGCGCTGACCATGCAGCAGGGCGGCGGTATCGGTTACGATTTCTCGACCATCCGGCCCACCGGCGCGCCGGTCAAGGGCGTCGGGGCGGATGCCTCGGGACCACTTTCTTTCATGGATGTGTGGGACGCGATGTGCCGCACCATCATGTCGGCCGGCTCGCGCCGCGGCGCCATGATGGCGGTGATGCGCTGTGACCATCCTGACATTGAAGCCTTCATTGAAGCCAAGCGCGATCCGGTGCGGCTGCGCATGTTCAACCTGTCGGTGCTGGCAACAGATGCTTTCATGGATGCCGTCAAGGCGGATGGCGACTGGGATCTTGTGTTTGACGGCACGACCTACCGCACCCTCAAGGCACGTGATCTGTGGCACAAAATCATGCGTTCGACGTTTGATTATGCCGAACCCGGCGTGATCTTCATTGACCGGATCAATCAGGAAAACAATCTGCATTATTGCGAAACCATTGCCGCCACAAATCCTTGCGTTTCCGGTGACAGCTGGGTCCTTACCGACAAAGGACCAAGACAAATTGACGAAATCATCGGTACGCCGGTGAACCTGGTTGTTGACGGGGATCTTCATCCTTCGGATGAGCGCGGATTTTTTCAAACCGGAGTCAAACCGTTGCTCCGGATATCGACCAAAGAAGGCTTCGGCCTCAAGGCAACAGACAATCATCTCATCCGGAGAGTTAAATACAAGACGCGCTTCTCACTTGAGACCGAGTGGATAGCGGCAGGAGAGCTTTGCCCCGGCGATGAAATCCTTCTCAATGACCATCGCGGTGCAGCCGCCTGGCCAACCGCCCACTCCGGGCTTTCAGGTCAAAACACTAAATCCGAAGGCTTTTTGATGGGGCTGCTGGTGGGCGACGGCACTTTGAAAGAAGACGCCGCAATCCTCAGCGTCTGGCCCAACTCGGCAGCTTCGAACGGAGAGACAAGTGCTTCGGCCAGCAATGGTATTATGAAGATGGCGGAAGCCGCAGCCCGGGAATTGCCGCATCGCAGCGACTTTACCGGATGGATGGAAGTTTCCGGTCGTGGTGAGTACCGCCTGAAACTGGCTGCTATCCGAGACCTTGCTCATGAACTGGGGATGTCGGTCGGTAACAAGACCATCACCCCCGAGATTGAGAAATCCTCGAGCGAATTTTATGCAGGCTTTCTTCGCGGCCTCTTTGACGCCGATGGTAGTGTGCAGGGTAGCCAGACGAAAGGCGTCAGCATCCGTTTGGCGCAAAGCGATCTTGCCTTGCTTGAAGCGGCTCAACGCATGTTGGCGCGACTGGGAATCGTCTCAAGAATTTATCAAAATCGCCGAGACGAAGGAACGACCTCCCTGCCAGATGGCAAGGGCGGAAACAAACTCTATGCCGTGAAGGCGCAACATGAGCTCATTATCTCAGGTGAGAATCTTGAAGAGTACAGAGGCAGAGTCGGATTTTCTGATATCGACAAAGCAACACGGCTGACCAATCTCCTGTCCGGCTACAAGCGCTCCCTGAACAAGGAACGGCACATTGTTCGCGTTGAGGCTGTTGAGCCTTGCGGCGAGGAACCTGTCTTTGATGTGAGTGTTCCTGGCATCAATGCCTTTGATGCCAATGGGCTATATGTTCACAATTGCGGAGAGCAACCGCTGCCTCCCTATGGAGCGTGTTTGCTGGGATCGGTCAATCTGGCGCGGCTGGTGACGGAGCCGTTCTCGCCGGATGCGCAGATCGATGAAGCGGCGTTGACCGAGCTGGTCACGACAGCGGTTCGCATGATGGACAATGTTGTCGATGTGTCGCGCTTTCCACTTGAAGCCCAGGCCCATGAAGCCAGGGCGAAGCGCCGGATCGGGCTTGGCGTAACGGGCCTTGCCGATGCGCTGATCATGTGCCGGACCCGTTATGGCAGCGAGGCCTCGGTTACGCTGATCGACAAATGGCTTGGCACGCTTGAGCGGGCTGCCTATCTTGCCTCAGCGGAGCTTGCCAAGGAAAAAGGCGCTTTTCCGCTGTTTGACGCCAAAAAATATCTTGAAGGCGGCCATATCAAACGTCTGGACAAGGATGTGCGCGACGCCATCGCAAAGCACGGCGTACGCAATGCGCTGATCACATCGATTGCGCCGACCGGCACAATCTCGCTGTTTGCCGGCAATGTCTCGAGCGGTATTGAGCCGGTGTTCTCCTACGCCTACGACCGCAAGGTGCTGCTTGAAGACGGCAGCCACATGACCGAGACCGTCTCGGACTATGCCCACGACCTTTATGTGTCGGGCGGCGGGGATCCAAAGGACCTGCCGGATTATTTCGTCAGTACCCAGACCCTGACACCGGAAGATCATGTGCGGGTGCAGGCGGCGGCGCAGGTGCATATCGACAGTTCAATTTCCAAGACCATCAATTGTCCCGAGGATATTTCCTTTGAGGCCTTCGAGACGATCTACCTGAAAGCCTGGGAAAGCGGCTGCAAGGGCTGCACGACCTACCGGCCCAATGCGATCACCGGGTCTATCCTTTCTGTTGTCGAGGACAAACCGGCCGACGAGCCAAAAGCCACGACGAGCGAAGAGGAAGCCGAGCGCGTTGTCTATATGACGCAGCCACTTGGCCGACCGGAAAGCCTTGGCGGCGCCACCTACAAGGTGCGCTGGCCGGAATCCGATCACGCGATCTATATCACGATCAATGACATCACCCAGGACGGGCGGCAAAGACCGTTCGAGATTTTCATCAACTCCAAGAACATGGAGCATTACGCCTGGACTGTTGCACTCACCCGCATGATCTCTGCGGTATTCCGGCGCGGCGGCGATGTAACCTTCGTGGTTGATGAGCTGAAAGCCGTGTTTGATCCGCGCGGAGGTCAATGGATGCAGGGGCGCTACGTGCCATCGCTGCTGGCGGCCATTGGCGAGGTTATTGAGGAACATATGAAGGCGATCGGGTTTCTCTCGGGCGATGCGCCCGAACTCGTCGAGGCCGCGCGCAAGAAGGTTGCGGCGACATCTGGCTCAACAGCAGAAACGGGAGCCGAGATCGAGCCTCTCGGCGCGACCTGCCCGAAGTGCTCGATGCCGTCACTGACACGCATTGAGGGCTGTGAGACCTGCCTTTCCTGCGGCCATTCGAAGTGCTCATGACGCCATGGAGCCCATGCTGCGCCTGTCCAACCGCGATGCCCGAGCGCTCTTTCTGGAGACGCACGGGCTGACGCGGCCGCGCGGCGGCAAGCTGGGGGACGAGGGGCTTGCCGAGCTCATTCACGACCTCGGCTTTGTGCAGCTCGACACGATCAACACGGTCGCGCGGGCGCACGACATGATCCTGTTTTCCCGGGCGCAGACTTTCGACCGGGGGACCCTCGCCGCTCTGCACGAAAGCGGCGAGGTTTTTGAACACTGGACCCATGATGCGTCCATTATCCCGATGGAATTTTACCCCTATTGGCAAGACCGCTTTAAACGAGCCCGGAACGCGCTTGACAGTCCCGGCTGGCAAAAGCGGCTCGGCGATAATCCGAAGAAAGTTCTGAAGATGGTCCGCAAGCGGATTGATTCCGAAGGCCCTCTTATGTCCCGAGACTTCGCCACAAGTCCGAAAGGCAACGGTGGCTGGTGGGGTTGGAGCCCAACCAAGACGGCACTGGAATATCTGTGGCGCACCGGCGAGCTTGCCGTCTTGAAGCGCGAAGGCTTTCAGAAAGTCTATGACCTCTCGGAGCGGGTCATCCCGCAAGACCTGCACGGCGAACGCCCGTCAAAGGCGGCGATCCTTGATTTTAAATGTCGCAATGCACTGGCACGTCTTGGCTTTGGAACCGCGACAGAGATCGCCCATTTCTGGGCCAGCGTCAAAAAGGCCGACGTTGATCGGTGGGCCAAACCGCTGCTCGGCAAGGAGCTGATCGAGGTCCTGGTAGAGGGGGCTAAAGGCGAGCCGGACAGAAAGGCGCTCGCGTTCGCGGATATTGAAGACCGTCTTGCCAATTCTGCAAACCCCTCAAAGTCCGTTCGGTTCCTCAGCCCGTTTGACCCGCTGATCCGGGATCGCAAACGCCTGAAACATCTTTTTGGCTTTGACTACACCGTCGAGATTTTTGTTCCGGAAGCGAAACGAACCTACGGCTACTACGTTCTTCCTATCCTTGAGGGCGACCGGATCATCGGCCGGGCCGATCTCAAGGCGGAGCGCAAGGCGGGCGTCCTTGATATGAAGGGGCTTTGGCTTGAGCCGGGCGTGGGCCTTACCAGCGCCCGCGAAGCCGCGATCCAGCGGGATCTTTCGCGTCTGGCCAGGTTCTGCGGGGTGGAAGATGTTGATGCAGACTGCCCGGTAGGAACATGAAAGCAATGAGCGCCACTATCTGACCCCGTCCATGACTGAGAGGATCGAACGCCTGTGCTGAAATCAAAACACCCAGCCCTTCCCGGGCTCATTGCGCTCGGCGGTTTTGCGCTGTGGACAATTTACTGGCTCGTTATGGCCAACCGGATCGAAGGCGAGATTGAAAACTGGGTCGAGCGCCAGGCGAGCCACGGTACAGAAGTTACCTATGTCTCTGTTGATGTCTCCGGTTATCCCTTCCGGCTGGTCGCAACATTTAAGGATCCTCGCATTGTTGCCAATGACGACCCGAGCGCCTTTGCCTGGAGTGGTGAAAGCCTTCGGATCATTGCCCAGGCCTATAACTTGAGCCACATCATTATTGAACTCCTCGGTAAACAGACTGTTTCCTGGGCGGATACGCCAGCCGATGGATCACACGACGCGAACCAGATGGTTGTCGATCTCACCGGCACACGCTTGCGCGGTTCGCTCAAACTTGACGGTGGCCGCATTGAGAACATTGATGCGGATTTCCTGGATGTGGCGGCAGATATCTTTGGCGATGGCGCCTTTGGCCTTGTTCCGAAACTGCCCGAGCACCTCGATATCGCCCGATTTGAATATCACTCCCGCGCTCTTAAAGGCGAGCGGGACGGTCAAAAAGTGACCAACCGGGATGTCCTTGTGCTGGCGAAAAACATCCGCGGCGGCACGCCCCCGGCTGATAACATGGCAGAGGGCATTGAGGAGGTTCTCGTTGCCTTCAGCGAAGAGCTGACCGGCCAGAGCCGCCTCCATTCCGGTGACATCGGCGCAAACCTGCCGCCTGCCCCGGCACAGCGCCTGCAGGTTCACGATGCGCATATTCTGTGGCAGCCGGTTTCCCTTCGCCTCGACGGCAAGCTGAAGCGCGCGCGCAAGAGCGACTTTGATGGCGACGTGACGCTCTACATGAAGGGCCACGAAGATCTGGTGCGCCAAATGGCCGAACAAGGCGACTTGCCTGATGCCGCCGCCATCGTCGTCGGTGGCCTCTTCGGCATTCTATCGCTTGTGAGTGACACCAATGAGAGTGGTGAGCTTGTGGTTCCGCTTGATGTCAGGAACGGCGATGTCTATTTCGGCTTCCTGCCGCTGTTCGACAAGAAAGATTATCGGTAAGTCAATCTGACTCTTCGTCCCCGTGCGGACGGCCAAAGTCGGGGATGTCGGTTTCCTGTCCGGCATCGATGATGCCGCGGCGGATTTCACGGGTGCGGGTGAACAGCTCAAAGAGCGCGTCGCCGTCATCCCAGCGGATGGCACGCTGCAAGGCCGTCAGATCTTCGGAGAACCGGCCGAGCATTTCCAGCACGGCTGTTTTATTGTTCAAAAATACATCGCGCCACATGGTCGGATCGGAGGCAGCGATGCGCGTAAAATCTCTGAACCCGCCAGCGGAATATTTGACGACTTCGGAGCGGGTCACGGTTTCAAGGTCCGCTGCGGTGCCAACAATATTGTAGGCAATCAGGTGAGGCACATGGGATGTGATTGCCAGAACGAGATCGTGGTGCTCGGCGTCCATGATCTCGACATTGCTGCCCAGCCGGGTCCAGAAGTCTGTCAGCTTCGCCGTAGCGGCGTCATCTGTCGTGGCAGGGGGCGTCAGAATGCACCAGCGACCATGAAAGAGCTCGGCAAACCCGGCACGCGGGCCGGATTCTTCCGTTCCGGCAATCGGGTGGCCGGGCACGAGGTGCACACCCTGAGGCAAGTGCGGCAGGATCATATCGACGACCGATTGTTTAACCGATCCAACGTCCGTGAGGATCGCGCCGGGCTTCAGGCCCGCCTTGATCTGCTCCATGACCTCTCCGGTAATCCCGACGGGGACACACAGGATGACAAGATCGGCATCCTTCACCGCTTCGGCGCCTGTCGTTGCCACGTCATCCACGAGGCCAATCTCAAGGGCGACTTTGCGGGTCTCTTCAGAGCGCGCATAGCCGGTCACCTTGCCCGCCAGCCCCTCTGCCCGCATACCGCGGCAGATCGACGAGCCGATCAATCCGAGACCGACGAGGGCGACCTTTTCGAAGAGCGGACTATCGGGCGATGCTTTGGTCACAGGTTTAACTCTTTACTCGTTGCAGGAGGCTATTTCCCGGGGAATTCCGCCATGAAGTCTGAGAGGGCTTCTACCACCATGCGGTTTTCCTCTTCAAGTCCGATGGTCAAACGTAGTGAATGCTGCAACCCGGGGGCCGGTGCGGCGCGCAAAATAATACCGCGTGACAGCAGGTGCTGATTGGCCTTTGCCGCCATTTCGGCATCGGCAAAGTGCATCAGGATGAAGTTGCCGACGCTGGGCGTGATATCGATCCGGAGACCGCCAAGCTGTTGTTCCAGCCAGCGCATCCACTGATCATTGTGTGCCACGGCCCTGGCTACATGGACCTGGTCCCGGATCGCCTCGATCCCCGCGGCCTGTGCGGCGGCCGTCGTATTGAACGGCCCACGGATCCTGTTCAGAACATCAGCTATTGCTTGCGGGCAGTAGGCCCAACCGAGACGCAGCGCTGCAAGTCCGTAAATTTTAGAAAACGTGCGGGTCATCACGATGTTAGTGCCCTCATGAACGAGCGCAATGGCCGAGGCAAAATCGTCGCGGTGAACATATTCAGCATAGGCCTCATCAAGCACAAGCAGAACATTGCCAGGGAGCCCTTCATGGAGCCGCCTGATTTCACTTGCCGCGAGATACGTGCCGGTCGGATTGTTGGGGTTTGCGAGGTAGACCACGCGCGTTTTGTCTGTCACGCTGGCAAGGATCTTGTCGACATCAGCGCGATGATCGACCTCGGGCACTTCAATACCGTTCGCACCATTGGCTTTTGTTACCAGACGATAGACGACGAAAGAATGTTCTGTATAGACAACATCGTCCCCTTCTCCGACGTAGGCATGGGCGATGAGCTGTAACAGTTCGTCCGAGCCCGCACCGACAACAATGCGATCAGGATCAAGGTCGTGTTCTTTGGCAATGGCGGCGCGCAAGGCGGTGGCCGCACTGTCGGGATAACGCTCAAGGCTTGCACCCGCCGCCTGATAAGCCGCAATGGCCTTCGGGCTTGGGCCCAGCGGGGTTTCATTGGACGACAGCTTGGCGGGCTTCTCAACACCGTCAACGGTTGAAGCTCCGGCCTTGTAGATATTGATCTCCAGAATGCCGGGTCCTGGTTGTGGCAGGCCGGGCTGCGGCCCTTTACGCTCTGTCATGATTTACGCTCTTCCTCATCAGCTCAAATTGATCGGGTTGGCAAAACCGCCGACATGGCGCAGGAAATGGCCGCCAAGGGTCTGGCAAAGCCCTGCCAGTCTGTTGTCTTCAGGATCGACAAACCGTGTCGCTTCGACAAAAACCAGACCGCCATTGGTGTCGCGCACACGCGCCTCAATGCCAATCTTTTCAAAGCCGGCGATGATCGTCTCGTTATCCGCTTGCGATCCGCCGAGTATGAGGAACGACGTATCGGCGCCGCTATCCATCTGATCAAAGCAGGCGATGGTCCAGGCCACCGGATAAGTCGGCGCGGAAGGCTCGCCCTCAACACAAGGGAGCCGCGCGATGATGCGCGGGGGGCCGTGTTCGGCTGCAAGGTCGTCAAAATCCAGCAGCAGCGGCCACCATGGCTGCGCCTCTCCTTCTCTCGGCTCTGGCAGGACACCGATGACGCCGGGGGTCTTCATGACATCGTCAAGCACATCGAACGGCGTGTCGCGCTCCCTGAGTGTGGTTGCTGCGCCGTAGGACGCGCGGGCAAGGTCGCGAGAACCGTAGGGCAAGATGGTCTCGTCACCGTGATAAAGCGCTATGGCCAGCGGGCCTTGAAGACGGGTCTTGGCGTTGATGAGCTCGCGCCACAGCTGGGTGATGACATGAAAGGGAAGATCGCCGGAATGGCGCGCCCTGAGCCGGCGGAAGATCGAGGCTTCGCGTTCCGGGCGCATGGCAAGGCTTGGCACCGGATGACCATCATTATCAAGCTTGCCGCCGTCGCGTTTGATCCACTCGTTCTTGATTTGCGCGACGCCGTGGACAACCTTTGTCCGCTGCATCAGAAGATCGTGGATCTGGTCGTCGATCGCGTCAATTTCCGCGCGGAACTTGTCAAGCGCCTGTTTTTCGGACTCACTGGCCGACATCGGTTCTTTCCCTTGTTTTTTCAGGCTCTACACTTATTGGGCCCGCAGGGATAAATCAAAGAAAACGTTGACAGATTGCGGGCGACGGCCTTAGCAAGGTCTCCTATTCCCGCTGTAATCAGGCCTCCACTGCCTTCAGGACCTCTCGTGACCCAGGAAACCGACCCCCAGGAGCAAGCGACAGCATCAGGGCTTCAGCTCACACTGGATGCTCCCCTGCCGCTTGATGGCGGCGGCACGCTGGACAAGGTGACGGTGGCCTACGAGACCTACGGGCGCCTCGACGCGGACAAATCCAATGTTGTGCTGATCTGCCACGCTCTCACCGGAGATCAGCATGTGGCCAACGACCACCCGATCACTGGCCGGCCAGGCTGGTGGGAGACCCTTGTCGGGCCGGGCAAATCCATTGATACGGATCGCTATTTCGTAATTTGCCAGAACGTTCTTGGTGGATGCCTCGGGACAACCGGACCGCAATCGCTCAATCCAGCAACCGGCAAATCATGGGGCATCACCTTTCCTGTGGTAACCGTCGGGGATATGGTCCGCACCCAGGCGCGGGCACTTGACCAGTTGGGGATCGAAACACTGCTTGCGGTTATTGGTGGTTCCATGGGCGGCATGCAAGTGCTGGAATGGGCGGCGCGCTATCCCACCCGTGTTTTTGCCGCCATTCCTGTGGCGACCTCGGCACGTCATTCGGCGCAAAATATCGCATTCCACGAGATTGGCCGCCAGGCCATCATGGCTGACCCCGACTGGCGTCAGGGCAACTATGAAGACGCCGATGTCAAACCGACCAAGGGGCTGTCCGTGGCCCGCATGACGGCGCATGTCACTTATCTGTCGGAACAGGCGCTGCACAGAAAGTTCGGCCGCAATCTTCAGGATCGGGCAAAGCCGACCTTCGGGTTTGACGCGGACTTTCAGGTTGAAAGCTATTTGCGTCACCAGGGCATAACCTTTGTCGACCGGTTCGACGCCAATTCCTATCTCTACATTACCAGGGCGATGGACTATTTTGATCTTGCTGCGGATCATGAGAACAGCCTTGCCAATGCGTTCAAAAATTCTCCGGTTCGGTTCTGCCTCGTCAGCTTCACCTCTGACTGGCTTTTCCCAACACCGGAATCCAGAGCCATCGTCCGCGCCTTGAATTCTGTGGCCGCAAAGGTCAGTTTCGTCGAAATAACGTCCGACAAGGGACACGACGCCTTTCTGCTCGACGAACCGGAATTTTTCCAGACAGTCAAAGGCTTCCTTGATGCCGCCGCTGAAGCCAGAGGGGTGAATTGAAGCCATGGGAGAGCCACAGCCAACCAACGCCGCGACGGCCCTGCGCCCGGACCTGGCACTCATTGCCAGCCTCATTGAACCGGGCACACGCCTGCTTGATGTGGGGTGCGGCGACGGGCAATTGCTTGAATTTCTCGCCCGGACCAAGTCTGTCGACGGGCGCGGTCTCGAGCTCAGCCAAAGCGGCGTCAATGCGTCGGTAAAGCGTGGGCTCGCCGTCATTCAGGGCGACGCCGATACGGATCTGGTTGACTACCCCGGCAATGCCTTTGACTATGTAGTTCTGAGCCAGACCATTCAGGCGACACGGCACCCGAAGCGAGTTCTTGAAGAGATGATGCGTATTGGCGGGCGAGTCATCGTCTCGCTGCCTAACTTTGGTCACTGGCGCATTCGCACGTCCCTTGCTCTTAAAGGACGGATGCCTGTCACCAAGTCACTCGATCAGGCCTGGTACGAAACGCCCAATATTCATCTGTGTACGATCAGGGACTTCGTTGCCCTGTGCGATGAGGTGCGGGCAATCGTGGAGGCCGCCTATTCCCTGTCGCCTTCGGGTCACGCCAAGGCCATTCGCCATACAGCCTACCGGGCCAATTTTTTTGGCGAGCAGGCAATATTTCTGCTGTCTCGCAAACCTCTGGGCGACTAGTCCTGGAAAACCGGCTGGCAAGAGCCCTTCGCGCCGCATTGCCAAAGGGCGACATTAACCAAATTGCAATGGCCGAAACCATTTGAGGATGAGCCCGGGCCCGGACACACGCCTTGACAGATCTTGCCTCCGGGCCTAGCTTCGCAAGTAGTTAAAGCGCGGTGGGGATCGCGCTGTTCGGGTAAAATGGGGGCCTATATGTCTAAAGATAAAACGGTGAAACGCGGCGGCAAGGCGACAACGCTGGTCTCGCTGCTGGCGCTTGGCCTTGTTGCCGTGAACTACTACGGCGATATCAGACGGGATCAGCGACTGCAGAATTCGGAAACCACGCTTGAGGTGGTACGTTCAGCCTTCATCTCCCCTGCCACCCTTCAGGCAACCGAAAAATCGGTTTATCTGGCGCTGCTGCAGGGCCGCCCGTTTGGCACGGCCTTCGTCGTGGACCGGGAACGCGGCCTGCTTGCCACCAATTCGCACATCGCCATCTGGGCTGAAAAGTTCGGACCGCTGTCTGTCATCGGCATGGACGGCGAGGAACTGAAGGTCACTGCCGTGCGCCTGCACGATGGCTACAAGGCGTTTCCCCAACATGTGAGCGTTTATGAACCGACAAAGACGACGCCGGGTGTTGCCGGCGGGCGCGCTATCAAGGTCCCTGCCCTGTTTGATATGGTCGACGGTTACGATGTCGCCCTGCTGCAGGTCTCAAGAGACGATGCGGCGAAGCTCGCTCCCGATCTTCCCATTGCATCACGCGAGGAGCTTTATGCGCTGCGCACAGGCGACGGTATTGCATCAGTCGGCTATCCGCTGGACCTGTCGTCCACTGCGGTCATTGAAATACAGTCGCTAACCCCCAAGGCAACCGTTGGCAGGATTTCTGCGCTTTCCTCCTTTGTCGGGGTTCGCTCCGACAATGGGACGAACGACACAATTTCTCAATTGATCATTCATCCGCTGCATACACAGCCGGGAACAAGCGGCAGTCCGATGATCAATGACAAGGGACATGTCATTGCAATCAATTCCGGCGCCTCCGCGCGCGCCGCGCGGGACGGCTCAATTATTGAGGCGGGCGACCGGCACGGTCAGCGGGCCGATATGGTGCTTGATCTGCTTGAAGATACGGACGACGAAGCTGTGAGCAATCTCTATAGCCCCATCTGGGACAAGCAACTTGCGCAATTTGACCGCATGCCTGACGTCTTTGCAGAGGTCATGACCGCTATCATGGCTCCCAAGCGGGACCTGGCGAAAGCAACAAGCACTGTCCGTGACCTGACGTTTACCCCGGGCCTTGCAGACCCGGTCTATCAAGCATCGAAAACAGCCCATAGCCTGAAGACGGCCATTGAGCTTGATCCGACGAAGGTGCATCTGGTTTTTGCAACTGATTACCGATCAAGCATTGGCGGCTGTAACCCCAATTTCCGTATTGCAAAAAGTGACGGGTCGTTTCTGTCTGCAGAGGGTATCGGGACCAACCAGTTCACAATCTTTCAGGCTCAAATTTCGGCTGGCAGCCTTCCGGCCGGACCAATGTCAATCGAGTTCCTGGAGCCGGCAGGATGTAATTCGGCGGGTGAGACCATGCATCTGCATGTCTATTCATGGGAGGCTGATGAGATTGCCGTGGCGCAGAACCGGCAGGGGCCACTGGGTGTTGTCAAGGCTCTTTGGCAGCAGGTCGCAACTGCCGCCAAGCTCGTCGCCAAATACATAGCGGGCTAAAATCAGCGGCTAAAAAACGCGAGGTATCGCGGGACGGCTTATATCCGATCACCCTCAACCCGCGCCGCGCCGCCTTGTATGGGCCTGAGGACCGGCACACGGCGCGGCAGACGCTGGCGCTTTTCATGGGCAAGCCCATATATTCGTTTGGTTGCCTCGGCAATCATGACGCCGCCGTGAAGGCTGCCGAACCGCGCACCAATACGCTCCCAGGCTCCGGCACCCTTGACCAGAAAGCGCCAGGAAAAGGGCGGGAAAAACAACGCCCGCTCACAATGCTCCATAGCAAACTGATGGCTCTTGAGCAGGGTGAGGAGCTGCGTCCGCGAAAACGGCCGCCCGTGTCCAAACGGCGTCCGATCAAACCTGGCCCAGACACCGTGGCGATTTGGCACGACAATGATGAGCCTGCCGCCTGGCGCAAGGACCCGCCAGATCTCGCGCATGAGCTCGCCGCTGTCGCCGGTACATTCGAGTTCATGAACCAGAAGGATCCGATCCATCGAGCTGTCTGTCAGCGGCAGATGGTAGTCGTCGGCGAGCATGGCCAGGTTTTTTTGCCGATTGGGCCAGTGGACCACGCCCTGCGCTGCGGGCATGACATTGAGCACGCGGGTGGCTTCCGGCCGAAAGGGTGTCAGGAACGGTGATGCATAACCAAGCCCGAGAACATCCAGCCCGCCAACATTCGGCCATAACTCGCGCACGCGGCGGCGAATCATCAGATTGGCCATCCGACCCAGTGAACTGTCGTAAAACTCTCTGAGATCGATGACGTCAGGTTGCACCGGGGGTTGCCTCACTGGTTTGCGCGATGTGACTTGAATTGTGCGATATGACAGGGCCTGCGAGAAATGACAGGGCAATCAGATTACGCTATGATAAACCAAATCCAACCGATTTGCACACTCCCCGCGCAACACACACCCAGGTGATGGAGACCAACGCATATGGCGAATGAAAACCTTGTTGTCCACCAGTTCGGCTGCCTCGGCGATAATTATGGCTATCTCGTCCATGACCCGGGAACCGGGATAACACTTGCCATCGACACCCCTGAAGTCGGCCCGATTATGAAGGCGCTGGATGAAAAAGGCTGGACCCTCACCCATATTTTCAACACGCATCACCATTTTGATCATGCGGGCGGCAATCTGGAACTGAAGGAAAAAACCGGCTGCACGATTTATGGTCCCAGTGACGAGCGTGTCGAAATTCCCGGCCGTGATCACGGCGTCGGCGGAGGCGCTCAGATCACCCTGGGGGACGGCGCGATTGTGGCCGATGTAATTGATGTTGGCGGGCATACGCTTGGCCATATTGCCTACTGGTTCAAGGAAGCCAACATGGCTTTTGTCGGCGACGCGCTCTTCACGCTGGGATGCGGACGCATGTTCGAGGGCACGCCGGACCAGATGTGGGCGGGCCTTGAACGGTTGCGCAATCTGCCTGATTCAACAAAAATCTACTGTGCTCATGAATATACCGAAGGCAATCTCAAATTTGCTCTTTCGGTCGAGCCAGGCAATTCAGATCTCCTTGCACGGAGCGGGGACATTCTCGCCTTACGCAAGGCCGGACAACCTACTGTGCCGACAACCATTGGTGAGGAAAAAAGAACCAATCCGTTCTTCAGACCGGAAAGCAAGAATCTGCAGGAAACCATCGGCAAGACAGGTGCTTCAGTTGTGGACATATTCGCAGAGACGCGACGTCTGAAAGACAATTTCTGAGCTGACGACAAAGCCGGCCCGCTCGCTCCGCTTGCAAGCAGGCGCCCTAAAGCTTGCGTTTCAGGATCTTGTATACAAAATCGTGGTCGTCGCGCGCAGCCCGGGGCCCTACAGCATAACGAATTGTCGAGCCGGAGATGACAACCGCACGCTTGTCGCCGGCACCGCACTGAACATGCCTGACACTGCTCTGGACCTTGCTTTTGTTTTCACGGCACAGGCGTTCAAGCGCCGACAGGGCCACATCACACCGGCCAACAACATTCATGTTCCTCCCCCGCGTCTCAAAGGACGGCCAGTGGATGGATGCTGAAATTCCGGTTTCGCAGATCTTGCTGGTAAATTCAGCCTCGTTGGAAAGACGCTTGTCCTGATCGCGTTGATGGCGACGTTCCTGAAGGCTGGGCCCTGCCGCCTCGGCAGCCCCCAGGCGGCCCGGCAATGGCTGGGTGAGCGCCAGGACGGCGGTCAGGACAACGGCGAGGCCAAAGGCTGCCAAGCCGGAGGTCAATCCGGGCAGCGCCACACCGCGCCGCCGAGGGCGCAAATTTTTGTCTTCTTCGGGTATGATGTCCGATCTCCCGGTGATGCCCCATGGATCCTATCGACCCATTGCCCACAATCCTTCTAAATCAGGATTTAGGCGACAATTTGGCGGATCGAAAGAACCGCCGCTCACAGGAGTCTATCAGAGATTATCTAAAAGAAATCTTTCGATTTCCGCAGAAGATGGACGGCCAAGGAGCCCCCGTTCTGGCACACAGGTTACCACCAGATCCTTGTTTTCAAGGAAAATCCCCGGCTTTGCGCCCGCCCGGATGATCACTGAGGCGATCTTTTCAGACATCACCTCGAGGGCCAGTTCGTCGCTCACCAGGCGTGTCAGGGCGAGGCCTGCGACTTCCAGAGTATCATTGAGTGGTCCTGCCGACGGGGGACCGTCCGGCGCAGCGCGCGATGACACAAGCGAAACACCGTCGCCCGGCACCATTGCGCGTGCGGTCATTTTGTTTTCGGTACTAACGATGCGGTCTTCCTGCTGGACCAGCGCCGGCTCGAAATGGAAGGCCACATCAAAACCCGGTTCAGCGGCCAGGGCTCGGCTAATCTCCGCCGCCCGGTCTCTTACATAAGCGTCATCCCGAGGCTGTAGCGCCAGCGGCTTCACCAGCGCCTTGAAACCAAAGGCACCGCCCTCGGTGCCGTCAGCGTGATAGACCGTGGCACCACCCCAGGGCATCAGCCTCAGGATTGTCGTGCCGAGGCGATTCTTCAGGTAGGTAACGCCTTGCGGCCCGGGAACCATGTCGAGAACAAGAATTTCAACCGACTGATCAAAACGGAGCAGGCCTTTCTCGCCGGTGCGATCAAGCACAAAGCCATATTTTTCAGTTTCCGAGACAAAGTATCCGACCCTTGGATCCTCAACAGAGTCGGTGGCGGTATCGGCTTTGGCGAGGGGGGCAGCCATAGAAGCTGCAGATCCCGGCTCTTCCAGAGCAAAGACGGGACCTGACATGCCAATGGTGGTCGCTGTCAGGATAGCTGCAAGTCGCCTGCGCACAAATAACTCTCTCGTTGCCGGGGCCCCCAAGAGCGGGGACCGAGCACCCCTGCTAGCAACAAGATATGGCCAGAATATGGTGGGCAGGCAAGGCAAAAGCGTACTGATGCACACGCCCACCATCTGGCACGCTCACTAACCAGATGTTTCGCCGCGGTCCGGCTGAAAACCGCCTGTTATCCGGCAATATATTGGGCACCGTTGGCGGTAATCGTGGCACCGGTGACAAAGCTGGCCTTTTCATCGGCAAGGAAAATCACACAATGGGCGATCTCCTCGGCAGTGCCCAGACGACCGACCGGAATGGTCGCGATGATGCCATCCAGAGCCTTTTGCGGGACAGCGGCCATCATGTCCGTGTCGATGTAACCGGGCGCCACGCAATTGACCGTGATGCCTTTGCGGGCCGTCTCCTGTGCCAGCGCCTTGGTGAAACCGATGACCCCGGCCTTGGCGGCAGAATAATTGGTCTGCCCCATTTGTCCTTTTTGGCCGTTGATCGAGGTGATCGATATGATCCGCCCCGAAGAGCGCTCGCGCATACCATCGATGAGAAGTTTCGACAGGTTGAACACAGAATCCAGGTCTGTCCGGATAACCTCATGCCAGGCTTCCGGCGTCAGCTTGTGCAACATGGCATCACGGGTAATCCCGGCATTGTTGACCAACACGTCAACCGGGCCGACGGATTTTTCAATATCGGTAACGCCTGCCGCGCAAGCCTCAAAATCACCGACATCGAACTTGAAGACCTCGATGCCCGTCTCAGCCTTGAACGCCGCAGCAGCTTCATCATTGCCACCGTAATTGGCCGCAACGGTGTACCCGGCCTCCTTGAGGGCAATCGAGATTGCCTTTCCGATACCGCGCGTGCCGCCTGTTACAAGTGCTACTCTTGACATTTATCTCTCCACTAAATATTTATTCGCCTACTGACGAAATAGTTTTGTTTTTGTTATTCTTGTTAGTCTCGCTCAACACAGAGTGCGATCCCCATACCGCCGCCGATACACAGCGTGGCAAGGCCCTTCTTGGCATCGCGGCGCTGCATTTCATGCAGCAGGGTGACAAGCACCCGGTTGCCCGATGCGCCGATCGGATGTCCAATGGCAATGGCGCCGCCATTAACGTTGACTTTGGATGTGTCCCAGCCCAGGTCCTTGTTTACCGCGCAAGCCTGCGCTGCAAAGGCCTCGTTGGCTTCGACAAGATCAAGGTCGTCGGCGCTCCACCCGGCCCGCTCAAGAGCAAGGCGTGACGCCGGAATGGGACCGGTTCCCATGATTGAAGGATCGACACCGGCATGTGCCCAGGAGGCAATCCGGCCAAGCGGCTGGAGGCCGCGCTTGTCAGCCTCGGCAGATGACATGAGCACGGTTGCCGATGCACCGTCATTGATGCCTGAAGCATTTGCTGCAGTTACTGTGCCGCCATCGCGCTGAAAAGCAGGACGCAAACCGGACAGACTTTCGGCGGTCACACCCTTGCGAATGAATTCATCTGACTCAAAAACAATCTCGCTCTTGCGTTGTTTGACGGTGACCGGAACGATTTCATCCTTGAAGCGGCCTGCAGCTTGCGCCGCCTCGGCCTTGTTTTGTGATGCGGCGGCAAAGGCGTCCTGTTCCTCACGTGAGATCTGGTACTTCTCGGCCACATTTTCTGCCGTTTGCCCCATGTGGTAGCCGTTGAAAGCGTCCCACAGACCGTCAGTAATCATGCAATCTATGAACTTCATATCACCCATCTTTGTGCCATTGCGCAGATGTGCGACATGCGGTGACATGCTCATATTTTCCTGACCGCCGGCCACAACGATACTGGCATCACCATTCCTGATGGACTGGAAACCAAGCGCAACGGACCGGAGACCGGACCCGCAAACCTGATTGACAATCCACGCCGGTGACGCAATATCAAGACCGGCGCCAATCGCAGCCTGACGGGCGGGATTTTGCCCCTGCCCTGCTGCCAGGACCTGACCCATAATGACTTCGGAGACATCCTGTGGACCAACACTCGAGCGGCCAAGCGCCTCGCGGATAACTGTCGCTCCCAGTACATGGGCTGGCACACTGGCCAAAGCGCCATTGAAATTCCCGACTGCGGTCCGGGCGGCGGATGTGATGACAACTTCAGTCATGGTTCTGTTTCCTCTTGCGTATCCTGGTTGGGTTAAAATCTTGGCATAAAGTCCGCCAAACCATCCCAATCTTTTCATTCATTGCGAGCGCACCATGCCAGAGGCAATTTCATTGCGCAAACAAAATTGTGCACCGCCAGTAAAAAAGTCTGGAGACTACGGCAAAAAAGGCATTCTGTAATACCGCACTGCGATACTGCACTGCGAAATGCCCCTTGCACGCGCCCCCAAAGACAGGGCAAAATGAACTGGCGTGGACCAGCGTGGTTTGGACCATGTGACCATACTGACACGGGGCCTCCCTGTTCAAGCGAAACCTGTTGGGCAATCCCTGTCCAGGCGAAACGGAAGCGAAACTCTCAAGTGACCAAATCCAGGCCGACGGGCGATGGCCCGATCACCATCAAGAAATATGCAAATCGCCGCCTCTATAATACCGCGACGAGCAGCTATGTGACTTTGGAAAATCTTGCCGAGATGGTGAAGAGCGGTGAGGAGTTCAGGGTCTATGATGCAAAATCCGGGGACGACATTACCAAGTCTGTACTGACCCAAATCATTTTTGAAGAAGAGGCCAAGGGGCAAAACCTTCTGCCCATCGCTTTTCTCAGACAACTGATAAGCTATTATGACGATAATATGAAAGTCTTCGTCCCTTCCTTTCTCGAAATGAGCATGGAAAGCTTTACCAAAAGTCAGGATGAAATTCGCGGGCGACTCAATGAAGCTTTTGATCCCGCCGCGACCTACAAGAATTTTGAAGAACAGATACGCCAGAATATGAGCATGTTTCAGGAGACAATGCAGTCATTCTCTCCTTTCGGCGATGCTTTCGGGGCGCGGCCCAACAAAGCTTCCAGCGGTGACGAAAAGTCAACCGCCGACACGCCGGATTCTGAAAGCGCGCCGTCCGATATCGATGATTTGAAATCGCAGCTGGCAGTCATGCAGGCCCAGTTGGACAAGCTGGCGAAAGACTAGATTTTCTTTATCCTGATGGAACTACGACGAATCAGGCGGCCGGTTCAGGCGGCCAAACCGGCTTCGGTGCAGGCTTGCCAAGATGGAAGCCCTGGAGGTATTCCACACCAAGCGATTCAAGAAACTCAACCTCTTCCTGGGTTTCAACCCATTCCGCGACTGTTTCGAGCTTGAATTTCTGCGCCAGATCAATGAGAGCACGGACGAAGAACTGGCTGTCCTCGCACTCTGTGACGCCTTTAACAAACGAGCCGTCAATCTTGACCAAATCCACGTCAAGAGACTGGAGATTGCGATAGGAGGTGTAGCCGGCACCAAAATCATCGATGGCGATCCGGCAGCCCAGGGCTCTCAGGGAACTCAGGAAACTGGAGAGATCTCGAATTTCCTGCAATGCCACAGTCTCGGTAATTTCTACGGTCAAGCGCGAAGCAAGCTCCCGATTAACACCGATTACGTCGATGACTTCCTCAAACCAGGTAGGATCTGTCGCCGTCAGACCGGAAACATTTATGGCAAGATGAATTTCAGGGTGGTCTCTCAGTGTATTCAACGCCATATCAACGACCATACGGTCCAGCGTGCGAATTAGCCCGAGCTCTTCTGCAACGGGAATGAAATGGCCCGCAGGAATAATGCCGCCACTTTCGTCAGTGATCCGGATCAGGCATTCGTAGAAGCCTGGCTCGCCGGTTTTTGTGCTGATAATCGGCTGATAGAATAATGAAACACGGCCATCATTGAGCGCAGACATAATCTGATCGGCAATCGCCAGTTTCTTTCGCCGTGCCGAATCGGTTTTTGTGGATGGCTCATAGAAGTATATTTTTTCCCGGCCATGCCCCTTGGCGTTGCTCAGTGACTCTTCGGCATGAGCAAAGGCATCCTTGGTGTTTTTGCACCCGTAGGGGATAGAGATTACACCCATCGAAATTGTGACAGAAACCGGGCCGGCCTTTGTGTGGATCACAGTATTACGAACAGCATTGCGCAGGGTATTGACCCGGCCAATCAGTGCATCACTGGTACAATTACCAATGATGATGCCATACTTGTTGCCCGCCACTCTGCCGAGGGCGTCATCGTCCCCGAGAATTTCCTGAAATCTGTTACCCACTTCGATGATGACCTGGTCGGCAACATCAAATCCAAAATTCTGGTTGAGTGCGCCAAGATTATCAATGCCGGCAATGACGAAGCCGCCGGTGCTGTGATTGTCCCAGCAGGTTTCCAATACTGTCGACAGGTGGGCCTGAAGGCGTGACCGGTTAAGATATCCGGTGAGGTCGTCATAGGTTGCCAGATGAAGCAGGCGACCTTCACGTTCCTTGCGCTCGGTCACAAATCGGATGAGACCGATCGTGCGAACTACATTGCCGATATCATCGACGATCACCGACGCCCGGTCTTCAACCCAGGCATGAGTGCCAACGGATGTCTTGATCCGGTATTCACAAACAGCTGGCTCTCCAGTGGTCTTGGCATGCTCTGTGGCGCGTTCGATTTCACGGCAACCATCTTCATCCACAAGGGCGAGAAATTCATCGCGCGTTTTGCACAGGACGGTGTTGTAAACATCAAAGGTACGCTCGGCACCCTCACCCCAGTCCATTTCTCCTGTAGCTGCGATGCAGTCATACAGAATGTCGCCGGCACCAGCGAGTGCGATGCGGATGCGTTCAACATCCAATGCCTTGCGGAGCGGTTCTGTTGCCAGACCCTCTTTGGCTAATCGCCCTGCTTCTAATTTACTCAATTACACACGCCCCGTTGAAAACTTTTTGGATCAACAGGGAAATTCTAGGGGCAAACCATTAAAATTCGACGAACCCGACGCACCACAGACGGTTACCAAACTGTCTTTCTGGTATGATCCATTCTGAAACATGCGGCCTGGCATCAAGCTTGCGAGTGTTCATGGCATGACAAGAATAAACCGCACCAACGCGCAGACTTATCGCCCTTTCAGAGCCTCGGATACGACCAGGGCGGCCGGGCGTTCAGCCCAGCGCATCACCGTGACACAGTGTGAACTGGTTAACGACGAGCCTGTTGAAGAAGTTATTTTTGAGCCAAACGGCAGCGTCGATCAGCGCGCCGCACATCGTGGCTATGTCATTACAGAGCCGGTCGAGGATATCCTTGCCGAACGCCGTGACCGCGCGCTCAGCGGCGAGCATTTCTGGCAGGGTTTTTCGGCACCCTTCATGGCCCAGGTCATCGGCCAGCATACCGCCGGTCCGGACCCGCGCCTTCGCGCTTACGGTCGCGCGAGCTCTGCAGCGGCCACGCCCCCGCGCCCGCGCCTTTCAACGGCCTGCTAGATTACCGGTCAAATTACCGGTCAAATCACTAAAATGCCAGTGCGAGCCCATCCTTGCGAGGCTCCGACGCGGCCGACAGAGTGCCGTTTTCCCAATCGATGAGGATCATCTGTCCGCCGCCAAATGGCATGAGTGTATCGTCAACAGTATGGCCCATGGCCATGAGCGCCGTGCGGGTTTCGGGTGAGATTGTATTTTCCACCAGAAGCTTGCTGTCCTGATAGAACGTTCGCGGACAATCCAGCGCCTGCTGGGCGTCCATGCCAAAGTGGACAAGATTGGTTACCACGTGAGTGTGACCGATGGCCTGATAGTCGCCGCCCATGACACCGAAGGGGCCCGCCGCCCTACCTGCATGTGGCCCGTCCCGATGAACCAGCATGCCAGGAATGATCGTGTGTTTCGGACGCTTGCCGCCCTCGACGCAATTGGGATGGCCCGGCTCGACGACAAACCCGGCGCCGCGGTTCTGGAATGTGACGGCCGTTTCCGGTGAAACAAGACCGGAGCCAAATCCGGTGTAGAGCGAATTGATAAACGAAACCGCATTTCTGTCCTGGTCGACGACACTGAGATAGACCGTGTCCTTCTCCAGATCACCGGCTGCACCGGCAACATCGCTCATGGCGACATCCCTCGAGATTCTGGCGGCAAGGCGAGCAGCGGTCGCCTCAGACAACAGAGACTCCACCGGCACATCCGAAAAGTCCGGATCGGCCACATAGGCATCGCGCATTTCGAAAGCCAGCCGCTGTGCCTCCATCTCAAGATGAATGCGCTGCGGACCGGCGGGATCGAGACCTTCAAGATCAAATGACTTTAGAATGTTGAGCATGATCAAGGCCGTGATGCCCTGACCGTTGGGCGGGATTTCGAGCACGTCCCAGGGGCCGTATGATGTTCGTACGGGGGTTACATAGCTCGCCTCGGTCGCAGCGAAGTCGTCCATGGTGTGCTTGCCGCCCAGGCTGGCCAGGAAGGAAACCATGTCCTGCGCCACCGCGCCCTCGTAAAATCCGGCACGGCCTTTGAGCGCGACTTGCCTCAGGGTATGCCCAAGGGCTGGCGATTTGAAAATCTCGCCAACGCGGGGCGCCTTTCCCTCATTGAGCAAATGGCGCACACCCTCCGGGCGGCGGCCGACATGCGAGGCAAGAGCGTTCCACATAAGACCAACCACCGGGGAGACCACAAAACCCTCCTCGGCGTAGCGGATCGCCGGCGCAAGAATATCCGCAAAGCTCATGGTTCCGTGATCCTCAACCAGTCTTGCCCAGGCATCAATGGCACCGGGGATCGTAACGGCGTGCACGTCATTGCGGCCGATGCTGTGGATACCGTCGCCGAGCAGGCTTTCAGCGCTCAGAGCCTTTGGTGCCCGTCCCGATCCATTCAGGCCGACGACCTCGCCCGAACCTCCTGGCGCATAAAGAACAAAGCAGTCACCGCCAATGCCGGTGGACATCGGCTCGACAACGCAAAGCACTGCCGAGGCCGCCACGGCGGCATCGATGGCATTGCCGCCTTTTTTCAGAATCTCAAGTCCGGCCACCGTGGCCAGCGGTTGTGATGTGGCTATGGCCCCGTGTGCCCCGTGAACCGTCGAGCGGCCTGGTGTGTGAATATCTCTCATGAATTGTGTCTCTGTTACTTGTTGGCGGTTGGTTCTTTTTCTATCAATTGTGTCATCAAGATCCGCAACGCTGCGACATCGCCTTCAAGGCGATCCAGTCGTGCGAGCCCGTCAGCCAGCATGGCACGGATCTCGTCGTTGCCGGGATCACTGGTAGAATCACTGGTAGAATCACTGGTAGAATCACTGGTAGAATCACGACTTCCCGCGACGGGGTTTTCTGCGCCGTGGGTGGAGGCGTCGGGGGTAGAGACGCCGCAGCGCGCGGCGACCTCGCGCGCATCTGCCTGCAAAACACTGGCAAAGCCTGCGACCATTTCAGCCGTGACGACCCTTTGGTCTTTCCAGACCGCGGCCAGTTCCTCCAGGGTCAGACCAGCGGCGGCGGCAAGCGCGTCATGGGTCTTGCCCGCTTCTGCCAGCCTCGCACGAAACCAGTCCTGATCAAAAAACAGCGCCACCTGGCCCTCCTGTTTTCGTGTACTTCACCCCTGCCTCCTCATTCCATACTCCGCGCATCATCCGGAGATACCGGGGTCTTTCATCAGACACACTCATCAGGACTTCCGCAACAGCTGAATTTTCCACCGCCCTGATCCGGCCACCGGCACGGGACTTGCGATGAAAGTTGCAAAAGCGGCCTGAAGCCGCAGGGTAAGTGGGAAATAGCATAAAATGACCGAGATTCGTTCCATTTTGGGGCGCTTCGGAAGGCTCTTCGGGATCGGCGGCAACGCTGCATCCTATGACGATCTCATCGACATTTCGTTGCGTGAGGAGGCTGCCGAAAGTGACCGGAAGGACCTTGAAAAACCAGACCGGCGCCTGGCCTGGCTGGCATTTGAAATACTCCTTGTAACCGTTCTTGTGTTCTTCTGGCTGTGAAGTCCCGTTGCGGCCTGCCGATTCCGGCTTTTGGCCGCAATACCCCTGATCATGGTTTCTGGTGCGACCGATCCTGCTCTGTTATAGAACGGGTACAGGTTTGCGCGCCGCTCTATCGAGCTGCGCGGCCTGATTATCGATCCTGATGTGCGCCAGAGGCCTGTCTATATGCTCAATCTTGCCCTTATTGCTCATTGTCCGAAAACCGGAAATATTGGCGGGCTGGCCTATGCGGATCGCCGGGCGATTGGCTCGAGGCTGCTACGCGTGCATCATGGGGAGGGTGTTGCGGCCTGTCTGGGGGTGGCTAACCCGCTTCATTTCGACTGGTGCTTTGCAGCACTACAGAAGAATATCACGCCGGAGGAGGCGCTCATTACGTCGCGCCTGAAAGACCCCGAGGTGCAATACCGCCAGCTCCTGCTGATTGATCGAGAGGGGATCTCTGCCATCCGGACCGGCAAGAAGGTTCCGGCCCAGTCGGACCAGATCGCCGGGCCTCACTTTGCTGCCGGCGGCACAGGCCTCAGACATGCCAACACCGTGACCGCTCTGGCTGACGGGTTTCTTGAAACCGAGGCAACCGACCTGCCGCTGGAGAACCGTCTGCTTGGTGCGCTTGAAGCCGTTGAGCTACACGGCGTTACATTGAAGAGTGAGCCTCAGTCGGCCGCTATCATTGTTTATGGCCAAGAGAGCTATCCGCTGGTTGATCTGCGCGTTGATTGTTCGGACCGCCCGATCCGGGAGCTGCGACGTCTCGTTGATCGCTTCCATGAGGAGGTGCGCCGCCGCGGCATTCTGTTTCCATCGAAATCAGATTTCGGGGCAGTCGATGCGATCTAAACCAAAAATCCGCAGGCCCGGACCCAAAAACCGCAAGGATGAACCTGGCGGGTTTGGCACCTATTCGATCTGCGCGCGCTGTGAGGTGACTGGCGCCTTCGGCTTTGCGACCCTTTCAGACACGATGGCCGCCGGGGCCTACATCGGCCTGGTGCGACACGGGACAGCTGCCGTGGCATCCCAGGGCGCCCCGAACCCCTATCTCAAATTCTGGCTGGTGGGCGCCTTGCGCGCCGGCAAGCCGCTTGATGTTGCGCTCAAGGAAACCCTGAAACGCGACCCAGGCGCAAAGGATCGCCAGCTTGTTGCAGTGGACGGCACAGGCAAATCAGCCGGACACACCGGCCTGTACAATGTCCCCTGGTGTGGGCATGTGCTCGGCGACGGGTTTGCGATTGCCGGAAACCATCTTGAAGTCGAAACCGTTGTCCAGTCCATGGCAGCGGTATGGAAAAAGAGTGGTGGCCAAAATATTCCGCTGGCAGAGCGCCTGTTAATGACACTTGAACGCGGCAAGGCAGCGGGCGGCGACACACGCGGGGAACGCGCTGCGGCTCTCATGGTGAGCGGACCAAATGGCTATCACACACTTGACCTTCGGATAGACGATCACCGGGATCCGGTGATGAAGTTGCGTCAACTCTATGACGACTACATGGGCGACGATATCAAAGTGGATGCATTCCTGCCGACCCGCATTGCGCCAGGAGGGCGCATTCCTTCCCAGACGGATGAAGCGCTCCTCTTTATGGGCCGCCATTGGCGTCAGCTGAGGCGCAAGCTGGGACTGGTCCGCAAAGCCACACCATCCGAACCGGAACCGGCAGAGACATTGCCTTCGGGCGGTACGGCCGCAGCCGACTAACACGACAGGATCGAGCGACTTTCATGACTCTTGACATCTACCTTGGCATATCCCTCACACCTCGTGATGTGCGATGCATCGTTGTCAATCTTGAGGGCGAAACGTTGGCCACATCCACTGTCACCCTGAACGTCGACGAGAGCCGCAACCCGGACGCCTGGTGGCTGGCCCTGAAGACAGCTCTTGGCGAGCTAGCCGGCGGCGGCATTGACCTTTTGGCCGTCAGAGCTATCGGTCTTGCGGGCACGCCTTATGGGGCTGCGTTTCTGGATGACAGCGGCGGTGCAATCACACCCGCCACTGTCGCGGGCGATCAGGAGGCCGCGGCTTACTGCGCCTATCTGGAAGCGACCGCCCGGCGCTCGCGAGCCATCAACGGCAATCTGGCCAAACCCGACATGCTCGGTGTTGCCCTTGCCCATCTTCGCGAGGAAGAGCCGGAGACCTTCAAGCGGCTTGCCACAGTTCTGGCACCAAAGGATTATCTCCTGTGGCGCCTTACAGGTCAGAGGGTGACCGATCCGTCGACGGCATCGACAAGCCTGCTTTTTGACCCTCTTGAAAACACCTGGGCACCTCGCATACTCAAACCGCTTGGTCTACAAACCGATAAACTGCCGAAGCTTGTTGCCTCAGATACTTCGGTCGGCCCTCTGCTCGACGACGCAGCGCACGAGACAGGGCTGGCGGTAGTCCCTGTTGTCGCCGGAGCCTCGGACCTTGCGGCGATGTGTGTTTGCCTCGGACTGGAGCACGCAGGAGAAAATCTCCTTGTGCTGGGGGAGCGAACAAATCTCGTAAGATTGAGCACGACCTTTTTACCTGATCCTTTTCGGCATATTGATATGCGCGCCTCTACCAAAGAAGGTGTCTTTTTCCACCTGGCAGATACCGGCCCCGCCGCAGATTTTGACGCCTGGGCACATTCCCTTGAAACCGGCGCCCACAACGATACGCCAGAGACCGATCTCTATTTTCTGCCACATCTGGGACATGGTGCAGCCCTTGCCGGCCTCTCACCCCGGGCGACGCCTCATGACATAGCGCGCGCCGTGCTGCATGGCGCAGCATTTGAAATCGCCGAGAGCCTTGCTGCGATGAATGACCTGTTTGCCACCGAAGAGCCGCTGCAGTTCCTCGCATCACCCTCTCTCGGGCGCGCCTGGGGGCCTTTTCTGGCATCGGCCACCGGCACGGCACTTGAGTTTCATGAAGATGATGGCTTCAGTATCGCGCGCGGTGCGGCGGGCCTTGCCCGAAAAAATCAGGCCGGCACAAATCAGAAGAAACCGGAACCGGCCGAGCGCTTTTTGCCGCAACCGGATCTGAAAGCGCGGTTCGACCGCGTCCGACCAAAGCTTGTCGGACTGAAGTCACGCCTGACCCACTCGGGCTAGACCAGGCCAGAACGCAAAAAGGCGCGCAGCGTCAAAGCCGCGCGCCTCTCTCAATTAGTAATCAGAACCCCGGCAATCAGTAATCAGAGCCCCGGAATATTTCCGCCGAAACCGATGTCGCGGCGCGCGACACGGATCGTGATGATGAAACCGGCCACAACATCAATCAGTGTCATGACCATAAGCAGGAAAAATGTTGATGTTGTGAAGGATGGTTTGACCACAAAAGCCAACAGGGCAATGACGAAAACGCCCATGGAAAGCCCGTGATTGATGATGGTCCGCTGATCTGATCGAGAGGAACTGATCATTTCAACAAACAAAAGTGCCAATCCGACCAACAGGAATAAATCTCCTCTTGACATTATCCAGTCGACGCCAGACGGCGGCGAAAATTTCATGAACTTTCCGTCAAGGAAAGTCGTCATATTAAACGCGACTTCCGCTGACCCGAAAATCATACCGCCAGCAAATGCGAAAACTGCATATACCAGCACAACAAGAAATAGGAGTGGAAACATCCCCATCATAATATCTTCTTTTCTCTGCCTGCAATCGAGGCGCGCCCCCCAGCGGACACGCTAGTGTCTCACTCCAGACTACATGCATCGGGAGGGCCGCGCCAGTGCAACGTTACCAATCGGTAACGATGCGATTTCTTTTTTTATTTCAAACAGTTATGCCTGGATGGAGATCATTC
Organism: uncultured Alphaproteobacteria bacterium; assembly: GCA_965603015.1. Lineage (GTDB taxonomy): Bacteria > Pseudomonadota > Alphaproteobacteria > M2410 > M2410 > JAUWTJ01. The sequence continues at coordinate 32,613 of CBFDBJ010000017.1, forward strand.
TTCCACGACAGGGCCCGGCAAACGCCCGCGGCGTTGCAACCACATCACACCCATAAGGTCCCGGACAGAAACCAGTGCCCGGCCAAGATTGCCATATTTCGATTGTCCGTGCAGGCGCGGCCGGTGATTTACCGGCACAAAGTCAACCCGGTACCCCTCACGCAATATGAGCGCCGCCATATAGCGATGCATGTGATCGAAATAGGGCAGTCGCAGAAAAACTTCGCGGGAAAAGACCTTGATACCGCAGCCGGTGTCAGGCGCTCCGTCGCGAATCAACCACTGGCGAATATTGTTGCCAAGCTTTGAAGCAATCTTCTTGCTGAGCGTGTCCTTGCGCTTCTGGCGATGCCCCTGAACAAACCGCAGGGCCTTGTCAGCCGATGGACTGCGATAGGCGGCGAGGAGCGCTGGAAAGTCTGCCGGATCGTTCTGACCATCGCCGTCCATAACGGCAACAATCTTGCCGCGCGCAACCAGAACACCGGTGCGGATCGACGAACTCTGACCGCAATTCACATCATGTTTCAGGCACCGGAGCATCGGAAAATCGGCTTTGGCTTTAACCAGCAGATCCCAGGTCCCATCCGTGCTCAAATCATCGACAACCAGGATCTCAAAGCTTTCGCCCTGCAGCGCAGCCACGGTTTCACGGATGAGAGGAATAATATTTTCCTCTTCATTCATCACAGGCACAACAACCGAGATATCAATGGACACTAAACACTCCGCTGGTCGCAGGGTTGAAACAAGAGTGCAAACAGGAGCCGAGGCATCCCGTCTGACAACACACCCCACAGCCTTTACAAAGTGCTGGCAGCGGCGTCAATGGAGGCCCCCTGACGGGAGCCCTCGCAGAGTCCGGGGAGGATGGCGGTGGCTAAAGACAAATCTCTCCGGCTCGGCTAAGATCGCCGCCACTTTAACCAGGGTATTCGGTGCAATTTTCCATAAGTCGCACCATCAGGGTCTAAAACGGGGAATTCTGTGTCAGTGCAGTCAGAGGAAGCAGAAATTTCCACACCGAGGCTCGCGCGCGCCTTCGCCTGGGGCGAGTTGCATCCCAGGCGCGCCCTCACGCTTCTTTGTCTGCTGTTTTTCCTGCCGGGCTTTTTCACATTGCCGCCGCTTGACCGCGATGAAAGTCGTTTCGCCCAGGCAACGAAGCAAATGGTTGAGACCGGCGACTTTGTCGAGATCCGCTTTCAGGATGAGGCGCGCAACAAAAAGCCGGTCGGGATTTACTGGCTTCAGGCCCTGCCAGCGTCACTCCTTTCGGGGCCGGAAAACAATCGTATCTGGGCTTACCGGCTGCCATCCCTGCTTGCCGGGATCCTCGCGGTCCTGCTTACCCATGCGATTGGCAGCACCTTGTTCGATCGACGGACCGGTCTCATCGCCGGAGCGCTGCTGGCCTCATCGACGCTGCTCGTGGTTGAATCCGGAATCGCCAAAACCGATGCCGCGCTGCTGGCCGCCACGCTGCTGGGGATGTGGTCGCTGGCGCGGCTCTATATCGGGCAAGCAAAAGATCCGGCGGCCAATGCGCCGCCGCTTGTTGCCTACAGTTTCTGGATCGCGCTTGGTTGCGGTGTGCTCATCAAGGGTCCGGTCATCTTTATGACACTGGGTCTTACCCTGCTCACGCTCGGGATTTGGGATCGCTCGCTGGCATGGGCCAAAGCCCTTCGCCCCTTGAGAGGCCTGTTGATTACGCTGGCGATTACGCTGCCGTGGTTTGTGGCGATATACCATGCAACGGACGGTGCGTTTTACGCCGAGGCGCTCGGCAAGGATTTCGGCGGCAAGCTTGCCTCGGGACAGGAAAGTCACGGCGCACCGCCGGGCCTTTATCTCGTTCTTGTGTGGCTGACCTTTTGGCCGGCCAGTCTGCTGCTCATTCCCGCTGCGCTCTGGGCCTTGCGCGAGCGCGCCCGTGCGCCGGCGCGCTTCCTTATCGCGTGGGCGTTGCCGACATGGATAGTCATCGAACTGATTCCGACCAAGCTGCCGCACTATCCTTTGCCAGTTTACCCCGCCCTTGCCCTCATCATCGCCGGTGCACTGGCCGCAGCACTGTCAGACGCGAAGGCGGCACTGGTTTTCAAGTCCTGGGCGGCGAAAATCGGTCTGGTCCTGTGGGTTCTGCCGGCCGGCTTGTTGGCCCTGGCCATCAGCGCGCTTCCGACCCTCTACGGCAACGGCCTCAACCCTTTTCTTGTGGTGAGCAGTGCCATTGCCGCGGTGCTCCTTGTTTCAGCCTGCATCTTTCATTTGCGCGGTCAGTTACTGCGGGCAAGCGTTGCGGCGAGCCTGACCGGCCTGTTTATTTTTGGTTTTCTCTTTGAAGCGACAATGGCGGAACTCGGCGACCTGAAAGTATCATCCCGCCTGCAGCACAGTCTTGCTGTGAACGACTATCACGATAGTGAAAAAGTCGGGATTATCGGGTATTCAGAACCCAGTTTCATCTTCCTCAACGGGACGCGGACGCAGCTGCTTGGCATCAAGGATGCAGCAGCTTTTCTCGAAGGTGAAGGACAGGTTCTTATCATTGACAGGCGCCATGAAGAGGCGCTGCGAGAAGCGCTGGCAGGATTGCCTTTTCAGCTTGAAGCTCTGGACTCGGTTACGGGGCTGAATTATTCAAAAGGCCGCGACATGGCTCTAACGATTTACGCTGTCATCGGGCCCAAGGCAAAAGCGACGGGTGATCATGAGTGAATCCAGGCAAACCCCTTTTGGCCTGTTTGGCTCGCAACGCGGAAACCTGCGTGTCGCAGCTCTTGCGGCACTGGTAACATTCGTCTGTGGCCTAATGGCGATCTATACGGATAAATCCATCGCATTGACGATTCGAGAGCTGCTGCCGATAGATATCCGGCGCAGCTTTATCCCGGTGACCGATCTCGGCAAGGCCGACTATTACATCCTGGTTCTTCTCATCGCCTGGCTTGGCGGGCGCATCGCCTTTCTGCGCGCGGCGCCGAGACCCGTGGCAAAGGCCTGGGCGACGGTTTCACGGGCGGCGGCGTTTATTATCTCATCGCTCGCGCTTTCGGCTGTCGTTGTCCATATCCTCAAATTGACCGTCGGCCGGGCGCGTCCGCGGGAGCTGTTCCGCGAAGAGATTTACGCGGCCTTTCCGTTCAGTTTTGACACCAACCTTTCGTCCTTTCCCTCCGGTCACAGTCAGACGGTCTGGTCGATCATGACGGCGCTGATGTTTCTTTATCCCCGTGCCTGGCCACTGTTTGCCGCTTGGGCTACGGTCATAGCTTCAAGCCGCGTCATTGTCGGGTCTCATTTCCCCTCTGATGTGCTGATGGGATCGTTCATCGCGGCCATGACCGCTATCTATGTTCGGCAAAAATGGTTTGCTGATCTGGAGGCCCCGAGCTTCAAGTCATACCTTACCCGTGGAGAGAACGCCTGATGACCCGTGATACACATCTTGTTTTTCGCTCCCGGCAGTTTGACCCGTGGTCAAGCATTCTGGACATTGCGCTTGTTCTTCTCATTGTCCGAATTCTCATTCTGCTTGTCTCGCCGTTCAACCTTGGCCCGGATGAGGCGCAATACTGGTCGTGGTCACTGGAGCCCGACTTTGGGTATTTTTCCAAGCCACCAATGATCGCCTGGCTGATCGGGGTTTCAACCTTTATCTTTGGTGATGCTGAGTGGGCGGTGCGAGTGACCGCACCCGTGCTTCACACGGTGACGACCCTGATTATTTTTCAGATTGGCGCCCTGCTCTACAGCCCCCGAATTGGTTTCTGGGCGGCACTGACCTTTGCAACCCTGCCCTCTGTTTTCTTCTCTTCGGGACTGATCACCACGGACACGCCGCTCCTGCTATTCTGGTCCGTCGCGCTTTACAGCCTCATCCGGTTTGAACGTGGCGGCGACCTGAAATGGGCAGGACTTATGGGCCTCGCCATCGGGCTCGGCCTGATGTCGAAATATGCGATGGTCTATTTCATCCTGTGTCTGGCGCTTTATCTGGTGCTGACGAAGGAGCGCCGCGCGATGCTTGTTAACCCGCGCCTTCTCCTGGCTTTCTTCGTCGCAGGCCTCGTCGTGCTGCCCAATGTGCTGTGGAACATGAGCTCCGGCTTTGCAACCTTTACCCATACTGCGGCCAATGCCAACTGGCAGGGGGACATGTTTAATCCGGGGCGGATGCTGGACTTTCTCATCGGGCAGATGGGCGTTTTCGGTCCGGTTCTCTTTCCGGCTCTTCTGGTTGGTGCCTTTATCAAAGTGCGCGGCGATAAATCAGCCAGCGAGGCCTGGCCTGCTGACCGGATGCTCATGTTCTTCTCCTTGCCGATTCTTGCCATCGCGACAACGCAAGGGTTCCTGTCGCGCGCCAATGCCAACTGGGCCGCGACGACCTATATCGCGGCAACGCTCTTTACGGTCGCCTTCCTTGCGCGCAGCAGCCGTGCGAAACTCCTCAGTGCGTCGCTTGGTATTCACCTTGCGCTTGCCGCAGGGTTCTATGTGCTGGTCGGCGTACCAGGCGCCATCGAGGCGACCGGCGCCTCCAACGCTTTCAAGCGGGTGCGCGGCTGGGACGAGATCGGCGCGACCGTGCTGTCACGCGCGGAAGACGCTCCCTATACGGCCATTATGGGCGACAATCGCCTTATCACGGCTGAACTCCTCTACTACGCCCGCCCGCGCGCCCTGCCGATCACCTATTGGGATGCGGACCTGCATCCGGTTCATCACTACGAACTGAAGATCCCGCTGCAGCCGAGCCAGGGCGCGCGCGTCCTTCTGGTCTCTCGCATCAGTGAACCAAAAGACATGTTTGAGCATTTTGAATCGGCAATTTTTCTGGAGACCGTGGAAGTGGTGACCGGCATCAATAAGTCGCAAAAGGTCCATCTGTTTGACCTGACAAACTACAAGGGACGCGGCGAAGAGGCAGCACCGGGCGTGACGCATGATTGAGACCCGCAAACTTCTTCTCGGCGCGTTCGGGTTCACAATCGTCGGTCTTGTTACAGCGGCAGTCTTCCTTGCTCATCCGGAACTCGACATTGCGATCGCAGGATATTTTGCCGACGGGACAAACGGATTTCCCCTCAGACAACATCCGGTAGCGAAATTCTTCAATGATCTGATTAATGTGATGGCGCTCGTGATGGCGCTGGCCAGCGTGATCGGCTGGTCTATTGCGTCGCGCATGCGCATGAGCGTCGCCGGACTGTGGGCCCGGCACTACGCCTTTCTTCTGGGCACCCTCATCCTGGGGCCAGGCCTTATCGCCAACGGGCTGTTCAAGGAAAACTGGGGCCGGGCCCGGCCGCGCCAGGTGACGGAGTTTGGCGGCACAGCTGATTTTTCGCCGCCGCTTGTCATTGCCGACCAATGCTCATCAAACTGTTCCTTTGTGTCCGGGGATGCGTCGATGGGGTTCTACTTTCTCGCACTTGCCCTGATGACGCCGAAAAGACATCGCCCTCTGGCGATCCTTGCAGCGCTCGCATTTGGTCTTTTCATCGGCTTTATCCGCGTGCTTCAGGGGGCTCACTTTTTCTCCGATGTTATCTTCGCCGGTGTCTTCGTCGGGCTTGCCATTCTCATCCTCTACCGCGTGATGCTCGGGACCTGGTCGCCGCCGCAGGGCGTGACAACGCCAACGCTTTCAAGGCAACTCGGTCTCGCAAGAGGCGCGCCTTTCAAAACGCCTGAAGGCAAGTCGAAGCTGTGGCTGTTATTTCGCGCGACACCCAAAGATCTCGGTGTTGAGAAGAATACCGAATAGCTACTTTGCAATCCCGTAAGCTTTCAGCTTCTGTGCAATAGTTGTGTGAGAGACGCCCAGGCGCTTTGCCAGTTTTCGGCTCGAGGGATAATCCGGATAGAGATGTTTCAGAAGATCTGCTTCATACGCTGATATGGCCGCAGACCAGTTTTCCGGCCCACCATCAGCAAAGCGCGGCGCCCGCGCGGTGTCCTCGCTATTGAAATCAAAGTCGCCCGGCTCCAGAAACGGGCGGTCACACAGGGACACTGCCTTGAATATGGCATTTTCCAGTTGCCGAATGTTGCCTGGCCAGGGCGCCTCAATGAGACGGGCGGTGGCCTCGGCGGACAGGCGGGGCGGTCGCAAGGGGCGGTCTTTCGGGCTGATCTGGGCGGTCGCCCTGGCGATAAAATGCTGCGCCAGCAGGGCAATATCCTCGGTGCGCTCGCGCAGCGCCGGCAACTGCAGCGTCAGAACATTAAGGCGGTAATAGAGGTCCTCACGGAAATCCCCCGCTGCGACCATGGCTTCAAGATCGCGGTGGGTGGCACAGATGACGCGAACATCGACGTTGCGTTCATTGCGCCCGCCAACCCGGCGATATGAGCCATCCTGAAGAAAGCGCAGGAGTTTGGTTTGCAGGTAAGGCGACATGTCACCGATTTCATCGAGAAACAGCGTGCCGTCAGCGGCCATTTCAATAAGGCCAGGCTTGCCGCCCTTGTCTGCGGAGGTAAAGGCGCCGGGGGCATAGCCGAAGAGCTCACTTTCTGCCAGACCTTCGGGAAGCGCGGCACAATTGAGTGCGAGAAACGGAGCGGCGCGGCGCTGCGAAGCTCCGTGGCAAGCGCGGGCCAGAAGCTCTTTGCCGGTTCCGGTTTCGCCTAAAATCATCAAAGGCGCATCAATATCCGCAACACGCCTCGCCCGTTCGATGAGCGCCCGCGTCGGTTCGGCTTCGCCAATGATATATTCGAAGCCCGAGGCCTCCTGTCCCTGAAGGGCAGATATGCGTTCGCCGATCCGGGATGGCGAATGAAAGATCAGTATACCGCCTATGACGAGGGTAGCATCCTCACCCTCCAAAGCGCGAACCGGAAGACATTCAAGATAAAAGGGATGGCCGCCGAGTGATGTTTCCCGGTTCGCCAGGTTGAAGTCGGCCTCCAGAATGGAGCCGGTCAAGGCTTCGTTGCCGAGGATTTCCTCCAGCGGTTTTCCGATGAGAGGATGATCGACAATCCCCTGCGCTCCCGCCGTGCCCAGACACTGGGATGCGGCCGCATTGACCACCAGCACATCTGCATTGAGATCGACGGCAATGACCGGGTCAGGCATGGAGGCGAGCAAGGCCTGGATCTGCATGCGCCGCCGGTCCCGCGGCATCACGTCAATCTTTCGGATGGCATGAACACCCAAAACACCGCCAAGCGCTTCAGCCAGGGCGTCGAGACCTGCTTCGTCCAGCCCCGGCATCTGCAAATAGACATGATGCTCGACCACCTCCACAGCACGAAGGTCAAGCTTCATGCCGACCACGGCAGCAAGGATTTCCTGGGCAATACCGACCCGATTTTCGGTGCGAATGTCAATTTGCATGCTAAATTCGTATCATATTTCTTACGATGTATCAATTTTCTTACAGGTATAAGTACGTGAATTATATAACACTTCCTAACTCTTATCATTTTGTAAGAATTTTCTTACGAACAACGAAAAATCAAAGTGGAAAAACCGCGGAAAACCGCCATCGCAAAACTGGCCCCGAACTTGCTCTTTATGGAAGGAGAAACTGGCGTTTATACATGGGGAATTTCTGATGACGCAACGATCCGGCAAAGACGGTATGAGCCCGAAAACCACCAGGCGCGAGCCCGCAGGGTTTTCGACACGGGCGATCCACCATGGCTATGATCCACAGGACGCCAACGGCGCCCTTAATCCCCCGATCTATATGACGTCCACCTATGCCTTTGAGGACGCCCGCGCAGGCGGCGAGCTTTTTGCCGGTGAGCGAGAGGGTTACATCTACGGCCGCCTTGGCAATCCGACACAGGCACTGCTTGAGGCCCGTCTGGCAGAACTTGAAGGCGGCGAGGCGGCGCTGGCAACGGCGAGCGGCATGGGCGCAATCTCGGCCTCGATGTGGACACTTCTGCGGCCCGGTGACGAGCTGATCATCGACAAGACCCTCTATGGCTGCACGTTCAGTTTTTTCACCCACGGGCTTCGTGAGTTCGGCATAACCGTAACGCCGGTCGATATGACCCGGCCGGAAAACCTTGAACCTTGCATTACAGACAAAACCCGTGTGGTTTATTTCGAAACCCCGGCAAATCCCAATATGCGCCTCGTGGACATCGCCGCGATTCGCGAGGTCATCGATGCCTCCCGGCATGCGGATAATATCACCCTTGCGGTCGACAACACCTATTGCACGCCGTACCTCCAGACGCCGCTCAAGCTTGGGGCGGATCTGGTGGTTCATTCGGCGACCAAGTATCTCGGCGGTCATGGCGATGTTATTGCAGGCGCTGTTGTTGGCGAAAAAGAAACAATCGACCGCATCCGCATGTACGGCCTCAAGGACATGACCGGGGCGGTCATTGCGCCGATGGATGCCTTCCTCATCCTGCGCGGCCTGAAGACCCTGCGTCTACGAATGGACGCCCACGTCAAGAACGCGCAGGCGCTGGCTGCCCTGCTTGAAGCGCATCCGCTGGTCGCGCGGGTTTTCTATCCGGGCCTTGAGAGCTTTGCCTGGGCCGAAACCGCCAAAAAACAAATGCACGCGCCGGGCGGTATGATGGCCTTTGAACTTCACGGCGGCGCCATGGGCGACCTTGAGGCCGGCATTCATCTGATGGATCAGCTGCGCCTCATTATCTGCGCTGTCAGCCTCGGCGATGCTGAAACGCTTGTCCAACACCCGGCCAGCATGACCCATTCAACCTACACGCCCGAAGAGCGGCATGTGCACGGAATTTCTGACGGGCTCATCCGCCTGTCGGCGGGTCTGGAGGACATCGCAGACCTTGAAGAGGATCTGACCTGTGCCCTGGATGCAACATGGGCCCGGGTGAAAAAGGCAAAAGCCGGTAACACCAGCCAGCTGGAGCCAGCTTCCCAGAGATATTAACCCTGGCTTAACCACAAAAAACGACACTCTTTTGACACAGTCCGCTGCTATTTCCGCGAGGACGGGCTAAGCTGTGCCGAGTTGACTTTGCCTTTTCATCATCAATGGATCGAGTTTGGCCTTTATGGACCGCGTGAATGCAAATCTGTTGAATGTCTTCCTGGGGTTCGCAGTCGCAGCCCTCACGGTTTATATTCTGATTATCGGGCAGGCCATTCTGGTGCCGCTCGTTATCGCGCTGCTCATTGCCTATTTCATCGTCGCCATTGCTGATGCCATTGGCGGCGTCAGGATTATTGGCATCCGGGTCTTCAAGCCCTTCGCCATGCTGTCGTCAATCGCCATCGTCTTCGGGGCGCTTTACCTGCTGGGTAATGTGATAGTCGAAAACGCCAATACTGTTGCCGCGCAAGCGCCGGCCTATCAAAAGAGCCTCGATCTGCGTCTGCGCGAAATCTATGACTTTTTCGGCATGGAGGGAACACCAACCATATCCGGCCTGATCAATATGATGACAAACGGGGGCCTGAAAAATGCAGACATTTCGTCCCTCATTCAGAGATTTCTTGGCCAGGCGACCGGTATTGCCGGCAATATGTTCGCGGTTTTCATCTATACCGTTTTTCTGATTTTCGAGCGCGGCACGCTCAAGACCAAGATTGCGGCGCTGGCCCGTGACAAGATGCAACATTCGCTCATTGAAGATACGCTCGACTCCATCAATCAGAATGTTCGGCGCTATCTGGCTGTCAAATCCCTTGCCAGCTCGCTGGTTGCGGTTCTGTCCTACACGATCATGATCACCATCGGGATTGATTTTGCGCTGTTCTGGGCCGTCTTGACCTTCTTCTTCAACTTCGTGCCCTATATCGGCTCGATCATTGCTGTCAGTTTTCCTATTCTGCTGACCCTGGTTCAGCCCGGCTTTGACGATCCGGTCACCACCTTCCTGTTCACCCTGCTCGCGCTCGTGGCTGCGCAGCAACTGGTCGGCAGCTTTATTGAGCCGCGCCTGCTCGGGCGCACGCTCAATCTCAGCCCGCTGGCGATCCTTTTGTCCCTTGCCTTCTGGTGGGCGGTCTGGGGCGTCATCGGCATGTTTATCTCGATCCCGATCATGGTGATCTGCCTGATTATCTTCTCGCAGTTCGAGTCGACCCGCTCGATCGCAATCTTGCTCTCGCAGCGCGGCGACATCCGCTCGATGCGATTGCCGGCAGCAGAATAGAAAAGGCCCGCTCAATAAAGCGGGCCTGTCCAATTTCATATATATGTTTTCAGGGTCAGCCGCCGCCGCCCCATTCGATCCGCTCCAGCTCGCTGAAGTCGACGGAGGTTCCGTCGCCCAGCGTGATGGTGCCGGACATATCATCTCCCAGATCGAGGGACCCGGCATCTGAATCAATCTCCCATGTCTGGCCATCATCCAGGACGATCGTCCAGGCGCCATCGGGACTGCCGGAACCGTCGGCGCCGGTCACTTCGATCGCATCGGTCCAGGCGCCACCGGAGCCACCGGCAAAACTGTTGCCCGTGCCATCGCCTTCGCTGAGAACAAAGATATCATCGCCGCCATCGCCGGTGGCCGTATCCGATCCGGACCCGCCGATGAGAATGTCAGCGCCATTGCCGCCGGTCAGCGTGTCATTGCCGGATCCGCCATAGAGCGTATCGTCGCCATTGTTGCCGCTCAGATTGTCGTCGCCCGAGCCGCCGTAGAGACTATCGTTACCATTGTCGCCGTCCAGGTCATCATTGCCCGCCTGACCATAGAGCGTGTCATCGCCGCCGTGGCCGTGCATTCGGTCATCACCGCCCTGGGCATAGACAATGTCGTCAGACTGCAAGGCGTTGAGAACATTGCCGTCATCCGTATCGACGTAAATATCTTCCTGCTGGGTAAATTCGTTGGACGTCGCACCGCCGGGCAGCGCATCGTCAAAATCGTTTTCATCCGGTACAACCGTGTCGGCCACGTTGATTTCAAAAGTCGTCGAGACGCTTTCGCCCGAAGTGTCGGTCGCCGTGACTGTTACAGCGCTGACACCGTCGTCGCCATCCGCCGGCGTGCCGGAAAGCGTGCCGTCTGCATCAACCGAGAGCCAGTCGGGACCAGAGACAGAATAAGAAAGGCTGTCACCGGCATCGACATCGGAGAAGTGGGCCGAAGCATCGTAGGAGAAGCCGACGTCTTCTGACGCAGATTGCTCGTTGATCCCCGTCACTGTCGGCGCATCGTTCTCATTGGCCACGGTCAGCGTGAAGGTCGTCGAGACGCTCTCACCCGAGCCATCTGTCGCCGTCACCCTGACAGAGGCATCGCCAACATCACCATTATCGGGCGTGCCGGAAAGCGTGCCGTCTGCATCAACAGAAAGCCAGTCGGGACCAGAGACAGAATAAGAAAGGCTGTCACCGGCATCGACATCGGAGAAGTGGGCCGAAGCATCGTAGGAGAAGCCGACGTCTTCTGACGCAGATTGCTCGTTGATCCCCGTCACTGTCGGCGCATCGTTCTCATTGGCCACGGTCAGCGTGAAGGTCGTCGAGACGCTCTCACCCGAGCCATCTGTCGCCGTCACCCTGACAGAGGCATCGCCAACATCACCATTATCGGGCGTGCCGGAAAGCGTGCCGTCTGCATCAACAGAAAGCCAGTCGGGACCAGAGACAGAATAAGAAAGGCTGTCACCGGCATCGACATCGGAGAAGTGGGCCGAAGTATCGTAGGAGAACGAAGCGTCCTCGCTTGCGCCCTGATCATCAATATCTGTCGCCTCGGGCGCATCATTGACATTGTCTACCGTGACAGTGAAAGACGTATCCACCGAGGCGCCGGAGCTGTCGGTCGCAGTGACCGTCACCGATGTCTCGCCTACGTCGTCATTTGTCGGGCTGCCGCTCAGAACTCCGTTTTCGTCGACAGACAACCACACCGGACCGTCAACAGTATAGGTCAGAGTGTCGCCGGCATCGGGATCTGAAAAGTGCGTCGAAGCATCAAAAGAAAACGTCGCATCCTCAGGTGTCTCAGCGGCTGCAACAGGTTCGATAACCTCGGGAGTATTGTTCGCAGGCTCTCCTGCTTCCAGAGCCGGCGCCTCGGATATGTCAGCCACCGGGGCGGAGGCTTCCGACGCGGCCGCTTCGGGCACAGCAACCTCAGGCGGGGCAGCCTCTGGCACAGCCGCTTCTGGCGGAGCGGCAACCACGGGCATGTCATCTTCCGGCCCACCCTCGGGCGGAGCTGCCAATTCACTCTCGACTAGTGGAGGGATCTCGTCGCCAGGCGAAGTGGGCGTTTCAGGTGCTGGAGATCGCTCACCCCCGGCACTCGATCCGTCGTGATCGGCTGGAGCGACCTGAGGCGCACCAAATGCAAACGCATTGGAGAAGCCGTCCTTATCCTGATCTGCGCCGCCTTGAGGGACCAGATAGGATACATCAATGGGCCCGCCCACGTTAAAGGTGATAGTTTCATTGTCGACTGATGGTGTCGTCAAAACGCCCGAGCTGTGACCCCGGTCCAGCGCCGTCAGTTCCGAGACCTCGGGTGAGATTGAACTCTCCGTGTTGATCAGGCTGTCAATGGTGGCTGGCTGCCTCGACAGACCGGTAAATTCGTCACTCCATTGAGTGGACGGCCTGTCAAAGGGTTCGCCCGCCGCGCCGTCAAGAGAGCCGGCAACACTTTCACGCTGATGACCCAAATGGATATTGGCAAAGTCACCACCCTGCGACTCTGTCGCCTGGGCAACATTCTGACCTGACGGATCATCAAGATTTTCTTCGCTCGGAGCCCTGGACACAGCGTCTTCAGATTGCTGGTCCTGCAAATTCTTGCCTGGCTTTCCGTTTTCCGTCGAGGCCATAATTACGAACTCCTACTAAACTCTATCAACTTGACATACGACTCCCCCAGTCCGCCGGCAGACCCTATGAATTATAATTAAATGAAAGATTAAGAATTCACGGAAATTAATTTTTTCTTCATCATGGTTAATACTTCGTAAGCTGACTCTTTTACCTTGCTTCCTCAATCAACTCAGTCCCTCAACTCATACTTTAGTTACTAATATTTAATTCCTGTCTCACCTTAAAGAACGCCTCCTTGCGCCAATGTGACGCATCTTTACGGAACTTAAAGGGGGAAGGGGTTAATGCTCTCTGCAGTTATTTCTGAAGGGTATCGCACCTCTATGACCACAGCTACAAAGCTCGTCCCGCCCTTGACCTGGCGTCGCGCCGATGTCCTGACATCTTCGGTGACGATCAACCTGCTCACACTGGCCATGCCTTTTGTGATTTTGCAGGTTTATGACCGGATCCTGCCCAATGCGGCCTGGTCAACACTGGCGTTTCTGATCGGCGGCCTCGTCGCCGTCACTGTCGTCGATGTTCTCATCAAAATTTGCCGGGCGGCAATCTTCAGTGCTGCGGGGGCACGGTTTGAACATCAAAGCGGTCTTGACGCTTTTGACAACATGCTCAAAGCCGATATCAAGCACTACGAAGCCCGCGGCGCAGGGCACTACATCGAAGGCTTCAAGTCACTTGGTCAGGTTCGCGAATTCCATGCCGGCCAGACTGCCGAACTCATGGCGGACATGCCTTTTGCCGTCCTGTTTCTCTTGCTTATCTGGATCATTGGTGGGGCGCTTGTTCTGGTTCCAATAGTGGTGCTGGCTCTCTTTGCGACTCTGAACCTTTATATATCGCGCAATTTAAAAGATGCCCTTGAAGATCGTACGGCAAACGATGAGCGGCGCGCCAACTTCCTCATGGAAACTCTGGAGGGCATCCATTCCGTCAAGGCCATGGCAATGGAGAAAAGCATGCTAAGGCGTTACGAACGCCTTGAGTACAAGTCTGCACTCGCTGTTCGCGACCTCGCACAGGCACACGGTATCAGTCTCGCCGCCGGTTATTTCTTTTCGCAGCTTGCCGTTGTCTCAACCGTCGTTATCGGTGCGATCTATGTTGTCGGGAGCGATCTGACCATGGGGGGGCTGGCCGCCTGTACAATGTTGACCGGGCGCTCTCTCAGGCCTGTTCTGAAAGGTATGTCTTT
>CBFDBJ010000018.1:0-45930 GCA_965603015.1 uncultured Alphaproteobacteria bacterium
AGCCAGGAAATCGCCCGCCAAAAAGCCGAGGTCTTGTTTGAGATCACGCCCGAGCAGGGAATCGAGCGACCACTCAGAAAAACCATCCGCGGAAGCCTCAAACTGAGCGATGTATCGGTTCGATTTGACGAGACTGCGGAGCCTGTCCTCAAGAATATCTCCCTCGATATCGCTCCGGGTGAAGTCATCGGGATTGTCGGTGGAACCGGGTGCGGCAAGACTTCACTTCTGCGCCTCATGAACGGGACCCTCTCGCCAAGCGAGGGCAGTGTTTTGATTGATGGGCAACCGGTTCAGCACTACGCGCCAAACCTCTTGAGGCAGCAGATCGCTTTTCTGCCCGATGCCGGCGTCATGTTCGACGGTACGATCCTTGACAATGTAGCGATGTTTCGTGACGGCCAGCCAAAACGACGCGCCATTGAAGCCATGCGTTCGCTGGGTCTTGATGATTATATTTCCGGCCTGCCGCAGGGGCTTGATACCAGGTTATCCGGCACCCGCGCTGATCGTGTTCCCGGCGGCATCAAACAGCGCCTCGTGCTGGCCCGCGCGCTTGTTGATGCACCCGAGATCCTGCTTTTTGACAATGCCAACAATGGTCTGGATTCAACCAGCGATGCCAGGCTCCGCCAGACCCTTGGCGAGATGAAGGGCGAAAGAACCATTATTCTGGCCTCGATGCGTCCGTCCTACCTGCGCCTTTGCGACCGTATCTTCGAATTAAAAGATGGCACGCTCTGCCCCAGGGAGCTGCCGGACCACGGCGCATCGCCAGCCGCCAGGCCCGCGCCGTCGTTATCAGTGACGATTTCGACACCACTAGCGAGCAAGGTGGTGGCTTCTTGAATCAGGCGGCACAAACCCTCAGCGGTCTCGATCATCTGGCTGGCGCTCTGCGCCATGAGGATGCGGGCGCGTTCGCGGACACCTCGCCTGTTGCGGCCTGCTTCGTACCACTCCTGAACGAATTGGGCTGGGATGGTGATGACCGGGATGTCATTGAGACCTTGCCTCACTTTGCCAATGACATGGATCTTGTCGACCTTCGCGGTGTCCTGGCATTGCTCGGGTATGCCAGTGAGCCCAGGAAGCTCCGCTTCAACAGGATTGATATGCGGCTGCTGCCGTGTTTGTTTGAACGTGAGAGCGATGGCGCGCTGTTTGTTGTTACCGGATTCAGCGGGACACAAATTATCGCCTTCACCGCCGGTGCGTTTGAACGCTTCGAGATAGCGCCGTCTGATTTTCGCGGGACTGCGTATTTTTTCACCCGGGAAAAGATCAATGATCAGGAGAAACAGGAACGCATTGCCAACTGGTTTACGCGAGCGTTGTTGCGATTCAAGAAGTCCTTTACTCGACTTATTGTCGCCTCTCTTCTCATCAACATCCTGACTATCGCGATCCCCCTCTTCATTATGGTGATCTATGACAAGGTGGTCGGTGCCCATTCGCTGCGCGCCCTGCCCTTCCTCGCTGTGGGGGTCACTATCATCCTGTTTGGCGACCTGAGACTGAGGGCAATCCGGGCGGAAATCATCGCCGCCGTCGCCGGGCGTCTGGACTATCTGACCGGCGTGGCGGCCTTTGAAAAGATCCTCCTCCTTCCGCCAACGATGACCGAGAGCGCTACGGTCGCAACCCAGCTTGGGCGTTTGAAGGAATTCAAATCCCTGCGTGATTTTTTTACCGGGCCACTTATAACGACCGCCATTGAGCTGCCGTTCATCGTCCTGGTCCTTGTGATGATCTATGTGCTGGCCGGGCCGGTCGTTGTTGTGCCGCTTGGCGCCCTTGCCGCGTTCAGCCTTCTGGGCTGGCTGTGGCTGCCGCACGTGCGCCGCACGACGCTGGCTTTTGGCCTTGCCAATTCGGAGAAGAGCAATTTCCTCATGGAGACCGCTACGCATCTGCGCACGGTCAAGGACCTCGGCGCCGAGGATGTATGGCGCGGTCGCTTCCGCATGTTTTCAGCCAATGCGCTGGCGCTTCAGGATCAGGTGACGCGTGAGAATGCCATGACAGAAGCTGTCACGCAGGGGATTGTCATGGTGGCCGGCATTGGTGTTCTGGGTTTCGGCGCCTTGAGCGTCATGGATGGCAGTATGACAACGGGAGGCCTGATCGCGACACTGGCGCTTGTGTGGCGCGCGCTTGGGCCCTTTCAATCGGGTTTTCTTGCCTTCACAAAGTTCCGTGAAATTCGCGACTCCGTCCGGCTGGTCAACCAGTTGATGAGATTGAAAACCGAGACCGTCAATCATTCCTCTCGGCTCTTTGATACCAGCTTTGCCGGCGACATTGCCTTTCAGCGAGTCAGCTTCCGCTATAGCGCTGCCGTTGATCCGGCCTTGATCGCAATGTCCTTTCAGGTTCCCAGAGGAAAAATGCTGGCCATTCTGGGTTCAAACTCGAGCGGGAAATCTACCATTCTCAAGCTTGTTGCAGGCATGTATCAACCGCAGGGCGGTACTATATCCATTGATCGGACTGATGTTCGCCAGCTGAACCCGATGGATTTACGTCGCAACATTGGCTATGTGCCGCAGGTCCCGGAGATTTTCTACGGCACCATCACGCAAAACCTGCGCCTATCCAACCCGCTTGCCAGCGAAGATGACATCGCTCACGCGTGTGACCTGACAGGCCTTACAAGTCTTATTGAACGCTTGCCGGAGAAATTCGAAACACGCATCGGCGACAGCGGCAGCGGTGCCATGCCAAAGGGATTTGTACAACGCCTGTCCATTGCACGTGCCCTGGTTCGAAAGTCAAAAATTCTGCTTCTTGATGAGCCGGAGCAAAGCCTTGATGATGAAGGCGACCGTATGTTCATTGAACTGATCAACCGACTCAAGGGCCGTGTTACCATTATTCTGATCAGTCACAGACCGAGCCACATCAAACTCGCCGACCAGGCCATTGTCGTCAATCAGGGCAGTGTCGAGTTTTCCGGTAGCCCGAGTGAAGCGCTCATGGCCTCCGAAATTATTGCAAGCAATATTGCCAGAGACATAGCCAGTAATTCGGCGGACAATCAGGAAAGCGTATCATGAGTGGACAGAACCAGGCCCCGGGCCCAGGCCCGAAGAAGCTTCAACCGCAGGCACGCTATCTTGCCCAATCTATCTGGCTGGAGGAAACCGACCCGCCGGGAATTCTGTCGAAACTCACTTACTCCGCCAGCGCGTTGTTACTGCTGCTTGTTCTGTGGGCCGGGCTCACCCAAATCGACGAAGTGGCCCGTTCCGAAGGCAAGGTCGTACCACGCGGCAATGTTCAGGCAATCCAGCATTTTGAGGGCGGTATTGTTTCAGAGATCCTTGTCGCCGACGGGGAAATCGTCAAGGCAGGCCAACCCATCCTTCGCCTTTCACCGGTCCAGACCAAAGCACAGCTCGACCAGACCCTTGCTCGCCGGGCGGGACTGGTTCTGTCGATTGAACGCAACAGGGCCATAGCAGAAAACCGCGCACCCCACTTCGGCTTGGTGCTTGAAGGTTTTGATCCCCTCAGTGCAGACCAGCAAGAGCTCTATGCGTCCGAGGTTCAGTCCAATGAGTCCCAACGCCTCGTTCTGGAGCGGCAACACATTCAGAAGACCGGCGAGGTCGAGCGGATCACTAATCAGGTGAAGATGCTCAAGGACGAGGCCGATCTCCTCTCGGAAGAACTGACAATGAGGCGTGACCTTTTTGAGCGCGGCCTTTCAACCCGCGATGGCGTCTTCGCTATCGAGCGTCAGTCTTCAAAGGCGGCAACCGACCTGAAAGACAATCAGGACCGCTTGCAAGTTGCTCGAGATGCCGGTGCAGAAGCCAGAAAACGCATTGATGAATTTGATCAAACGCTCCGAACCAACGCTCTCACACTGGTTGGCGAGTTGACCCAACAACTGAGTGATGTCGACGAAAAGCTCAAGGGCTTGCGCGATGTAACCAACCGCCTGCAGGTGATTGCGCCGGTTGACGGCATCGTCAAGGGATTGACCGTTAACGCCATCAACGCTGTGGTCAGACCCGGGGAGACCATGCTTGAACTGGTGCCAACCGGCGAAGACGTCGTGGTTGAAGCCAGGCTTTCACCGCTGGATATTGGACATGTTCAGGTTGGTCAGAGGGTTGATGTGCGGGTCACGGCCTTTGACTTTTCCACTTACGGCGCCCTCAAGGGCATTGTCGAGACAATTTCGGCGTCAACCTTTCAGGCTGAGGACGGCACGCCTTACTACAAGGCGACGGTCGCCCTTGATCATCACTACCTGGGCGATAACCCGGACGTGAACAGGGTCCTGCCTGGCATGGTCGTCCAGGCCAATGTCATCACCGGATCAAAATCGCTGCTCGACTATCTCATGAAGCCAATTAATCGCGGGTTTGCGCGCAGCTTTCAGGAGCGGTAACGAACAAGACTTCAGGGCGCGTCGTTCTATCCCCGGTTAAATTGGGGTGGGGATCAATTCAAAGAGCGGCGACAGGGGGCAAAAGGGCGAGGCGAGAAATTTGCTTCGCCCTTTTTCTTGTCCTCATTCCTCAACCGATCAGCCTTACTGGACTTCGGCGCGCTCCTCGCGCACCCAGAACATCATGACAAATCCGGCGATAAGAAGAATGAGGATCGAGCCAAAACCGATACGCTGGCTGTCAAAAATATCGGTGATGCGCTCAACCATCAGCGTTCCGATGAAAGCTGTTGCGGTTCCCGATAGAGCATAGAGCCCGAAGAACTCGGCCATCATGCTTTCCGGGACAATGCGCGCCAGCATGGTGCGGCTATTGGCGTAGGCCGCCGTGATGAAGATCGCGGCGAAGATGACGACGCCAAGGTAGGTGATTTCAGGCACCGTACTGAAGAACGGAAAGGCCCAGAGCCTGGCTGCATCCGGGTCAACCGGAAAAACAAAAAACATTTCTGCCGGCGTGATTGAGACCGCAGCCAAAAGAGACAGCGTCGTGCCGCCGATCGAGATCAGGATGGCATTGCGCGACCCGAATGTATTGTCGAGCCAGCCACCTAAAATTCCGCCTGAAATTGCGAAGATTGTCAGCACAAGACCGTAAATGGTCATAGCCTCAAAACCCCAGGAGAAGATCGACGATGCATAGACCCCGCCAACAATGAGGACGGCCGTCTTGCCGTCATTGTAGAGCATCCGGGCACACAGATAGAGCGTGATATTCTTATAGTGTCTGAGCTTTCGCAGTGTCCCCATGAGCTTGGCGCCCGATGCCCTGGCGGCCTGCCGAAGGGGGACACCGGAGGCGTCCTGATCCGGTGTGAAGAAGAGAAGCGGCAGGGTGAAGAGTACAATCCATATGGCAACCACGGGACCTGCCATGCGGCTGGGCTCGAATTTGTCCGGGTCAATTCCAAACAGCGGCTCGCTGGCGACAATTGGCCAGTCGACATGTCCCGGCAGCGCAAAGGCGAACAGCATCACCGTCAGAATAATCAACGCGCCGCCATTGCCCAGCGCCAGCCCGAGGCCCGACAAGCGGGCCATGATCTGCCCGCGCGCAATATGAGCGAGCATCGCATTGTGAAAGATGGCGGAGAATTCAAGCGCGAGGTTCATGAAGATGATCATCGTCGCAATGGTCAGGACAGAGAGACCCTGGCCATCAGGCAGCGCCCACCACAAGGCAAAAAGCAGCGGCGCGGAAAAGCCGACCGTAAGCAGGATCCAGGGTTTGCGATGGCCGACCGAATCGACAAAGGCTCCGAGAAAAGGTGCAATAAGGGCGATCAGGAAGGAACCAATCCAGTTCATGCGGAGCCAGTAGACCTGGCCATCGACGGGGTTGTCGACCACTTCATTGGTGAAATAGGGTCCGAAGATATAGATCCAGATCAGGATGTAATAGGGGTTGCGGGCCCACTCAAACATCGCCCATGAAACCTGCCCGACCTGCTCGGCCCTGGCATCACCAAACCGCCCACCGACGTAAGCCGCAGGGACACCCATCCAGTTAGACATTGAAACTCAACTCCTCCACTCACCCTTTATTTTTATTCTGTTCATTCTGGCAGACAAAACGCCGGACGTCACCCGCTCCATACACCGAGGCTGTCGTCCCGGACAAAAATCCGGGACGATAATTATCGGATTTGTCCTTGCGCTTTGCGGCGTGAGGCTCTTCAATGCTCGAAAACAGACCTTGTGAGGAGACACGACCCATGGCTGAGGCCTTTATCTGCGACGCAATCCGGACCCCGTTTGGCCGCTATGGCGGCAGCCTTGCCGCTGTGCGCGGTGATGATCTGGCGGCGATCCCGCTCAGGGCACTGATGGCGCGCAATCCGGAGCTTGATCCGGCGGCGATTGAAGATGTGATCTATGGCGCAGCGAACCAGTCCGGCGAGGACAATCGCAATGTGGCGCGCATGGGTCTCTTGCTGGCGGGGCTTCCCGACACGATCCCGGGCGCGACCGTGAACCGTCTGTGCGGCTCGGGCCTTAATGCGGTGGGATCAGCGGCGCAGTCGATCCGCGCCGGCGATACGCATCTTGCCATCGCCGGCGGGGCGGAGAGCATGTCGCGCGCGCCCTTCGTGGTCGGCAAGGCCAATTCGGCCTATGACCGCTCTCCGCAAATGTACGACACGACGCTGGGGTGGCGCTTTATCAATCCTAAACTTGAAGCCGCGCACGGCGCCGACACGATGCCGATTACGGCGGAAAATGTGGCCGAAGAATACCAGATCTCTCGCGAGGATCAGGATGCCTTTGCCTACCGCAGCCAGATGCGCGCCGTTGCCGCACAGAAGAACGGACGGTTGGCCAAAGAGATTACCGCCGTCACCATTCCGCAACGAAAGAAAGACGCACTTGTGGTGGACACGGACGAACATCCGCGCGGCTCAACCACCATGGAAGGTCTTGCCAAACTCCCGACCCCGTTTCGCGAGAACGGCACGGTGACCGCTGGCAATGCCTCGGGGCTCAATGACGGGGCGGCGGCGATGTTTGTTGCCTCGGAAGCGGCAGCCAAAGCCCACGGGCTCACACCGCGCGCGCGGGTCGTCGCCATGGCCTCAGCCGGTGTGCCGCCGCGGATCATGGGCATCGGCCCGGCCCCGGCCTCACTCAAGGCGCTGGCGCTGGCCGGGCTCAGCATCGGCGATATGGATGTGATCGAACTCAATGAAGCCTTCGCGGCGCAGGGGCTCGCGGTCACGCGCCAGCTCGGTATTCCGGACGATGCCGAACACGTCAATCCAAACGGCGGCGCCATCGCGCTCGGCCATCCGCTCGGTGCCTCAGGTGCCCGGCTTGCGATGACGGCGACGCAGGAACTGCACGAGCGCGGCGGCAAATATGCGCTGTGCACCATGTGCATCGGCGTTGGTCAGGGGATCGCGGTTATTCTGGAGAGGGTGTAAACCACTGCCGAAAACAACAATTATTGTCATCCTCGAGCCATGCGAAGCATGGAATCGGGGATCCATACCTGAAGCGGTGAGGCCGAAGTAAGGTGATCGTTCTCAGGTATGGATCCCCGATCTCGCTTCGCTCGTCGAGGATGACACGATTTTTTGGAACGCTATATAGACGTTCTATGCAGAGGCCTCCGGTAAGGCGAGCACGAACCGTCAATCCGCCATCCCCCTCTGACATGCCTCCTTCGTCCTGCGGCCCAAAGCCTGCAAGCGACGGGTCGAGGCTCGCTTGCGCTCGGACTTCAGGATGAGGACGGAGTAATTGTCAAACTTTCCTAAGACAGAGGAGATAAAGAGTTTGTATCACACCAAACTTTCTCTTTTACCAAGGCCCATTGATTTCCTCTGCACACAAGCTGCCTGCTTGCCGCTCCAAAACAGATAATTGCGTTCTCAGAAAAGAGCTCCCCGCCATAAATGCAAGCCTCGCCTGGCTCGCTCGGAACCAGGCTTGATGTTGCGGGAGCCTTGGTTTGGCTCAAGGCATCGACCAGAAACGTCGAACCGGATTGGTTTGACGCTCCGGCCAGATAGGCCGCAAATCCGACGATTGAAATCCCCAAAGTCAGTATGATCGTACGTTTCATCTCATTTTCCCCCTGAGATTGTCTGCCCCTGCCGCTACACTATTATCCATAACCCCACTGGTTGCAAGTATCACCCTGTTGAGCCGTCAATCCGCCATCGCGCGCTGATAGGCCGGGCGGGCTTTCATGCGATCCCACCAGGCCATCAGGTTGGGGCATTCATCCGCTGTCGGTATACTGAACAGGCTTCCGAAAATCAGTGCCCAGGCGACCATGATGTCGGCGGCGGTGAACTCGGCGCCGCAGATGCAGGTCCTGTCACCAAGGGTTTTTTCTGCGGCGGCGAAGGCGAAGCGGGCGCGGGTTTTGGCGGGGTCTGAAATGAGGTCGGAGCGGACTTCCTCGGGGATGCGCATTGTGGTGAAGAGAACAACGCCGACGAAATTCGCCAGCGTCTCAGAGCCGTGCATCCATTGCAGATAGCGCAGCCATTCCGGTGAGCCTTTCACCGGCTGAAGCCGCCCCTCCCCGTAGGTCTCCAGAAGATATTCGACAATGGCGCCTGATTCAAACAGCGTCACATCACCGTCCTCGATCGCCGGCACCTTGCCGAAAGGATTTCTTGCCAGCATGTCCGGCGTGCGCAGGACCGCCTCGTCCAGCGGCATGGTGACAAGTTCATAGTCAAGGCCAAGCTCTTCCAAGAGCCATCTGACGCGAAAGGACCGTGTGCCCTTCACATGGTAGAGTTTGATCATGGGTTCTCACCCGATTTCAGAAGACGCCACACGCCCACACTCATGAGCGGAATAAAGTATATGGCAAAAAAGCCCCAGGCCATGGTGCCATAGCCCCTGGCGATAAGATTGATGATGCCGACCGAGGCAACGCTCATCGCCAGCGCCATAAAGCCCATTGCGACGCCGGTGTGACCCCATTTGCCAAGCGGCTTGCGGCCAGAATCGCGCAGCTGGTGGTCGATGCGCTCATTGACGCCCTGCAGAACCCCGGCGCCTGTTTCGATCAGGGTGCCAAAGAGCATGATGGTGAAGGCAATGGTGAGGAACCCCATGGAATACAGGTTCATCATCGCATAGACCGGGATTTCCTCTTTGCCTATGTCTGGCCCTGCGCCAGTAAAGGCGACATGGAAGATCACGGCTGGCAGAATGGCGATCACGGCGGCAATAATCCCGGCGCCAACCGAGTGTTTGCGCGTCTCAAAGTCGCGCGCCACATAGAGGACGATAGGGGCCGCCGTCATATTGTACATGGCGTATTGAAAACCGGAGACCGCCCAGCCCTTCTCGATCCCGCCTGCCTTGAAGGCCGAGGTGATATCATCGGGGATCGCGCCGAAGACTTTAATCAAGAAAGTTATGAAGACCGCGTAGAGTACGACGGACCAGAACGTCAGGACACGCATTACCACATCGCGACCGAAAAACTCCAGCGCACCAACGAGACCGAAGACCAGCCCCATGCCCATCCATGCCGGCAGACCGAAGCCGTCTTCAAGCACGCCGGAGGCTGCCGAGATCAAGACCGCAAAAGTGAGCATCAGCATGAGGAAGCCGAAGATCTCGTAGACGAACCAGCCGCGTCCGAGAAGGACCTGAAAGAAGGCGCGGTAGTCATAGGCCTTGAAGCGCCTGCCGATCTCGAAGGTGAGCGACAGAACAAGAGCAAACATCGCGAAGGCGACGAGGATCGCGAGCAGACCGCCGAGGGGGCCGAGACGCGTGAAGTACTGGATGACCTCGCGACCCGTACCATAGCCGCCGCCAACGAGGATTGACTGGAAGACGGCGCCTGGCACGAGATAGATGCGGATTAGTTTGTTCATTTCTTCCGTCCCGGGGTTACCGTTATTGATCTGTCGTCATCCCGGATGCGGCGCAACATGTCAATGTTGCTCCGCTGGTCTCTGCCCGGCAGGGCGCGCTTGCACGCCCGAGAGGTGACAACTGCGTCTTGGGCCCCGGACCAGCACAGCATCACTGCGTGCTGCAGTGCATCCGGGGTGATGAGATGTTATACACACAAAAGGTCTACCCCACTCTCTTCTCAAGATGCGCCCAGTAGGGTTCGCGCAGGTCTTTTTTCAGGACCTTGCCGATGGTCGAGCGTGGCAGGTCGTCCATCAGGTCGACCTTTGAGATGCGCTGGCCCTTGCCGAGCTGGCCGTTGGCCCATTTGAGGAGGGCCTCCGGATCGGGCGATGTGCCGGGTGCCGGCTCGACGATGGCAAGCGGGGTTTCGCCCCATTGCTCGGAGGGGACCGCAATCACGGCGACGTCGCCCACCTCATCGTGCTTGATGAGCACGTCTTCCAGGTCAGCGGCGAAGACATTAAAGCCGCCGGAGATGATCATGTCCTTCTTGCGGTCGAGCAATTCGACGAAGCCGTCCTCGTCCATCCGGCCCATGTCGCCGGAACGTTGCCAGCGATTGCCGTCCTCGTCATACCAGGAGGCCTCGTCGGTCTTGTCCTTTGCCTTGAAGTAGCCCTCCATCATGCGTTCCGAGCGTCCGTAAAGTTCGCCAGGCTGGCCTTGCGCCACTTCCTTGCCGTCCTCGCCGACGATTTTGAACTGTGTTCCCGGGAAGGGGAAGCCAACCGTGTGGAGTTTGTGCGGGAACATGTGGGCGAGGAGAACGCAGCCAACGCCGCCTTCAGTCATGCCGTAATATTCAATAAGCCCGCCGGCCCAGTCGGTGATGACGCGGCGCTTCAGGTCCTCGCGCAGCGGTGCCGAGGTCGAATATTTCATCAGGAAGGTCGAGAGGTCATAGTCGGCAAAATTCTCAACGTCGAGAATGCGTTGATATTGCACCGGCACCAGCATGGCGTGGGTGGCTTTATGTTTTTCGGCAAGTTCGAGAAATTTCACCGCATCGAATTTTGGCATCAGGACCGCGCAGCCGCCGTTGCCCATGGTGGGCAGGAGCGCGGCCATGGTGGTGTTGGAATAAAGCGGGGTCGAGACAAGGGTCGTCGCCCAGGGCGAATAGCCGGTCGAGGCGCCGCCGGGAAACTCGCCAGCACGCATCTTGCGGGCATGGAGAATGCCCTTGGGAACGCCCGTGGTGCCGGAGGAGTAAATAATGTTGAAGCCCATATCCGGGGTGATGGTGATGCCGGGGTTCGTCTCGGGATGACCTTCGATAAAACTTTCGAAACTCTTCCAACTACCATCCTCGAAATCAAACCCGACAAAGCCGCCATCAATAACGCCGGTCAATTTCTCTTTCACCGGATCAATCAGTTCACGGTACTGGTCCTCGAGGAAAAAGATTTTGGAATCTGAATTGTCCATCATCATGGCCAGCGCATCCGAAGACGCCATGCCGCTGAGCGGCACGATGCAGGCGCCAGCGCGCAGCGTGCCGAACATCACCACCATGTAGTCGAGCGAGTTGCGCGCCAGGGCCGCGACCTTGTCATTGGGTTTGATGCCGCGAGCGATGAGCGCATTGGCCATCTGATTGAGACGGGCGTCGAACTCACCCCATGTAAGCGTCACATCACCATCGACGACAGCCGGGTGATCCGGCCAGCGCGCGGCATTTTCCGTCATGGCATCGGAGAGGTCTTTGAACTCGGCAAAGCGTGTCGCGGCCACCTTCTTGTAGCATTCCATGCGGATGAACTGTCCCATGCGGCGCAGGCCTTCGGCGGCTTCAGGAACATCGACGGCAACCGAGGTCCAGGCGTGATAGACGTGGTCCCAGCGCTCAAGGCGGCTGATAACGCCCGACGCGACCGCCTTGTCATGAAACCGAACGGAGTCGTCACGCAGGCGCTCGCCCTCACCCACCAGGATGAGCACCGGCGGCAAGCCGGCAAGATCGGCAAACAGCGGCGAGGCGTAGGGCTGGCTCGGGTCCGCCCCGGCGAGGTAACTTCCCTTGGCGTCAAGCCCGTTGGGCCCGGCCTCGCCGTTCGGGCCCATATCAGTGTCGTGCAACATGGCGTCGGTCTTGTTGTTGGCCATCCAGCTTGCGCCTGAGTCTGTCAGGTCAAGCCAGGGCGATACCAGGATGCCGCCATCGGCCTGGCGCTTTCCTTCATCGCGCAATTTCAGCATGACCACAGCGGATAGATTGCCGCCGGCGCTGTCGCCCATGACGAAGGCGTTGGTCGCCTCGCCCTCAGCGGAGGGGCCATTGGCGATCATGTAATCCCAGGCGGCCATGCAGTCTTCAATGGCGCCCGGAAAGGGGGTCTCCGGCGACAGGCGGTAATCGATAGCCAGGACCGCGCAGCCGGACGCTTTTGAAAGCTCAATGGAGGTGTTGCGATGGGAGTGGAGCCCGCAGGCGGTAAAACCGCCGCCATGGATCATCAGGATCCGGCTTGCCTCATCAGCATCAGGCGCAACGATCCATTCAGCCGGACAGCCTGCGACCGCAAGCGGTGTGACCGTCACGCTCTCATCGCTGACCGGAGCTTCGGCGTTCATGACAGCGCGGCGGGCGGCCAGATGCTGTTCAGGCGAAAGATCGGCTGGAACCGGCTGGCTCTTCTGCTCCCAGAAGATGTCATTGATGGCTGTTAGATGTGTTGACGGACCGCTTTTCACAGAGGGCCTCCCTTTTTTTTGTTATTTTGGGAGGCATAGTGCCCGGCATCAGCTGCAAATTCAACGCATGTGGCTAAAGAAAGTCCCGCAGCAGGCCGAGGAAGTGGTCCAGCTGATCGTGATGGACCCAGTGGCCGGCCTTGTCGACGCTTTCGACCTGAACATCCTGAAAAACCTTGGCGCGGCCATCTTCTTGCGGGTCCGAGGCCCAGCTTTCCTTGCCGCGCACCAGCATGGTCGGACAGGTGATCCGCGAGTGGATGTAGCCGGTGTCTTCCATGCTCATGCCCGTGGCAGGAAAGGCACGGATATAGTTATCGAATTTCCAGCTGTAGGTGCCATCCTCGTTCTGGTTGACGCCGTGGACGGTGAGATGGTGGGCCTGTTCTCTGGACAAATGAGGGTTGGCCTCCTTCATCCGGGCGGCGGCTTCCTCAACACTCTGGTAGCGTCTGACCTGACGACCTGAAAGTTTGCGCAATTGATCGACCCAGCCGCGCAGTCCAACGTCGATTTTCTTCTCCGTCCGCTCTTTCATCATCTTCGGTGACGGGCCAAGCCCTTCGATGGCAACAAGCTTTGAAACCTTTTCCGGATAGAGCCCGGCATAGCGCAGCGAAATTCCGCCGCCCATGGAGTGAGAAACAATCCGCAAGGGAGCCAGGTCGAGCTGATGAATGAGCTGGGCGATGTCATAGACATAGTCCGCCGTCGTATAGGTCCCGCCGGTGATCCATTGGCTGTCACCATGACCGCGCAGGTCGGGCGCGATGATGTGATAATCCTTGCGCAGAGCCTGAGCGACCCAGTCCCAGTTGCGGCAATGATCGCGCCCGCCGTGGACCAGCAGCAGCGGCGGCGCATCAGGATTACCCCAATCGACGTAGTGAAGGCGGAGGCGCTGCGAAAAATAGATGTGGGAGGTGGGGCCGGGAAAGGCTTCCATGGAGGGCTCCGAATTGAACAGGGCGCGGCGACGCCGACCCTTTTTTGACTTTGGCTTTGCAGACTTGCTGGACAAACGGCGGCGAAACATCAGTGAGCGTGCTCGGACCTTAAATTGTAGAACGAGCCTTCCAGTTCGGCAAACATATCGTGGACCTGGGGATGGTCGATCGGCTCGCCTGAATCATCGTGAACCAGGTTTTGCTCCGAGACATAGGCAATGTAGGAATTTTCCTCATTTTCCGCCAGCAGGTGATAGTAGGGCTGATCCTTGCGCGGCCGCACATTTTCCGGGATCGACTGCCACCATTCCTCGGTATTGTCGAATGTTGGGTCGACGTCGAAAATCACGCCCCGAAAGGGGAAAAACTTGTGGCGGACGACTTCGCCAATTCTAAATTTGGCATCACGGTGGAGCACTGGCCTGAAACCTCATGGCTTAATCTACTGAACACAACAGCCGACCGGGTCTGCGGTATGTCGCGGGCCGGTGACCCTTTAAATTATAGGCCGACTCCGGGGCAAAACAACACAATTGCTCGTGAGAAGCCGCAAAACCTCCATTTGCTGGATATGACCGTCAGTTTTCGACCCCGGTCTGCGACAAATTGACCAAAATAGAAGAATTTCAGGAACCGGTACTTTATTGAAGACGGAAAATGACGCTAGTGTCACCTTCATTGGATGCGATCCAATGTAAGGTATTTGAAGAAGTCCGGCTTTTCCGGGCCCCGCCCGAGGCCAATTGCGTATTATGCCCAAAGTTACCTATATCGAATGCGGCACTGAAAAAGAGCACACGGTCGAGATCGCCACTGGCATGTCGATCATGGAAGGTGCCCTCAAATATGCTGTGCCTGGCCTGGAGGGCGACTGCGGCGGCGCCTGCGCCTGTGCGACTTGCCATGTCTATGTTGACGAAGCCTGGGTGGAAAAGACAGGCCCGCGCGACGAACTGGAAGCCGACATGCTTGACTTCGCCTTCGATGTCACGGACCAGAGCCGCCTGGGGTGCCAGATCAAAATGACTGACGACCTCGACGGTCTCATTATCAGGATGCCTCAACGGCAATATTAGGGGTCAGTATCACGGCTCAACCATCCGCCGCCGACAGATCAATCGTTCAAAATATTTTGCACCTAAGTCGCAACAGCAAATTGGATGCGAACGATTCGCATACGTCCTTTTCATGCGACGCCTTGTCACATCCTTTTCCAATGATTCAAAAGTGACACCTGTGTCATCTTTTATTATCATCCCAATGTGAAGCCTGCAGAAACGATTGCCGGGGCAGGCCCCTGACAGTTGAGCTGGAGATTTGTGCAAAGCGTCAAAGGGGCGCCGTGCGGTTCCATTGAGGAGGAAAATGAACATGAGCGACGTAACACCGATCATAGATACGAAGGCAATCGTTGAGGATATCTACAAGAGCACCATGGATGTTGCCTGGCGGTTCGACTACGATATGACCAATCAGAAAGTCGAGGACCTCTACAATCGCGCCAAACAAAACCAGTGGGATGCGATGGAAATCCTTGACTGGGATTATGAAGTTGATCCCTCAAAGCCACTGATCGGTGGTGCGGACAGCGTTTTCTCGGAAATGAGTTTTTTCAAAAAGCTTTCGAAAAGTCAGCAGGAAAAATTCACCGCGCACACAACAGCCCAGCTTCTGTCACAGTTTCTGCATGGCGAACAGGGTGCACTGATGACGGCGGCGGTCGTTACGCATTCGGTGCCAGACAGCGGCGCGAAGCTTTATGCCGCGACCCAGACCATCGACGAAGCCCGGCACGTCGAAGTCTATGCAAAGTATTGCAAGAAAATCGCGATGACCTACCCCATGTCACCATGGCTCAAGGCCCTCATCGATATCACACTGCAGTCAGACAAATACCAAAAAGTCATGATCGGCATGAACATGATTGTTGAAGGCCTTGCTCTTGGCGCCTTTAACAATATGTACCGGACCACGTCGTGTCCGCTTCTGAAAGGCATCACCTTCAACGTGATGCGCGACGAAAGCCGCCATGTCTCCTTTGGTCATGCGTTCCTCGGGCCCGTCTTCAAGACCATGCATCAGGACGACATTGAAGAATGTGCCGAGTTTACGTTTACGGCGATCCAGCATCTTCTGACAGCAACAGCAGGCGGCACCGGCGCAAGCGATACGGACCCGGGCTTCATGATGGTTCTTGAAAACTGCGACATTGATCCAAAGGATTTCTTTGCATCCGTCAAGGAGGCTGCCGACGCGGGCTCCATTAATGATGCACCGCCTCCGGGACAAATCCACTCGGTCAAGGACCTGATGATGCCGGCAATCGCGCGGGTTGGTCTCATCACCGACGCGATCCGTCCAAAATATGAAGCAGCCGGCATACCGGTCTGGGAAGACACAACGGTTCTTAACGCCATGGAAGATGGCAAATCCGACGAAGCCGTGCTCAAGGAAGTGATCGCAGCGGCGGAATAATCCGCAGTTCGAAAGCAAAAGACTAACAGACCGGCCGACACTGTCATATGATGTCGGCCGGTCTTGATTTGAGTGAGGAGAACCAGCGGGTGACTGAAATAGAGCTTTCGTTTTCGGAGTTCGTGCTAGAGGGCTTGCCCGAGGCTATCGTGGTCGTGCTGGAGGACGGCAAGATCGTCCATGTCAATCCGGCCGCAACACGGCTTCTGGGCTACACGCCTGCCGACGTTGAGGGCAAGGATATTACGCTTATCGTGCCGCTGCGCGACGACCGGCGCGTCGATCCGCTGAAATGGTTTGAGCGCTGGGCCGCCGATCCATCCGACACCGAACCCCGGTTTCTCGACCTCCTTGCCGAGACGAAGGCAGGCGAGGACCTGGCGATCAGCGTTCGCGTCAAAAAAGCTGCCTATGACGGTGCCAATCACTTCCTGATTACTTTCCGCGATGTCTCCGCCCAACGCTCCAGAGAAGCCGAACAGAGGAACGCAAGCCTGCGGGCGACACGCATTCTGCAAATCGCCGAAGACGCCATTATCTCGATCAACGAAGATCAGAAAATTATCTTCGCCAATGTGAAAGCCGAGGAGGTTTTCGGCTATTCGTCCGGAGAGCTTGTTGGCCAACCTGTCGAGATGCTGCTGCCCGAGGGCGCGCGAAAGACCCACGAGGCCAAGGTCAAGGGCTTTGGCCGCTCAACGATGCCGTCAAAGCCGATGTCCGGACGCGGTGAGATCGAGGGCCTGCGCAAATCCGGCGAAACCTTCCCGCTTGAGGCTTCGATCACCAATGTCTCTGTTGGCGGGACATCGACCTATACGGCTCATTTGAGAGATGTAACCGCGCGCAAGGCGGCGACACGCGCGCTGGCGGAGAGCGAGCTTCGGGCCCGCGCTGTGTTTGACAATGCGTTTCAGGCGATGGCGCTGCTCGACGCGGGCGGCAAGGTGCTTGAAATCAATCCTGCTGGCGTCGCGCTGACCACCGGCGGCGATGTCCGGGGCACGGCGCTGCAGGATCTGCCATGGGTTTTTCAAAATGAAGAAACCCGCGCAGCAGGCCAGGCGCAGCTTCACGAGGCTGTACTGGCAGGCACAAAGGGCCACACCACTCACTTTATTGGCGAGCTGAACAACGCCGACGGCTCAACCTCGCAGATCGATTTCAATCTCATCCCCATCCCGGATGACGCGGGACAGGTGATCTACATGCTCGCCGAGGGTCGCAGCATTGCGGCGCGCTAGGCCCGAATTGAAAGCACCGGACATTTTGCATGGCGCAGCACATTCTCTGTCGTGCTGCCGATAATAATGTGTGCGAGGCCGCTGTGGCCGTGGGTCGCCATGATGACCATCTCGGCACCAATTTCAGCCGCATAGGAGACGATCTCGTCTGCAGGGCGACCGGACAGAACGATCTTTTTGACCGGCTGCGCCAGGCCCGTCAGATATTCTGAGGTAAACTCATCAAGGCGCTTCTGTGCCTCGCCGCGCAGGTCTTCCATGGTCGGGTAAACGGCTCCCACGGTAGGCTGTAGAATGACGGGACTGTGCACGCAAGTCACACAATGAACCGTTGCGCCAAGGGTATCCGCCATACGTTTCACCCAATCAAGCGCTGCCCTTGAGGCCTCGGAAAAATCCGTCGGGAAAACAAGCGTTTTTGTGTCGGCCATGGTCTTTCTCCTTTTCGAGCTCCGTTCAGGCAAGCTGTGAGAATTGTTCTCACCTTGAGTTAACATAGGCCCTGTAAGGCGCTTTCACCAGACCCTGAGTGAATTTGTCTCACCGAAACCTGGATTATTTACCGCCTGCTCCGAACTGTCGCACCCGGGCGCGGTGTTCTTCGATTGCCGAGGTTCCGGCAATGGATCAGACTGCACCATGTTTAATCTGTCGACTGATATTTTAACTGGAATAACTATAATCTGAAGGAGCCACTCATGGGCAAGGTAGACGGCGGCGAACTTTTGGCACGGACACTGGAACGTGCCGGTGTGAAAGAAGTCTTCGGGCTTCAGGGCGGACACCTTGATGCCTTTCTGATGGCTTGCGATGGTCACGGCATCCGGCTTACCGATACGCGGCACGAGGCGGCGGCAGGACATGCGGCCGACGGCTATGCCCGGATCACCGGCAACATCGGGGTTGCGGTTATGACCGCCGGGCCCGGCTTTGCCAACGGGTATCCGGCTATCGTCAACGCCCATCTTGATGCTGTCCCAACGCTCTTTCTTGTTGGCGCGGCACCGCTGCGTGAAGAAGAGACCTATCCCCTGCAAGGCGGGCTCGATCAGATCGCCATGGCCACGCCGTGCACCAAGTGGGCCTACCGGATCACCCATACGGAGCGCATTCCGGAGTTTATTGAACTTGCCATCCGCAAGGCAACCACCGGCAAGCCCGGACCGGTACTGATCGAAATCCCGATTGATATTCTCTTCGGCAATGTCGATGAGGCCGAAGTTCGCGACGCGAAAAACTTCTATATCGACTCAGCGCCCGCGCCCGCGCCCAAGGCTGTTGCAAAAGTCGCGGCCTTGCTTGAACAGGCGGAGCGCCCGGTCATTATGGTGGGAGCCGGTGCAACATTTTCAAAGTGTGAAAATGAACTCATTGCCTTTGCCGAACTGACAGACATCCCCGTCTTGCGCAACAATAAGGCCTTTGGCCTGATGCCGCCGGATCACAGGCTCAATGGCGGCTCCTTTCAGGCCCTCGCGGCAGCCTCCATGCTGGGGCTCGGTGCACCGGATCTGGTGCTCATGCTGGGCGCCCGGTTCGGGCTTTTCACCGGCGGGCGCAGTGAGATCATGGTCCCCAATGACGCAACAATTATTCAGGTCAATGTCGAGGCCTCGGATATCGGACGTATCCGGAACGTTACCTTGCCGATTATCGCCGATGTGCGCGAATCTCTTATCGCCATGACAGCGGCGCTCAAAGATAAAGCCCTGCCCGACTGGAGCGACTGGGCGCAGGGGATCGGTGACATGAAAGGCGCCATGGGGATGCTCTATGCCGACGCTCCGGCAGAACTGGCCGGCGCAATCCACCCCTTCCACGCGGTTCAGGCAATAGCCGATGCGTGCCCCGATAACACCATCTATATTGGCGACGGCGGCGAATCCAGCCTGTGGATCCAGCATACCGCGCGGGTCAATATTCCCGGCGGGCTCCTGACCCACGGTTATCTGGGATGCCTTGGCACCGGTCCGGGCTTTGCCATGGGCTGCAAGCGGGCCTTCCCGGAAAACCCTGTGGTGCTGGTCACCGGGGACGGATCAGCGGGCTTTCACATTCAGGAGTTTGAAACCATGGTGCGCCACGGGATGCCGGTCATTACCGTCATCCTCAACAACCAGGCCTGGGGCATGTCGTGGCACGGCCAGAAGGCGCTGTTCGGTGAAAACCGCACGGTTATGACCAAGCTGGAGGACAGCAACTACGAACAGGTTTGCACCGCCTTTGGCGGCGAGGGCGAACGCGCCAATACCGTGGCTGAGCTCAAAGACGCCATGGCCCGCGCCTTAACCGCCGGGGTGCCAACCTGTATCAATGTCGCCGTCGACCCGGATGTCGTTGAGCCGTCCATGGCGATCATGGTCAACAATGCAGACAATGATACGCGGGGCACCGGCGACACCGACAAGGAAGAAACCGCCATCCCCTACTACGAGAGCCTGAAAGAGTAGGTGATTTTTACAGCAGCATGCTGTTGCTTTATGACGTCAAGGGCCAACAGGCAACACTCTTGCCCCTCTCGTCCCCTTGCGGCACACTTGCCTCGGGGAGATGAGCTATGCTGAGCGTTTTTGGTTCCATCATTGTTGATGATATCTATTCGGCGCCGCCGTCTTCCTCAACTTCCTCAAGCAGTTCAAATGTGCCAAGCGAACACGAGGCGCCAGGTTCGCCGTTGTGCAGGACCGTGATGATCTCGCCACGACAAAGCTGTGACCCGGAAATTTTGTACATGAAGCTGTCTTCAAATCCCAGCTGCGGGCACCTCGAGTTGAGGCGATTGAGGTACGTCTTGTTGCCGTTCATCTCAAAGATGATGTTGTAATCGTCGAGCACACTGGTGCGATCAATGCGCGTGGTGGAAACACAGGTCTCGGTGTCACCAGCAAGCCGATAGCCCTCCAGGCCTTCGGGCAAGTCATCATCCGCAAAAGCCAAAGGCAAGCCTGCGGCAAATCCCAAAACAGCCAATCCTAATACCAGTTTCTTCATCATAGCCTCCAATGCTTCACCCTGATTTCGACCAGGCTCTTAACCATACGCGAGCCGAGGTGTGACAATGGCACAAAAGTCCTGTGAAATCCCGGTCAAATGCCTGTCCTCAAGAAAATTTGAAGAACCCGGGCCCTTCAAATGAGAGTTGCACTGCGGCTCTTAAGCTGGAAAACTGCCGATAACAAAAATGACGGGCAGCGAACCCGCAAGAAACCAGGGGACCCACCATTGAGTGATATAACAGTTGAAACCGGCCCGCCCGGCGACCTTATGAGAGCCATGGGCGACGGCGAGGTTCTGTCGCTGGACACTGAAGCCGGCCGGGCGACCATGGCCTTTACGGTCAAACCCGAATTTTGCCACTCCGGCTATATCTGCCAGGGTGGCTTTGTTGCCGGGTGGATCGACAGTGCCATGGCCCATGCGGTGATGAGCCAGACAAAAGGGACGTTGTCACCGGCGACCCTTGAGATCAAGGTGACCTACCTCAAGCCCGCCATAAAGGGCACCCGCGTCAAGGCCATTGGCTGGATTGAAAAGCGCGGCAGGCACGTTGTCTTTCTGGAAGGCGAAGTGTTGAATGAAACCGGTGAGGTGATCGCCAAAGCGACCTCGACCGCCCAGCTGATGCCGATCAAGAGTGACGAGGCCTGAGGCGCAGGAATTTGCATGAAGAGTGAGGAAGACCCATGAAAGCCATTATTGTTCCAGTAACGCCGCTGCAACAAAACTGCACCATTGCCTGGTGCGAGGAAACCATGAAGGGCTGTGTGGTCGATCCGGGCGGCGAGGTCGACAAGCTGCTTGAGGTGATCAAGGACAAGGGCGTCACCGTTGAAAAGATTTTCATCACTCATGGCCATCTTGATCACGCCTCGGGCGCGGCGGAACTGGCGGAACGGCTGAGCGTTCCGATCGAAGGGCCGCACGAAAATGAAAGAGAGCTGATCAGCACCCTGGGCGAGCAGGGCGCGCGTTACGGCATTGAGGGGGCCCGACCTTTCGAACCAACCCGTTGGCTCAAAGGCGGTGATACGGTCACCTTTGGCAATGAAACCATGAGCGTCCACTTTTGTCCGGGACACACGACAGGGCACATTGTTTTCTACAACGAGAAGAGCAAGGTCGCCTTTGTCGGCGATGTGCTGTTTCAGGGCTCCATTGGCCGCACAGATTTTCCCGGCGGCGATGCCGCACAGCTTATCCGCTCGATTACCGAGGAGCTTTGGCCGCTCGGCAACGACGTCAATTTCGTATCCGGCCACGGCGCGATGTCAACGTTCGGACAAGAACGCAAGACCAATCCGTTTGTCGGCGACATGGTGCTTTGACTTCAAGGAGATCTCACATGAATGCTCACGTTTACCCCGAACTTGAAAAACGCCAGGCCGAACATGCCAAATGGCGGCAGGATATTCACCGCCATCCGGAGCTTGGCTTCGAGGAACACCGGACCGCGAAGATTGTCGCCGAAAAGCTGGAAAGCTTTGGTCTTGAAGTCTTTACCGGCTATGGCAAGACCGGCGTCGTCGGCAAGCTGAGCAACGGGCGCGGCAACCGGGCGGTCGGCCTGCGCGCTGACCTTGACGCCCTGCCGATGCAGGAGAAAAACGAGTTTGGCCACAAGTCCGTGCATGACGGGGTGTTCCATGGCTGCGGTCATGATGGCCATACGGTTATGCTGCTTGGCGCGGCGGAATATCTGGCCAAATCAAAGAGTTTTGACGGCACGATCTATTTCATTTTCCAGCCTGCCGAAGAAGGCCTGTCGGGCGGCGCAGCCATGGTGGAAGATGGTCTCTTTACTGATTTTGAGATGGAAAGTGTCTACGGCCTGCATAACTGGCCGCAATTGCCGGTCGGCGAGTTTGCGGTTTGCGAAGGACCAATGATGGCAGCCGCTGATGTATGGGACATCACGATTTCCGGAAGAGGTGGCCATGCGGCCCTGCCCCATCTGAGCACGGATTCTATTGTTGCGGCTTCGGCTCTTGTTCAGGCGCTGCAAACCATTGTTTCGCGCACGGTCAATCCGCAGGAGCCGGCGGTTCTTTCGGTCACCAAATTTCATGCCGGGGATGCCTATAATGTCATTCCCGATGAAGTGAAACTTTCAGGCGGTGTACGGACATTCAACCCGCGTGTGGCAGATCGCATCGAAGGCAAGATGCGAGAGATTGCAGACCAGATTGCCGAGGCGCACGGCTGCACGGCATCGGTGGATTTTCGCAAGAACTATCCGCCGGTCATCAACACGCCGGAAGAAACCAGGCTTTGTGCCGACGTCGCGCGCGGCCTTGCCGGCGCCGACAAGGTCGATGACCAGACGACACCGGTGATGGGGTCCGAAGATTTCGCCTTCATGCTGCAGGAGCGGCCGGGCTGCTACATCTTCATGGGCAGCGCCGGAGGACTTGGCAACGGCGGCGGGGGCGGCTGTATGGTTCACAATCCGGGATATGACTTCAACGACGAAGCCCTGCCGCTCGGCGCCACATACTGGTCCCGTCTGGCAGAAACCCTGCTGCCGACTTCGTAGGAATGCCGGGAGTTTGCCGGCACCCCCGGCAAATCACCTTGCATAGCCGCGCGAGCAAGCTTATTATGAGCCTTGATATAGTATCGAAGGTTATTAATAACAGGTCGCATGTCCAGCACTGGCAAAGAAGACGCTTCGGGAACCGACACAGCCTACGAGTATCTGTTGGTTGATGTAGCGCGCCTGTACAAGACCCTGTTCAACAGGCGGTTTCAGCCGCTGTTCGGCCTTACCCAGGCCCAGTCACGCACACTTATCCACCTCGCGCGCAATGAAGGGATCAATCAGGCCGGACTTGCCGAGCTGCTTGAGATCCAGCCCATCACGCTTGCGCGCGCCATTGACCGTCTCGAGGCTGACGGATGGGTCGAGCGCCGCCCTGATCCCAAAGACCGCCGGGCTTTCACCTTGCATCTGCTGCCAAAGGCCCAGCCAGCGCTGGACGACATGCGCGAGCTCGGACTTGAGCTGCGGGAAGAAACCCTGGCAACGCTGACCAGCGAAGAGCGAGCGGCGTTTACCCGAACTCTTGAAGTGGTCCGTAATAATATCACCGCCATCACGACGAGAAGCGAAGCGAGCCGATCAGAAAAAGAGACCGCAGGCAATGCAGTCCAAAGGCCGAAGGAACCCGCCCGATGAATAATTCTGCCCCAAACCCAAAACCGGTCACTGCGAGCGCCCCTGCACCGGTTGCAGAAGTCGCCCCCGCCGCTGGTGCCCACGAGCTTCCGGCAGCGCCGGCCCCCGAACGCGTCAGCCTCTATCGCATTGTTTTTCTCTACATTATTCCGGGTCTGCTTGTTCTGGCGACGGCTGCCTTCTTCATCATCGGCAGCCCCTACGTCAAAACGGAAAACGCCTATACCAAGGCCGAGATTGCCGCCGTAAGCGCTCAGGTCTCCGCACCTGTCACCGAGATTTTCGTCAAGGAAAACCATATTGTCCGCGAAGGCGATCTCCTCTTCCGGCTTGACGATGAGCCCTTCCGCATAAAGT
This sequence comes from uncultured Alphaproteobacteria bacterium, assembly GCA_965603015.1. GTDB lineage: Bacteria > Pseudomonadota > Alphaproteobacteria > M2410 > M2410 > JAUWTJ01. The sequence continues at coordinate 23,755 of CBFDBJ010000018.1, forward strand.
CTATGGAAGTTGAAGCAAGCCTTGAAGATCACCGCCGCGAAGTTGAGGCCCTCAAATCCGCCTACCGCGAAAAGCTGATCGCCCTTGACGTCGCAAAATCCGATGCCGCCTTCGCCGAACGCGAGTTCAAGCGGCAATCGGAACTTGCCTCGACCCGCGTCGTCTCCGAGGCGCGGTTTGATCGAGCACAACACGATATGAACGTCGCCCGCCAGAAGGTTACAATCGTCAGCCAGGATCTGGTGGGATTGCTTGTTGCGCTTGCCGGTAATCCGGACTTGCCCGTCGAGCAACATCCCGGGGTCATCGAAGCCCAGGCAAAAGTGACCCGCGCGGCGCTGGACCTTGCCCGGACGGAGGTTCGCGCACCGCTCGACGGCTATGTTTCCAATGTGCCCAATAGAGGTGATTTTATCCGCGCCGGGTTTCCCGCCCTGAGTATTGTCGCAACCAGCGATATCTGGATTGAGGCCAATTTCAAGGAGACCCAGCTTACTTTCGTTGAACCGGGCCAGCCCGTCAAAATCAAGGTCGATGCCTTCCCCGGGTGGGAGTGGGACGGCTATGTGGAAAGCATTGCCTCTGCAACAGGATCCGAGTTTTCCATTTTGCCGGCGCAAAACTCGACCGGTAACTGGGTGATAGTGGTCCTACGCATCCCGGTGCGCATCAGGATCGAACCCAGAGGTGATGAACCGGTCCTGGGGGTAGGCTTCAGTGCCCATGTGTCGATTGATATTGGGATCCGCCGCGGCACTTTTGCGCCGCGCCGGCCAGCACGCACCATCGCGCCTGATGACACCCTTCAAGACTGATTTACAGGACGGGTATCCCTCATGTCCCTGACAGACCACGCCGTCATACACCCCCCTAACCGCACCATGATGATGGTTACGCTGATGATGGCCACGGTCATCCATTGGACCGACATGACCATTGCCGTCGTCGCGCTGCCGTCGATACAAGGATACATGGGCGCGTCGCGCGAACAGGTCTCCTGGGTCATTACATCCTATGTGGTCGCGGCCGCCATTACGACACCCCCGGCAGCCTTCCTGGCGTCGCGCTTTGGCCGCAAGAATATATTCATTTTTGCCATTGGTCTTTTTACGGTTGCTTCGATGGCGTGCGGGTTTGCACAAAGCCTGCCCCAGCTGGTCTTGTTCCGCATCATTCAGGGCGCCGCCGGCGGCCTGATATCGCCGATTGCGCAGGCGACGATGCTGGATGCCTATCCCAGAGAAAAGATGGGCAGTGCCATGGCGACCTTCAGTATTGGCACCATGATGGGGCCGATACTGGCGCCAACCATCGGCGGCTGGCTCACCGAATATTACGACTGGCGATGGGTTTTCTTCATCAATTTGCCAATTGGCATTCTGACGCTGGTCGGGATCTATAAGTATATCCCGAAAATCAATGACATGGTGCGTATGCGCTTCGACACTTTCGGTTTTATCCTGCTGTGTACCGTGATCATAGCACTGCAGCTGATGCTGGATCGCGGCGTCTCAAAGGCCTGGTTTCAATCCCCCGAAATTATCATTGAAGCCATCCTGGCGGGCCTGTGCCTCTACATGTTCATCATCCATATCAGGACGGCGAAAGATCCGTTTATCTCGCTGGCGATCTTCAGAGACTTCAATTACTCCACAACCATGATTTTCGGCTTTCTGATGGGCGTCACCATGCTGGCGACCATGACCCTGTCACCAAACTTCCTGCAGGTCTTGCTCGGGATGCCGCCGATGTACACCGGCTTCCTGATGATCCCCCGAACCGTCGCCATGTTGATCTCCATGCAGATCGTTGGCCGCATTGTCAACGTCGTTGACCCGCGCCTGCTCATTTTCGCAGGCCTGGGCCCCCAGGCCTATGGGTATTGGGGGATGTCGCAGTTCAATCTGGACACCGGCAGCTACGAAATTATCACGACAGGACTTTGGCAAGGCTTCGGTATGGGTCTCACATTTGTGCCCATGACGATCATCGCATTCTCCACCCTGGCGCCGAAGTTTCGCACTGAAGCCTCCGGCATGATGAACCTGACGCGCTCGATTGGCTCAAGCATCGGCATTTCACTGATGGTCACACTCCTCGCCCGAAAGCAGGTGACAAATCACACTTACCTGCGTGACTATGTGACCCCCTACGTTGAACCGTTCAAGTCCTTGAGCCCGGGGCTTCAGCTTGAGGAAGGCGGCGCCATTGCCGCGCTTGTTAATGGCGAGGTCATACGCCAGGCCACCATGATCGGCTATACAAATTGCTTCTATGTGCTGGCGTTTCTGACGCTCTTCACCATGCCGTTCGTCTTCATCATGAGGAAACCGCCACCCCTGCCAACACAGATGCCGTCACAAATGCCGCCGCAGCAAACCCCGCCTCCTCAGATCGTCAAGACACGGCCGACATCTTCTTCCGATATGATGCCGAAGTCTGCTATAGATCCGGAACCCGCGTGATACGCGTTCCGGTGCGCAGCCGCTAGGCATTCCATTAAGACAAGTGTGGCAGAATCCAGTTTATGAGCGTGATTGAAAAATATCGGGACCTGGCCCGGTCCGGCGAGGTAACGCCGGATCCGGTGCAGGAGCTTGCCATTGAGCAGCTGGAAATCATCGCCCACCGGCTGGCAAACTATCATCCGGGCAAAAAACGCTGGTTGTTCGGCAAGGCAGAGCCCGAGCCGCGCGGGCTCTATATTTTTGGCCCGGTTGGCCGCGGCAAGTCCATGTTGATGGATCTGTTTTTTGATACCGCGCCAGTTGAGGCCAAACGCCGGGTCCACTTCCATGCCTTTATGGCAGAGATCCACCAGGCGATCTTTCACTGGCGCAACCTGAGCCTTGCCGAGCGGGCGCGCCAGCCCAATTTCCTCAAGGATGATGGCGATGATCCCATTCGGCCGGTGGCCAGAAAGGTTGCCAGCGAGGCGTCGCTCCTGTGTTTCGACGAGTTTCAGGTCGAGGATGTCGCCGACGCCATGATCCTGGGGCGGCTGTTCGAAGCTTTCTTTGAATTCGGCGTCGTTGTCGTTGCAACATCCAACCGCGCGCCGAAGGACCTCTATCTCGACGGGCTCAATCGCCAGCTCTTTCTGCCCTTCATCGACCTTATGTGCGCCCGTATGGATCTCTATCAACTCGATGGTCAACACGACTATCGTCTCGATCGTCTACAGGGCGCCAGGGTCTATCATACTCCGACTGGGCCTGCTGCAACCGCTGCACTGGACGATACCTTCCGTAAACTGACGGATACAGATAAGGGCAAACCTCTTGACCTGGAAGTTCTGGGGCGAAAACTTACGATCCCGCAGGCTACAAAGGGTGTGGCACGGGCAAGCTTCAATGATCTGTGCGCTGCTGCCCTTGGTGCGCAGGATTATCTTGCGCTCGCGGCAGCGTTTGACACCCTCATCCTTGATGACATTCCAGAGCTCGGCCCGGAAAAACGCAATGAAGCCAAGCGCTTCGTGACGCTGATCGATACGCTCTACGAAAACCACGTGCGCTTGATTGCTTCGGCTGCGACCGAGCCGTCACAGCTTTACCCGCAAGGTGATGGCAGCTTTTCCTTTGAGCGGACGGTGTCACGTTTGATGGAAATGCAATCCAGAAGCTGGCTTGCCGGGCGATAGAGCCTTAAGTCAGGCCGTCTTTCCGAGAAGTTTGTTCGCAATCTCAAAGAGATTGGTTGAGAGACTTTTCGTCGAGGCAATGCGCTCAAGTTCGCCTTTCATGAGATCTGACTGCGCTGGCTCAAACCGCTTCCAGCTGGAAAAGGCTTCGCACAGGGTGGCTGCGGTTGCCGGATTGACCTTGTCGAGCGCCAGGATCTGATCGCCGATAAAACTATAGGCTTTGCCAGATGCGTCATGGAAGTGAAGCGGATTGTTGTAGCTAAAGGCAACGAGAAGCGCTCTTACCCGATTGGGATTGCCGAGGGAAAAAGCCTCATGTCCCGTGAGCTCCTGAACGCGGGTGAAAGTCTGCGGAACGCTTGAGGTCGCTTCAAGTTGAAGCCACTTGTCGATGACCGTCGGCTCGGTTTTCCATCGTTGATAAAAGGCACCGAGACAAGCCTCGCGCGCCTCACCATCGTGATGCGTGATCACCTGAAGCGCGGCCATAGTGTCTGTCATATTGTCCGACATCTCGAACTGGGTGGCTGCCAGACCCTGAACAGCCTCCAGCCCGGTGGCGGTCAACCAGGCAAGGGCCTGGTTCCTGAGCGCCCGCTTGCCTGCCGGCGCCGCGTCAGGGCTATAAGGCTCGTTTGACGTCAGCGCGCTGTAGAGCGCCTCAAACTCAGCCCTGAGTGATGTACCGACGCTCTTCTGCAGAAACTTTCGCGCCTTGTGGATCGGCTCGACCCGAATGAGTTCCATCTCAAGGCCAATGTCCCGCTCTGCGGGCAGGGTCAGCACCAGTGCTCGAAACGCCGGGTCGAGGCTTTCATCGGTCAGTATAGACCGGGTGGCTTCAACGAAGCGCACAGGGACGTGCGGGGCCTTGCCGCGCGCCAAGGCATCGGTCATATCGAGAAGGATCTTCAACGTGTAGCGGCGAGCGGCCTCCCAGCGATTGAACGGATCGCTGTCACTTGCCATGAGGAGAAGGCTGTCGTCCTCGGGCACGTCGTCAATGATCCTGACAGGTGCAGAAAACCCACGAAAGAGCGATGGCACGGCGTCTTCCTCAACACCGACAAATCGAAAGTGCTCTTCGGCCGAGCCAAACTCAAGAACGCGCGTGGTCTGGCCAACACCGGCATCGGTTTCAGCCTCTCCTTCAAGACGCAGAGGCAAATCCTTGCCACTTATACCGACCAAACCCATACGCAGGGGCATGGCAAGTGGCAGCTTATCCGCCTGACCTGGCGTCGGTTTTGTTTCCTGCACAAGTTTGAGGTCGAGGGTTTTTGTTTCCGGGTTGAAGGATGTTTCGGAACTGATCTGCGGGGTTCCGGCCTGGGCGTACCATTTCAGGAAACCGGCCAGGTCTGCGGCGTTGGCGTCGCCCATGGCGGCGACGAACTCTTCCACCGTTGCGGCCTCACCGTCATGGCGTTGTTGATAGAGCGCCATGCCCTTGCGGAAACCATCGCGGCCGACGAACACGCTGATCATACGGCACAGCTCGGCGCCTTTTTCATAGACCGTAGGGGTAAAAAAATTATCGATCTCGATGAAGCTTTCCGGGCGAACAGCATGTGCCAGCGGCCCGGCGTCCTCGGCGAACTGCGCGCGTCTCAGGGTCTGGACATCCTTGATGCGTTTGACGGGTTCGGAGCGCATATCAGACGAGAACAGTTGATCGCGGAAAACCGTCAGGCCTTCCTTCAGACACAACTGAAACCAGTCGCGGCAGGTGATCCGATTGCCGGTCCAGTTGTGAAAATATTCGTGAGCGACAACACCTTCGATGTTTTCATAGTCGAGATCCGTCGCCGTCTCGGGATCCGCCAGAATGTATTTGTCGTTGAAAATATTCAGACCCTTGTTCTCCATGGCGCCGCCATTGAACGCGCTGATCGCAACAATCATGAAAATATCAAGATCATATTCAAACCCGAACGCCTCCTCGTCCCAGGTCATGGAGCGCTTCAGCGACGTCATGGCCCAGTCACAGCGGTTCTGCTTGCCCTGTTCGACAAAGATCTTCAGAGCCACATCGCGACCGGAACTGGTGCGAAAGCTGTCCTCATGAACGGCGAGATCACCTGCAACAAGGGCGAAAAGATAGCCTGGCTTGGGGTGCGGATCGTCCCAAACGGCAAAGTGCCGACCGCCATCAAGGTCCCCCGCGGCGGTACAATTACCGTTCGACAGAAGAACAGGATACTTTGCCTTGTCCGCCTCGATGCGGGTGCGGAACGTCGCCATGACATCGGGACGATCGAAAGAATACGTAATACGGCGAAAGCCTTCGGGCTCGCACTGGGTGACGAAAAAATCGTTGGAGATATAGAGACCGAGGAGCGCCGAGTTTTCTTTCGGATTGATCTCGTTTTCAATCTCAAGGATGAACGTTGCCTCGGGCGGCGGCGACTTCAGTGTGAGACTTTGGTCATCGACACTATAACCGTCTTCCTTCACTTCAGTGCCGTTAACGCTCACCGAGAGGAGTTTTATCTTTTCTCCGGCAAGTACAAGAGAACTGCCGACCGGGATACCATCGCCACGCTTAATGTCCATACGCGAGTGAACGCGGGTTGCCGTCTCGTTAAGGTCGAATGAAAGATCGATGGTACTCGCCCGGTAGTTGGACGGCGTGTAATCCTTCAGGAAGATTGTCTCTGGTTCTTTGGTGCTCATAAGAGTGCTGCGTCCTGACTGAATTGAGAGATTGGGGCGGAATGTGGCCCTGAGCGTGGTTAAACTCCAGCGAAAAATGCTGTCGAGGGAAAACCGGCTGTGTTTCTGCCAGATTGCCTCGATTTGGACTCTGTTAACTTGCGCCATCGTACTATCGGCAGATAGCATTCTTCTTGTTGAACAGGAGTTTCTTCTTGTTGCTTGCACCGCAAACCTACACCACCGAGAAGCTGGAGGATCATCTTCAATCCGCTCCTGCTCGCGCCCTCCTGAAGAAATGGACGCATTGGCGCGGGACGGAGATTGCACCAAAGCGATCACAAATCCTCATTGAGGAACTCGGCGAGGCCTTGCCGCATGTTGTTATGGTAGAATTTACCTCCCCGGAAAAATGTCGTTTTCTTCTTGCCGGGTCCGGACTTGTCAACCTTCAAGGTCTTGATTTCACCGGTCTGAATTTCTACGACATGGCGGCGCCGGATGAGCGTGATCTGAGAATGCGGCGATTGCATGAGGCGGAAAACCAACCCTGCGGCACCTATTCCATTCAGCCTGGAACATCGTCAGAGGGGGCGTATCTTTCAACCGAACTCACGGCTTTCCCCATCTTTCCTGATGAGCCCGGCGGTGCCATGCGATGTCTGTGCGTCAGCGTTCCGCTTGTTACCGTCAGCCACCAGTCTCCGGTTCAGGATAGCCAGATCATCCGCATTGCTGAAGAGTTCCGTTATATCGACATCGGTGCAGGCGTTCCCGATGAGACTGCAGAGCTTTTCTGCCATCCCCCTCTATCCCTCTAGTCGGGATCGCGACGTTTTCATACCCGGAACGAAAAACGCCCCGCAATGTCTTGCGAGGCGTTTTGATTTTCAATGTCTCTGGTCTCAGACTTCGGCGAGGGCTGCCTTGATGGCTTGCATGTGGCCGATTTCTTCCTCGGCGGCATGGCGCTCTTCGGGTGTCTTCGCGATGGAAAGATCTTCCTGCGCATCTTTCATTCGTTTGTCGAGTTCGCCGTTGGCTTTGAGATCCTCTGCCGGAATGGCTTCTTCGGTCAGCACCGACAGGCTGGTCGGTGTAACTTCTGCAAACCCTTTATAGACAAAGATCTTTTGCGGCGCGGCACCTTCGTTGTGAACCGTGAGGAAGCCCGGGCGCAGGGTTGCGATCACCGGCGCATGTTGCGCAAGCACGCCAAAGTCCCCTTCCGTACCCGGAACAACGACCATGTCAACGTCACCTGACATCAGCTCGCGCGCCGGAGAGACCAGTGAAAAATGCAATTTGTCAGCCATAGGGTAGGCCCTCGTCCTTCAAACGTATCAGGCGGCTTCCGTCGCCATTTTTTCAGCCTTGGCCACAGCATCTTCAATGGTACCAACCATATAGAACGCAGCTTCCGGCAGGTGATCATAGTCACCGTCACAAAGACCTTTGAAGCCCTTGATGGTGTCCTTGACGTCGACGAGAATGCCCGGGAAACCGGTAAAGACTTCAGCCACAAAGAACGGCTGTGACAGAAAACGTTCAATCTTGCGCGCCCGCGCCACGGCCAGCTTATCTTCTTCAGAAAGTTCATCCATGCCGAGAATGGCAATGATATCCTGAAGCGACTTGTAGCGTTGCAGGATTTCCTGAACGCGGCGGGCTGTGTCGTAGTGCTCCTGGCCAACAACACGCGGCTCAAGAATACGAGATGTCGAATCGAGCGGATCCACAGCCGGGTAGATACCTTTTTCCGAGATTGCCCGGTTGAGAACCGTCGTTGCATCGAGGTGAGCAAAGGAGGTGGCTGGCGCCGGGTCGGTGAGGTCATCAGCCGGCACGTAAATCGCCTGAACCGAGGTTACCGATCCCTTGTGTGTTGTCGTAATGCGTTCCTGCAGCGTACCCATGTCTGTCGCAAGGGTCGGCTGATAGCCCACCGCAGACGGGATCCGGCCGAGCAGCGCGGACACTTCGGAACCGGCTTGCGTAAAGCGGAAGATATTATCAACAAAGAACAGCACATCCTGGCCTTCATCGCGGAAGTGTTCGGCAACGGTGAGACCCGACAGGGCAACACGCACGCGCGCTCCAGGAGGCTCGTTCATCTGACCAAACACGAGGGCGCATTTGGAGCCTTCGCCGCCGCCTTCCTTGTTGACGCCTGATTCAATCATTTCCCAGTAAAGGTCGTTGCCTTCACGGGTCCGCTCGCCAACACCGGCAAACACGGAATAACCACCGTGCGCCTTGGCGATGTTATTAATCAGCTCCTGAATGAGAACCGTCTTGCCAACACCGGCACCGCCGAACAGGCCAATCTTGCCGCCCTTTGCGTAGGGACACAAGAGATCAACCACCTTGATGCCGGTCGCCAGCATTTCAGCTTCGGTCGACTGATCAACGAGAGGCGGAGCATCCTGGTGAATTTCACGCTTGTGCTCAAACTTGATAGGTCCCTGCTCATCAACCGGCTCGCCGATCACATTCATGATTCGTCCGAGCGTCCCGGCGCCAACCGGCACCTGGATGCCAACACCCATATCAGCGACAGGTTCACCGCGACTGAGACCTTCGGTCGAGTCCATGGCGATGGTACGAACTGTATTCTCACCCAGATGTTGTGCGACTTCCAGCACAAGGCGGTTGCCATTGTTGTCACACTCAAGCGAGTTCAGGATCGCTGGCAGGTGACCGTCAAATTGAACGTCCACAACGGCGCCAATAATCTGGGTTACGCGTCCGGTTTTCTCAGTCATGTCTTACTCCTCGTAAAACCACTTATCAGGTCGGCCATGCCGCCAATGGTCAAATTCGTTTTCCCGTGCATTTTACAGCGCTTCTGCGCCTGCAATAATTTCAATCAATTCAGTCGTAATTTGAGCCTGACGGCTGCGGTTATAGGTGATCGTCAATTTGTCGATCATGTCCCCGGCATTGCGCGTGGCATTGTCCATGGCTGTCGTCCGCGCGCCCTGCTCACTGGCTGCATTTTCAAGCATTGCCTTGAAAATCTGGATGGAGACATTGCGCGGCAACAGCATATTCAGAATTTCTGTTTCATCGGGCTCGTAGTCATAAACTTCGGCAGATTTTGCAACGCCCTCTTGCACCTCGATCTTCGCCGGAATGATCTGCTGCACCGTCGGCGTCTGGGTCATGACCGATTCAAACAGAGAATAGAACACCGTGCACACATCAAAGGCACCTGATTCAAACAGCTGGATGATCTTTTGACCAACGCCATCTGCATGAGCAAACTCGATATTCTTGACGTCATTGAACTCGATCAATTCGATGGTTTGATTGTCGAATTCGCGCTTCAGAATCTCGTGACCCTTGCGTCCGACAAAGATCATTTTCACGGTCTTGCCATCAGCAATAAGGCCGCGCGCATGTCCGCGGGCCAGCCTTGCGATAGAGGAGTTAAACCCGCCGCACAAGCCGCGCTCGCCAGTGGCGACAACAAGAAGGTGCGTGTCGTCCTTGCCGTTGCCGGCGAGGAGCTCAGGCGCGCCGGGCTTGCCAGCCATGCCTGCACCCAGATTGGTCAACACCGCTTCCATGCGCTCTGAATACGGGCGCGCAGCTTCTGCAGCTTCCTGGGCGCGGCGCAATTTTGCCGCCGCCACCATCTGCATCGCCTTCGTGATCTTCTGCGTGTTCTTGACGCTGTCGATCCGGTTGCGGAGGTCTTTGAGACTAGCCATTCAGCATTTCCTCTTAATCACCTTTCAGCCCGTCAGGCAGTCCTTAAGCGAAATGTGCCGCATAGGCGTCGAGCGCCGCTTTAAGCTTCGCCTCTGTCTCGTCAGAAAGCTTTTTCTCGTCTCTGATTGACAGGAGGATGTCCGGATGGCTGTCGTGGAGATTACGCAACAGACCCTCTTCAAACCGGCCAACATCGCGGGCTGGAATTTTATCGAGATACCCCTTCACGCCCGAATAGATCGAAGCCACCTGCTCCTCAACGGAAAGCGGTGAGAACTGGCCTTGCTTCAGGAGCTCGGTCAGGCGTTCGCCGCGGTGAAGCAGCTGCTGCGTTGCGGCATCCAGGTCGGAGCCGAACTGGGCAAAGGCGGCCATTTCACGGTACTGGGCAAGCTCACCCTTAACCGGACCGGCAACCTGTTTCATCGCCTTGACCTGAGCGGCCGAGCCAACCCGGCTGACTGACAGACCGACGTTGAGAGCAGGGCGAATCCCCTGGTTGAAGAGATCGGTTTCAAGGAAGATCTGACCATCGGTAATCGAAATCACGTTGGTCGGAATATAGGCCGACACATCGTTGGCCTGGGTTTCAATGATCGGCAATGCGGTCAACGAACCGCCGCCATTGTCGTCATTCATTTTCGCGGCGCGTTCCAGCAGCCGGGAGTGAAGGTAGAAAACGTCACCCGGATAGGCTTCACGTCCAGGAGGACGGCGCAGCAGGAGCGACATCTGACGATAGGCAACGGCTTGTTTGGACAGGTCATCATAGACCATCAGGCCATGCATGCCGTTGTCGCGGAAATATTCACCCATGGTGCAACCGGCGAAAGGCGCCAGGAACTGCAGCGGCGCAGGCTCAGAGGCCGTCGCCGCCACGACGATGGTGTATTCCAACGCGCCGTTTTCTTCCAGCGTCTTGACGATCTGGGCAACAGTTGAGCGCTTCTGACCGATAGCGACATAGATGCAATAAAGCTTTGCACTTTCGTCATCGGACTGATTGATTTCTTTTTGGTTCAAAATGGTGTCGATGGCCACAGCGGTCTTGCCGGTCTGGCGGTCACCAATGATCAGCTCGCGCTGTCCGCGACCGATGGGGATCAGGGCGTCAATGGCCTTGATGCCGGTCTGCATGGGCTCATGCACTGATTTACGCGGGATGATGCCCGGCGCCTTGACGTCAACGCGGCGACGCTCGGTTGCCTCGATCGGGCCCTTGCCATCAATCGGGTTGCCCAGCGGGTCAACAACACGGCCCAGCAGGCCCTTGCCAACCGGCACGTCAACGATGGAGTTCGTCCGCTTGACGGTATCGCCTTCCTTGATTTGCCGGTCAGAGCCGAAGATAACGACACCGACATTATCCTGCTCGAGGTTCAGGGCCATACCCTTAACGCCGTTGGGAAATTCAACCATTTCACCGGCCTCGACATTGTCGAGCCCGTAAACCCGGGCAATACCGTCACCGACGGAAAGCACCTGTCCAATTTCGGAAACCTGTGCATCTGCACCAAAGTCCTTGATCTGCTCTTTCAGGATGGCAGAAATTTCAGCGGCTTTGATATCCATCAGCCTACCTCTTTCATAGCAATTTTGAGATTTGTGAGTTTTGTCTTGAGTGATGAGTCGATCATACGGCTGCCGACTTTGACAACCAGCCCGGCAATCAGGCTTTCATCGACATTCAATTCGAGTTTTACGTCCTGGCCCAGGGTCGCCTTGAGGGTCGCCTTGAGCGCTTCGACGTGCGCGTCACCGAGGGTGGTGGCGCTGGTAACGGACGCTGTCATTTCACCACGATGGCTGGCGGCGAGCGCGCGGAAATTCCGGATCATGTCTTCGAGGACAACAAGTCGACCATTTGTTGCGACCAGCGAAATGAAATTACGGGTCATTGTCGTGACGCCGGCCTTTTGCATGACAGCCGTCATGGCCCTGGTCTGGTCGTCCCGGCCAAAGATCGGGCTGCGCACGAGACGGCGCAGGTCGTCGCTTTCGTGAAGCAGATCCAGCAGATCGCACAGATCCGCTTCTACCGCATTAATGGCTCCGCGATCAGAAACCTCTGCGGCGAGCGCTTCGAGGCCCTCGGCTTTTCCGGTTTCCACATCAAGGGCCAGTTCAAAAAGTGCGGATGCGTAGCGACCGGCTACACCTGACAAAACTGGTTGTTGGCTCGACACTGATTTTTGCCCTCAGATAATCTAACAGTAAAAGCTGACCCGCTCGCCCTGATCCAACCGCGGGGGCGATTGAAAAAGCTTGGAAATCAGCTGAAAATACTTGCTTTCCGGTGACAAGGGACGACCGCGACGATAGTCCCCTCCGAATTGCGGGTGCTTGGTATCATACAAGATTGTGCGTTGCAACCAGCCAAAAGGCTCCAAAACCGGAAAGAATCCGGAGAATTAAATGACGTGCAAATGACACCCCGTGCAATCACCGGAATCGAGGGCGAACAGGCAGATATCAGAGAAAGCTGTAGGGATCGATATCGACGGTGACCCGCACCGATGACGGCGGTTTGAAACCTTCAAACCAGGCCCCGAGATAGGCCTGCACATTCATGGATTTGGGTGCCTTGAGGAGCAGGCGATAGCGATGTCGTCCGCGCAAGAGGGCCAGCACCGCCGGCGTGGGCCCAAGCAGCAGCGCATCCGACTGCGGCGCCTTGCGCGCCAGTGCCCGGGCGGTGTCCGTGACCTGGGCTTCGCCGGGACCGGACACGACAATGGCGACAAGGCGCCCATAGGGCGGCATGGCCATCATTTCCCTCTCGGCGGCCTCGCGGGCCAGGAAGACATCGCGGTCCCCGGACTCAAGGGCGGCCATGATCGGATGATCCGGCATGAAGGTCTGCAGCAGCACCCGCCCCTTTTCCTCGGCCCGGCCGGCCCGCCCCGAGACCTGATGCAGCACTTGATAGGTGCGCTCCGAGGCGCGCAGGTCTCCGCCTTTCAGTCCGAGGTCCGCATCGACGACGCCGACCAGTGTGAGGCCTGGAAAGTTGTGCCCCTTGGCGACAATCTGCGTACCGATCAGGATATCAATGTCGCCGTCTTCCATGCGTTTGAACAGGGCGCGCGCCTCGTCGGAGCCAAACACCGCATCTGATGACAAGACTTCAACTTTGGCGTCAGGAAAACGCTCGCGAGCTTCCTCGGCTATGCGTTCAACGCCGGGGCCGCAGGCGGCGAGCGATCCCTTGGTGCCGCACTCGGGGCAGGCATCGGGCTTTGGAATGGAATAGCCGCTGTGGTGGCACACCAGGCGATTGCGAAAGCGATGCTCGACCAGCCAGCTCGAGCTGTCCGGCGACATCATGCGGTGGCCGCAGGCGCGGCACAGGGTAAGCGGCGCATAGCCCCGGCGGTTAAGATAGAGCAGCGCCTGATGGCCCCGGGCGAGGTTATCGACCAGCGCACTGACGAGCCGGGGCGACAGGAACCTGTCGGTCTCCAGCTCTTCGGCGCGCATGTCGATGGCGGTAATATCAGGCAGGGTTGCCGCCCCGTGGCGCGCGGGCAGAACAAGCCGCCGGTATTTGCCGGTTTCGGCATTGACGCTGGTCTCAAGCGACGGCGTGGCGGAGGCCAGAATCACCGGAAACTTGCCAAGGGAGGCGCGCGCGACCCCCATGTCCCGGGCATGATAGATGACCCCGTCCTCCTGCTTGAAGCTGCCATCGTGCTCTTCGTCGATGATCAGGAGCCCGAGATCGGGAAATGGCAGAAACAGCGCCGAACGGGCCCCGACGACAACGCGGGCCTCGCCGCTCTGGATGCCTGCGAACATGCGGCGACGTTCCGGCGGCGTAAGCCCGGAGTGCCAGGCCGCAGGCGCGCAACCGAATCGCTCTTCAAAGCGCTGCAAAATCTGATGGGTGAGCGCGATCTCCGGCAGCAGCACCAGCGCCTGTCGGCCCGCCTTCAAGGCTGCCGCAATGGCCTCGAAATAGACCAGCGTCTTGCCTGAGCCGGTGACCCCGTCGAGCAGCACCGCGTCATAGTCCTGCGCCTCTACCGCCGCCACAAGATCATCAGCTGCCCGCTGCTGATCGTCTCCCAGTGTCACGGCCATATGGTCCGGGTCAGGCACGCCGAAAGGCGCATCGGCGGGAACCTCGATTGTCCTGAGCGCGCCCTTGTCGATCAGCCCCTTGATGACGGAGCTCGACGTGCCGGAGGCTTCGGCGAGCTCGGCTGGCGTGCGGGCAAACTCATCGGAGGCCACTTCCAGCACCCGGGCCCGCGCCGGCGTCAGGGGCGACGGCAGAGTGCCGGTTGCCAGCACCAGCCGTTTCATTTTTGGTGGTTCAAAGGCGGCCCTTGAGCGCATGGTGAGACCGAGGATGGTGCCCGGCGGCCTGAAATTCCACCCGGCGGCAAAGTCGATGAACCGGCGCATGGCCTCGTTCAGCGGCGGGGCGTCCATCACCTGGACCACATCCTTGAGCTTGTTTTCGTCGACATCATCCGGAGCGGTGTCCCAGACAACCCCGATGGCCCGGCGCGATCCCAGCGGCACCTCGACAAAACTGCCCGGAGGAGCCCCGCCATCCTCGATCTCATCCGGCAGGCGGTAGGTCCAGGGCGTGGCAACGGGCAGCGGCAGCAGGACGCTTATCAGGCGAGCCTCAGCAAGGCGATCCGCCGGGCTCTCTACCTGTTCACTATCCGGGGCGCTCATTGGGTGCCGTCCATATTCTCGCTATTGACCTTCTACCTTCGCCGCCGGGGCTTCACCACCAGGGCTTAGCTGCGGAGCTTCACCTCTGGCGGTCAGATACGATCTGTCATAAGGTCCGCGCAGATTTACCGATTCTCACGATTCTCCGCCAAATGCCAATGGGACCACACCATGAAATTTTTTATTGATACTGCTGACATTAACGACATCCGCGATCTTGCCGCAACAGGCATGGTCGACGGCGTCACCACCAACCCGTCGCTGGTTGCCAAGTCCGGCCGGGACTTTTTTGAAGTGCTGGCAGAAATCTGCGATGTGGTGGACGGCCCCGTCAGCGCCGAGGTCACTGCCCTTGAGACCGACGGCATGCTGGTGGAAGCCAAAAAGCTGCGCGATGTGGCCGCCAACGTCTGCATCAAGCTACCGCTGACATGGGACGGCTTGAAGGCCTGCCGCGTGCTCACCGACGATGGTTGCCTCGTCAATGTGACGCTGTGCTTTTCGGCCAACCAGGCTTTGCTGGCGGCCAAGGCGGGCGCGACGTTCATATCGCCTTTTGTCGGGCGGCTCGATGATATCGCCGTTGATGGCATGGACCTCATCAGCGACATCCGCGAGATCTATGACAATTATGATCAGTTCAATACCGAGATCCTGGTGGCCTCAATCCGCTCGCCGGAACATGTGCGCCAGGCGGCCCTCATCGGCGCCGATGTCTCGACCATCCCGCCGAAGGTCGTGCGCAGCCTGATCAACCATCCTCTCACGGACAAAGGCCTCGCAGACTTCCTCGCCGACTGGAAGAAAACCGGACAGAAGATCGTTTGAACTAGAGGCGGCTCCCAGCCTTTTAGCGATATTATATCAATATTACCCATGTATACTTAAATATTGATATACAGGGGTAATATTGGTATATATGACCTATGGACCCTGTACGAAACCCTTTTGCCCCCGGCGCAGGTGCCCAGCCGCCAGAGCTTGCTGGCCGAGATGAAATCGTCTCGGAAGCTGACATTGCCTTGCAGCGGGTTCTATTGGGCAGGCACGAAAAATCCCAAATTCTGCTGGGGCTGAGAGGAACCGGCAAGACCGTTCTGCTGAATAAAATAGAGCAAATCGCTGAATCGCACGACCACATAACTGCATTCATAGAAGCGCCTGAAGACCAGTCCCTTGCACAATTGCTCTATCCCAGAATTCAGCAAGCGTTGCGCAAATTATCAATGATTGAAGGCGCCAAAGCAAAGGCACACTCAGCCATGCGCGCTTTGCGGGGATTTGCCAGTGTCTTCAATATTTCCATTGGCGACGTCTCCCTGTCAGTCGATCCCGAGCCTGGCAGTGCGGACAGCGGCAATCTTGAATATGATCTAAGCGAACTTTTCGTGCGTATCGGTGAAGCCGCAAAATCTGCCGGAACAGCCTGGACGCTCTTGATCGACGAAGTGCAATATCTTACCCAGGAAGAGCTTTCAGCGCTCATTGTTGCGATCCATCGGATCAATCAAAAGCAATTGCCTGTCATGTTCTTTGGCGCCGGGTTACCGCAAATTGCTGCATTGTCAGGTGAGGCCAAGTCCTATGCAGAGAGGCTCTTCAATTACAGACCTGTGGGCCCTCTGAATGACACGGCAGCATTCGCAGCAGTCAGGCAGCCAATTGAAGATGAAGGCGAAGAAATAACTGACGGCGCTCTCGAGAGGATCGTTGAACTTACCCGGGGCTATCCCTATTTTCTTCAGGAATGGGGTTACCAGGCCTGGAACATTGCAGACGTGCCACCGATTAGCGTTGAAGATATCAACAACGCTTCATCCATCGCCTTGCGCCGCCTGGACGAGGGGTTTTTCCGAGTTCGCTTTGACCGCCTGACGCCTAAGGAACGTGAATATGTTATCGAAATGGCCAATCTCGGCGATGGGCCGTACCGATCAGCGGACGTCGCTGACGCCCTGGGTGAACGCGTTCAATCTCTGGGACCGCGCCGTGCAAAGATCATTCGAAAAGGTATGATTTACAGCCCGGCCCACGGCGACATCGCCTTTACAGTTCCCATGTTCGCAGACTTTCTTCGTCGAACGTCGCCTGACCCTTCCAGTTAAGCAAGATCCGGCTTTCCAAAATGACCTGGCTCAACGCAGACTACAATGGTATCATTTGAACCATGCCGCATTCAAACAGCATCATACAGCTGCGCGCCGCGTGGGAGATCTATCTGGTCTCCGAGCGCCGGGTGGCGGCGCGGACGCTGGCGATCTACACGGCGGCGCTGGATGACCTGCTGGGTTTTTTGCCGGAGCATCTGGGCGGGGGGCTGTCGCTGGAGGATCTGGGCGCCCTGAAAATTACCGATTTTCGAGCTTACCTCGCACACCTGCGCCGCACACGATCGCTTTCCAATGCCTCCATCGCGCAGCAGCTTTCGGCGGTGCGCTCGTTCTATCGCTACCTTGAAAAACTGGACCTGGTGGACAATCCCGCAATCCATGCGCTGCAAGCCCCGAAGATTCCGCACCGTATTCCCAAGCCTTTATCCGAGGGCGGAGCAAAAGATCTGATCGATCTGGCTGGCGGCAAACATCCGCAAGGTGACGCCGATGAGGAAGACACCTTCCCCGTTATCACAAAGCCTTCCTGGGTCGCCGCGCGCGACACCGCCCTTGTTGTGCTGCTCTACGGTGCGGGCCTACGCGTGAGTGAGGCGCTGGCGCTGACGCCGGCAGCCTTTGATCGCGGCGACAGCTTTCGCATCAAGGGCAAGGGCGGCAAGGAACGCATCGTGCCCGTAATTGATGCGGTGCGCGAGGCGGTCGCGGACTACCTCGAAAAATCACCCCACCCGATGGGCAAAGACGAGCCCTTGTTTCGCGCCATTCGAGGCAGAGCGATGGGCGCGCGCGCGGTGCAAAAACTTGTCGCATCCCTGCGCGGGCAACTGGGCCTTTCGGATACCGCGACGCCGCATGCGCTGCGCCATTCGTTCGCGACCCATCTGCTGGATAACGGCGGTGATCTCAGGAGCATCCAGGAGCTGCTCGGCCATGCCTCACTCTCGACCACCCAGATCTATACGGAAGTCGAGACGCGGCAACTGCACAAGATTTATCAGGCCGCCATGCCGCGGCGTTGAGACGCCCGCAAATTGCCCTCGGATCAACCGAGTAACTGCAAGTTGCGCGCAGTTGTAAGCCTATTCTTGTTAGTAAACTCGTAAGTTGTTTCTGGCAGGGTTGCTACGGGGTCGCCTTTGTTCCTTCTTTTGAAACAGGGCGAAAGTTTGATGTTGAAGCCGTTCCGAAAAATTTCCAGAAAATCAGCTGATGATCCGGCCAAAGGCCTGTCCGCCCACGAGGAAATGCTCCTCGCCAGGGCCGAAACGGCCCTGGAGGATCTCGGGGGTGACTATCAGGCAAACGTCAAAATCCAGTTTCTGGAGATCTGCGCCCATGTCGCTGAACAGCGCTGGCTCGAAGCCAGCCACATTGCCCATTCGATCCACGGCGAAGCCGGCTCCTTCCAGCGCCCCGATATGGCCAGGGTTGCGGCCTTGGTGCGCGATATTCTTCTGACACCAAATCCGGCGAGCCTGATGCAGGCAATCGAGGTCCTGCAAGACGGTCTGTCTTTCTTCATAAACCTCGACGTCGAGACCAATTGCGAAACAACCAACGAACTGCTGGAGGGGCTATTAACGGTAGCCGCCAAATCCGGCATTGAGGTTTCTCCATGACACAAGACACAAACCCCAACGCCCACTCCGCCCTGGCCGAGACCCACATCCTCATTGTTGAGGACAGTGCCCTGATGCGCGACCTTCTCTACACCTGCCTGAAAGCCTTTGATGTGCCGAAAGTTGTTGCCGTCGAAACGCCGATGGAATGCCTCGATGAACTTGGCAACCAGGCCTTCGATGCCTTGATCGTGGACTGGCGTCTCAAGGACCACGACGGGCTGGAACTCATTCGCCAGATCAGACGAGAGATGCCCGATCCGCTGTGCCGGGTCCCGATCGTGCTGTGTACAGGATATTCGGACATGACCCGGGTAATGGAAGCGCGAGACGCCGGCATCCACGAAATGCTGTGCAAACCGGTGGCACCGAAGGCGCTCTATTCCAAACTCAAATCAGCGCTCTTGTGTGATCGCATGTTTATGATGACAGAGGCCTATGTTGGGCCAGAGCGGCGCGCCCTTCCGCGCGGTGCGATGACCGGCAATGGCGATGCGGCGACACAGATCAGTGATACCTTTGTCTAGGGGGCTATCGCGCACCAGCCGTGAGATAGTTCCCAGGTCGCAGCATCGAAGGTAAAATAGTTTCCGCCCGTCAGCCCGGGCTGCTCCTGGTCCATTGATATCGGGCGCACCATCAGCGATGTGAGAAGCAAGGCGCCAACACCGCCGTGAGCTACCACCGCGATCCTGGCCTCGCCACCCTCCAGCGCTGCAATTTCCTTCACTGCGGCCACAATCCGGTCCTGTGCGGCCTGAGCTGGCTCCCATCCATCAATACTCTGGCCCGGCTCTGCAAAAAAACGGGTGACATGGGCAAGAAAGGCATCCCTGGGCAAATAGCCGGTACTGCTGCGATCGTTCTCACCGAGGTCTTCACGGATGGTCGGCGCAAGACCCAGGTGCGCGCCAAGGATCACAGCACCGTCCAATGCCTTTTGTTCGCTGCTACAGTAGAGCGCTGAAACATCCTTCACCCAGGGCAGGTGAAGCATCGCCTGTATGCGCGCACGGCCGCGATCAGACAGCGGCCACTGCGGGACCGGCACGCCGGGGTCAATCACAACATCGGGATGGGTGATGAAAGTGATCAACATTGCGCGCTACATCTGGGTAATGCGGTCATCAACGCCGAGAGCCGCCTGACGGAAGACCTCGCTCAAAGTCGGATGGGCGTGGCAGGTGCGTGCAATGTCTTCAGCCGAGGCGCTGAACTCCATGGCGAGGGCCGCTTCGGCGATCATGTTGCCGGCGTCGGGCCCGACGATATGGACGCCCAGCACCTCGTCGGTCACAGCATCGGCCAGCACCTTGACGAAACCGTCGGTCATGCCGCCAACCTTGGCCTTGGCATTGGCCATGAAGGGGAATTTACCAGCCTTGTAAGTAATGCTTTCGGCTTTCAGTTCTTCCTCGGAAAGGCCAACCCAGGCAAACTCGGGCGAGGTGTAGATCACCGACGGAATAACGTCGTAGTTCACGTGTCCGGGCTTTTCCGCCAGAATTTCGGCGACCGCCATGGCTTCATCTTCGGCCTTGTGGGCCAGCATCGGGCCTTCGATGACATCACCGACGGCATAGATGCCAGGGATGTTGGTGTGATAGCGGCTGTCGACGTGAATGCGGCCGCGCTCGTCGCGCTCGACACCCACTTCATCAAGGCCCAATCCATCGGTATAGGGGCGCCGGCCAATGGAGACGAGCACCGTATCGCATTCGATTGTCTCTGCAGCTCCGCCAGCAGAGGGTTCAATGCTGACTTTCAGGGATGACTTCAGTTTCTCGACGTCGGTGACTTTGGAAGAGAGTTTAAATTTGATACCCTGCTTCTTGAGCGCGCGTTGATAGGTCTTGCGCGCATCTGCATCTGCACCTGGAACAATGTGATCAAGGAACTCAACCACGGTAACCTCGGCGCCCAGACGCCGCCAGACCGACCCGAGTTCAAGCCCGATGACACCGCCGCCAACAACAATCATGGCTTTGGGCACTTCGGTCAGTGCGAGGGCGCCGGTTGAAGAGACAATGTGTTCTTCATCAATCTCGACACCGGGCAGAGGCATCACTTCGGAGCCTGTTGCGACCACGATGCTGCGGCACTCCAGGACATCGGTGGCACCGTTGTGCCGCGCCACCTCGACCTTGCTGGCCGAGAGGATTTTCGCTTCACCCTTGATGCCGGTAATTTTGTTTTTCTTGAACAGGAACTCAACGCCCGCCGTCAACTCGCTGACAATATTATCCTTGTGGGACATCATGGCGGGCAGGTCGAGCTTCGCCTTGCCGACAATAATGCCGAGCCGATCCAAATGAGAGGTTTCTTCAAACAGTTCGGAGGAGTGAAGCAGAGCCTTTGAGGGAATGCAGCCAACATTGAGGCAGGTACCGCCAAAGGTGCCCCGCTTGTCGATGCAGGCGACACTCATTCCAAGCTGGGCGGCGCGGATGGCGCAATTATAGCCCCCCGGTCCGCCGCCAATAACGACAAGATCAAAAGTATCGGACATAAAGCCGCCTGTGTTTTTCGGTTTTCAGGGACGCACCTAGAGGTCGAGCAGGAGACGCTCTGGCCCTTCCAGGCACTCTTTTACGCGGACGAGGAAGGTAACAGCTTCCTTGCCGTCTACAATACGGTGATCATACGAGAGTGCCAAGTACATCATTGGTCGCACCTCGATCTGACCATCAACCACAACCGGGCGCTGCTGGATCTTGTGCATCCCTAAAATGCCGGACTGGGGAGCGTTGAGGATCGGCGTCGACATCAGCGAGCCATAGACACCGCCATTTGAAATGGTGAACGTTCCGCCCTGGAGGTCGTTGAGACCAATTTTACCATCGCGCGCCTTGCGGCCAAACTCATTGATCGCCAGTTCAACACCGCCAAGGCTCAAGCGATCCGCGTCCCGCACCACCGGCACAACAAGGCCGCGGTCCGTGCCAACCGCAACACCGATGTTGTAGAAATTCTTGTAGACAAGATCTGTGCCTTCAACTTCGGCGTTGACCGCCGGGATGTCCTTCAGGGCTGTAATGCAAGCTTTGACGAAGAAGCCCATGAAACCGAGGCGCACACCGTGCTTCTTTTCAAACAGGTCCTTGTACTCGCTCCTGAGCGCCATCACGGCAGTCATGTCGACTTCGTTGAACGTCGTCAGCATGGCGGCAGTATTCTGGGCTTCCTTGAGCCGGGTTGCGATTGTCCGGCGCAGACGGGTCATCGGAACACGTTCTTCACGGTCGGCCTGGTCGCGCGGACCCGTCGGAACGGGCGGCGCCTTTGCTGCCACTGGCGGCGTTGCGCCTGCTTCCAGTGCCTTCAACGCATCGCCTTTGGTGATCCGCCCACCCTTGCCGGTTCCCTCGATGGATGTGGCATCAAGATTGTTTTCAGTAACAACCCGGCGGGCGGCAGGCGCCAGCGCATCGGATTTGTGGTCAGCCTCGGCGGCCTTGGCAGCCGGTGCCGGGGCGGCAGCCGATGCGGCAGCCGGAGCTTCAGAGGTGGCCGGCTTTGCTTCAGCCTTGACGGGCTGAGCCGCGCCACCTTCGCCGATCGATCCCAGCAGGGCGCCGACTTCAACGGTTTCGCCATCCTTGACGAGAATTTCTGACAAGGTGCCAGCCGATGGGGCCGAGATTTCCACTGTCACCTTGTCGGTTTCCAGCTCAACAATGGGCTCGTCCATGGCGACCGTATCGCCTTCGGATTTGAACCATTGAGCAATCGT
>CBFDBJ010000019.1:0-45377 GCA_965603015.1 uncultured Alphaproteobacteria bacterium
GTGCCCGGCGCTGACCGCTGACGACGACGTAACGCCGGTCGCTGACATAATCGAGGCGCTCGACCGCTTCTGCCGCCAGCTGCTTGCCGGTATGGTCAAGCTCCGTCTCGTTTTCAATGACGCTGGCCAGGTCCGCTTCCTCGACAGCACGGATATAGGCACGGTTCGCCCAGTCCAGCCGCAGCGCGCCATCGCGGCGCCAGACGGGGAAAGGCAGTGCATCAAGCAGACCCGACAGCATGGATCGTTGTTCCACCTCGGCGTCAAGCTGACGCGAAAGAGCGCTCGCCTGGCGGCCTTCTTCAGAGGCATCCCTGAGCCACACAACCGCCTTGCCGCCGGCCGGGCGCCCTTCAGCCAGAAAGATCTTGCCGCCCGGGGTCTCCACTTCAAGGGTAAAGGCCGTGCCATCGGTCTTCAGGTCCTGCACGGCAGCAACCAGCTTTGATTTGTGCTGGCGATGCAGCCCGGACAGGAAGAGATCAAAGATGCTGGTCGCACCGCCCTTGCCGCCGTTTTTTGAGCCCGGTTCAACAGGACCTGAGATCCCCAGAACGCTGCCCAGGGCTTTCGGGCTGCCAAGAATACGAGGCCGGCCGAGCGGTGAAAAGGCGGCCGAGGGCGGGGCCTCCGCCTTCATGTTTGCGGGGCCTTCAAGCAAAGCTGCTGGCGGCAGCGGCTCGTCTTCAAAATCCTCTTCGTCGTCTTCGGAAGGCTCGAGCCGATCGCTTGGCCATACCAGAACCACCTGCGGCTCAACGGCCAGAATAGATTCAGCCCAGTAAAGCTGCCCTTCGGCATCAGCAAGGCGAGCGCGCAGTCGGCCCACCTTTTGCTCTTCCAGCAGCCGGTTGCGCACCATATAGCCGGTAACCATGACCGCCAGCGCGACAGAGGCGATCGCGACAACCAACAGCGCATAATAGCTGTAAGTGCCCCAGCCAGCCCCCGCCACCTCGGTGACAGCAAAGGCTCCCGGAGCATAAATGCCGAAAAAAATCCCCGTCGCCAGCGCCGAATACCGCACATAAGCCTTGCGCCGGATCCGTTTTTTTTGTGCAAGTGAGGTCATACTCTCCGGTCTCGTCGGGGCAGGTCTACGGCGGTTTACGACCAGCTGGTGATCTTTTCTTCGATCACGAATCAGTCGTGTGATTCTAACAACGTTACGCCCCTCAAGACCAGTTACCAGATCCTGGCAGACCGCCTGTAGCCCACCAGAACTCGATACTGCCCCCAAAAAAGGCGAAGATGCCCACGGAACTCGCGAACACCTCCCCTTTACCCGTGTGTGTTTTAACCATCTTTGCTGATGAGAGCAAGGACAGGCCTGCAGACCCCGGGACCAGCCTGGATACGGGAATAGACAGCCAGGTCCGGCGCAACTATCGTTACGAAAAGGGAGTGAATCACATGATCATAAACGCGAGGCGAGTGTGGCATATCGGCCTCTTATTGGCAGTTTTTTGCGGCTCCACACTGGTCTTGGAGTCTTCACTGGACCCCTCGCCAGCCCATGCTGCGGATCTCGGCAAGACAGCACCCTCCCGTGTCGGTCTCTCGGCTGAGCGGCTCGAGCGACTGGCTCCCTTTGCCAGGCGCTATGTCAGAGAGGAAAAGCTCGCAGGCATGACCCTGGCCGTCATGCGCAAGGGCAAGATCGCATATCTGGAGCATTATGGCATGGCCGACAAAGCCGCAGGCCTGCCCATGAGCGACGACACCATCTTTCGCATCCATTCCATGACCAAACCCATTGCCTCCGCCGCGCTGATGATGCTGTACGAGGAAGGCAAATTTGAGCTCTCCGATCCGCTCGCCATGTATATCCCGCAGTTCAAGGACCTCAAGGTTTTCAACGGCGTCAACCAGGACGGCACCTTCCGCCTGACCGAAGCAAAGCGCCCGCCCACCATCCAGGATCTGATGAGCCACACGGCGGGCTTTTCCTTTGGCCGATCGCCGGATCCGATCAGCCAGGTTTATCAGGCCCGCGACTACAGAGGCGCAACCCTGAGCGATATGATTGACAGGATCGCCGACGTGCCGCTGCTCTATCAGCCCGGCGAACGCTGGGTCTATTCGATCTCCGTCGACATTCAGGCAAGGCTGGTCGAGATCCTGTCCGGCCAGACCTTCGACGTCTTCCTGAAAAAGCGCATCTTCAATCCGCTCGGCATGGCCGACACCGGCTTTTACGTGCCGGCAGACAAGGCGCCGCGCCTTGCCGCTGCCTATGAGTTTAAAGACGGTGCCATGGTGGTTGCCGATGATCCCAAGCAGAGCCGCTATCTGCAAAAGCCGACCTTCTTTTCCGGCAGCGGCGGTCTTGTTTCAACCACCGGCGACTACCTGCGCTTTGCCCAGGCCATGCTGGGCGGCGGCACCCTTGACGGCAAGCGCATCCTGAGCCCAAAAACCGTTGAACTGATGACGCAAAATCATCTCGCCGACGGCGTCACCGTCAATCTCTACGCACCGACCAATATGGGCTTTGGTCTCGGCGTCCAGGTCCGCACCTCAATGACGAAAGATCCGGCGACCGGCTCCGTTGGCGAATATGGCTGGGGCGGCGCGGCTTCAACCTACTTCTGGATCGATCCGGAAGAACAGCTCATCGGCCTGCTCATGACCCAGTTCTACCCCTCCAATGCCTACCGCATACGGAATGAATTCCACACCCTGGTCTATGGCGCGATTGTCGAGTAGGGGGAAGTCAAGCCTGCTTTCGAGCACGAAGGAGGCATGCGGACAGAGGCATGACAGGTCGGGGATTAGCCAAGAGTGGACATTGGAAGAACCGCGCTCAGCGCACCTTCTATTCTGGTTTCGATGGCGGCTCTCGGTCAGTCAAATTGGATTTCACAACAAGATCCGGAGCAAACGTTATCATAATGAAAACACTTATTGCGAAGAACAACATGCCGATCATATCAGCTTTCCACAGATCAAGACCGATCTTCTCTGGAAAGAATGCTCGAACAAGCCAGTAGCCAGGGGCCAATACGAGTAGAACCAGACCGTAGAGCCTCAACCAGATCGGCACAGGCCACTCGTCGTCAACTTCACAAGTCTTCGCAACCGAAGTCGGATAATTGAGGGTGAGTCCTAGTGCAAGAAAAAGAACTACATCAACCACCGCCACTCCTGCGCCAAGGGCTTCTGCGACGTTGTCCCGGAGGAGGCTGTAGAAAACCACAATGGCCCCCACGGCAATGACATGAATGCGATCCCGCTTAGTTAATTTCACTTGCCAAACGGAGTATTTTCGCTCTGTTGGATCCATCTTGCTCCGGCCCTTCAAGTTCACAACGAGATCCGAAGCTTAACTCAGGTTGCAGTGGGCTCCAGCATGAATTCGTTAAGTCTCCTTCGGGTCAACAAGCGTCTTTTCCTGTCTTGTTGAAAGGGTCCGTTTCCTCAAGGCAAAACGGACAAACACAGGTTTGATGCCGGCCCGGCAGTCGTCATCACCCGTTCCCGGAAACTCCCCGGGCAGGCAAATTATAGCCAAAAGTAGAGAAATTGCTCGCCGCTGCCTTGCCGCTGCGGCGAGTTTACATAATCTTAGGAGACCAGGCAGAGAATTGGCAATGAACCCGGAACGGGGCGCAAGCCTCAGCCTGTCTCTGGAGACATGTCATGTTTGCGCTGCGTATCGCGCGATGGATCACAATTGGCCTGGCGACCACCCTGTTGGTCGCCTGTGCATCCCCTCATCCGCCTCATCAAACCGTTCGAAAAGAGATTTCCTCCTCCGTCAAGAAGCCTCTCGCGACACCTCACATCGTGTCGTCAGGCCCGCCGACCCAATGTGTTCCCCATGCAAGGCAGATCTCAAATATCGAGATTCGCGGTGATGCGTGGACCTGGTGGCGCGCGGCCAGCGGCACCTACGCGCGCTCGAAGACACCGCAGATCGGATCGGTCCTGGTCTTGAGCAAAACCGGCCGTCTTCGATACGGGCATCTGGCGGTGGTGACACGCATTGTGAACCAGCGCGAGGTTCTCGTTGAGCATGCCAATTGGCTCAATCGCGGCCGCATTCACAAGAACCAGTTGGTGCGTGACGTTTCGCGCCGAGGCGATTGGTCCCAGGTCAGGATTTGGTACACGCCAGGCAACACAATGGGCGTTGCTGTCTATCCCGTTAGCGGTTTCGTGCTCGCGCCGACCCCGGCTTTTGCGAAAGAGTCTGAGGCAAAAAAAGGCGGCTCCCGGAGGAACCGCCTTGAATTTTGAACCGCACGGAGCCTAGTAGCGATAGTGATCCGGCTTGAACGGGCCGGTTTGTGCAACATCGATATAGGCGGCCTGCTCTTCGGAGAGAACCGTAAGCGTTGCGCCAAGCTTGGCCAGATGAAGCTGGGCAACCTTTTCATCAAGATGTTTCGGCAACACATAGACCTGGTTTTTGTAGTTGGCGTGGTTCTTCCACAGCTCGATTTGTGCCAGCACCTGATTGGTGAACGAGGCGCTCATCACAAAGCTCGGGTGGCCGGTGCCGCAACCAAGGTTCACAAGACGCCCTTCAGCCAGCAGGATCATCCGCTTGCCATCGGGGAAAAGAATTTCATCGACCTGCGGTTTGACATTCTGCCATTCAAAATTGCGCAGCGCAGCAACCTGAATTTCACTGTCGAAGTGACCAATGTTGCAAACAATCGCCCGGTCCTTCATGGCGCGCATGTGGTCGATGGTGATGATATCCTTGTTACCGGTACAGGTAACGAAGATATCGCCGCGCGGGGCAGCGTCTTCCATGGTGACAACTTCATAGCCTTGCATCGCAGCCTGCAATGCGCAGATCGGATCAATTTCTGTCACCAGAACGCGCGCACCCTGAGAGCGCAGGCTTTCCGCCGAGCCCTTGCCAACATCGCCAAAGCCGCCAACAACGGCAATCTTGCCGGCCAGCATCACGTCGGTTGCCCGCTTGATACCGTCGACAAGGCTTTCACGGCAACCATAGAGGTTGTCGAATTTCGACTTGGTCACACTGTCATTGACGTTAATCGCAGGGATCTTGAGCTTGCCGGCCTTGGCCATTTCATAGAGCCGCAGAACACCGGTGGTGGTTTCCTCCGAAACACCAACGCAATCGTCAAGGTATCCGGCAAAACGCTCTTCATGCATCATTATGGTCAGGTCGCCGCCATCATCCAGCAGGATGTTTGGACGCCAGCCGTTCGGTCCCTCGATGGTTTGTTCGATGCACCAGGCCGCTTCCTCTTCGGTCTCACCCTTCCAGGCAAAAACCGGAATGCCCTGATCGGCAATCGCCGCAGCGGCGTGATCCTGGGTCGAGAAGATATTGCACGACGACCAGCGGATTTCCGCGCCAAGTGCAATCAGCGTCTCGATGAGAACGGCGGTCTGGATGGTCATATGGAGACAACCGGCGATGCGCGCGCCTTTAAGTGGCTGCTCGGCGCCAAATTCCTCACGGATCGACATCAGACCCGGCATTTCCGTCTCCGCAATGCGGATTTCCTTGTGGCCCCACTCTGCAAGGCTCATATCGGCGACCTTGAAGTCGCCTCCGTCTTTTACTGCCGCTTGGCTCATCTTTCATTCTCCCTGAAACCGTCTATCTCTATCGGTCTCTAAAATAGCGCGTTCACATGTCAAGGCCAGCCCGGACGCAAAAATCCGCTACGTCAGGCTGAAACCCAATGATATAAAGAGATCTTTATATGTTTAAATGATTACATGTCAAGAACATTGAAAAATCCTTAACTGGCTGTTTTATCCGAGCGCCATTTCGTTGAAATCCGCCAGAATCACGCTGATCCGGGCCCGGTCCGACTGGCTCATGATCGCCTCCGCACAGCGTTTCGCCGCGTCGCTGTCGAGACTGCGGATCCGGCCCTTGACCCGCGGCAAGGCCGAGGCACTCATCGAAAGCTCCTCAATCCCCAACCCCAGAAGCAGGGGCACAATGCGCGCGTCCCCGGCCATCTCACCGCAGACATTGACCGGAATCCCGGCCGCCGCCCCGGCGTTCACGGTAAACTGGATCAGCCGCAGCACCGCCGGGTGCAGCGGATCATAAAGCGTCGCCACCTGATCATTGGCCCGGTCGATAGCCAGCGTGTACATCGTCAGATCATTGGTCCCGATGGAAAAGAAATCCGCCACCCGTCCCAGCGCATCAGCCGCCAGTGCTGCGGCCGGAACCTCGATCATGACACCGATCGGCGGCAGGCGGCGCTCTTCAAGACGCCCTGAAGCAACCAGCGCCGTGCGGACCTCTTCAATCAGACGCCGCACCACCTTGACCTCTTCCACATTGGAAATCATCGGCAGCAAAATGCGAATGGGACCAAGCGCACTGACGCGTAAAATGGCGGCGACCTGTGTTGCAAAGAGATCCCTGTGCCGCAGGGAAAACCGGATAGCCCTCAGGCCAAGTGCCGGATTAGCACTATCGTCGCCATAGTCCGCTTCGAAAACGTCGGCAAACTTCTCGCCGCCAACATCAAGAGTTCGAATGGTGACCGGCTTGCCGTCCATAGCATTGACAATGACAGCGAGGGCTTCGAATTGCTCATCCTCGCTCGGCAGGGTCTCCCGGTTCATAAACATGAACTCGGTCCGAACCAGGCCAATACCCTCCGCACCATGAGCGTCAGCCAGACCCACCTCAACAGGAAGTTCAATATTCGCCTTGAGAGAAATGCGGATTCCGTCACGGGTCAGCGCCGGGAGCTCTCGCAAGCGCGCTAGGCTCTGCTCATGTTCCACTTGCCGTGCGTGGCGCACCCGATACTCGGCAATCTCGGCCTCCGTCGGCCTGAAAATAATGCGGCCCTCGGTGCCGTCCAGAATGGCCAGATCGCCGCGCCGCGCCGCCTTCAACAGACCGCTCACCCCCAGAACTGCCGGGATGCCCAGCGAGCGCGCCATAATCGCCGTATGGCCCTCCGCCCCGCCAAGGATCGTCGCAAAACCGCCAACCAGAGCCGGATCCATCAGCGCCGCATCAGACGGCGTGATCTCGTCGGCAACAATAATACTGCCCTTGGGAACACCGCCATAACGCGGCATCGGGGCCTGCACGAGATTGCGAATGAGCCGTGTTCCGACCTCCTGAATATCGTCGATCCGGCCCGCCAGATAGACATCCGTAATGGCCCGGTACTGGCCGGCAATTTCTGCGATACCGTCCTCAACCGCCGCCTCTGCATTGAGGCCTTCGTCAATACGCGCTTCAATCCCGCGTACCAGCCTTGAGCCGGACAACATTTGACTGTGTGCCTCCAGCAGATCCCCGACTTCCTCAGCCACGCTCCCGGCCTTGGCGGCAATCTCCTGTCTGAGCAGGGCAATCTGCTCAAGGGCGCGCGTGACCGCTGCGGAAAACCGCTGCAATTCATCAGGCCGTTTTGTTCTGGAAACCTCGTAACGCGGAACGTGAAGTCTGCCCGGAGCAACAGGGAAAACCGGCCCGATAACAATCCCCGGCGCCGCGCCGATCCCCTCACAGGTCACAGAGGTTTTGTTCGAGAATCTACTCTTCATCGAATTTCGCCTCGATCAATTCAACAATCGCCTCAAGGGCTTCACTCGCCTGCGGGCCGCTGGCGGATATAGAGATCGAGGACCCCTTCGCAGCAGCCAGCATCATCAGGCCCATGATCGAGGTGCCGACAACGTTCATCCCGTCACGCGAAACGATCAACTCGGCCTCGAATTCCGCCGCCCGCTTGACAAATTTGGCTGAGGCGCGCGCGTGCAGCCCCCGCTGATTGGCAATCATAACCTCACGGGTCAGAGCCACGCCTTCGCCCTCATCAGCATTCACGCTGCGGTTCCCTGTTTTGTATCACTGGCTCTATTGATCATCGCCGGAAAGAACATTCGAGGCGACATTGATATACTTGCGCCCGGACTCTTGCGCCTGATCCACCGCGCTTTTGAGATCATTGTCGCCGCGCACCGATGCCAGTTTGATCAGCATGGGCAGATTGATACCCGCGATCACTTCTACATTGGCGTTGTCCATAATGGAAATCGCCAGATTGGACGGCGTCCCGCCAAACATATCCGTAAGCAGAATAACGCCGCTACCATCATCGACTGTCGCAACCGCGCTCAGGATTTCCTTGCGGCGTTGTTCCATATCATCATCCGGCCCGATACACACCGCAACAGTTGCCGACTGCGGTCCGACCACATGCTCGGTCGCGGCAATAAATTCCTTGGCCAACAGGCCGTGTGTCACAAGCACCAATCCAATCATAGTCTCAACACCAATTCATTGATCCGGCCAACCAGGCGGCGCGGCACGCTTAAGGGTACGCTTCGCCTGTTTTCAGGAGTTCTTTCCTATCCCAGAAGGGAGCCAAGCGCCACTTTTACTTTTTGCGGCGCAGACGCTTCAAACGCAAAAAGATCAAGCACCGGCAGGTCCAGACCGAGGATGTTTTCCATTTTCGCATCCGGTAATCTGGCGACCTCTTCAAGAGGAACCAGATTGACAATCAGGGCCAGAGGCGCCCGCGCCAGGACCGGCATCGGCACCACCCCGACACCCCGGACCTCAAGCAAACCGGCAATCGCGGCAGGCGCCGAGGCATGGACAAGACCGCCCGACAGCACCAGCTGGATCTGATCATCGGCCACCAGCACAGCCCCGCCGTCAATCAACCGCAGGGCGAGATCGGACTTGCCGGAGCCGGACTTGCCGCGCAGCACCACACCCCAGCCATCCAGGGCAACAACCGTGCCGTACATCAGGGTCCCACCGGAAGCCTCGCTCATGCCCGCTCTCCTCTCAACCCCTGTTTCTCATGGTCTGACCTTTACCTGAGGTACTTTCACTGCCTTTGCGCACCGGGAGAATAACAACAAACCTCGCCCCCGCGATCTCACCATCAACTGTGCCCGCGCGGTTCTCGGCCCAGATCTTGCCATCAAGCATTTCGACAATCTGCCGCGAGATCGACAGGCCCAGGCCCGAGTTCGTGCCAAATTCATCCTGCTCGGGTCGCTCCGTATAGAAACGTTCGAAGATGTTTTCAAGATTATCTTCCGGGATGCCAGGTCCCATATCCTCGACCACGACGCACACCACATCCTGATCTTGATAGAGGCGGCGCAACAGGGTGACTTCAATCACGTCACCGGCGGCGGAGAAAGACACCGCATTGTTAATGAGATTGCGAAACACCTGCCCGAGACGGCCCTCAAGACCATTGACCACAAAACTGCGATCCGGGGCATCGCGGTCGCGCGCCACCGTGAGCTTGACGTGTGGATCACCCTCTCGGCGCGTCGCCTCATAGACCTGATGCAGACCCTCAAGGAAGGGCACCATATCGAGCGGCTCTGTAGCCTCGCGCACCAGCTCCGCATCAATGCGCGAGGCGTCGGAAATGTCGCTGATCAGGCGGTCAAGCCGCCCGACATCCTGAACGATCAGAGCCAGCAATTTTTCCTTCGCCGCATCGTCCTTGACCAGTTCAAGGGTTTCCACCGCGCTGCGGATCGAGGTCAGCGGGTTCTTGATCTCATGCGCGACATCGGCTGCAAAGCTCTCGATGGCTTCAATCCTGGTATAAAGCGCCCGGATCATGCGCCGGAAGGACAGCGAAAGGTCGCCAATCTCGTCATTGCGGATGGAAAAGTCAGGCATTTCCACACGGGCGAAGTTGGTTCCCGTGACCGCTTCATCGGCGGTTTGCGCCAGGCGCTTGATCGGCCGCACAATATAGACAGAAAACGCCAGTGACAAAAACACCGTGCCCAGCAAGCCGTAGCCAACCAGCGTGAGGGTCTGAAGACGGCTTTCGCGGATCATCTGATCAATATCGTCGCCTTCTGCGGTGACCAGCAGAACCCCGAGAACAATCTTGAAACGCCGGATCGGCACGGCAACAGAGACCACCAGATCGCCTTCAGAATTCTGTCGGCGCGCCGTCGCCGTCTCGCCTTCCAGTGCCCTGGTGACCTCTTCAAAGTCCGTACCCGGCTGATTGGCATACTCGCGGTACTGCGGCAGGTTCGACGAAAAGAACAGTTTGACCCACAGATCATAGATCCCTTCCAGCGGGGAGAACCATCCGCCGTCTTCATCGCCTTTCCCGATCGGCGCAAGATCGAAGCTCTCGACCTGACCGGCACCGAGCAGTTTGGAATCAGAAAGCAGACGCCCGCTCTGCGTATAGAGCCGCGCCCGCACATCCGTCGGCGAGACCATGATGCGCATCATCCGGTCCGCTTTCTCCGGCATGATGTCGGTGCTCTCCTCGTCCACCACCGTTTCGCTGGCAAACGAACGCCCGATCAGCTCCGCCTGAATTTGCATCGCGTCGATCCGGCCCTGCACCAGCTGCTCACGCGATTTGTCGGTGATAAGAAACACCGCAATGATGACCACAATGAAGAACAGATTGAGGGTGATCACCCGCGCCCCGAGCCGGGAAAAAACATGCGGCAACGACCGACCGGGCAGTCTTGCGCTCAGCGCAGCAAGACTTGAAGGCACAGGCGCCGGCGGTATGGCGCTTGAAGATCCTGGCCTTTGCGGCTCATGGGAGGTGCCCGCGTCGTCAGTCATCGCAGCCCGCTCCTCTTTGGAAGCGCCCCGGAGCAGGGCTCTGGCACTCAAATATCGCGGTAGCGATAGCCGACACCATAGAGGGTCTCGATGGCCTCAAAGCTGTCTTCCACCTGCTTGAACTTCTTGCGCAGGCGTTTGATATGGCTGTCAATGGTGCGGTCATCTACATAAACCTGATCATCATAGGCCGCATCCATAAGGTTATCGCGGCTCTTTACGAAGCCGGGCCGCTGGGCCAGCGACTGGAGTATCAAAAACTCGGTTACCGTCAACGTTACAGGCTGATCGTCCCATGTGCAAAGGTGCCGTCGCGCGTCGAGTTTCAGCTTACCGCGCACAATCGCCTCTTCATCGGCTTCATCACTGACCTCGTGGCGCCGCAGCACCACCTTGATGCGCTGGATCAACAATCGCTGGGAAAACGGTTTGCGGATGAAATCCTCTGCGCCCATGGAGAGCCCAAGGATCTCGTCCACTTCCTCGTCCTTTGAGGTCAGGAAGATCACCGGCACCTTCTGGGTCTCGCGCAATTTGCGGAGCAGCTCCATACCGTCCATGCGGGGCATCTTGATATCAAACACCGCCAGATCCGGCGGCGCTTGATTGAGCCCGATCAGCGCCGAGGCGCCGTCGGTATAGGTGCGCACCTCGTAGCCCTCCGCCTCCAGCGCCAGCTGAACGGAGGTCAGAATATTGCGGTCATCATCAACCAATACAATCGTTGCCATGTGCCCCGGCCCTTTCAAATCTCACTTATGCCCGATACGCGCGAGCCTTGCTGCTGTTTAACCCGATTCTGGCCAACCCCGTCACCCGAACTTCAGCGCCGCGAAATTGGCCGCGATGCAACATACCAGAATCTGAGCCCCAGAAGCAGACAAGCGACAAGTACACCCATGAATAGGCCAAAAATAAGGCCCGGTGCGCCTGCATTCTGCCCCATTCCTGCAACGTGGAGGACATTGGGGCCGCCGCCAAAGCCAAAATAGGACGCCAGCGGCACGGCCACGACCCAGAACGAAAAGCTCTGGATCCCCATGGGAACCCAGACATCTCCGGTGCCCCGCAGCGAACCCATCAGCACATTCATTGTCCCGTTGAAGGTTATCAGAAGACCGCCGATCACCACCGAGACCTTGGCAATTTCCAGCACCCCCGGGTCACTGGTGAAAACCGACGCAATCCCGACCGGCAGCGACACGATCACCAGCGCTGTCGGGATCATGATCGAGGCCAGCAGCCCGACCGCCGTCCAGCCCGACAGCCGGACGCTGTGCAGATCCTGGCCGCCGACCGCAAAGCCGACCCGCACCGAGGCCGCCGCCCCCATGCCGATGGCAATCATGTAGAAAAACTGCACCACGTTCATGGTGACCTGGTGAGACGCCGTGGCGATGGCCCCCATATTCCCGGCCATAAAGATCAGCCCCGCCATGGCCGAGCTCTCCACCGCCTGGGAGATCCCCATCGGCGCGCCGAGCCGCCGGATGCGCCGCCCGAGCGCGCGGGCCTTGTCGGTCAAAAGATCGCGCACCTCCATGTGGATGCCGTATTTCTCCCGGTCGAGCACGAAGATCACATAGGCCAGAATGACAACAAACAGCATCCAGCGAATGAACGACGTCACCCCGACCGCCCCGGTCGCGCCCATCGCCGGAATGACAGTGCCCCAGCCATAGATGAAGGGAATGTTGAGCAACACATTGACCAGATTGGCACTCAGGGTAATCACCATGCCCACCTTGGGCCGCCGGATCCCCTCAAGCAGATAGCCGCAGGCGATATAGAGCAGCATCCCGGGCATGCCCCAGGCAAACTGCACCGCGACCGCCCCGGCGCCGCGCGCCAGGTCTTCCTCAATTCCCAGAGCCCGGGTCAGCGTTCCGCCAAACATCGAGATCCCGGCAAAGATCAGCCCGAGCACAGCCGCATGGGCCAGACTGACCCGCCAGATATCGCCGCAGCTTTTATACTCACCGGCCCCGTAAGCCTGCGCCGTGAGCACAATGCCGCCCTGCAGCACGCCGATCGCCACCAGCATCAAAACCAGCTGTGGCCCGATCCCGAGGCTCAGATAGGCCAGATCCTGCGCCCCGAACCGGCCCACCATCATGGTGTCGACCAGCGTCAGCAGCAACAGCCCGGCGCGCGAAAACATCACCGGCACCGCCAGCCGGACCGTATCAAACACGTGGGATCGGATGGCTGTCGGAAGGTGTCGCGGCGGCAGCGCCGGATTTGGCGGGATCTCGTCAGGCGGCATGGGTTTCCTTTTCCCCTCACAAGATCAGGGGTTTCTCGGAACGTCAATCAATACGCCGTCACCCCGGATGCTTTGCGGCGCGAAGTGACGCAACGCGGGTCCGGGGCCTAAATCTCGAGATTGGGTCCCGGACCCGCAGAGCAACATTCCATGTTGCACTGCATCCGGGATGACGCCGAATTGGATCGGCACCCGTTCCCGCCCCGCCCACCGCAGATTCATCCTTAACGGCGATAAATCGCATTGCACGGGCTCTGGAGGTTTACTATGGTGCCGCTTTACTCATGGACACAAACGCTGTCAGCGACTGAGAAAACATCAATCTGAACACATCAAGAGATCTGGCATCCGGGCCGACACAGTCACACCCGGGGAACCAGGCAGAATTAATTGGGAACACTCGCAAAAATGACCAAGCACGGCATCGAGACATTGGGGAACGGCCTTCCAGGCTTCAAAAACCTGAAAGCAGAACACTGGAACCTGAGCGCCCCGGTGCTCTTTGAGACCGCTGTTCAGCGCGGCGAGGGCGAGATTGCCGCCGAGGGCCCGCTGGTCGTCAAGACAGGCGAGCACACCGGGCGCTCCGCCAAGGACAAATTTGTCGTCCGCACCGCCGAGACCGAAGACACCATCTGGTGGGATGCCAACGCGCCGATGTCTCAGGCCCAGTTCGACACGCTGCTGACCGACATGCTGGCCCATGCCGAGGGCAAGGAGCTCTTTGTGCAGGATCTTTATGGCGGCGCCGACCTGACCCACCGCCTGCCAAGCCGCATCGTCACCGAGCTGGCATGGCACTCGCTCTTCATCCAGCATCTCCTGATCGAGACCACCCCTGAGCAGCAAGCCGATTTCGCGCCGGAATTCACCGTCATCAACCTGCCCAGCTTCTCCGCCGACCCTGCGCGCCACGGCTCGGTCTCAAAGACCATGATCGCCTGTGACCTGACCCGCCAGATCGTGCTGATCGCCGGGACCTCCTACGCCGGTGAAACCAAGAAGTCGGTTTTCACCATGCTCAACTACCTGCTGCCCAAAAAGAACGTCATGCCGATGCATTGCTCGGTCAACGTCGGCAGTCACAGCGACTCGGCGATCTTCTTTGGCCTGTCCGGCACCGGCAAGACCACCTTGTCCGCCGACCCGGACCGCACCCTCATCGGCGACGATGAGCACGGCTGGTCGGAAAATGGCCTGTTCAATTTCGAAGGCGGTTGCTACGCCAAGATGATCAACCTTAGCGCCGAAGCCGAGCCGGAAATCTTCGAGACCACGCGGCGCTTTGGCACCGTGCTGGAGAACGTCGTCATGGACCCGGCGACCCGCATGCTTGATCTGGATGACCCGACGCTGGCGGAAAACTCCCGCGGCGCCTATCCGCTGTCCTATATTCCCAACTCCAGCGAGACCGGCCGCACCGTTCAGCCCAAAAACGTCATTATGCTGACCGCCGATGCCTTCGGCGTTCTGCCACCGATCTCCCGCATGACCCCGAGCCAGGCCATGTATCACTTCCTCAGCGGTTACACCGCAAAAGTCGCCGGCACCGAAAAGGGCGTCACCGAGCCGACCGCCACCTTCTCGACCTGCTTTGGCGGCCCGTTCATGCCGCGCCACCCGTCGGAATACGGCAACCTCCTGCGCGCCCTCATCGCCGAGCACGATGTCACCTGCTGGCTGGTCAACACCGGCTGGACCGGCGGCCCTTACGGCACCGGTAATCGCATGCCAATCAAAGCGACCCGCGCCCTGCTGGCTGCCGCCCTCGACGGCTCGCTGGGTGCCGCCGACATGCGCAAGGACGAAAACTTCGGCTTCGATGTCCCCGTCGCCGTCCACGACGTCGACACCTCGATCCTCGACCCGCGCGGCACATGGGACGACAAGGACGCCTACGACGCACAAGCCGCAAAGCTGGTCGCCATGTTCATATCAAACTTCGAAAAATTCCTCGACTACGTCGACCCGGAAGTAAAGGCCGCCGCCCCGAAAGTGGGGTGAGCTGAGATTTAAGTTTTGAATTAGAAAGCCGGGGGCAGGAAACTGCCTCCGGTTTTTTTGTGTTATACTCCTCCGAGCCGAAGAGGAGACCTGGACAGTGAACAAAGTCTCAGCAAGCACTGAAAACTGGATTGAAATTGATCGTGTCGAAGACCTCATCGATGGTATCGAGCATTCAGCAATGTTGCTGGAAGACGTCGAAAATCGACCAGCAAGGTGGAAATGGGTAATTCTGGCATTTCACAACACACTCCAATCCTGTTTTTCAATTGCGATCTCTGGCCACGACACATCCGGAGCCGGGCTTTTAGAGAAAAGGTCTAGGCGTAAATTGATCGAATGGTTTGAGGAGAGTAGGACAGCCTCTGATCTGCCTCATCCCGAAACGCGTCTTGCTTCAATGCTGATCTTATTTGAGCGCGCGCAGGACCCTAATATAATTGGTACAGGTCACACTCTAACTGCCTCTCCAAGTGTAGCCTCCAGCGTTAAACGTCTCAACAACCTCCGAAACACATTCTCGCATTACAACTGGGATAGTTGGGAGGTTGAGGTATCTGGAATGCCCGCCATACTGGCAGACTGCCATCAAATTATTGATCAGCTCGCCTTGCGCCAACCTACATTCGCTCATCGGCTTGATGCGCCAGCGCAAGACAGGTTAGCAGGTGCCATCCTGTATCTGGATCAATCAATTAGGAAGCTAACGCATTCAGACTGAATTGCACCCCTCACCCCAACCCGTACCGCGTCCCCTTGCCCTGGCCTTCGCGCACCAGCTGCCCGGCGTCCACCAGGGCCGCGAGGTGCTTCTTCACCGTGTTTCTGTTCGCGCCTGTCAGCGTCACCACTTGCGCATTGCTCAGACGGCCGTGGGCTTTGGCGAGATCGAGGATTTGCAGCGCAAGCGGGGGCAACGCCTTGAGGAGCCGGTGTTCCCCTTCGAGTTTTGCCGCCAGGTTCTGTTTGTGGGACAACAGCGTCTCCAGAAAGAACTGCAGGAAGGGCTGCCAGTCCGGTCGCGGACTACGGATGGTTCGCTGGGTTTGCCGGAGCGCAATGTAATAGCGCTCCTTTGCGACCTCAATGACACTTTCGATAGAGGCGTAAGGCACATAGGTATAACCGGACCGCAGCAGCAACAAAACAGTCAGGATGCGTGACAGGCGGCCATTTCCATCCTGA
This sequence comes from uncultured Alphaproteobacteria bacterium, assembly GCA_965603015.1. Taxonomy (GTDB): domain Bacteria; phylum Pseudomonadota; class Alphaproteobacteria; order M2410; family M2410; genus JAUWTJ01. Next base: position 16,020 of record CBFDBJ010000019.1, read on the forward strand.
AACGGATGAATTTCAAGAAAGGCCACTGTAAAGATCCCTGTGACAAGGAGTGGATGATAGTAGCCGCTCTCAAGCTCTTCATTGGTCCACTCGATAAGCTCTTCCATAAGGCGCGGCGTATCAAAGGGTGTAGCGGTTTCAAACACGACGCCGACTTCGTTCCCCTCCGGATCAAAGGCAGAGACATGATTGGGCATTGTCTTGAAACGTCCTCGATGACGCTCATCCTTGTCGCTGTGTTTCAACAGGTCCCGGTGGAGCTGGAGAATGTAGTTGATACTGAGGTCAATGTTGCGTGCATGCAAAAAGACCGTCTCCATGACATCGGCATAACCGGCGACCTCCTGCTCGTCACGGGTCTCAAATCGGGCAACATCGATCCGGCCGAGCAGCCCCTCGACTTGTGCATCCGACAGCTTTGAGCCTTCGATGCGGGTTGAGGAGCCAACGCTCTCAATCGTCGCAACTTTCCGCAACGCTGTGAGCCGCTCTGGCGCAAGACGGCCAAGAGCAATCCAGGAGCCCCTGAATTCATCGAGTTCGGCGATGATCTTCAGGAATTCGGGTGTGATGGACAGCGATGTGAGATCCAGAGGCATATCCAAATATATACCCATAAATACCCATATTGTCAATCCTGCAGAGAATTACCTGAAATAACACCCATAAATACCCGTAAACCTTCATAGCCGATGGCGAACGAATTGAAATCAATCGGGCTGATCGGCGAGAGCTGACACACCCCCTACTCCAGCCCCAGATACAGCGCCGTGAAGCCCACGGTGTCGATCAGCCCGTGGAAGATGATCAGCGGCCACAGGTTTCGTTTGTAGACGAGGAAGAGCGTGCCGAAAACGAGGCCGATGGCGCCGGTCTCAACGAAACCGCGCAGGCCCTGATAATAGTAGTGGCCGTAGCCAAACACCGCAGCGGCCAGAACAACAGCAAGCACCGCGCCCCAGCGCGTGTTGCCGAAGACTTTTTGCAGCTGGACAATCAGGAACCCGCGAAAGAATATTTCCTCGCCAAAGGCGGCGGACGTCCAGATGATCCCGAGCCAGACCAGAAACAGCGGCAGGTTGCCCTCAATCGCGCCCCAGCGATCCTCGACGCCCTCCGGTTCAACCTGCATAAACGCGATATCGAGCGCCACACTGCCAAGCTGGATCGACGCCACGACGGCGGCGAAGGCGACAAAGACAAGAAACACTTTAAGGGCCAGCCAGCGCTTTTTGCCCCTCTGCCCGTCACGGCCCGGTCCGGGGAACGACGGCAGTCCATAAGACGTCCAGCTCCAGCCGCGCAGCCGCATATAGCCGGCGAAGACAAGCAGCGTAATCCCCAGCGACACCGGCCCCGAGTAGCGCCAGAAATAAGGATCAAGCACTTGCTTTGAAACAAGCGCAAAAGCCAGCAAGGCAATAAATTCAGCCAGGGCAATGAGCCGGGTGCTGGCCTTTGGCGCGGACACAGCCGGATCAGTTTGTTCTAAAGGGGTCATTTCATCTCACAAACAAGAGGGACATTCCCCGTGACCATGCCCGGTCTGGCCGCCGCCCTATAGAACGTTTGTGCGCGATTGGGTGGACCCTTCGAGACGATCGCTTCGCGATCCCTCAGGGTGAGGTTCCCTGGAGGTGGACACAATCCTCATCCTGAGGTGCGAGCGCAGCGAGCCTCGAAGGACCATCCACAGCCTCGTCCTTAAGCGCTCCGGCCCATGTTTTGGGCGTCAGACCCCAGGTCTTTTTGAAATGGCGGGTGAAATGGCTCTGGTCGGCAAAGCCCGAGGCACAGGCGCTGTCGGCAAGGCCATGTCCCGCGCGGATCATCGCCCGCGCCCGGTCGAGGCGGCGCAAGGTGAGATAGCGATGCGGGCTGGTGCCATAAAGCGCCCTGAAATCTCGTGACAACTCCCACCTGTTGTGACCGGTTGCGGCCTCCAGTTCATCCAGAGTGACGCCGTCGTCGAGGCGCTCATGGATAAGCTGGCGGGCGGTCTCGGCGGCAGCGTAATTGGCCCGGCAACTGGATGCTCGTTTTGAAGATCTGTCACCGCAGAGCGCACTGAGGATCAAAGCCAGATCATAGAGCGCGTCCTGATAGTCCAGCGGATCAAGGGCGCGGCTGAAATCTTCCAGCAGCGGCAGTACGGCGCGCAATAGTCTCGGGTCGGACGAAATCCCGCCTTCGATGAACGGCAGCGGTGCACCCTGCAGCACATCCTGAAGCGACGCCGGCTCAATACAGATCGTGCGGTAGCGAAATCTCTCGTCCGTACCGGCGCGCCCGTCGTGAACTTCATCGGGGTGCAGGATCACCAGATTGCCCGGCAGCGAACTGCGCGCCGCGCCCCGGTAGTCAAAACTCTGCACCCCCTGAAGGGTCACACCAATCGTGTAGGTGTCGTGACGGTGCGGCGCAAAGGCGACATTGGAAAACGAGGCCTCAAAGCGTTCAATGTCGCCGCTGCCCGCCCGCATCCAGTTTGTGCTGCTCTCGTAATACAAAGTTCGGTCCCGGTAATTGGCGTGGCCCCGTATGTGGGGCGTTGCGTCTGATAGTCAAGTATCCCGTGACAACCGGGATGGGGCCGCCAAAGATAATAGACCGCCGCAGCGCCCTGTGCACCCTGGTTTACACAACTCGCGGAAAAGCGCCTCCCGGAGCCCGGGGAAGCCATTGCCATGACGGCCAGATCACTTGATTTCCTTCACCCCGGCGCGATCAGGAGCCCCTTGATCCCGTACCGGTTTCCGCAACATGCAGCTTCCAGCTCACCCGCCCGGAGGGGGCAAGGGCTGCTGCACCCTGCGGTGCTCTCGTGTCTTCACTGCCGCGGCGCAAAACCTTTTGCAGGACCACCATCAGCTCCGACATATCGACAGGCTTGGTCAGCACGTCATCCATGCCCTCGGCCAGATAGCTTGCCACCTGGTCAGGCAGGGCATTGGCCGTCAAGGCAATGACGGGAATATCTGCATAAGGTGCATTTGAATTTCGGATCTGCCGCGTCGCACTCACCCCGTCCATGACAGGCATCTGAATATCCATCAACACAACGTCAAACGGCTCGCGGTTCAGGGCCTCCAGTGCCTCACGTCCATTACCGGCAACTGTATAGCTATGACCATATTTCTTGAGATATGCGGTCACAAACATCTGATTGATGCGGTGATCCTCGGCCAGCAAGACATGAAGAGGCCCGGCAGGTTCCACATCCAGCGCCTCATGACCTTCATCCAGCCGTTTCGGAGGCTCGATCACGGCGACCATGCTGCCCTCAGCCAGACAGGAAACCGCGTCTGCGACCGGGAAGGACACGGTCACTTCAAAAACTGTTCCCCTGCCGTCAGCCTCATTGTCCTGGATCGTAATGGTCCCGCCCATAAGCTGGACCAGCTGGTCGCAGATCGAAAGCCCAAGACCGGTGCCGCCAAATTCCCGTGTTGTAGAGGTGTCGGCCTGCTGAAACGGCTGGAAGATAGTGTCTCGCGCCTCGGCCGGAATGCCAATGCCGGTATCGATCACCCGCAGAACAACTCGAACCTCGCCGTCACGCACGGGCGAGACTTCACCGCCGATCCGCACCGCCCCGGCCCTGGTAAACTTGATGCTATTGCTCACCAGATTGCTGATCACCTGCAGCAATCTGTGCGAATCACCGCGCAGATAAAGCCCTTCGGGCACCACCAGATCCTGGACCAGGGACAACCCTTTCTCGCGTGCGCGCGGTTGCCACAAAGTGACACAGCGGTCGAGCAGGGACCCGAGGTCAAGATCCGTTTCCTCCAGAACCAGCTTTCCTGCCTCAACCTTGCACATGTCGAGAATATCGTTGAGGATCAGCAAAAGATCATCTCCGGATTCCCTGATCGCACCAAGAAACTCCGCCTGGGTTTTGTCAAGCCTGGTATCCTTGAGCAGGCTTGACATGCCCAGAAGACCGTTCATTGGTGTACGAATTTCATGGCTCATCAAGGCGAGAAACTCGGTTTTGGCCCGATTGGCGCGCCGCGCTTCCAGCAACGCTGCATCAGAATCCTCAAGCGCCGTGTTGAGCTGCTCTGTCCGACTGGCCACAACATCCTCAAGCTCTTCGTTGTTGCGCAAAAGACGCGCCCTCAAACGCTCCGATGTGTTGATCGCAGAGGTCACTCTGCGCCCCAGGACTGCCGCCTGACCAAGCAACGCCGCGGACATGCAAAGATAGGTAATACTGTTGTGGGAATAGCCCGTGATCGAGTGCATCACGATGCCGTAGAGAACGCCTCCGGAAATCACCACCATACAGCCAAGAAAGAGCAACGCACCCTCCAGCCCCCGGCGCGCAGCAACGGCGAACGAGGCAAGACCCGTCAAAAGACTTACGACCACCAGCACCTTGATAAGGGGCAGAAACCCGGTAAAGACCAGGGAGGGTGTCACAAGGATGAGCACGGCAAGGCCGACAGCACAGCCTGTCAACTGACGCGAGGCAGGACGCCATCTTGTTTGAGGATAAAGATGCCAGACAAACATCACACCGGCAAGGGAACCAAGAACGAGCGACAGGTACTCGAGGCGGAGCATGAAACCGGCATCGGCGTAGGGTAAAACAAAGCGCACCAGATACAGGCTGCAAATACCGTGAACGACAATCGTCAAAAGAAACGCAGAGAAGGACAGCAAGCTCAATTCTCCGCGCCGATTGAGGAACATGACAATGTGATAAAGCGCCAGCAGCAACGCCCCGCCGATCAACACAATACGCGCTATAAGGTCCTCGGTCAGTTCACGGCTCATGTCCATAGCCTCACCGAGGCTCATGGCGGCGCGAAACCCGCCATTGGCATGAATGTGGTTTGACAGGTGAACAACCAGATCCACAGTGCGTTGTTGTCCCTTCGAGCCCTCGATCAGAACAAAACCGGGCCTGACCCAGGCGGATGCCATCTCGCCTTCAGCGGTGGAACTCGGCAGGCCGATCTGGCGGGCAAGGTTTCCATCGATGTAGATCTTTGACGCATAGTAGTGGGATCCCAGTTCAAGCACGAGTTCCGGATGAACCGCAGGCATCAGGATCCGCAAGCCGTAGGTGGCATAGCCGGTTTTTGAGAGCGGGCGATTGCCACCCGTGTTTTTTCCCCAGCCATCGGGAACAGAAACAATCTGACGCGCGTCTAGAGAAAAGAAATCTTTCGGCTCAACGAAGCTCTCCCGGACGACCTGCCAATCACCGGAAAGGGTCAGCCGCCCCGGAGAAAAGTCCCAGCCCGTGAGATCAAGAACACCATTTTCGATTTCCGGATGTGTAGGCCGGGCATTGGCCGGCTGGAATGCCAATATCGCAAACCCGGCAAGCATCAGAACGGCCAGTATCCGGCGCAGAGCGAGCGCAGACAAATCGCGACGCCTGATGCCAGGCGAACGCCTCTCTGTCACGGCACACAGCACCGATCGGCGATCAATCACTTTGCTCAAGGGCATCGTCCTGCTGTCATTGGCGTTGAGGAAGGCCACTTTTCCAATAGAATGCCCCACCTCATTTAGTTTGATTACTAAAGCAAATGGGTCTGAAGTATTCGTTAACCTGTCCGAAACCTTGCTTCTTGTTCAGCTCGACCGTCTGACTTAACGTGGGCCCGAAGCAGCCGCCCCTCCCGGGGCCTCGGAGGGACACTGTCATGACCGAAACATCGTTTAATTTTGCACCGCTCCTCGCGCAGAACCTGCCGGCCCCCGGCTTCAAGTGGGGCGGGCAATATCCACCCTGGAATTTCACCGGTGGACACAATGCGCCCGAAGAAGTCCCGGTTGACGACCTGATCGCGGCGGCGAAACGTGCGCTCACGAAAGATGGAGAGACACTCTCAACCTATTTTCAGGCCAGCGGGTTTTTGGGCTATCTGCCCTTGCGCGAATTTTTGGCGCGCAAACTGAAAGCCTCTGCCGGGATGGAGTGCACACCGGATGAAATCCTGCTGACCTCCGGCTCGCTCCAGGGCATCGACCTGGTCAATCAGATCCTGCTGGAGCCCGGCGACACGGTGATCTTCGAGGAGGCGACCTATGCCGGATGTCTCAGTCGCTACGCCAGCGCCGGGGTGACACCGATCGGCATTCCCCTCGATGACGGCGGCATGCGCATGGACAAGCTGGAAGAGGCGCTCGAGGCCTGCGCACAAAAGGGCGTGCGGCCGAAATACATCTATGTCATTCCGACAGTGCAAAACCCGACCGCCACCATCATGAGCGAGGCGCGCCGCCGCGAGCTCATCGATCTGGCGGCAAAATACGGCGTGCCGATCTTTGAGGATGAATGTTATTCCGATCTCATTTGGCCAAACGAAAACAATGAAGTCGAGAGACCTCCGGCGATTTACGCCATGGATAAGTCCCGCAGCACCATCCATATCGGCTCGTTCTCCAAGTCCATCGCCCCGGCGCTCCGCGTTGGCTATATCGTCGCCGACTGGGAGGTCCTCGCCCAAATGGTTGGCTGCAAGTCCGACGCAGGCTCCCCCGCTCTCGACCAAATGGTACTGGCCGAATATTGCAACGAGCATTTCGACACCCATGTCACAAAGCTCAACGCCGCCTTCAAAAAGCGCCTCGACGCCCTGGTCGCAGCCCTTGAAGAAAACTTCGGCACCACGGCAGAGTTCACCGTGCCGCCCGGCGGCATGTTCCTGTGGATCAAGCTCCCGGCAGAAGTCGACACCTCGGTCCTTGCCGCCAAGGCCATGGCGGCGGGTATCTCGATCAACGCCGGGGCGGACTGGTCCTACAAGATGGAAGACGCGGCGCGCTACTTCCGGGTTTGCTATGCCAATCCATCGGCTGAGGTTATTCGCGAGGGCATCGCAAAGCTGGCCGAAATCTGTAATCAGGAATTCGGTGTCCCGACACGCATTGCCAATGTCCAGAGCGAGTGAGCGCCGAAAATGATCAAGCTCTATACCGCGCCGACGCCCAACGGGCGCAAGGTCTCCATCGCCCTTGAGGAGATGGATCTCGAGTACGAGGCGATCCTCGTCAATATCGGCAAGGACGAACAATTCGCGCCGGACTTCCTCGCCATCAGTCCGAACAACAAGATCCCCGCCATTACTGATGGTGAATTTTCTCTCTTCGAGTCAGGCGCGATCCTGATCTATCTGGCGCGCAAGTCCGGCAAACTACTGCCTCCTGAAGGTGCCGAAGAGTACTGGCGCGTCATGGAATGGCTGATGTGGCAAATGGGCGGCTTTGGTCCCATGCTCGGTCAGGCGCACCATTTCCTGAAATATAATCAGGGTAAGTCGGACTATTCAGAAGGGCGCTATCACACCGAGGCCAAACGGCTCTACGGCGTCCTCGACAAACACCTCGAAACCCGCGCCTTCATAGTGGACGAGCTGACCATCGCCGACATCGCCATCTGGCCCTGGGCCTCACGCTATGAATGGCAACAGATCGACCTCAATGACTTCGCAAATGTAAAACGCTGGTACACCGCCCTTGCGACACGCCCCGCCTTCCAGCGCGGCTACGCCCAGCCGGTGGATATGGGCCCGGTCCCGATACCGGATTAAGCTGCTTCCAGCGCCGATCCGGCGAGCGTAATCCGGTGCATCAGGCGGAACTGGCCTGGATAATCGTTGGGAGCATAATGCCAGGTCGCGCGGTTATCCCAGATCGCGACCGAGCCCGGCTTCCAGCTGAACTTGCAGGTAAATTTCTCCTGTTCCACATGGGCGTAGAGATAGTTCAGCAGCGCCAGGCTTTCCGCCCGGGTCCAGCCATCGAACTTGATCGTGTGGCCCGGATTGACGTAGAGCACCTTGCGCCCGCTTTCCGGATGCTTGATGACAACAGGATGGATCGCATCGCCAACCCGGTCCATGCCGCCGAGCGATTGGGCCAGGTCCGTCTTGCGGTAATAGCCGCCGTCGCCATAAAGATGCTTGTTGGAATGCAGCGCCTTCAGCCCCTCCAGAGTCTCCTTCAGCCCGGGCGACAGCGCCTCATAGGCGGCTGCAAGATTGGCAAAGTGTGTATCGCCGCCGCTCGCAGGTAACTCCCGCGCCACCAGGATCGAACCCGTCGCCGGCTCCTCGTCATACGAATGGTCCGTGTGCCATCCGCCGCCGATATTCATCTCTTGCGTCTTTTCCTTGCGGACCTCGGCAATCTCCGGCCAGCCTTCGACAGGTTTGAAAAACTTGTTAAGAACAATGGAACCAAAGCGTTTCGCAAAGGCAAGATGATCATCCGGCGCAAGCTCCTGATCCCGGAAGAACAAAACCCCGTGTTCAGCAAAGGCGGCACGCAGAGTATCAATCTCTGCGCCCTCGATTGTAGCCAGTTGCACATCGCCAACCACCACGCCGCAGCCCGGCGCAAAGGGGGAAACTTTCATGTCAAAACCCTTTCTTTCACAACCTGGCCTTCAGGCCCATACGTCGTTGATAATGAGACACAAGGACGACAGCTGTCCATGATTTAATTTCCGCCCGAAACACTGTCACAAGGAAAGGGCCAGGTGTTTACATCGCCCGCGAGCACGGGCATGTTATCGCTTCACGACAAAGCGGGGGACCCAATGGCAGACAGAAAACTGGTTCAACAAGCCGGACTTGAAATGGTGGCAATTGTCACCTCGGTTCTTCTGGCTCTCTTTCTCAACAACTGGTGGCAGGAGCGCCAGACGCAGTCGAGTCATGACAAGACACTGGCGCTGATCGTCACAGAGCTCAAAGCCAACAGCACCGAACTGGAAGAAGGCATCACCTACTACTCGGACATCACCCCGAAAATCGCCGCCGTCCTGAAAGACGGTGTAACAACCGAGGAGGCGCAGGACGTCATGACCTGGTGTTGCGAGTTAATGTCCGCCGGATCAGGGCGAACCGCCCACGAGATGGCCATCATTACCGGACTATACGCCGCCCTTGATCCCGATCTTGCCGCAACCATTATCACGCCGTTCGTTGGCCAGGAAGACCTCAAGGACATCATGAGCTCTCTGACAGATGGCATGGTCGGCGCCGCCGACCTGAACAATCCGGAAGAATTCTTCAAGCGCTATTACATCTTCGCCATGACCATGACGCCGTCGCTGGAAGAACTGCTCGGCCTCACCAATGCTGCAATCACCGCCATTGAGGCGCTGGAGTAATCATACAATTCATTCATTCGAGGCCGTTGGCTCAAACCCGCTCGCCCGTTCATCGCGCTCGGTCGGCGCCAATTCTGCCTCCGGATCCCCGGCAATCCGGGTTGCCAGCATAACCCGAGGGTTGCTCGGATCATAGGGCCGAGCCCGATGCAGCAGACAGCGATTATCCCACACCACAAGATCGCCAGGTGCCCAGGCGTGTTCATAGGTCCGCGGCGCCTTGCAGGCCCCGACCAAAAGCTCTTGCAACAAGGCCCGTGACGCCGCCTCGCTCATCCCCGGGATATTGTGAGCATGACGGCCGATGAAGAGCGCCTTGCGGCCGGTCACCGGATGGGTCTTGACCAGAGACCTGAGCGGCGCGCCTTTGTCATGATAGCCATAGCCGGCACCGGTCTTGATCACATAGCCGGCCTCGGCCTGTGAATAATAGAGCGAATGATACGCCGACAGACCTTCAAGCTCTTCCCTTTTATCCGCATCAAGATCATCCCAGGCCGCCCGCATATCGGCCCATTCCGTTCCGCCGCCTTCGGGGGGCACGACCTGTGCCGACAGGAGCGCCACCTTTGAGGCCAGCGGCATATAGGAGCTGTCGGTGTGCCAGCCTTCATTGCCTTTCAGAACCTGATAGAGATGCTCGTCCGGCCCGGCCGTTGTACCGTCTTTCCTGGCATTGCTGAGGGGGATACTCGGAATATCCATGCCGGGCACCAGCCGCTCGATCTCGCCGAAACGGCACCCGAAGGCGGTTTGTTCCTGGGCGCTGAGGTTCTGACCCGGAAAGACCAGCATCGCGTAGTCCAGAAAGGCATCCTCAATAAGCGCCCACCCGGCCTCATCAAGACGTGCAAGATCGACATTGGTAATCGAGGCACCGAAGGTTGCATCAAGGGGTGTAATTACTGGCGCCATGGATCACTCCTCCTCGAGTGGTTTTGCGCCACATTAAAGCGGTTTCGCTCTCCTGTGTCACGCATCCCTGTCACCTGCGCCGCACCAATGAAGAGAATATCTTCTCAAGCGCGCCGATTTTGCTTTAATCGAAGCTCGATTGCTCTATGAAGGCGGCTCCCACCGACCCCGCCCGTTTTATGGCCAAACCGGACCTGATGATTTGATAAAATCCACCCTTGCAGACTTCGCTGACCGCCTTGCCATTCCCGCACGCAAGGGGATCGATCACAGAGCCTTCACTCCTGGCCGCATCAAGATCGAACTGCTGTCCGGTCTGACGGTTGCCCTGGCGCTGGTGCCCGAAGCCGTGGCCTTTGCCTTTGTTGCAGGCGTCCATCCGCTGGTCGGCCTCTATGCCGCCTTCATCGTTGGCCTGATCACAGCCGTGTTCGGAGGCCGGCCCGGCATGATCTCCGGTGCCACCGGCGCGCTGGCCATCGTCATGGTCTCGCTGGTCGCAACTCACGGCGTGGAATACCTCTTTGCCACAGTGGTCCTGATGGGCGTGATCCAGGTTCTGGCGGGAGCCTTTCATCTTGGCAAATTCATCCGGCTGGTTCCGCATCCGGTCATGATGGGTTTCGTCAACGGCCTCGCCATCGTTATCTTCCTCGCCCAGCTCACCCAGTTTCAGATCGCCGGTCCCGAGGGTGTCAAAACCTGGATGACCGGCATGCCGCTGGTCATCATGCTCGGGCTGGTCGCCCTGACGATGGCGATCATCTGGATCATGCCGAAAATAACAAAGGCAGTACCGGCCCCCCTCGCCGGGATCGCCGTGACTGCAGGCCTTGTCATTTTCTTCGGCATTGATGTGCCGCGCGTCGGAGACCTTGCCTCCATTGAAGGCGGTCTACCGCTCTTCCACCTGCCGATGGTGCCGCTAACCTTCGAGACCCTGACCATCATCCTGCCTCATGCCCTGATCCTGGCCGCCATTGGCCTGATCGAAAGCCTCTTGACCCTTAACCTGGTCGGCGAGATTACCGGCAAGCGCGGCGGTGCCTCGAAGGAATGTATCGCGCAAGGCGTCTCCAACACCGTGACCGGATTTTTCGGCGGTATGGGCGGCTGCGCCATGATCGGTCAGTCGATGATCAATGTGAAATCAGGCGGGCGCACGCGGCTGTCAGGCATTTCTGCGGCGCTCTTCCTCCTGTCGTTCATCCTTGTGGCCTCAAGCCTGATCGAACAGATCCCGCTGGCCGCGCTCGTCGGCGTCATGTTCATGGTGGTGATCGGCACCTTCGCCTGGCAAAGCCTGACCATCATGCGCCGCATCCCGATGACAGACGCTGTCGTGATCGTGCTGGTCACCGTCGTAACGGTGATGACCGACCTTGCCATTGCCGTTGTCGTCGGCGTTATCGTCTCCGCGCTGGCCTTTGCGTGGAGCAATGCCAGGCATATTCACGGCACCGTGCGCACAGCGCCGGACGGAACAAAAATTTACGAAATTGAAGGGCCGCTCTTTTTCGGTTCGGCCGAGGGATTTGCCGAGATCTTCGATCCCGAAGGTGATCCTGACGCTGTGGTGGTGGATTTTCTCTCGAGCCGGGTGGTCGACCAGTCTGCCCTTCAGGCCATCGAATCCCTTGCCTCAAAATATCAGGCCCTCGGCAAGACCCTGCAATTGCGCCACCTCTCCCACGACTGTCACCAGCTCCTGACCCGTGCCGGACAGCTCATCGTCGACGCCGACGACGACCCCGACTACCAAATCGTCGCCGACTATTCGGTCAAAACAGGAAGTCTGGGCGGCGGGCACTAGCCTCTGCCTGGAGCTGTTTCACGATTCATGGAATCGCGAAACAACTCCAGATTCTTGAGTGGTCGCGCATTCGAACCCAAAAACCGCGTACACTTTTTGTGAATGCGCCTAGTCGTCAAACCCGACATAGCGCACAAAGGCCTCATTGGCCTCGCGGACAGATTTGACGTCATTGGCAACGAAATCCTCATCCGGATAACCCATGGCGATGCAGATCATGATGTTTTGATCATCCGGAATGCCGGCATGTTCGCGCACTACATCCGACTGCATAATGCCCTGACCGTTGATCACGCTGCCAAGACCCCGCTCCCAGGCGGCCAGAACGATGGAGTGCGTGAGCGCGCCGAGATCAAACTGGCTGATCGCAGCCGGTTCGAGATATTTGTCATAGGTCAGCACAACAGAGACCGGCGCATCGAACTGACGAAAACCGCGCATCACCCAGTCCATGCGCTTTTCCTTGTCATCGCGCGCGATGCCCATGGCTTCAAACAACTGCACCGCAATGCCCACCTGGCGCTGCTTGTGGATGCCTTCGTATTTCTCCTTCATGGGGAAATCACGTTTCGGCGGGACACCGGCCATCATGTTTTCGGTGTTACCGGTCCGAATGCGCTCCAGCGGCTCGCCGGTCACCACATGGACATGCCACGGCTGCGTGTTCATCGACGACGGCGCCCACTTGGCGACTTCGATAACTTCGGCGATCACGTCACGTGGCACCGGCTTCTTCTGGTATCCGCGAATAGAACGACGCTCGCGTATCAGCTTCTCAAATTCCATGATGGTGTTTCCCTTAACCTGTGTTGGCCTCTTGCCGGGCCGTCTTCTGACACTACTCGTGCCAGTATAAAGTAACAAGCCCTTGTCAAGTCAAGGCAACACAGAATCACCCCTCGACAACGAACCCCGCACCACTGGATTCTTCGTTCTGCAAGCTTGCCTCCGGCGGCCTCAGAGGCCAGGATTGCGACCCGGACTCGCTTTCCCCCACCCCCGTTGACACTCAGGAAGCCGTCAAATGAACACTTCACAACCCGCCATTCTTGAACCGATCCCGGACCTTGCGCGCTATCTCGAATTCCGCGCCGTTCCCGACCGCGACCTGCGCCCCGCCCTTGCCGCGCTTGCGACGTTGGCCATCGACGAGACCCTGGTCGTCGGCTTTGGCCCCGGGCTGATCGAAGGGCTTGGCCACAAGGTGGATGGCCTGCGCGCCTTTCCCGGTCTGAGCGGCCCCGGCTGCGAGGTTCCCTCGACGCAAGCTGACATCTGGTGCCAGGTGCGCGGCACAGACCACGGTGAAATCATGCATAAAGCGCGCACCGTCATGCATAAGCTTGCACCCGCCTTTAGCTGCGAGCGGCTCGTCGACGGCTTCAAGTTTGGTTCCGGTCTCGACCTGACGCACTATGAGGACGGCACCGAAAACCCGACGGGCGAGGCCGCTGTCGAGGCGGCATTCGTCAACGGATCAGGCCCCGGGCTTGATGGCTCCAGCTTCGCCGCCGCCCAGCAATGGGTGCATGATCTCGATCACTTCGAGACCCTGCCGCAGGACGAGCGCGATGCCATAATCGGACGGCGGCTGAGCGACAACAGCGAACTCAGGGACGCGCCCGTTTCGGCGCACGTCAAACGGACAGAGCAGGAAAGCTTTGATCCGCAAGCCTTCGTCCTGCGCCGCTCCATGCCATGGGCCGATGCAACCGGGGAAGGCCTTTATTTCGTCGCCTTCGGCAAGACCCACGATCCTTTTGAAGCCCAGTTGAGACGCATGGCCGGCGAGGAAGACGGCATCATCGACGCTCTCTTCCGTTTCTCGCGCCCGGTCTCCGGCAGCTATTTCTGGTGCCCGCCCGTGCAAGACGCCCGCCTCGACCTCACCGCCCTCGGTCTGTGATCCGGGCTCAGGCGGGGCCTCGCCCTCGGTCTCTAGCCCTTGGTCTTGGGCGGAGTAAGGCGTCGCTCTGCCACTGATACCACTGATTTAATCAGTGCGCCTCGCCCCAGTTGGCGCCCTCGCCAGCATCAACGGTGAGCGGCAGGCCCATGTCGCAGACCGGCAACGCCGCGCCTTCCATGATGGCTTTGACGACCTTCGTGGTTTTTTCCGCCTGATCTTTCGGCACTTCGAAGATCAGCTCGTCATGCACCTGCAGCAGCATCTGCGCATCAAGCCCGGCATCCTTGAGCGCGTCCGGCATGCGGATCATGGCGCGGCGAATGATGTCCGCCGCTGTGCCCTGGATCGGCGCATTGATCGCGGCGCGCTCCATGAAGCCGCGTTGCTGCGGGTTCTTTGAGGTAATGTCACGCAGATGAATGCGCCGCCCGAACAGGGTCTCAACATAACCGTTGGCTTTGGCAAACTCCTTGGTGCTGTCCATATAGGCGCGAATGCCCGGGAACTTTGCAAAATAGGCCTCGATATAATCGGCCGCCTCCTTGCGCGGGATCGACAGCTGGCGCGCCAGCCCGAAAGCCGAGATACCGTAGATGATGCCGAAATTGATCGCCTTGGCATTGCGCCGGATCATCGGGTCCATGCCTTCAATTGGCACGCCAAACATTTCCGATGCCGTCATGGCGTGGATATCAAGCCCGTCAAGAAACGCCTGCTTCAGCGTATCAATATCCGCCATATGCGCCAGTACCCGAAGCTCGATCTGGCTGTAATCCGCGCTGATCAGCACATTGCCTGCCTCGGCGATAAACGCGGTGCGGATCTGGCGTCCCTCTTCGGTGCGGATCGGAATGTTTTGCAGGTTGGGATCGGTTGACGCCAGTCGTCCTGTCGAGGTTCCGGCCATCGAGTAGGACGTGTGGATGCGGCCCGTCGTCTCGTTGATGTGTTCCGGCAAGCTGTCCGTATAGGTACTTTTCAGTTTGGAGAGCTGGCGCCACTGAAGCAGTGTTTTGGGCAGCTCATGGCCTTCGGCAGCCAGGTCTTCCAGAATATCAGCGCCCGTCGCCCAGGCCCCGGTCTTGGTTTTCTTCGCGCCCGGAAGGCCAAGCTTGCCGAAGAGAATTTCACCCACTTGCTTGGGCGAGGCCAGATTGAAGCTTTCGCCCGCCAGCCCGTGCACCTCTTCTTCCAGACGCAACATGGTCTGGGCAAAGTCACCGGACATGCGCTTCAGCGCCGTCCGGTCAACCTTGACACCGGCGCGCTCCATGGCGACCAGCACCGGCGCCAGCGGACGCTCGAGAGTTTCATAGACCGTTGTCATCCGGTCCTCGGCCAGGCGCGGCTTCAAGAGCCGATAGAGCCGTCCGGTAATATCAGCGTCCTCGGCAGCATAGCGCGTTGCATCGACGACCGGCACCTGATCAAAGGTCAGCTGCTTCTTGCCCGAGCCGACGACCTCCTTGAACGGGATCGGCGTGTGATCGAGAAAGAGTGTCGACAGCGCATCCATGCCGTGGCCGTGCACCCCGGCATCCAGTGCATAGGACAGCAACATCGTGTCATCGATAGGCGCCACGGTGAGCCCGTATTTGGCCAGCACCAGCATGTCATATTTGATGTTCTGGCCAACCTTCATAACGCTCGGGTCTGCCAGCAACGGCTTCATGAGCGCGACGGCTTCCTCAAGCGGGATTTGCACCGCGTTCTCTGAATCCCCCAGATCAAATCCGTCACTTTGCGTCCCGTGCAGGAGCGGGACGTAGCACGCCTTGCCCGGCACCATGGAGATCGAAAAGCCGACAAGATCTGCCGACATCGCATCGAGCGAATTGGTTTCCGTATCAAAGGCAAACCAGCCCTGACGCTTCGCCCCATCAATCCAGACCTGCAGTTCGTCCACCGTGGTGACCATGTCATAGGTCGAGGCATCAATCGGGGCCTCCGCCGCGCGGCGATCCATCACCGCGCCGGGCGCGCCGCCCTTGATGACCTTTGCAGCAGGCGGTTCGCCGCCAGCCTTATCGGCGGCGCGACTATCCCCTGAAAACTCTTGCGACACGACAACCGCGTCCGGATCCATATCAAACGTCTCGGCAATCCTGCGAGTGAGCGTACCAAGCTCCATCGCCTTGAGAAACCCGAGCAATGTTCCCGGATCCGGCTCCACGACGCCAAAGTCACTCAGCGGCACCGGCGTTGGCACATCCTGCTTCAGTGTGACAAGCTCGCGGCTGACCCGCGCCTGATCGGCAAACTCGATGAGATTTTCGCGCCGCTTGTTCTGTTTGATTTCTGCCGCGCGCTGAAGAACGCTGTCCAGATCGCCGTATTCATTGATCAGAAGCGCCGCCGTCTTGACCCCGATGCCAGGCACACCCGGGACATTGTCGGAAGAATCCCCCGCCAGCGACTGCACATCAATGACCTTGTCGGGCCCGACACCAAACTTCTCCATCACCTCGGCCGCGCCGATCGCCTTGTTCTTCATGGTATCGAGCAGGCAAATGTCAGAGGTCACCAGCTGCATCAGGTCCTTGTCCGAGGAGACAATGGTAACCTCGGCGCCAAGCGCAGCCGCCTCGACCGCATAGGTCGCGATGAGATCATCGGCTTCATAGCCGGCAAGCTCAACCGACGGCACATTGAAGGCCCGAACAGCGTCGCGGATCACCGCGAATTGTGGCACCAGATCTTCCGGCGGCGCATCGCGGTTGGCCTTGTAGGCATCATAAATGTCATTGCGAAAGGTCTTGCCTTTTGAATCAAAAATCACGGCAAAATGCGTCGGCTTCACGTCAGCCTTGGTGTCTTCCAACAGCTTGTAGAGCATGTTGCAAAAACCCGACACAGCGCCCACCGGCAGCCCGTCGCTCTTGCGCGTCAATGGCGGCAAGGCGTGATAGGCGCGGAAAATATAGCCCGAGCCATCGATCAAATAGAGGTGATCCCCCTTACCCAAAGCTTTACCCATATCAGCTATGGCTGCCTTCGGATTTCAGCACGAAGAGCCGCGAGCAATAGGGGCACTGCACCTGAGCGGCCTCGCCCATCTCAAGATAGACATTGGGGTGACCAAGCGGGCCGCCGCCGCCGTTGCAGGCAACCCGTGTTGCACCCGTTTCGGTAATTTCAGGAGCTTTGGCAGAAGCATCTGTTGTCATCGTCTTTTCCACTCTTGCTTGAAGTCGGGCCATAGCCTGGGCAGATCCAGATCAAATCCTGGCCAAAACCAATATGAAGCATTCATTAGTCTGTGATTCTCTCACATCACACCCACTATAGACCACCCGTACCCCGCCAACAACGAACCTGGCAATTGACCTTGAGGCCGGGCCAATGATACCCAAGACCCTCCTGGCGGCAATGCCTTTCCAGGCAAGAACAAGAACAACAGGATAACGCCTCATGTCACCCCATCAAGCGCCGCCCCCGGCCATCGAGGCGCGCAACCTGCGCAAGGTCTACAAGGCCGACGGCAAGACCGCCGCCAAGGAGGCCCTCAAGGAAATCGATCTGGTGATCCCGCGCGGCTCAATCTTCGGGCTGCTCGGACCCAATGGCGCTGGCAAGTCCACCTTTATCAATATTCTGGCCGGCCTTGTGGTCAAGACCAGCGGCAGCGCCACCGTCTGGGGCAATGACATCGACATCGCCCCGCGCCAGGCCCGCGCCTCCATCGGCGTCGTCCCGCAGGAACTCAACATTGACCCGTTCTTCACCCCCGCCGAGGCCCTCGAACTGCAGGCCGGGCTCTACGGCGTTCCCAAATCCGAGCGCCGCACCATGGAGATCCTGAGGTCTCTGCGGCTCGACGACAAGGCCAATGCCTATATGCGCACGCTTTCGGGTGGCATGCGCCGCCGGCTTCTGGTCGGCAAGGCCATGGTCCACTCGCCGCCCATTCTGGTGCTCGACGAGCCGACGGCAGGCGTCGATATCGAGCTGCGCCGCCAGCTTTGGGAGCAGGTCCGCGAGCTGCATGAGCAAGGCACCACCATTGTGCTGACCACCCACTATCTGGAAGAAGCCGAGGAGCTGTGCGACCAGATCGCCATCATTGATCAGGGCGAAGTGGTTGCCTGTGACACCACATCAAATCTTCTCGCCGGGCTCGACCAGAAGGCCTTGCTGATCACGCCGATCACACCCCTGGCGCAGGTCCCGCCCGCGCTGGCCGGCGGCCGCGTCACCCTGAAAGACGACGGGCGGCTTCACATCGCCTATCAGCCGAGCAAGGACGCCGTCGACAAAATCCTCTCCGATGTGCGCGAGGCCGGGATTACCGTCAAGGACATCTCCACCGAGGAAGCCGACCTTGAAGACATCTTCCTTCAGCTCACCTATGGCGACAGAGCCAGAGTTGGTTGAGAAGTTGGTTGATTGATTATCAGTGTAGGTATCAATAACTGTCACACCGGATGCACTGCAGCACGAAGTGATGCTGTGCTGGTCCGGTGCCTATATCCGACAGGTGGGTCCCGGACCAGCAGAGCAACATTACATGTTGCACAGCATCCGGGATGACGACATTCTTCATGCGAAAAATTACGGCCGAATGATATCGAGCAGTTCAACTTCGAAGATCAGCACCGAGTGTCCCGGGATTTCATCACCCGCGCCGCGCGCGCCGTAGCCAAGTTCCGAGGGAATGGTAAACTCGTAGATGTCGCCAACGCTCATCAGCTGAACCCCCTCGGTCCAGCCGGGGATCACTTCATTCAAGGGAAACTCCGCCGGCTCGCCGTAATTATACGACGAGTCAAACTCGACCCCGTCGGTCAGACTGCCGCGATAGTGAACCTGGACAATGTCCGTGGAATGCGGCTTGTCGTTCTGACCGCTTTCGCTCAAAACCCTGTACTGAAGGCCGCTTGGCGTCACAACCACGCCTTCATTTTTCGCATTTTCTGCCAGGTAGGCTTTTTGCTCCGCCCCCCATGCACCGGGAGCCGCGGCAACCGGAATTTCATCGGGACCCGGGATCTGCGGTTCAAAAGTAGCCGTCTCGGAGGCGTCGCCGCCAGAACGATCAGAGCCGCGCACATCCGGCCCTGCCGGAGCGCCGGGACCAAAGAACCGATCCTTGCCAACCCAGAACCCGCCGCCGGCGCCCAGCGCAACAACGACCAGCACCATCAGCGCCCGTCTTGAGCCAGATTTCCCTGTCGTAGACATAAACCCGCATCTCCCTTGCCGCGTCAGCAACCCGCTTTGAAGCCGGAGCTTACCCGGCTGGGCAGAAGAAGACAAGAACCCTTGAAATCTGCCACTTTTCTGCAAACCCGGAGGCCGAAACACGAGCTCTGCAGCGCCGCCAAAGAACCTTGCCCCGCCCCCGACTTTCCGATAGCTTGCGCCCCTCTCGCCCAACCGGGCCGGGGCTCAGCCCCCGACACCTCGGGCACCCGTAGCTCAGCTGGATAGAGCGCTGCCCTCCGAAGGCAGAGGTCACAGGTTCGACTCCTGTCGGGTGCGCCATTATAATCAAGGTGTTAGCAGATATTTCCGCGAGGCGAATTCTTGTCGCTCGAACCCGGCACCCCGCCCCCTAAAGCTTCTTCTCCAGAAAAGCAGCCATCTCCTCGAGGAATTTGACCCGGTTGACCTCTCTGGACATATTGTGATCGCCCTTTTCGAGCTCAATATATTTGTAGAGATGACCCGTTGGCTTGAGCGCCTTGGCCAATCTCTTGCCTTCCTTCGGACCGACGCGGGCATCGTATTCTCCGTGCACAACGAGAATCGGAATGTTGACCTTGTCGATGGCGTTGATCGGTGAAATCTCGCGGATCTTGTCCTTGTCCCAGCGCAGGCTGCCAATGGCATCATGCTCGTTGGTGCCAACCTTGAACTTCACAAGCTTCAGCCAATCCTCCACATCGACGACGGCTGCGCCAACAACGGCACACCGAAAGAGTTTATCATCATTCAGTGTCGCAGCACGGATGGCCGCATAGCCGCCATAGCTCCACCCGGCAATGCAAATATGATCTCTTTGAGCGATACCCTGGTCGATCAGAAAGCGGGTGCCGTCAATCACATCGTCGTGCATCTTCAGGCCCCACTCACCGTGGCCCGCCTTCTCGTGCTTCTTGCCGAGCCCGGTCGAGCCGCGGTAGTTGGGCTGCAACACAGCATAGCCCTGACTGGCCAGCGCCTGAGCCCAGGTGTCGAACGTCATGTAGTCGCGCACCAGCGGCCCGCCGTGCGGCAGAATAACGGTCTTGTAGGGGCCCGGGGCGTGCGGCACGGTCAAATAAGCGGGGATCGTCATACCATCCCGGGCCGTATAGACAATCTTGCGCACCTCATACCCGGGCTTGCCTTCAAGCGACGGGTATTGCGATCCCAGACCGGCCATCCGCCCGGTTTCAGCATCATAGAGATAGTAGGTCGTTGGATCCCTCTCCGTCGATGTCGCAATGACGAATCTTCTGCGAGCCCTGTCCATATCAGCTATGACAACGCGCTGCCCTGGCAGGGCGGCCTCAATCCCGGTGACAATTTGCTGACGTTGTGGCTCTGAATATTCTGCTTTGAAATAGTCTTCAGCCGCCGAATATCCAATGTGACTGCCGGTCGGCCAATCCGTCAATATACCGCCAAACTCCTTACCCTCAAACGACCGCAACATCGGACCAAAGGTCCGCTCATTGAGCTTGTAGTTGTAAAGTTCCGTCCACCCCTTATCATTTCTTTTCGCCGCAACAATCATATTCGGATCGCTGGTGAAATCGACAAACCCATAATCGTCATCGTCGTCGCCGTTGAAGACCCGCTGCCAGTTAAGGCTGCCGGGATTGCGAAAATAGGCGAACCCTTCCTCTTTGCTAAAATCCCAATTGTACCGTATCCGCGGCTCGCCGGTATGATCAGTATAGTAGCGATACACTGCATAGGTGCCCCGAATGACCGGTGCCAGGCGCCCGTTGTTGACATTGAGTTTGTAGGCGTTGCCTTCATAACCACTGTTCCAGCCCAGGATCAGAACATTGTCTGGATCGTCCCGAAGTAAATCGATAATACCGCCCCATTCACGCGGCGCCGACCCTTTGTCCAGATCTGACAGGACCTTCATGTTGGAAGCATCACGGTTGACACCAATAATCTCCGTTTGGGTCAGGAGCTGACGGCCGTCTTTACTGCGGGCAAACCTCAGACCCTGGACGAAAATGACAATCCGGTCATTATTGGCCCAGAAAAAAGAGGTGATCTCATCATTAGAATCAGGATCTCTTATAGTCTGTATAAGGACGGGCGGCAGCCCCTTGCCCTCAAGATTCTGGACGACAAGGATCTTCTCACCCTTGTAGGGCCGAATGGACGCCAGGTGCTTGCCGTCCGGTGACAATTCCAACTGACTGAGCGCCGGTAGCTTGCCATAGGCGGTTACCGAAGGCGCCGCGTCACCGCGCGGCGCGAGGGACATATTCATGGCCACAACAACGGCAACACAAAGCACGACCCTGGCGACGCTGGTCCCGACCAAACGCCGTCCACAAAACTGAACTGAATGCACAATAACCCCCCAAGAAACACGATTACCTTCACTACAGTTACACGTCTGGAGGGACAAATGCAATCCCGCGTTGCTCTGTCACTCAGGCATTCCAGAAGGGTTTTGCCTGAAAGGCCTGCCCTCCGGCGCTCTCAACGCCCTGCCTGAAGGGCCAGAAAAAGCCGGCGGTCAGCCCTTCGTCCTCACGCCGCTTTCTTTGTCCGCGGCGACAGATACCACAGCACGACTGCCACCAGCAGCAGCGCCGGCACATCGCCGGCGAGGTGCCCGCTTTCGCGCGGATCGCCGGTGGCCTGCATCGCCATAATGCCGGCGTGCACGACACTTGACCAGACGGTGAAATCGATCAGGCTCTTGTTGGCGGACGGATCGCGGGCCGCCCGGATCAGGAAAAATCCCAATACGGCGTATACACCGCAAATCATGTGCAGATAGTAGCGACCTTCACCGCCATGCCATTGCCAGCCCGAGGGCCAGACGATGCCCAGCGGATAGATCAGAAAAAATGCTCCGCCAAAGAGAATGAGAAACAATCTGAGGAACTTTTCCTTGCTCGCTTCGTTCATCATCGAACCTCTTTTCCAAACCGGCCAGAACTGACTTGCCTCGCATCGCGTGCCGGAGGGGTTGCGTCCTTATGCGACTCATACACAACTGCGTGTCGCAGTATACCGCATGCGGAGGGTCCGGGCAAATTCAACCTGGCCGTCCCGGTTTCCCCGTCGCCGTGTTAAACCGAGGCTGGGACCACGTAAAAGAATATGGAAAAGAAGTGGAAGGCGCTGCCGCCAATGACAAACAGATGCCAGATCGCGTGATTATAGGGCAGCCGCTTCCAGATGTAGAAGATGACACCGACGCTGTAGGCGGCTCCGCCCGCCGCCAGCAAGGCGATGCCCGCCGGCGCCAGCGCGCCAAAAATGATCGCACCGGCAAACAGAATTGGCAACCACGCCAGCGCCAGATGAAACGCCCAGGCGATCCGCTCATAGGCCGCATCTCGGCCGGTCAGAAACGCCGCAGACTGAACCGCGATGCCAAGCCCGGCAAGCGACCAGATCAGGGCAAGGAGGATCCAGCCCTGACCGGACGGCAGGAGCAGGCAGAACGGCGTATAGGTTCCGGCAATCAGAAAAAAGATCCCGCTGTGATCAAGCGACAGAAAAACCTTCTTGATCGCCCCGCGCGGAATGGCGTGATGGATCGCCGAGAAGGAATACAGCAGGATCAGCGCGCAGCCATAGAGAATGACGGCGGGCAGGCTGCCATCGCGGCCAACGGTGACGGCCCGCACGATAAGCAGCACCAGCGCAGCGATCCCCAGAAGCGCGCCCAGCCCGTGTGTCCCGGCGTTTAGCCATTCCTCAAAACGAGTATAGCGCGCGTCAATAGCGCTGACAGGGGCAGGCGAGGGTTCGCTGGTGTTCTGCATCGGCATCGCTGTGCTCAATCCTTGCTCTGGTCACTTGGCGCCCCGAGCCGCTCCGGGACGGCCCATGCCCGGCGTCTGGCCAAGACTACCAGATCGAGGGTACCAGATCGAGACACAAGATCGAAGGAATAAGCCGCCCCCCGCAAGACGCCTGTCCTTGCCGGGTTTCAGACGGTTTCTCGGACGGTCCCTCAGACGGTCCCCTTGCCGCGGCGCGGCGCCTGAAGCCCGCGTGCATCTCGCGGGAAATAGTCGGTAACGACAAGAATATGGTCATTCTTCCTGGCATCACCGCGCAGCGGCAAAGCCATAATTTCGATGCGCTCAAAGTCCTTGTTGCGCCCGACATAGGGCATTTCACGCAGTGCCGGCTCGCCGGTATCGATAACAGAGCTGAAGAAATCCCAGACCTTGCTGCCCGGCCCCTTGCCAGACAATTCCGACATCACCCTGCCTGTAAAGGCATCGGTATTGTGCTGATCAACATTGCTGCCGATCAGACGATAATAAAAGTCGCGCGGATCAGTCCTGACCTCAAACAACACAAGGTTGGGCATGCATAAGGAGAGTTCAAGAATATCAAAATCACCAAATAGTGGTATGTCTGCCTCGGCGGTCCCAGCGGTCCCGGAGGTCAAAGAGAGCCAGTAATCAAGAACCTGCTTCTTGGTTTGGGTGAGAACAAGGCCCTCAAATATGGTTTCCGACACGACAGACTTTCCCCTTCAATACGATACAGACAAGACGTATCACGAAATCAGACCAGTGAGAACTATTCTCGGCAAGCAACCGCCATTCTTCGCCGGTGAACAGCGATCTCGCAAGAAAGAGGCTTCACTGAAATCAGAGATTGAAAAGGCATTTCATCAGACTACTGCATTAACCCGGCACTCCCAGGCGGGCCCTAAAACCGAAATCCGGTCCGCAGTGAATAGACCCCGGTCGCCGGATCAAACGACACCGCCATCGGGACCGGCGGTTCATAGCGCGAGGTCAGCAGCCAGGCGCTCAGATTGGCAAGCCCGGCGCTGACGGCAATATCGCGCCAGTAATGCTCATCGGCATCGACCCGCGCATAGCCGACGCCAAGAGCGACCACATAGGCCGGACCGGCATATTTCCAGCCATAACGATAGTGCAGATAGGAGGCTCCGGCAAACGCGCTCGCCGCATGGCGCGACGGGAAGCTTTCCGGCTTGCCATTGGGCCGGGTCGCATCGACGGATTTCTTCAGCGCCCACGTAGTGCCGACTGACGCGCCCCAGATCAAACCAAGATCGACCGCCCCCTCGGTATCGCCCTGCCACAGGGAAAACGCGCCGGCGGCAAGAGGCACGCCGACGGAGCCGATATCACTGAACAGGGAAAGGTCGTCATTGTTCCCGGACGCCGCGTACGCCGCTGTTGGGCCTCCGACCAGACCCCCGAACGGGCCGCCAAACAGAGCCGGCAACGCTGCCATTGCCAAAATGCCAACCCGCCCCGCCCGGGATCGGGGCTTCAATCCGCCACACCAGGCCATACATGCTCCTTGCGCTCGCCGTGTTCCGCTTCCGTGTTGCTCGGATTCTCACCCAAAAGCAAGCCCGGGGCACAAACGCCGGTCACCTCCAGTCTTTCAAAACTGCGACAAAACCCCATATAGCAAGGCGGACCCTTGAGGCCCCATCTTTACTGTGTTTAAATCTGCCGGGACTGTGACCAAGTGCGGGGAATCAATATGAAACGAGTGTTATTTGCAGGGCTGAGCCTTCTCGTCCTCATCGCCTTTATCGTGCTGAGCAACGCCCTCACGTCCTGGCTGATACCCGCCTCAGCGACCAGCAAAACCCCGGCAGACTCTGACATCACAGAACCCGTCACAGAAGAATTTACCAAAGAACCTGTTGCAGAGTCCGCAGAAGATCTCCTGCGCCAGGTCGATGCACTATATCGCGCCAGTACCTCCGAAGCCCGCATTCGGATGCAGATTGTCACGCCGAACTGGGAGCGCACTCTTGAAATGCAGGTCTGGTCGCAGGGCATGGAAAACACTTTCATCCGTATCCTGGCCCCCAAAAAAGACCGCGGCGTCGCCACTCTGAAACTTGAGGCCGAGATGTGGAACTACTTCCCCAAGATCGACAAGGTCATCAAAGTGCCACCGTCGATGATGATGAGTTCCTGGATGGGCTCGGATTTCACCAATGATGACCTGGTCAAGGAAGCCTCACTCGCCGACGACTATATCGTGACCCGCGAGGATGCAGACGGCACGATAGCGCTCACCCTGACACCAAAAGAACAGACGGTAACCGTCTGGGCGAAAATCGAAGTTGTCGTCGATGCGGAAACACTGTTGCCGCTCGAACAAAGCTATTACAATGAGCGCGGTGAAAAGGTCCGTGTCATGCAGTTCCTCGAGACGAAAGATTTTGGCGGCCGCCAGTTGCCCTCAAAGCTGGAAATGGTGCCGCTCAACAAGGAGGGTTACAAGACCGTCATCTACTATGACGACCTCCAGCTGGATGTAACCCTTGATGAAGACATCTTCACCTGGCGCAATCTGAAAAGCCGCTTCAAATAAGACCGTCACAGCCGCAAGGATTTGATATGCTGTTGCTGAAACTGGGCCTGAGAAACATCGCGCGCCAAAAGCGCCGCAGCTTCCTGACCGGCCTCTCGATGGCCCTCGGTTTCCTCCTGGCGGCCGTGACAATGGGGCTGGTTGAAGGCTCCTATGGCTCGATCATTGACACCTTCACCCGTGATCGCACCGGCCACATCCAAATTCACGCCGAGGATTATCTTGACCGCCCGTCGCTCTACAAGCGGATCAAAAACGTCGATGACGTTGTCGCGAAAGTAGAGGCTGTCCCCGGTGTTGTTTCCGCCGCGCCGCGGGTTTTTGCCCCTTCCCTTGCCTATGCCAATGACAAGACATCGATAGCCTCTGTCATCGGAATTGATCCGGCAGCAGAGAGCGAAACAACCAGCATTGCCGACAAGAAGCGAGACGGGCCCTTTCTTGGCACAAGTCAAGGTGAAAGCCAGTCTGCCGATGGCTATGATCTCGTGATGATCGGGCGGACCGTTGCGAAAACGCTCAAAATCGGGATCGGAGACGAGCTTGTGCTAATCGGCCAAAGCGTCGACGGCTCCATTGCCAACGACATTTATATTGTCAGCGCCATCATCGGGACGAAAGACGGGACAGAGCGCATGAACGTTTACATGACAATAGATGCCGCCCGGCGCTACCTCTCAATGGGTCCTGACGCGCACGAAATTGCCTTGATGACGAACAGTCCCGATGACGCGGTCAAAATCACCGCCAGAGTGGACGCAGCCCTTGACGATCCCGCCCTGTCAACAGACCCCTGGCAGGTGGTCGAGGTAACATTCTACAATTCCATGCGGGCCGACAAGGAGGGCAATTACGTCACCACGGCTGTGGTCATGGCCATGGTCGCCATTGGTGTTCTCAATGCGGTCCTCATGAGCGTGATGGAGCGCACCCGGGAATATGGCCTGCTGCGCGCCGTCGGAACGCGGCCAGGACAGGTTTTCTGGATGATCGTCGTCGAAACCATGGTGCTCGGGGTCCTGTCGACTGTCATCGGTTTCATCGCGTCTCTTCCGATCATGAAGTACCTCAATGTGACCGGCATCCCGATACCCCCTGTGGAAGTTGGCGGCATGATCATGGATGCCATGGTTGTGGAAATTTCCGCCTCTGTTTTTATCTACCCGGTAGCCCTTGTTCTGATCACCGCGTTCCTGGTCAGCCTTTGGCCGGCGGCACACTCCGCACGGATAACACCCGTCGCAGCGCTGGGTGCAACATGATGAAGGCAGCATAATATGTCAGATACACTCAGGCTCACCATACGCCTTGCCTTTCGTAACATCTTCCGCAACACGCGGCGGACCGGCCTCATGATCCTGCTTGTCGCCTCCGGCCTCACCGCCATGATGTTCACCGACGGCCTTATGCTGGGCATGTCAGACATGATGATCAAAAAGATCACCGGCACCTGGCTCGGTGACGCCCAGATCCATCAGCCCGGATTTCGTGAGGGCTTCGATGCCGCCATCTACATCAAGGATCCCGCAGCCGCGGAGGCGATCCTGGCCGAGGACCCGGCGGTCCTTGCCTGGTCAAAACGCACGATCGCCGGCGGCATGGTGGCCTCGTCCAACAATGTTGCTCCGAGTGCAATTTTCGGCATCGACCCGGTCAATGAACCAAAAGTCAGCCGTTTGAAAGAAGCCCTTGTTGAAGGCACCTTTCTGACACCCGGGGACGGGAACGGTATCATGATTGGCGACAAGATGGCCGACCTTCTTGAAGTGCGTCTCGGCGACCGAATTGTCACCACGATGTCAGAAGCCGAGACCGGTGAGCTCTCACAGATGCTCTTCCGCGTTTCCGGCATTCTCAATTTCAACGACCGGGTCATGGACAAGGAAACCGCCTTCGTCAGCCTCACCGCCGGTCAGGCCATGGCCGGCGTCGACGACGGGGTCCATGAGATTGTTATCAGCCTTGCGCCCATTGCCGAGGGAGAGCCGACCCTTGAGAACCTTCAAAGTGCTTTCGCCGCAGAAGGTCTCGAATTCCTCGATTGGCAAGGCTTGATGCCGGAGCTGTCCGGTATCCTGGAGCTGACCAATTATTCAAGCCTCATCATCGGCGGCGTCCTGTTCATTCTGGTGTCCCTCGGCCTGATCAACTCCATGTTCATGTCGATCTATGAGCGCCATTACGAGTTTGGCGTCATGCTGGGTTTGGGAACCCGGCGCCGGGCTCTCTTCACTCTTATATGCTGGGAAGGCTCTTTGCTCGGCATTTTCGGCACCCTGTTCGGCGTTCTTGCCGGCAGTCTTGTCAATTACTGGATGTCGCAAAACGGCATCAGTTTCGGCGAGATCGAAATGTCCGGCATCATGCTGAACGAACCCATGAAAGCGGTTATCCGGCCGCTCCAGTTCACAGTGCTGCCTGCCTTTGTCATCGCTCTGTCGGCTTTGGCCTGCATCATCCCGGCAATCCACGGCGCACGTCTCGTACCCGCCATCGCGCTCAGGCGTGCTTTGTAAGTGAGGACTTCCATGGAAATTGTTATCGAAACAAAAAAGCTCACCAAGGTCTACGGCAAGGGCAACACGGAAGTCAGGGCCCTGGACGGTATGGACCTGGTCATTGAACGCGGCGAGTTCACCGCCATTGTGGGACCATCCGGATCCGGCAAGTCAACCGCCCTTCAGCTCATCGGCGGCCTTGATCATCCAACCTCGGGCAGTGTCTTGCTGGCCGGCACCGCCATCCAGAAAATGTCTGGCCGTCAGCTGTCTGATTTTCGCCGCGACCACATCGGGTTCATCTTCCAGGCCTACAATCTCATCCCGGTTCTGTCGGCTCAGGAAAACGCTGAATACATCATGCTGCTGCAGGGTCGTCCAAAGAAGGAACGGCACAAACTGGTGCACGAAATCCTGGGCGCCGTCGGTCTCCAGGGCCTTGAACACCGCCGCCCCGCCCAGCTTTCCGGCGGCCAGCAACAACGGGTCGCCGTCGCCCGGGCACTCGCCTCAAAACCCGACATCATTCTGGCTGATGAGCCCACGGCCAATCTCGATTCAGCGACCGGAATTGCCCTGGTTGACATGATGAAGCAGTTCAACGAGGAAGATAATGTAACCTTCGTCTTCTCCACTCATGATCCCAGGATCATGTCGCGGGCCAAAAGACTGATCACACTTGAAGATGGGAAAATCGTTGAAGATATTCGCCAAAACTAGCGCTGCGCTGCTTGCGCTTGCCAGTGCCGTTGCCAGTGCCGTCGCACCGATAACCGCGTCTTTTGCCGACGACGCATGGTCCATCACCGGCTACGCCAAGACCTATGCCATCTACCAGGATGCACCGGACGTCGAACTGGATGGCGAGCCGCTGTTTGAAGACATCTGGCAGTCCCAAAATGCCTTGCGGCTGATGCTCTCCGGCGATGTGACCCGGAACATTGCGCTCGAAGTGCACTATGAGATCAAACCTGTGTTCTCTTCAAAGCCATGGCAGGACGTAACATCCGGCGATACTCTTACCACCTTCGGCGCCTCCTCCTATCGGATTGGCGATCTCAATGCTGCCATACAGGATGACGAGAAAGTACAAATCCTGCAAAACCTCGATCGCGCAAACCTGCAGCTTTCTTTTAGCCCCGGCGACCTGACACTTGGCCGGCAAACCATCTCGTTCGGGGCGGCCCGTTTCATCAGTCCGACAGACATTTTTCAACCCTTCGCCCCCTCAACCCTTGACCAGGAATATCGCCTCGGCGTCGACGCTGTAAGATGGCAGGGAACTTTGGGCGGGTTGACCGAATATGACCTCGGGCTTGTTGCCAACAATGAAGGGCCCGGCGAGGATCTCGTCGGCTATGCGCGGATAAAAACCTCCCTGCGCGGCAACGACCTGGAAGCCATCGTCATCGCGCGGGACGGCATAACCACCCTCGGTGCCGGCTGGGAGCGGGCGCTGGGCTCGTTCGGGTTCTGGGCCGAGGCGGCCTATACCGCAAGCAAGGTCGATGACCCGCCTGTTTTCCCTTCCCTTCTGGAGGCGATTGAGTCTGAGTAT
>CBFDBJ010000020.1:0-44613 GCA_965603015.1 uncultured Alphaproteobacteria bacterium
CGACTAGCGCCATCCCGAGGGCGGACTTTCAGTTTTCGCCACGCCTGAGTGTGATTGTGTGTTGTGAACTTCTTGTCTGAAATTTGGGAAACCATCTTGACGACCTTGGTCGGTCTCAATGGATGTGTTTCATCACCGCTTCTGGTCTTAACAAGGACGTTTCGGATTTGATCGGCCTCATCACTATCAGGATGTACAAACTTGATATGCGATCGCCCCTTCGAAGAACTGTCGAGAGTGTAAACAACGCGAAACTGATACTCTATGTCGTCTTTTTGCTCGTCAGACAACTCGCCTTCCAATCGTGCATCCAGCGCTTTGATGTGCCCTGGAATCTCATAGTCCTGGAGAGTAGAAATCTGATCAAGACTCAGCTTTGCAAATTGAAGTGCAAAAGAAAGGTCATGTTGCAGGGACAGCTTTTCACCAAACAGTCTGCTCAGCGTCTTGTCATAGTTGAGGCAACAGGCCTGATAGATTCCCAACCATTTCAGGTCACTCTTCCCAAACAACTTGTGCTCGACGTCGTCTCTAATTTCCTTGAGAGCGCGCAAATTGCTCTTGATGCCGTCTGACACCGGACATTCGGGCTGTTCCAGCATCCAGCTCAACGAATGTGTCAGGCCATCCGCCTTTTCAAGCTTGATGCCCTTCCGAAGAAAGTGCTCATGCATGAGATAGGTCCAGGCGACATTTGCCAGCATGGCAAAGACTTCAGTCTTGAACTTCAACGCAGGGCTATTGAACACCTGCACAGCGAGCAGCATGGCTTCGCGAGAGCGGATCAACCGTTCGTCATCGTAAAAATTCAGTCCGGTTTGCGGATCGAAAGCTTCGAGTTTCTTGTAGAAAAAAGAGAGTGCATCGTCACTGACCGGTTTGACCGGAACATATTTAGGTATGTCATTTTGCTTGATATTGGTGATACGGCCCGAACTAACATCACTGCTCGCGTCGCCGCGGGATCGATTGATCATGCCAGCGATCTCCTGGTTCGTCGGCTTATCATCGAGGCTCAACAGCTTTTTGATGATGCCAACTTCGTAATCGGAGAGTGTATTTCGCTTCACCATGATCCGCCGTCTCTCTATTGCATATCCTCAAAAAACTCCGACGCGGGCTCAACACCGCTAACCAGCAACCTCTCCCGCGCTCTTGTACATGCCACATAGAAAAGATGCCGCTCGGTCTCATAGACTTCGTCGAGGTCGGTTTCTTCGGCGACGGTCTCTATGCGCTCTTGCAGCGGCAGGACATCGTCGTCGCAGGCCATGACGACCACGGCCTTGAACTCAAGTCCCTTGGCGAGATGCATGGTGCCGATGGAGATGCGGTCGCCTCGGTCTTCAACCCGTTCGGAGAGTTCGAGAACAGTTCCACCTGCAGCTTTCACAACCGCTCGCGCGCGGGCGAGTTCGTTGTTGCTTCTGACAAATATGCCCACTTCTTCCGGTTCAATCCCGTCGTCGACGGCCTCGCGGATCCAGAGACCAAGCGCCTCGGTTTCTGCTTTCGCGTCATCGAAAATCCGGATCCCCGGCTCCGGTCCATTGAAGACGGACACTGTGCCACGGCGATCTTCTTCATTGCCATCGACGTCTCTGACGACAGCAGGCAGGAGCTTGTCCGCTGCCATGCGGATCTGGTGAGACGTGCGGTAATTAACCTTGAGCGTCTGGGAGCGCCCGCGTATAGCCTCATCATGCGTAAGCGTCTCGACCTTCTTCGGGCCTTTTTTTGTCGTTTTTCTTGCCATCTACTCTAACTCTCGATCTCTTCCCAATTGCCTGGCACAGTGACCGCACCACCGCACATCGTCCTTACCGGATTTCTGCGCTACTTGCTCCGCTCTTTCGACTCCAAACGGCCCTTCCCATTTGCCGTTGTGGTCCAGTTTGTCCCTGGTCATACCTTGCCCTTCATTGCAGAAGCTGCAAGATCCAAGATGCACCAGTGCCTTGTCGTTCGGCTCATTGATATAGACCCGATGCACCCTCATCACTCCGTTCCTCCGATTAGCAGGCTCTGTGTGATCTCATACTTCATTATTTGAGCGTGCAATCCGTGCACAAGGTCCTCAGAGTGAGGCTCCTGAATAACTCCAATAAATCAATTAAATCCAATCGATTCGCACGCAATAATCATAACTCTTTGTTTTTACAGACTTTAATTGGTTTTCTATTATTTGGATCATTTGGAAAATAATTCAATTGTTCCCGTCATGTTCCTTTCGGGACTACGAGGAACCATCGGGCGTTCTTGGTCTTTCCCTTGATCTCCAAACGGCCTTGGTCTCTCAACTTGTTCAATATGCCTTTGATTTGTTGGCGCGATTTGTTTGGCAGCACCTGAAGAAATTCAGTCATGGAGGCACCTTTGCCGCCACTATTCCTTATGTGCTGCAAGAGAAGTTCTCTGTTGTGACCATCATCCAGCCCTTTTTTCCGTGTGTAGGTGCCGGATTCGCCAACATGCTGGTAAAGACTCTGCGAAAGAATGTATTTGGTTCCGGCCCCTCTTCCTGTCTTTTCCACCACACCCTGATCCAACAACCCCTTCAGGCGTCCACGACGATTTTTCAGTCGACCCCCTTCGCGAATTTCATCCAGAACCAGGAAATCATCAATTGACAGGGCCATGCCGCGTTCATCCGCAAGGCGCTGAAGGTACTCAACAAACGCAGGGTTTCTGAGCTGGCCATCCAGAACGATCGAGACCTGGGCACTATCTGATGCAGAATAGTCCGGCTGATTCTTGCCTTCCTTGATGCAGGTTCCAAAGATTCGATCCGCACCTTGTCCGGAGCGTTCAATCAGTCCGCAAAACTGCAATGCCTCGGCAATTCTTCGATTGCGAGGATTTTGCTGGTGGATGATATTCTCCGGTGTAATTCCGGCAGGAAACCCTCCTGGACTTACGATTTCGAGACGCTGCGGAAACTGTCGAACAAAGATGGAGCGACCATCACGATATTCGCGATGTGCGATCGCGTTCAACAATGATTCTCTGACGACATCTTCATTGAAGGCAGGAATCTCGTAACGAAACAGGCCGTCACGATACGACTGCAATTCATTTCGATTGTTGATTTTTGTCCAGATATCATTGGCCCAAAGGAAAAAGCCTGATCGAAACTCTACTCGCTCCTGATATTCAATCGATGCATCGCTGGAACGATATTCAAAAATCAATTCCGCATGAGGCATGAGCTGCGCGAGGCTGGTATCCTTGCCAAGCAGGACAAGCGCGGCCCAGGTTATGCCATTCTCAAGGACAAGATGTGCGTCGCCGAGAAGTTGCTCAGGCGACACGTGCTCCAGGGCCCCATTCCCTGTCTTTCGAACCCACAGTCTCCGAAATTCCTCAATGGCCTCGTCAGAAAGAGAGGACATAGTTGCCTGACTACAAATCTCAGCCGAGTAGTCCGGCGTCGCCTCCGCATGGATGCGCTGCAATACCTCAGGCGTCATTGGCACGAGGGCTTCACCCGATCGCATGAAATAGCGCCCCTTATACTCTCGCGGTAGGCCAATCGGCCTCCCCGGTGCACAAAAAGTAAGCACGCGACCATCAGGACTTTGAATTTCGAAAACATCAACACGGAATTTCAAGGTGTCCAGCAGACGTTGCTTGATGAGGTTGATATCTGAAAATGTTTTTGTGCCAACAATCTGGCGGGGCGCGTTGTCCGAGACTCCAAGAACCAAATTCCCCCCGCCCTCATTCGACAATGCGCAGCAATAGCCAAAGAGGTTTTCACTGGGGAAGTTGTTCTTAGCGGCTTTGAACTCAAGGTGCTCTGTCTCTGTGGCTGCCATAGCCTCGCGGAGCTGTTCATGTGTAGTGACCGGCTGAATCATTCGGCAACCTCCACCTCAACCAATTGGGTCACTTGGTCAATCAGCGCCTTGAAGGCCTTGTCCATTTCAAAGACATCATCAAACTCCTCAAAGGCCCAGCGGCCATGGAGGCCAAGGTTGTTGACGCCGGGGACCCATTGATTTTTGATCGTCTCTGACTTCAGCTTGACGTTTTCCTGGCGATAGCCCTTGACCTCCAGGATGAGGTTGAGCGGGTCATCGGCCCCTCTGCCGTCGTCAATGCGAATGATGAAATCAGGAACGTATTTCCGCGCCGTGGAGCCATCCTTATAGGGAACCTCCAGGCCGAGGCCCTGGTTCTTTACATAGGAGATAACCTTCGGGTGTTGCTCTGCCACGCGGGCGAGCTCTGCCTCCCAGTTACTGTCCTCGACCACATAGTTGATGTGACATTTGCGGGGGTCGGTCTGGTAGAGGTTCTTTGTTGTCGAGAAGCCGACATGAGCTGTGGAGCCTTTCGGATTATAGGGGTCGAGGACCGCGAGGCGCTTCTCCTCTTCGGAGGTCCCGCTGATAATCGCCTGATAGATCCGCTCACAGGCCTGGTTGGCAACATCAAGATATTCCAGCATCCATTTGCCGGTGTCGCCGGAACAGATGAGATAACCGCCATCGATCCACTCGCGGCAAACGCGGCGCAGCT
Source organism: uncultured Alphaproteobacteria bacterium (assembly GCA_965603015.1). Lineage (GTDB taxonomy): Bacteria > Pseudomonadota > Alphaproteobacteria > M2410 > M2410 > JAUWTJ01. The sequence continues at coordinate 4,525 of CBFDBJ010000020.1, forward strand.
GATAGAAAAGGTAGAGCTTGGGCTCGCCATTCTCGTCCCTGAAATATTTGTAGAGCAGATGTTTGGCAAGATCATAGGCGATGGTACTGGGGCGTTTCAGCTTTGCATCGGCGACCGAGATCATGACGTCTTCACCGACGATGCCGGCCATCAGGGTCTGGCCCGCCCCGATCATCCCCGGCTTCAGCTCATAGGTGTGGTCCTTGTTGAATTTGGCGATGAGCCTTTCTTCGGGCAGGTCGACGCGATAGCCGGTGACACGCGGGAAAGTGATCTCGAGGGCCGCGCGTTCTTTCACAGCGGCGACCCGTGTGGTCTTCTTTGGTGTCTTGACCGGCGCGATCTGCGGCTTGGCTGTGAAATCGAACGGAATGCCCATGATGTCGGCATATTCAACATCAAAGAGACCGTCTTCATTGAGGTCATAGGAATACCGCCTGAGACCGCGACCGACGACCTGTTCGCAGAGGAGCTGCGTCCCGAAGGCGCGGATGCCGAGGATATGGGTGACAGTGTTGGTGTCCCAGCCTTCCGTCAGCATGGAAACCGAAACGACGCAGCGCACCTGTTCGCCGAGGCGCCCCTTCTTGCCGACAGTGTTCATCACCTCGCGTAGAAGCTCGGCATCAGAGATCTCGCCCAGCTCCCCGCGCTGCTTGCGTTCACGTTTGAATTGCTCGATCTCGGCGGCGGCCATGGTGTGGAAGGCCTTGTCAAGTTCGCCTGATTCGATCTGATAGCTGTCGATCAGCAATGAATTTGGCCGCGCGTGCCGCTGCCCATGTTCATCATAGTTCCTGAAGAGCTCGAGGTGACCGGCATGCTCATAGTTCGGCTCACCATCTTCATTAGGTCTCTCCCAACCCGAGATCCACTCATGGACGAGGCGAGATGTCGATGTATTGTTACACACGACAATGAAAACCGGCGGTGCATCGAGTCCCGCCCTTTCCCATTTTTCAAAGGTTTCAGCGTAGTGCTTGTAGAGCGCGTAAAGCGCCGTCTTGAGTTTGTCCGGAAGGCTCAGGGGATCACCGACCGTGCGGCCCTTCTTTGGCATGTCCTTGCCGATGTGTTCCCAGAGATTGCGGAAGACCGGGACATCCTCACCCGGAATATTGTCCGCAACGGGCACCCGTGGCAATTTCACAATCCCGCATTCGATGGCGTCCATCAGAGAGAAGTCACTCACCGTCCAGGGAAACAGTGTTCCCTCCCTGTAGCCGGATCCGCTCAAGAAAAAAGGCGTGGCGGACAGGTCATAGACAGCGCGAACGCTCAGCTTGCGCTTGAAAGCCTCCAGGCCATTGATCCAGACACGTGCCGCTTCGTTCTCACGCTGGGCATCCTTCTTCTCATCACCCTTGAGGTCAGCAATCTCTTCATTGTTCGGCTTTTCCCGGTAGCAATGGTGCGCTTCATCGTTGATGACGACAATATTCTTCAGCCCCATGAGTTCGTCAGCGACACGGCGAACCATCTGGCCCTCGGTTTCCTTGGTCTGCAGATCTTCACCACGCCCCTGCAAGAGAGATCGGCCAACCTTATTGGTCTCCATGGTCTCGCGCAGCTGAAAGGCATGATAGTTCGTAATGACAATTTTTGCCTTGCGAAGGTCGCCCATCATGTCAGCGGGCACCAGCTCCCTGTCTTCGAAATAGCTGTCGGGATCGCTCGGCTCGAGCACACGGAGGCGATCCTTGATGGTGATGCCCGGTGCAACAATCAGAAAGCCGCGGGTGAAGAGTTTGCTGGTTGGTGAACGCACCGCATTGATCGTCTGCCAGGCGATGAGCATGGCCATAACCGTTGTCTTGCCGGAGCCGGTGGCCATTTTCATCGCGAGGCGCAAAAGCTCGGGGTTGGCTTGCTCGTTGGCGCCGCGGATGTGGTCCCAATATTTTTTGTACCTGTTTTGGGTGCGGGCAACCTCGGTGAGCCAGATGATGGTCTCGACGGCTTCTACCTGGCAAAAGAACGGCTTGATGCCCTGAAAGTCATGAGTCCGCCAGTAGCTCAGGAGACGCGCCGAAGCCGGCGTCACACCCCAGTCGCGTTCGCTGGGCAATTCCCGCCAGGTCTTAACGTGATTGCGAATTTCGTTGATGATCGGAGTGGGATTATATTCCTGCTCGGCAGTAGAAATGCCGTCGCCCGATGCAAGATCGAGGTCGGCCTGATCTGCATCCTTTTTCTGACGGCGCTTGCGAGGCCTGGGGACCGGCGTGATCAGTTCCGAACGCCTGCGTCCGACAGCTGGCGGCTGGTCGGTCGGTTGCCCCTCGTCATCCAGCGCGTGATGCAGCCCTGGCTCCGCATAGGGGGAGTTGAGGATCGGTTTTTCGAAGAATGTCGAGGTCATGGCCAACTTGATTGTGGAATCGCGGATACAAACTTCCATGCTAGCTTGAAACGTTGACCATGTACAACCTTCTGGACCTCTCGGATCAGTCAAAACAACACTGGTTCTGCATAAATTTCATTGGTGCAGGGGCTAGGGGCGATCTCCCGGCCAAACCGCTCCCTCAAGGCAATCGCGATAAACTCCGGACCAATGTATGATCTAATGTGATCGGGAACGTCGTGCTTGAGAAACAGATCCGCGACAGTCTCAAGGACATCCCGAACCCTCAGTCTCCCTTGCGCTCCTTATGATTCACATCTGTTTGGCAATCTTTCCCATGCCTGACAAAGGTATTGCCTCCTTGACCTCGCATTTTTTATCCGCAGCACCCAGATTGTCTTCATTTGGAAAAACGTAGGCAATGCCTTGCAACCGATAAGACTCTGTGATAATTTACTCTTGCTTAAAAAGGCGACATGTACCCATAGCATGGTGACTTGTCTGCCGGGCGCTGCAGGTCATGGTATTGTGCAGCACCTTGCGAGCACCCATTGCTGTCCATGGTGATTGGCGTGGTTTTCGGATTAACCGGAGCTGCGCTTTTTTTGTGTTGGCTCCAGATATAAGGAGCCCGTGGCATCATGACCCAGCGCACAATCACCAACCAAGAGATCAATTCACTTAATCCCAACACTAATAACGCACGAACTCACTCGGCGAAGCAGATCAAGCAAATCGCCGGGAGCATCAGGGAGTTCGGCTTTAACAATCCGGTCCTCGTCGACCGCTCCAATACTATTGTGGCCGGCCACGGCCGCGTTGAGGCCGCAAAGAACCTCGGCATGACTTCCCTGCCGACAATTCGGCTCGAAGACCTCAGTCCGGCGCAAATCCGGGCCTATGTGATCGCTGACAACAGGCTTGCAGAGCTCGCCGGCTGGGATTTCGAGATCCTCGCCACTGAATTCCAGTCCCTCCTTGAACTTGACTGCGACCTTGACCTCACCCTGACAGGTTTCGAAATGCCGGAGATCGATTTGATGATCGAGGGCATCGGCGGCGAAGACGCCGAAGAGGACGATGACATTCCTGACGTCAAGGACGCAGGCGCTGTGGTCACCCGGCCAGGTGACATATGGCTCATCGGCCCGCATCGTCTCATTTGCGCCGACGCATTGGCCGAAGACTCTTATGCAAGGCTCCTTGCCGGCGAAAAGGCCCAGATGATATTTAGCGATTCCCCCTATAATGTCCCCATCAAGGGCAACGTCTCCGGCAAGGGAACATCCCGGCACGGTGAATTTGCCATGGCTTCCGGAGAGATGACACAAGGCGAGTTCACTCTCTTCCTGCGCACGACATTTCGTCATCTGGCTGCCAATAGCATCGACGGCTCTATACATTACATCTGTATGGATTTCCGACACATGGCCGAAATTCTGGGCGCCGGAGACGACGCCTATACTGAACTCAAGAACCTTTGTGTCTGGGCCAAGACGAATGGTGGCATGGGCTCCCTCTATCGTTCGCAGCATGAGCTGGTGTTTGTCTTCAAGTCCGGCACCGCCCGCCATGTCAACAATGTTCAGCTCGGCATGTACGGCCGCAACCGCACCAACGTTTGGACCTACGCCGGGCAGAACAGTTTCGGCAAGACGCGAGATGAAGACCTTGCGCTTCACCCGACCGTCAAGCCGGTTCAGCTGGTCGCCGACGCGATCCTTGATTGCTCCGAAAGAAACGGGCTGATCCTGGATGCGTTCGCTGGTAGCGGAACGACGTTGCTCGCAGCACACAAGACCGGGCGGCGAGGCTACGGCATCGAACTCGATCCTCGATATTGCGACGTCATAATTGAAAGAATGCAGACGGCCACAGGCCTCGTCGCGGTTCACAAGGACACCGGCCTGCCCTATTCAGAACGCAGCAATAGCTGCCTTGAGGAGACCTCGTCATGACAAAAGAACCTGAAGACAATTCGCCCGATTACATGGTCGGCTACAAGAAGCCGCCCAGGGAACATCAGTTCAAGAAGGGCGTCAGCCGCCCGAACAGGCGGAAGAAGGACAAGGCAGATCGGCCTGACATTGACATCGGGGCTCTTTTGAACGAGCCGATCAAGGTCAAGACGCCGGATGGCTTGCGCGACATGTCACCCTTCGAGGCGATGACCCGAAAGTCGGCAAGTCAAGCCATACAGAAGCGAAATCTCAACGCCTGCAAGCAATTCATCAAGCTGTGTACAGAATATGGCATTACATTCTCAGTCCCGAAACTTAGGACCACCGGTGTGTTGCGTGCTCCAGCCGGCGTCGTGTTTGGCGCCTGGATCGATGAAGTCACCACAGTGGATCCCGAGACCGGCAAGACATTGATAGACGGCGATGTCGTCAGGGAGCTGTTGCAATGACCACTTCAGATGATGAAAACTATGTCGGGTATGGCCACACACCAAAACGCTGGCGATGGAAGAAGCGCCAATCGGGCAATCCCGCGGGTCGCCCCCGCGGATCGAAAAACTACAAAACGATTGTCAACGAAGTTGCACTTGAAGTCCACAAGGTGACGGAACAAGGGCGATCAAGGAAGAGGACGACACTTGATCTGGTCATTCTGGCCGTGCGTAATCTCGCACTCGAAGGAAAGCCTGCGGCATATCAGTACTTCAGGGAACTCCATGAGAAGTACTCCGGCGACCGATCGGTGTCATCCGGAGGATTCCTGGTGGCTCCCGCAGAAATCTCGCAGGACGAATGGATCAAGCAGACGGAAGAAGCCAACAGGACAAAGTCCCGGCCAAAAGCTTTTGACGGATCATAACCGGGCATAAAGCGCGCCGGCACCGGGCCGCAATCTCCCGCTGCTCGGTGCCGATGCGGGTTCTGTACTATTTCGTCAAAAGTTGAGCCGGTTCAACCCCAAGCGTATCTGCAATTCTTGCCAGGACCAACACGGTTGGGTTTCTTACACCGCGCTCAATTCCGGAGATATAGGTTCGGTGCAGGCCGGATTCCAGGGCAAGGTCCTCCTGCGACCAATCCAGTTCGCGCCTGAGCCGCTGGACGTTAAGCCCGACCTGTTTCCTGATATCCATTCATGAGAATGGACCCGTCTGTAGACTTTTGGTCTACAGCCTATGAGTCACATTCGACTTGACTTTCCGGCCACGGGAAGCCTTGCTGGGGTATGGATGAAAACAGACAAAACATGCGATCCGACCCCATTGCACCCTCTGCGGTGCGCTTCATCAAGTTGGGTGAAGGCGGCGGCCAGGAGGCCAGATGCCTTGCTGAAAACCTCATCAGGGTGGAGTTCCGGGCGGTTTCGCATGAACTGGCCCTGGCGGGGGACCGGGCTGCCATTCGCGAGGTTTACCTGGCTGAAGGACGCGCAGCCCAGACCGCTTCCAGCTTTGCCAACCAGATTCTGGACTTCTACACCCTGGATGAGCGCACCTTGTGGGTAACCTTCGTTGACGGCCATTTGTGGTGGGCCTTTGCAGACCGGGACGTCATTCCGGACCGCGATCTTGACGGCCAGGAATACGTCGGTGCCCGCTACAGACGCGTTCCCGGCGCATGGCGCAATAACAGCGTTGGAGGCACGCCCCTGCTTCTACAGGACCTCAGTGGCCGGCTGACCCAAATGTCGGGCTTTCGCGGGGCGATGTGCGATGTGAAAGAGAGTGACTACCTCATTCGGCGGATCAATGACGACGAAGAGCCCGGGATTATCAACGCGAGAGCCGCACGGGCCGGACTACTTGAGGCAATCCGTTCCCTGGCAACGCTCTTGAACCCGCAAGATTTTGAGCTTCTTGTAGATCTCGTCTTCGCTCAAAGCGGCTGGCGCCGGACTGGCGTGACCGGTGGCACGCAAAAGACCGTTGATCTGATGCTTGAGCTGCCATCCACCGGCGAAACTGCCTTTGTCCAGGTGAAGTCCCAAACCAACCAGAAACAGCTCGATGAGTATCTCGCCCGGTTCGATAGACGCGATGAAGCGCGGATGTTCTATGTCTACCACACAGGCCCGGACAAACTGGAGATGGACAATCAACAGTGCACTCTGGTTGGTCCCCAAAAGCTGTCTGAAATGATCCTTCAAGCCGGTCTTTTTGATTGGCTTCTCAAGAAGGTTCAATAACCCTGTTGAAATCAACTCTCTGGACTTGCAATTCAATCATCAAGGCAAATCATTGAAGGCCCTTGCGTCCCGGATCAATGCAGCAAGCATGATGTGTTCAAGGCAGTCTTCCTCAATGGCATCTTCAGAAGGGTGCAAAAGCGTCGCCAGGCGTTCAAGTTTTAAACAGAGGTCCTGCACTGTATCGCAGGCAGTTGCCGCAATTCTGAGATCAAGGTCTTCAATGTCGGCAATCACTACCCTGGATTCGTCGCTCAGCAGTTCACGGCATTCCAATTGTGTCGAAAGCCAATTCCTTTTGAAACAAAGTTGAGAAACTCCCTGTTTGGCATGTGAATTCTTCATGCTGGCACCACGGCCCAATCTTGCCTCGAAGTCAAGGCCGCAATTCTCATAAATACTCCGTTTAGAGAATACTTTTGTCTGGACTACACGGCTCCTTGGAGCGGTACTGGTCGCAGAGAAAGGAACAAGCATATGGATCTAAATGAAACAATTGATGTAGTTGATCAACTGGAAACACTTGATAATCAGGACCTCAAACTTGAGTGGAAGAAATGGACTGACCACTCGCCTCCAAAATCAACCAGCCGAGAGCACCTAATTCGAGTTGTCAGCTGGTATCGACAGGCAGAGACGCGCGGCGGTTTATCCAATCGCCTTAAGCGGCGATTAAGGCAGCTGTCTGATGATCTTAAGTCCGGCAAGGCCCAGCGCCTTCTGAACCCGCCTCCAAAAGTGAAACCCGGGACAATGATCATCAAGACATGGCAGGGCGTCGAACACAGGGTAATGGCGCTGGAAGATGGATTTGCCTTTGAGGGCAAGACCTGGAAGAGCTTGTCGATGATTGCCCGCGAGATAACAGGCACTCGCTGGAACGGGCCGGCATTCTTTGGCTTGCGGAAGGCATCATCATGAAAGCAGGAAGACTGAACTGCGCTATCTATACCCGCAAGTCCCATGAGGCAGGGCTGGAGCAGGAATTCAATTCTCTTGATGCCCAAAGAGAGGCGGGCGAGGCCTTCATCAAGAGCCAGGCCCATGAAGGATGGAAAGTACTTCCGGCGCTCTATGACGACGGCGGCTTCTCCGGAGGCTCCATGGAACGACCCGCGCTGCAAACTCTCATGAGCGATATTGAAGCAGGCAAGGTCGACATCATCGTGGTTTACAAGGTGGATCGTCTGACACGATCGCTTGCCGACTTCGCCAAGTTGATTGAAATATTCGACCAGCACAAAGTCTCCTTTGTTTCGGTTACCCAGCAATTCAACACCACCTCCTCCATGGGTCGGCTCACACTCAACGTGCTCTTGTCGTTTGCCCAGTTTGAGCGGGAAGTCACCGGCGAACGCATCCGGGACAAGTTTCTTGCCTCGCGCAAGAAAGGCATGTGGATGGGCGGACCGCCTCCGTTGGGCTACGACATTCGGGACAGGAAGCTGGTTATCAATCGCCAGGAAGCTGAGGTTGTTCGACACATCTTTTCTCGCTATCTCGAGATAAAGAATGTTCGCGAGCTGGAAACGGATCTCAAACGATCTGATCATCGCAGCAAGCGCTGGGTGAGCAGATCCGGGCGGCACTGGGGCGGCGGCCACTTTTCTCGCGGCGCGCTTTACACAATTCTGTCAAACCAACTCTACATCGGGAAGGCGGTCCACAAGGGCATCGCCTACGATGGAGAACATGAGGCCATCCTCGACATCGAATTGTGGGACCAGGTTCAGACCATGTCGATATCCAACCGCCAGGACAAGGTCGGTCGCGCGAAGACATCAGCCAATCATATGCTCAAAGGCAGGCTTTTCACCAAGGACGGTATCCCTTTCCAGACTAACCATGCCTGCAAACAGGGAAGGCGATATCGTTATTACGTCGCGAACTGCGGAGACTCAAAGATTCGGTTTCCGGCTCTGGATTTTGACATCGCCGTCGCGTCGGGTCTGCGGGAGCGAATTGGCGTCGAGGGACAATACACCGATGACCAAATTCTGGCGCTTGTTGATCGTTGCGAGTTTGAAGATGGCGAAGCGCGAGTCACCTTGTCTTCCCTCGACAACCATCCGAAAGGAATGGGATGCATCAGCGACAAATTCGAAGACGAACTAATTTCCATCCCTATACAGATTACAAAGCAACGCGGTGAGGTGAGAATACTACTGTCGGGCCTGGACATCGTAAAACCAAGAACTGAACCCTCTCTCATCAAGGCTGTTGTCAAAGGATATGCCTGGCGAGGACAGCTTGAAAAAGGTACCTTCACATCGGTAAGAGAATTGGCAAGAGACGTCGGCTTCACTCACCGATATGTTGGACGGCTTCTCCGTCTCGCCTATCTCGCGCCCGACATTATTGAAGCCATTCTGGACGGCACCCAGCCTGCGGAACTCTCCCTGGAGAATTTCAGACAGCCATTCTCCGCCAATTGGAGCGAGCAACGCATTTTGTTTGGGTTTGCCTGAGCCGATCCGGCAGAATGGGAGTCAACAGAGGCATCGCCACATCCTGCTAGTTCATATAGGCACGATAGTAGGCCTTATTGCCACTACGAGCATCAATAACACAAGCAACAAGGGCATATACTTACTAAATGTCTATTGATGATGACATATTTTCTATACATTATTCCCATAGTCAGAATTGGTGGATAGACGGGATTATTGATATGAAAAACATCGACGGACACCGCTTAAAGGAACTGCGAGAAAGAAAAGGGCTAACCCAAGAGGATCTTGCCCAGAGGTCAAAAGTAAACAAGCAAACGATATCTAGACTTGAGCGAGGCAAATCCGAGAGCAGCCGCGGGACAACGATTAACACCTTATGTGAAGTACTCGGCGTGGAGATTTCTGTATTAACCGGCGAAGATCCGATCCCTGAGCATGATCAGAAGGATACTCTCTTCGAAAGTAAATCAGAGCTCAGGGTTCAGATCACAAATGCAACCCGTAACGCGCTGTCGCTTGTCAGTCAGAGATATAACATTCGCATTTCTCGTTTGGTGGAATTAGCTCCAATGTTAATAGTCTGGGCAGCCGAAGAATGCCTGCAGCGTCGAACTGAACGGCTTGATCGCATGAGCAACCTGAGGACTGAGCACAATGACATCGGGGAGGCGTTTCCATACCTGAACATCGGTCATGGATCGTTTATTGAAGACGACATCGAGCTGGCTGAAAGACAGGCCATTCTTGAAAAAGATCTCTTCGGCGATTCGCTCTTCGAAAACACCGATTGGGGCATTGCCAACAATTCCATGGATTCGTACACAGAGAATCCATTTGCAGTCTTCCTGAGTAACTTGGCCAAAGACTATCCCTATGTGATGAAATTCAATGGGTGGAATTCGCTCTCAAGCCCAGACTACGAAGTCTGCCCAGATGAGGCAATTGAACTTGTAGGCGGTGACATAGAAGCAGCCGGTATTATCCTGAGGGGAAGCGCACCACTGCATGAGATGCGAAAGGACCTGAAACACCCAGATAAATCCGAAGCGCGTGCGGTCTGGGCCAAGGAGCAAGGTACGGAAGAGTTGGCCCGTTTCAAGAAAAATCATCCAGAAATTTTCGATTCCTTGCTCGACTTATTGAAGCCCAATGACAGTCCGAAAGAGGTGTCGCCATGACCGGATTTGAACTCACCAAACATGCTGAAAAGCGAATGGCCCAGCGCGGCATATCGAAGAACGATTTGGATCTGATCTTATTGATTGGTGATGAGGTCGAAGACGGCTTTCTTGTGCGAAAGAAAGACATCCAGGAATTGGAAAGAAAACTCAGGTCTACAATCTGCAGGCTGCACAAACTGTGCGGGAAACGCGTAGTCTGCACCGAAGGCCGTATACTGACAGTCTATCATGCCAGCAATCAGGTAAAACGAAATCTTATTCGGCATATTCAGTAATGTCTAACTTCTTACATCCTGAGGAAATGAAGATGACCGCAAGCCCAAAAATCTCGCGACCCAAAAGGCCAGCACTCTTCAGAGGTGACGATCTCAAGCGACTATGGGGAATTCCCGCCAAGGAGGTAAGATTTCACCGTGAAGGTAAATTTTATGGCCTACTCACACGCTTTCCAGCAGCGTTATGCGACCTTGATGGATACGTCTTGTTTGAGACCGAACAAGATCTAATGAGCAGTCCACATACTAAAATCGGAAAGAGACTGAACGTGCCTGGTACCATCTCAAAAATACCTGGCTACGTCAGAAAACCCACCTAGTTTCTTGATCCGAAAATCCAATTTACTGTGGGATCAACTCACCAAAGCCTAGGTTTTGTGGTAACGCCCCATTGTTTCTCTAGTGGACGAAACTAGTCGACAGAGATGACTGCTCGCACCACGTCCCAAGAGCGAACTCATTCTCTCTTTCCTCTCTGTCCAAAAGCGGGGACCGGCCACTTCCCCAACAGAGAAAACGGGGAGAGGATGAATGAAATTGGCAGCGGATGCCCTCTCTCGGGCTCCATGAAATCTGCCTGTGTCGGCTTAAGTCTTTGAATTGTCGGAGGTTCTCGATGGAGACCTGCGAACCATGGGGTTCGCAGCAGACTGCGTGGCGGAGACCAGTCAGATTCGAACTCTCCGTATCCGTTCCTCGAACCATCTTTCACCCATTTTGAAACTCGAAAACACAAGTCAAATACTTGCTTCCAGAGGGAAGAGCTAATTGATCTTCAGACGGACAAAAGTGGGTACCGGAGACGACTCTACGCTCCACTCGCGCCTTGGTAGAATTTTTCTCTGTTTTTCAGTCACAGAACTGTGGGGACCGGCGGAAACCCTAGTAGAGAGAAACTGAAGCAATAGTGAAAACAGGCGCGATATTCGGGTTCTCTGGCCCCATATCTCGAGCCAGATACCCAGTAACCTTTTGATTTTTAAAGTACTTTATGGAGAGATGATCAAAATACAACTTTAGCGCAGACTGCGTGGCGGAGAGTGAGAGATTCGAACTCTCGGAACCCAGAAGGCTCAACGGTTTTCGAGACCGCCCCGTTCGACCACTCCGGCAACTCTCCTCAAGGTCAGGCTGGCCGGAGCTTTGCGGCCCCGACTGAGGGCGCGGAATGTAGCGTCGCAGGGGCAGGCTGGCAAGTCTTTCCCCGTGAGTAAAGGAAGAGACACGGGAGGGCGCGGGGCTGCCCCTGATGTCCGTCAAATTTCCGCTTTCCAGACACACCTTGAAGGAGGCTTCGCAAAAGGTTAACATTCGTCGATTGAGGATTTTGGGGAAATCGGGGGATTTCATGTCTGATAAAGTCAAACTGCCTGTCATTGAGACGCTGACCGGGCGCTGAGCTTTGCCGCGAAGCGCTTTCCAACCGTGCTCAAGGTGGCGCTGCTGCCAAGCCTGCTGCTTTACGTGCCGATCCTGTGGATTACCGCGACCAGCCTGAGCGGCTTGATGGAGCAATTGCCGTCACTGATCAATGCGGAGGGCACAGGTGACCTCTCCGATGAGCAAGGCATCGAGCTCCTCAAGGCGATGGCGCCGTTCTATTTTGTCATGCTGTTGATGCTGCCACTGTCGCTGCTTTACAATGCCATGGTGGGCGTTCCGCTCAGCCGCGCCATTGTGCTTGACGAGAAGCCTGGATTTTTCCGGCTCGACGGCCTTGTGTGGCGCTACTTCTTTGGCCAGATCATCATGTTCTTCCTCATCCTCGGGCTGATGCTCCTCATCTTCGGCGCTGCTGCTGCCGCGATCATCGCGCTTGATCCGGAAGAAAACCTGGTCGGCGCCGTTATGGTCGGGCTCGTCGCGCTTTTCCTGTTTATCTTTATCACCGTGCGCCTTTCGCTGTTCATGGTCGAGGTCGCAGTCAACGGTAAATTCGGCGTTCGCGCGGCCTTTAAGATCACCAGAGGGAATGTCATGCGTCTTAATTGGCGCCGGACTACTCTTCCTCGGGCTCGTTATCGTGATCCAGATTGTTTTTGAGCTGGTCTTCTATCTGTTTGGCGGCATTGCCCTGGCGGCCAACTTCAATGCTATTGAGGTTGCAACCGAGGCAGAAGACATAGACCTTATGATTGATGCGGTCAGAGGCATGATTGTCAGTCCATTGGGCGGCGCCTTTGCCGGCGTCTTCGCGATCTACACGCTCTTCATGGCGGGCCTTCAGACCGCCTTTCCGGCGCTGATCTACAGGAACCTTGGTGGCGGGTCGCGGAGCCTTGACCTGATCGCTGAAAAATAGGCTGAAAAATAGCGTCAAAGCGGGTGAAATCCTGCCTTTGCTTGCTTGACACCGGGGCAAAGGCGGCTATAGTGCGCGCCTCTCCGCCGGGACCTTTTAGGGCTCCGGCGCTATTGGTTTGCATTTTGTTTGTGAGGCGCTCCGGGGAAATCCCGTGGACAAGCGCCGAAATTGGAAAGACGATCCCATGTTTGCTGTGATTAAAACCGGCGGAAAACAGTACAAGGTTACTGAAAACGAGCTGATCGACGTTGAAAAGCTCGACGCGGAGACCGGCAAGAAGATCAAGATCAAGGACGTCCTGATGGTCGGCGAAGGCGCTGACGTCAAGGTTGGCGATCCCATGGTCAAGGGCGCGGAGGTGACCGCCGAGGTGGTTGACCAGCGCCGCGACCGCAAGGTTGTCATTTTCAAGAAGAAACGTCGTCAGAATTATCGCCGCAAGGCGGGTCACCGTCAGCACAAGACCGTGTTGAAAATCGTCGGTATCAAGGCCTGAGCCGAAACGCGCACGTTAGAGGAGTAGTTAGACATGGCACATAAAAAGGCAGGCGGTTCATCCCGTAACGGTCGCGACAGCGCAGGGCGCCGTCTCGGCGTCAAGAAATTTGGCGGCGAGCACGTCATCTCCGGCAATATCATTGCGCGTCAACGCGGCACCAAGTTTCACCCCGGTGTGAATGTTGGTATGGGCAAGGATCACACGATCTTCGCGGTCGTCGAGGGCCATGTCGAATTCAAGACAAAGCGCAATGATCGCACGTATATTTCGGTGGTGGCTGCAGACTAGGCGGCCTGTTCCGCCGGTAACCGGCGGACCCCAACCAGAGTTTTGAAAGGGAGATGGTCCGCCATCTCCCTTTTTCTTTGGCTTGAGGACTTCGAAATGACGAGACTTGAAACAGAGCGATTGATCCTGCGGCCGGTTCGCAGGAGCGATGCGAGTTCGATGATCCCGCTGATCAACAATTTCGAGATTTCGAAATGGCTCTCAAGGGTTGCCTTTCCCTATGGCGAGAGCGATGCGGAAGAGTTCTTTGCGGCGGTGCTCGACAATGACAATCCGGACCACGCCCGGCCCTTTGCCATCCTGTCAAAGGATGAGCCGGATCGGATGATCGGCTGTGTCGGGGTTGAGCCGCACGGGGTCGAGGGCGGCGTTCTGTCCGCCGCTGCGGAATTCGGCTACTGGATTGGCGAGCCTTATTGGGGTCGCGGGCTGGTCTCGGAGGCGTCTTTCGCGATGCTCCCCGTGGGCTTTGAACTCGGCGGGTATCAAAAGCTCACCGCCCGTTATCTCGATGGCAACGGCGCGTCGGCGAGGATCCTTGAAAAATGCGGCTTTGTCGATGTCGGTCCGAAGACGATCTTTTGCACGGCAAGAGGCGTGGATGTGCCCGGCCGTGATCTGGAGCTGACCCGCGAGAGATGGGTCACAATCTCCTCATGAACCCCCGAATGGTCATTCCACGACTTGATCGCGGAATGACATCAGCATTTGGGTTTTCGACTTTCATTTTCGATAACCTTCATCGCTGCATCAAGAAACTCATTTGCCGACTTTCTTGTTCCAGCAATTCGATCTGCATAAGCACAAACTTCGCTCATACCCGGAATTTTTTTACTAGAAACAAGCGCTCTTAGTATTCTGCGAAACTCCATTTTTCCGGTCGAAAAAGCCCGTATGGAATCTTCAAACTGCTCGCGTGTTACATCTTCCAGATTGACTGAAGCATAATCCTTGACAAATTTGATTATGAGGTCTACCTCGGCGGCCATCACTCGCTCATCTGCTCTGGCCACAAACGTAAGAACCCGCAAACAATCCGCAAGCTGTGTAACGGCTTGCTCCAGGCGTCCTGCGCCGCTTGCATCGTATTCCTTTCGCAGAAACGCCCCTATATCGATCACTTTGTCCCCAGTACGAAGGTCAATGAATGACTTTATTCGTCTGGTCAGGAAAGTCCGGTTTTCTTCGCGCATATGGCAGTGCGCGTGAATTGCATATCCGCCTTCCCATTCACAAAACTGCGAAATAGATATCTGTCGTTTAGTAAACTGACCTTCTTTGTCTACGTACTCAATATCGGCCGTGACCTTGACAGGACGAGTGTCAGGCTGATCACCGAAATATACGCTTTCCCACGCGTCCTTGGGATACGCCTCATGGCGCATCGGTTTCAGTAATTGGAATCGGCCACTCTGGCGTTCCTTTCTGGCAATGGCTATGCCTGTCAGGCAGGCAAGGACAATAATTGCTGCGACACTTACGAAAAATGACATTTTTCTGCATTTCATGATTTCAGAGAGGCAGACAAACGCTAGCACTATGCACTCATAGTGGCAACGCTATCACAAGCGCAATCACGTCAACAAGTCTGCAAACTCTTCAAACACCCGCTCATAGACATCGCGTTTGAATGCGACGGTCCGTTGCAGCAAGTCGCTGGCGTGCATCCATTGCCACTCGGAGAATTCCGGGTGCTCGGTCTCGATATTGATATCGCTGTCCCGACCTTCAAAGGCAAAGGCGAACCACTTTTGTTTCTGGCCGCGATAGCGACCCTTCCAGACCTTGCCGAGGAGTTCAGGCGGCAGGTCATAGGTCAACCAGTCCCCTGCTTCACCGACGAGCCGTGCGGCGCGGGTGCCGATTTCCTCTTCCATTTCACGCCACGCAGCACCCTCGGGGCTCTCGCCCTCATCGATGCCGCCTTGCGGCAATTGCCACAGGTTGCCGCGCGCCTCACCGCCATCAATGCGGCGCCCGGAAAACACCAGGCCCTCGTCATTGATCAGAACAATGCCGGCGCAGGGTCTGTAGGGAAGCGTGGAGAAGTCAGGATCTGGCGCACTAGTAGCTGGGGGCATGCTGGTCACGGTCCACATTGCTTTTGGAGCCATGGACATTAGCGGACACCGGCGCGAGGACAAAGCCCTTTTGCTGCAACGTGTTGGCCCAAAGGATGATCCGGTCAATGGTGACCGGATAGGCATAGCCCATGCCGATGGCGGAGCCATCGCGACGGGTGACATTTTCAAGATCGAGCAGCGCATCGTCAATCGCCGCGCGCGACACCCGCAGGTCAATAGTCCGGACCGCTGTGCCATAGGGCACATTCATTCTGCGCGACAGTGATGCCACCTGGGAGCGGTTCGAGGTGCCGTCATCCAGCATCAGAAGGCCGCGCTCATCCAGTTCGCGCAGGACAGGCAGAAGCGCCTCCGGTGAGGCGGTGAACTTTGCGCCGAGATAGTTGGTCACGCCAACATAGCCGTTGAACTGCGCCAGCAACCATTCGAGGCGCTGGGTGTTTTGCACCGCGTCGTTATTAGTCAAAAGTGTGTAGGGACCCGGATCATTGGCCGGATAGTCAAAAGGCTCCATGGGCAGCTCAAGCAAAACTTCATGGCCACGATTGCGCGCCCGGTTGATCGAGGTTTGCAGGTTCTTGCCGTAGGGGGCAAAGGCCAGCGTCACTTCAGGTGGCAGTTGGTCAATGGCGGCGGTGGTCGCCTTTTGTGACAGGCCGAGGCCGCCTATAACGATGGAGATACGGGGCCGCGCGTCGTCAGCAGGGAAAGGCCGCGCGTAATGGTCGCGCGAGGTCTCGCCGTTCGGGCCGGTAACCGGCAGCAAGCCGTTGGTGCTTCGTTGCGTGATCCGAACCCAGGGCGCCGGGTTGAGCATTGAGCCGCTTGCTGCAAATTGATCTGTTGCCTTGCTGTTTGAGGAAGCCTGGTGGTCTGCAGAAGCCTGAAGGAAGCCGGGTTCCGGCTTTGATTCAGGTCTTGATTCTGGTCGGGAAGACGCCGGCGCTGTCATTATTTGCGGGGCATCAGCGACCGGTTCTGCACTGGCAAGCTGCGTCTCACGCTCAACGATCAGGGGCTCGGCAATCGAGATGGCCGGCTTATGTTTTGGTTCGGGAACCCTGACGGCGACAGTCAGCGGGCCGTGCACGGGCTCAGGCCCAGGCTCCGGCTCAGTCTCATGGGTAGTCGGGACTTCAGCAGAGGTCTCAGCCGGGGTTTCAGGCTGCAATTCAGGCCAGCCTCCCGGCAGCTCTGAGCCAACATCCGTATCCTGCGGGATGAGGACCCCCTGGCCTTCAGGAGATGCGGCCAGATCGACCACCGGGGTCTGCGATCCCGTTTCCGGCGAGGCGTCGGGAGCAGACCAGGGGCCGGACAAGAACGCATCACCGGCAAGCAGCGCAAGCTGCCGCTCGGCATTGAGACGCTGCGCATCTATAGATTGATCCGCACCGAGGTCTGACACTGTCGGCTTTTCCTGGCCCGGATCGGTCGGCGCCATGGTCAAAAGAGTCTCACCGGGTCCCGCGTCAATCGGGGCTGCGGTTACAGCATAATACATCGCGGCGCCAGACCCGAGGGCAGCAACAAAAGCAATGGCCAGTTTGCCAAAACCCCCACGCTGAAGGCGCACCGGAGGCGGCGCAGAATACTGCCCAACCTGTTGGCGCAGGCCGTCCTCATCAGTGTAATGGCTGGATTCAACGAGGGCCATAAAGTTCAATTCCGTGTCTGGTTTGTGCCTCGCCCTGCATCGCAAAGGCGCCGGGGCCAAAAAGGCTCAAGCCGGGTCCATGCAAGCGGGGCGCACCGTGCGAAAAATCGCACGACCCATCCTCGTCGGAATTGGTTTAAACCGCGTTAACTCTATGTATTTTCACGGGTTTCACGGGGCCTGCCAGACCCTTATTGCCTGCCCTTCGGGCACGAGGTTATTGCGCAGCAATGCTTGCAGAGAGCGCCGTTCCAGCGGCCATCTCACGCAGAAGCGCTACCGCCGCGTCGAGCTGGTTATCTGCCGGGCGAGCGTTTTCGTCCGCGCCGGTCTCTGCGGCAGCATCTGCGGCGGCGTCACTGGTCTCATCAGCGGCACCTTCATCAGTACCTTCTTCAGTGCCTTCCTCAGTACCTTCTGGCGGGACATATTCCACCAGCACATCGGGATCGATGCCAACTTCGTGGATCGAGCGACCCGAGGGCGTGTAGTATTTTGCCGTTGTCAGGCGCAGGGCCCCATCGGCCCCGTTGTTGAGCGGAATGACCGTTTGCACCGAACCCTTGCCGAATGATTTTGTCCCCATAAGCGTGGCGCGGCCATGGTCCTGAAGAGCGCCAGCGACAATTTCTGATGCCGAGGCCGACCCGCCATTGATCAAGATAACGACGGGCCTTGCGTCCGCCAGATCGCCGGAGCGCGCATTGTAGCGCTGGCTGTCCTTGGGAAGGCGTCCGCGGGTCGAAACAATTTCACCGCGCTCAAGAAAAGCGTCGGTCACCGCCACCGCCTGATCCAGCAGACCGCCAGGATTTGAGCGCAGGTCAATGACGAGACCCTTCATGTTGGTCCCCAAATCCTTTTTCATGCCGGCCATGGCCTTTTGCAGACCGCCGTCGGTCTTGCGGCTGAAGGTGGAAATTCTCAAATAGGCAATATCGTCGTCAATCGTCCGCCAGCGAACGGATTCAACCGTGATGACGGCGCGCTCGAGGGTAACGTCGAACGGCTCCCTGTCATCTCTCAAGATGGTCACTGTGATTTCTGTCCCGGCCAGGCCGCGCATCCGCTCAAGCGCTTCAGGCATTGTCATGCCCAGAATGGGCTCCCCGTCAATGTGGCTGATTTTATCACCGGAAATGATGCCGGCGCGTTTGGCCGGCGTGTCATCCATCGGCGAGACCACCTTGATAAGACCATCTTCCATGATCACTTCAATTCCCAGACCGCCAAACTCACCGGAGGTCGAGACTTCCATATTCTGGAACTGCTCCGGGTCCATGTAGCTTGAGTGTGGATCAAGCGACGACAACATGCCGTTGATGGAGGAGCGAATGAGATCGGTGTCATCGACCTCGGCAACATATTTTGAGCGCACCTGATCAAACACATCGCTGAACAGATCAAGCTGGCGATAGACATTGGAACCGGTTCTGGCTTCAGCACCACCGGGCATTGTCCCGGGTGCTGTCAGGGCAAAGACAAGAAACGCGAAGGTGGCGCCTGCAAAAGCACCGATCATTGTCTTTTTCATTGTCTCTCGCCTTTCGCTGCGCTCGATTCGTGGCCCATCATAACGGACCTTGTCTTAATGTGCCCACACCAGTACGGCATTTCCATGGCCTCGCAAGCCCCGCGACGCTTTACTGACCGTCCCAGGCATTGCCCGGCCTCTCGGCTAACCTCTGGCTCTTTGCGACCCTTGAGCCAACCATGGCACAGGGTCAATGGGCTTACCGTTTTTTCGCATCTCAAAGTAAAGATGAGGTTTCACGGCATCCCGGGCCTTTTGCGTATCCCGGGCACCCCCGTGCGGGCCTGATACTTCCCCCATGAGCCCGATCGGCTCCCCGGCGAGAAGCCGCTGACCGACAACGCCGTCAATCCTCGACATGCCGGACAGGAGGAGATGATATCCCTCTCCGGCTTCAATGATCAAGAGCTGACCGTAGCTCAGATAGGGCCCGGCAAACACGATTTCGCCATCAAAGGGAGCAATAACCTGCGCCCGTGGCTGCGTTGCAATCTGAACGCCCTTTGTCTGACCGTTTACACCATCAGGGCGATCAAACGCCGAAACGACCCGTCCCAGGGCTGGCGGGCGCAAATAGCCCCGCGCCTTCGACATCAGCGCAATCTCAAGGCCGTCAGAGGTCGCAAGGCCTCCGCCCGAACCCTTTTTGCGCGGTTGTTTCGGCTGCGGAACTAATGTGCGACCAGGCTCTGCCTGTTGGCTGGCAAATTGTTTCGGATCCGGTTTCTGGCGCGGAAAGGTTGGAATAATGGCATTCAGATTGGCCAGCAGTTGCTCCAGGGTGCTCGCAGTCCGGGCCAGTTTTGCCAGTCTTTGACGCTCCTCGTCAGCCCTCACCGATACTGCCGTCCAGGCCTTTTGCCTTTTGGCGAGGGACTTTTCCAGCCCCTTACGCTCACGGGCCAGTTCACGATCTGCCCGCATCAAGGTTGTTCTTTGATCTTCCACCGCGCTGCGAATGAGACGCAGTTCGGTCAGTTTGAAGGCCAGTGCATCCGCCTGCTCTTTCAACGCCGGGGCCAGTTCCGCCAGAAGGATCGAGGCCCGGGCCGCTTCAAGCGCATCGTCGGGTTTGACCAGAAGCGCCGGCGGCGGGTTTTTCTGCAAGATCTGAAGCGCGGCGACGGTTTCCACAAGGGCTTCGCTGCGGGCCTCAAAAAGAGACTGTGCGGCGATTTCCCTGTCTTCGAGAACAGCAAGATTGGCTTCGGCTTCCTCGACCGCAGCTTCTTTTTCAAGGACGCGGGCCGTCAGACCGACGAGGCGGCGCCTGAGAGTTCTGGTTTCGTCGGCCAGTTGCCGGACTTCGCGGTCATAGGCCTGCGACCGTGCTGCCGCGTCCTCGATCTGCCCCTGAACACGGCGCAGTTGTTCCTCGTCGCCCCCCGTATCGGCCACAGATTGGGCAGCAGCCGGGGCCACTACAGGGGCCAGAAGCAAGGTCGCGGCGAGCATCAGACAAGTCAGGTTTTTTTCTATTCCGGTTCTGGCCACGAAGGTTTTTTGTTCCATTTTCCGGCTCAACTGTCCGCCGGGACAAGAAGGACTTCACCGGTCATTGCCGCAGGGATAGCGAGATTGAGCAGGGTCAATACCGTTGGCGCAAGATCCGCCAGGCGCCCGGATCGGAGTGCTACGGATCTCTTGAGCGTCGCCGCGCCGACCATAAAAAACGGCACCCGGCCCACGGTATGTGCGGTATGCGGCGCCCCGGTTCCCGGATCGCGCATACACTCGATATTGCCATGGTCGGCGGCGACCAACATAACGCCGCCAGCCGTGCCAAGAGCCGCCTCAAGACGGCCCAGACAAAGATCAATGGTCTCAACCGCCTTGATCGCAGCCGGAATCACGCCGGTGTGACCGACCATGTCGGGGTTGGCGTAGTTGACGATAATCAGATCATAGGCCCTGCCTTCAATCGCTTCGACAAGCCCATCGGTTACTTCGTGGGCGGACATTTCTGGCTTCAGGTCGTAGGTCGCGACCTTTGGGCTGGGGATGAGCTTGCGATCCTCGCCCTCAAAAACAGCCTCACGCCCGCCGTTCAAAAAAAATGTCACATGGGCGTATTTTTCGGTTTCAGCAATCCGCAATTGCCTCAGACCGGCCCTGGCAACGCATTCACCCAACGTGTCTGCAATGTCAGGCGAGGGAAACATTGCTGTCATAAAGAGATTGAGCGCTTCTGAATATTCGGTGAGCCCGACCCGTGCGGCAAATTCCAGGATCTTGCCGCGTTCAAACCCGTCAAAGGCGGGGTCGACAAGCGCGGTCACTATCTCGCGGGCACGGTCGGCGCGAAAGTTCGCCATCAGCAGGCCGTCGCCGTCCCTGACTCCTGCATAGCCTTCAGCAACGTGCGGCAGGACGAATTCATCGCCAATATCCGCCGCATAGCAGGCATCAAGAGCCGCAGGAAAATCACCGATTTTGGCGCCTTCGGCACAGCATATCGCTCGATACGCCTTTTCAACCCGGTCCCAGTTTTTATCCCGGTCCATGGCATAATACCGCCCGGTCATGGTGGCGATTTGCGCAGCGCCGCCGAGATCCGCGATCATACTTGCCACAAATCCGCGCCCGCTGGTTGGCGGCGTGTCGCGGCCATCCATAAAGGCGTGGATGTAAACCCTGACCCCTTCAGCCGCAATTATTTTTGCCAGTGCCACCATGTGGTCCTGATGAGAATGAACCCCGCCCGGTGAGACCAGACCCATCAAATGGCAGGCGCCGCCGGATACCTTCAGCGTAGAAATCAGATTACGGAGCGCTTTGTCATCGGCAATTTCACCTGAGGCAATCGCAGCATCGATGCGCGGTAAATCCTGCATCACGACCCGGCCAGCGCCAATATTCATATGGCCGACTTCGGAATTGCCCATCTGGCCATCGGGCAGACCAACGCTGAGACCCGAGGTTTCCAGAAAGGCCGGCGCACCCCGGGAGGCATTCTCGCGCAGCAGCCGGTCGTAGTTGGGCGTCCGAGCCAATGTGATCGCGTTGGCTTCCCCGGCCGGAGCGTCGCCGAACCCGTCCAGGATACAAAGGACGACCGGGCCTTCGGGCTTGTCAATTTTCATAGGGCCTTGCTCTCACGTCTCATGCGGGTTTGTTACAACAATTCCGGCCAGTATACTATATTCGGCACGGGATCACGCCTCGGATGCAGATTTATTCCCTGTGATAGGGGTGTTTGGCAAGGATCGAAAATGCGCGGTAGATCTGTTCGGTTGCCATCACGCGCACCAGCATGTGCGGCCAGGTCATGGGCGAGAAGCTCAAAAGCCGGTCGGCGCGGGCGCGCACCTCGTCTGACAGGCCGTCGGCCCCGCCGATAACCAGCACACACTCGCGCACCCCCTCGTCGCGCTTTGCCGCCAACCGGTCCGCAAAACTCTTGCTGGTCTCTTGCTTGCCGCGCTCATCAAGCGCTATAACAAAGGCTCCTCCGGGGAGATCTGCGAGGATGAGCTCGCCCTCGAGGCGTTTTCGCTCAGGGCCCTCAAGACGTTTCTTCAGCTCAAGTTCCCTGATCTCGAACCTGCCAAAGCCAAGCGCCGGTGCCAGACCCTCAAGGCGGCGCTGATAGTCCTTGATGAGATCCGCCTCCGGGCCCGGCTTGACGCGGCCAACGGCAATGAGCTTGATCTTCAATCGGTTTCACCGACATCCAGGGTCTCCGCAAGACCCTCGAGCACTTCGGGACCAACGGCCTCAATGAGACTTGAAAAGACACTGCCGACAAAGCCATCGGGATTCTCAAGGTCCGGATGGGCATCGCCCAGGGTTGCGCCGCCATCGACGACAAGGGCATGGCCGGTCACAAAGCGCGAGGCGTCAGAAGCCAGAAAGAGCGCCGCCTCGGCAATATCGCGCGGCGTGCCGGTAATGGACATCGGCTGAACGCCTTCGAGGCCTTTGGCGACCGCATCAAGGGTGGCTTCTGCGGTCTGGCTCGGCAACCCGGCACCTGCGGCAAAGATTGAGGTGGCAATGCCGCCAGGGCATATGGCGTTGACCCGCACATTGGCAGGGGCAAGCTCCATGGCGACAGTCTTTGAAACCTGCACCACCGCCGCCTTGGCGCCGGCATAATTGTGGCCGGACTAGCCGGTGCGTAAACCGGCAACAGACGCCGTGTTGATAATTGAACCGGAACCCTGCGCCTTCATGATAGGTGCGGCATGTTTCATCCCGAGCATAACGCCCAGGACAAGAACGTCATAGGTTTTGCGAAAACCCTCCGCGGTGGTGTCTTCGACACCAAGCCCCTCGCCGCCATACCCGGCATTGTTGAAAACAATATCGAGCCGGCCATAGCGGGTCATGGCCAGGTCGACCATGGCCTTGACCTGCGCGTCATCGGAAACGTCGGTATGAATATAGGATAGACTGTCCTTATACGTCTCTTCGAGCTCACGGCCCCTGTCATCCTGCAGGTCGCCAACAACAACCTGAGCGCCCTCTTCAATAAAGAGCTTGACTGTTCCCAGGCCAATGCCGCTGGCGCCGCCCGTGATGACCGCAACCTTGTTCTTCAATCGGTCCATGAGCCCCTCCTGTTCAGATTGCGTGTGGTTCGATGTGTTCCGAGAGCATTTCGACGAGCGGAGTAAAGGCGCCGCCCGCTTGATCGGCCTCACGTGTCCTGCCGCTGGTGATCCCGCCGTCCACCGCCAAAGATTGACCGGTGACAAAACTCGAGCCGTCGGACGCCAGGAAAAGCGCCGCCTCGGCGATATCGGCTGGTAAGCCGGCGCGCGGAATGGGCTGCAAATCATCGAAAGCCGTCTGGACCAGATCCAGCGTCTGATCGGCCAACTGGCTCGGGGCCCCCATGGCTTTGGCGAAGATCGGTGTGACGATGCCGCCGGGGCAGATGGCGTTGGCGCGGACCTTGTGTTCGGCCAGGTCAATCGCGGCCCATTTTGTGGCATGCATGACAGCAGCCTTGGCGGTTGAATAGATGATCGGGCCCCAGCTCGTGCCGATACCGGCAATCGAGGCGGTATTGATGATGCTGCCGCTGCCCTGCTTAATCATCACAGGCGCGGCGTGTTTCATGCCCAGCATGACGCCGAGAACCAGGACATCCATTGTTGTGCGGAAGCCTTCGGGCGTCACATCGACAACGCCGCCGGAGTGACCGACATAACCGGCATTGTTAAACAGGCAATCGAGACGGCCAAACTTTTGGACGGCAAGGTCGATCATCGCCTTGACCTGAGCCTCGTTGGAAACATCGGTGTGAATATAAAACGCCTTGCCGGCGTGATCCTCTTCGATCCTCGCGCCCTTGTCATCCTGGACATCGCCGACAATGACCTTTGCGCCCTCGGCAATAAAGAGATCGACAGTGCCGCGACCAATCCCGCTGGCCCCGCCTGTGATGACCGCGATTTTTCCTTCAAGACGACCCGGAGTGCCCATGGCTGTGTTCCCTCACAATTTCTTGTTGTTTTGAGAGGGAACCCTAGCGAATTTTGGCGCGGGCGCCAAAGGGTTTCAGGCGCGGGCGTTAGTCCGCAGGTGTGGCTTCAGCCGGATCGATATCCGCCTCGGAATGAAAAGTTGACGAATCAACACCCCAGATCTTTTCCAGCCTGTAGAAATCACGCACTTCGGGACGAAAGATATGAACGATAACATCGCCCGCATCGATCAAGACCCAGTCGCATGATGGCATGCCTTCAATCCGGCACCGGCCATAACCGGCTTCTCTGAACCGACGTTGCAAATGATCAGCAAGAGCACCCACATGGCGCTGGGAACGGCCCGATGCGACGACCATATAATCGGCAATCGAGGTCTTGCCGGCAAGGTCGATTGACACGACGTCTTGCGCCTTGTCTTCATCAAGTGAGTGGAGAATGAGGGAAAATAGATCTGTTGCAGCTTTGTCGGCTGCTTCAGGGCCGGCCATTTCAGAGCCTGTTGCATCAGGATCTGTCGTCGCGGCGGAACTCATGTCAGTCAGGATCTGTCTCCATCTGGTTTGCTCCTCGCGTGAGGAGCAGTTTCTCCCGTAAGGACCAATTCTTCAGGCGAGAAACGGCGGGAACGTACCACAAAACAATTTTTACGCCTACCAATCCCGTTTCCTTAGGTTAATACCTTGAAATCGCTCTTCTTTTTTACTCTTTAGCCGGCCCCTCTCTGCTGCACTGCGGCACAGATGCAACAGAAACGACTCAGCTCTCGTCGCTCCGGGAGCTGCCGGATTTGCGTATTTCGGTCGAGGACAGGCCGGTGAGCTGCTCCTGAAGGACGGTCCAGCAAGGCGGCTGCATGAGCGCCAGTTTGAGGCTGTCGGACGCATCAAGGCGGACAGCGCGGTAGACGTGGGCGGCCCTGGAGCCAAGGGCAGCCTTTTCAAAACCGGGCCGGGCGATCACGGCAACCGGCACGGTTTCAAAGATCTTTCGCCAGTTCTTCCACTGATCCACCTGCATGAGATTGTCGCCGCCCATGAGCCAGACGAAGCTGCTGTGATCCCGCTCCTTAAGCTTTGCCAGAAGATCTGCTGTAAAGGTCGTGCCGAGGCGGGTCTCCAGGTCCATGACCTTGATCCGGGGATGACGCGCCACCGCCTGTGCGGAGTGATAGCGCTGCTCAAAGGGTGCCATATCGGCGGCAGACTTTAACGGGTTTTGCGGCGAGACCAGCCACCATATTTCGTCGAGACCAAGACGCCGCAAGGCGATGAGCGATATGTGACGATGGCCCTCGTGCGCCGGATTGAACGAGCCGCCCAGAAGACCTATCTTGCGCGCCTTGTTTCGAACCGGTGTCATACGCCTTCCCTTTGCTGCGCTATCGTGAGACCTGACCATCCTATGGTCTGGTTTGACCTGATCCGTGTACGATATACTTATAGCTGGTGAGCTGTTCTGCGCCGACAGGACCGCGCGCATGCAACTTGCCGGTGGCAATGCCGATCTCGGCGCCCATGCCAAACTCGCCGCCATCGGCATATTGGGTCGAGGCGTTGACCATAAGGATCGCGCTGTCGACGAGCCTTGTGAAACGATCTATCACGGCTCTGTCCTCTGAAATGACAGCCTCTGTGTGTCCCGACGAGTATTTGCCGATGTGATCAATCGCGCCGTCCACACCATCAACCAGAGCGACGGAAATGATCGCGTCGAGATACTCCGTTTGCCAATCCTCCTCGGTCGCAGGCGTGGCCCGATCATCAGCGGCACAGACATCTGCATCACCGCGAATGGCGCAACCGGCCTCTACCAGCGCATCAAGGATCGGCCTCAGATGTGTGGCGGCGGCCTTGCGGTCAATGAGCAATGTTTCGGCGGTTCCGCAAATTCCGGTGCGCCTCATCTTGGCGTTAACAACGACGGCGACGGCCTTTTCGATATCAGCGAAGCCATCGACATAGACATGGCAGATACCTTCAAGATGGCCGATAACCGGCACGCGGGCTTCTGCCATCACCCGGGCGTTGAGACCCTTGCCGCCTCTGGGGATCAGAATATCAATGTATTCGGCCATGTCCTGCAACATGGCGCCAACCGCCGCACGGTCCCGGGTCGGGACAAGCTGGATCGCGTCGCCGGGCAACCCGGCTGCCTCGAGGCCTTCGACCAGACAGGCATGGATCGCCCGAGCTGAAAAGACGCTTTCGGATCCACCGCGCAGGATTGCTGCATTGCCCGCCTTGAGACAGAGGGCTCCGGCATCGGCGGTGACGTTGGGACGACTTTCGTAGATCACGCCGATCACACCGAGCGGCACGCGCACTCGTGAAATTTTCAAACCGTTGGGGCGATCCCATTCTTCCATGAGATCGCCGACGGGATCCTTGAAGGCGGCAACTGTTTCAAGCCCGCCAGCGATGGTCTCGATCCGGTCATGATCAAGCGCAAGGCGGTCACGCAT
This sequence comes from uncultured Alphaproteobacteria bacterium, assembly GCA_965603015.1. Taxonomy (GTDB): domain Bacteria; phylum Pseudomonadota; class Alphaproteobacteria; order M2410; family M2410; genus JAUWTJ01. The sequence goes on from CBFDBJ010000020.1 coordinate 31,190, forward strand.
GGCACCGGACAGTCCGTGTTCATCGGCAGCGGCGAGATCCTTTTGGTTTTCCACCAGGATTTCACTTTCGCGCGCACGAATTTTGTCCGCCATGGCCATGAGAGCAGCTTGCTTTTCAGCACTGGAGGCTCTGGCCAGTTGCATGGCAGCGGCACGGGCTCTCTTGCCCATATCGTCCATCAGCTTACCGATATCCTTGTTACTCATAGCGTCCTCGACAGTTCCTTACTCACATTAATACCATGTCGTCCCGGTGAACGAGTTCCGCACGGCCACGGTAGCCAAGCAGGCTTTCGATCGCCGAGCTGTTATGACCCATGATACGCCGCGCATCCTCGCTTGAATAGGCCGACAGGCCACGGGCGATGAGACGACCTTTTTCAGTGCGCACATCGACAACCGCGCCGCGCTCAAAGCTTCCGTCGATGGTTTTCACCCCGGCGGGCAGCAGGCTGCCGCCCTTGCGCAGGGCGCGCTCGGCGCCGTCATCGACGCTGACGCTGCCCTCCGGATTGAGACCGCCGGCAATCCAGTGCTTGCGCGCCGCGCGCGGGGTTTCAGATGCGGGAAACCAGGTCGCCCGCTCGCCGGCAAGGAGCCCGGCAATCGGGTGCTCGCGAGCCCCCGAGGTCACCACCATATGGCAGCCGGCGCCTGTGGCAATCTTCGCGGCCATCAGTTTGGTTGCCATGCCGCCTGAACCGATCGCCGCAGCGGTGCGCTGTGTTACCACTCCGGCCATGGCTTCAATCTCACGGGTGATGTCGGCTACCTCGGAGATAAACCCGGCATCGGGATTGACCTTCGGGTCTTCGCGGTACAGACCATCGATGTCTGACAGGAGCACAAGACAGTCTGCCGAAATCATTGAGGCAACGCGGGCGGCCAGACGATCATTGTCGCCGAAGCGGATCTCCGATGTGGCAACCGTATCATTTTCATTGACCACAGGAATGGCGCCGCGCTCCAGCAGCGTCTCGATTGTGTCGCGGGCATTGAGGTAGCGGCGTCGCTCTTCTGTATCTGAAAGCGTGAGAAGAATTTGTGCAACCGGGGCGCCGTGAGATGCGAATGCGCCCGCCCAGGCCTGTGCCAGATCAACCTGCCCTGCCGCTGCGGCGGCTTGCGCCTCTTCCAGATTGAGCAGCCCCTCATGGAATTTCAGTTTTTCACGGCCCAGGGCAATGGCGCCGGAAGAGACCACAAGGACGGCCGCGCCGCGCGCGCGCAGAGCGGCAATGTCCCGGGCAAGCGTGCCAAGCCATTTCGTATTAACGCGCGATGTATCGGGTTCTATGAGAAGGGTGGAGCCAACCTTGATAACAATGCGCTGCGCCTGATCGAGACGCCCCGTCATGATACACACCAGATCATGGCTTCCAGCCTCCGGCCGTTTCCTTCTCGCTGTCCGGGTCAGGCACAGCCTCGGGGAAGCGCACTTCGTTGACGCGCGCCTTGATGCGCCGGAGCACAGTTTTAACGCCCTTGCCAGCTACCGCCGAGATCGCTTCGACCGGGACGCCGGCAGCCTTTGACAGCGCGGCGCAGCGTTCCTCGATCAGGTCGTCCGTGAGCGCATCAACCTTGTTGAGGCAAAGAATTTCCTTCTTCGTCTCGAGGCCGGCGCCATAGGCCTCCAGCTCGGCGCGAATGGTTTTGTAGGCGGCAACAACATCATCTGTTTCGGCGGTGCCATCAACAAGATGAATAAGCGCCTCGCAGCGCTCGACATGACCAAGGAACCTGTGGCCCAGGCCCGCGCCTTCGGACGCGCCTTCGATGAGGCCCGGAATATCGGCCAGCACAAGGCCGTCGCCGTCCACGTCAACGACGCCAAGGCCCGGATGAAGCGTCGTGAACGGATAATCGGCGATCTTGGGCCGCGCGGCGGAAACAGATGACAGGAAGGTCGACTTGCCCGCATTGGGCAGCCCGATGAGCCCGGCGTCGGCGATCAGCTTCATGCGCAGCCAGACCCACTTCTCAACGCCCTCGAGACCCGGGTTGGCGCGGCGCGGCGCCTGATTGATCGAGCTTTTGAAGTAAGCGTTGCCGAAGCCGCCATTGCCGCCCTTGAGCAGGGTGACGCGCTGGCCGACCTCTGTCAGATCGACGATGAGGGTCTCATTGTCCTCTTCCAGGATCTGGGTGCCGACCGGGACCTTGAGGATCACGTCATCGCCATCGCCGCCGGCCATGTCGCGGCCCATGCCGTGGGTGCCGACCTGGGCCTTGAAATGTTGCTGGTAGCGGTAGTCGATCAGGGTGTTGAGACCATCGACGCATTCGACAATAACATCGCCGCCGCGCCCGCCGTTACCGCCGTCGGGGCCGCCGAACTCAATGTATTTTTCACGGCGAAACGAGACGCTGCCGGCGCCCCCGTTACCGCTTTTTACAAATACTCTGGCCTGGTCAAGAAACTTCATCGGGGACTAATGGGAGATTTCTCGAGGAAATGCAAGATATTGCACTGCAATACCATGAAAAAGGCAAATGGTGTCTGACCCCATCTTGCTAAAACATGGTAACTATGGTTTGAGGACGAGGTTGAGATGCGGCAGGGTTTGCTGCCTGGCCTCGCACCATTCCTCGCTGGTATCCTTGTAGACAAAGCCCAGTTTTTCAAGGATCGCGGCCGAAGCTGCGTTATCCTTGTAGACGCCGGAGAGGATGACATCCGGGGCCCATGTTTTGAGGGCGTGGGCAACGACACCGGCCACAGCCTCGCTCATCAGGCCCTTGCCCCAGTGCGGCTGATCCAGCCAATAGCCGAGACGCCAGGGGCCTTCAGCCGTCGGGCCGATGGCAATCGAGCCAATTGAGGTGTCGGTTTCATCGCCCTTCAGAACCATCATGAAAAAGGCCGGATGGCCGAGCGCCTCACGCTCCCTGGCCCGCGCCCACCAGAGCTGTTCGTGGCCGGGCGGGTAGGGATGGGGAACCTTGGCGAGCCATTTGGCAATCTCAAACCTGGACAGCTGAGCCCGGACAGCGTCCTGATCACCTTCGCGAGGCGGGCGGAGGACGAGACGTTGCGTTTCAATGGTCAAGGGACGCCACCCTTCCTTCTACATCGCGCGTTCGAGCATCATCTTCTTGATTTCGGCAATCGCCTTGGCCGGGTTGAGACCCTTGGGGCAAGTGTTGGTGCAGTTGAAGATGGTGTGACAGCGATAGAGCCGGAAGGGGTCTTCCAGGGCGTCAAGACGTTCGTCTGTCGCCTCATCGCGGCTGTCGATGAGCCAGCGATACGACTGCAAAAGTGCAGCCGGCCCCATAAAGCGATCCGAGTTCCACCAATAGGATGGACAGGCCGTGGAACAGGACGCGCACAGAATACACTCATAGAGGCCGTCGATTTTCTCGCGGTCTTCTTCTGACTGCAGCCATTCACCTTCCGGGGCGGGCGTATCGGTCTTGAGCCAGGGTTCCATCATGGCGTGCTGGGCAAAGAAGTGAGTGAGATCGGGCACCAGATCCTTGACAACGTCGGCGTGAGGCAGCGGGTAGACCTTGACGTCGCCCTTAACCTCATCCATGCCCTTGGTGCAGGCCAGAGTATTTATGCCATCAATATTCATGGCGCAGGAGCCACAAATCCCCTCACGGCAGGACCGCCGGAACGTCAGTGTGGGGTCGATTTCATCCTTGATCTTGATCAGCGCATCGAGAACCATGGGTCCGCAGGTGTCCATGTCGACTTCATAGGTATCAACCCGCGGATTTTCATCGTCCTCCGGGCTCCAGCGATAGACCTGGAAATTGCGCACATTGGTTGCGCCCTCAGGGGCCTTGTGGAGCTTGCCCTTTTTTACTTTGGAATTTTTGGGCAGCGAAAATTCGACCATGTCGTCGTTCCTTTAATCTCGGAGAACTCTAGTAAACGCGGGCTTTGGGTTCGATGTACTCAATGTCGTCGGTCATTGTCCAGGCATGAACCGGGCGATAGTCGAGATTGACCTTGCCTTCATCAAACCAGGCCAGCGTATGCTTCATCCATTCCCCATCGTCACGCTCGGAAAAATCCTCGCGGGCGTGGGCGCCGCGGCTTTCCTTGCGATTGGCCGCTGATTCCATGGTCACCATGGCCTGGCCAATGAGGTTGTCGAACTCAAGGGCTTCGACAAGGTCGGTATTCCAGACCATGGAGCGGTCGGTAATGCCAAGGTCTTTGGCCCCTTCATAGACATCCGCAATCCGGGCACGGCCTTCTTCCAGCACATCGCCGGTTCGGAACACGGCGCAGTTTTCCTGCATGACCTTTTGCATACGCAAACGAATTTCAGCGGTTGAGGTCGAACCGGACGATTGACGGAACCTGTCGAACCGATCGAGCGCCTTGTCGGTTGAGGCTTTCGCGACTTCCGGCAGTGTCTCGCCGGCTTCAATGGTCTCAGCGGCGCGCAGAGCGGCGGCACGGCCAAAGACCACAAGATCAACCAGTGAGTTTGAGCCAAGACGATTGGCGCCGTGGACGGAAACACAGGCGGCTTCGCCGATCGCCATCAGGCCTGGCACCACGGTGTCAGCATCATCACCCTTTTTGGTAACCACCTCGCCGTGATAATTGGTCGGAATGCCGCCCATATTATAGTGGACCGTTGGCAGGACCGGGATCGGGGCCCTGGTGACGTCAACCCCGGCAAAAATATGTGCGGATTCTGAAATCCCCGGCAGTCTCTGGGCCAGCACGGCCGGATCCAGGTGATCAAGATGCAGGAAGATATGATCCTTGTTTGGTCCGACGCCGCGGCCTTCCCGGATCTCGATGGTCATGGCGCGCGATACCACATCGCGGGAGGCCAGATCCTTGGCGGACGGCGCATAGCGTTCCATGAAGCGCTCGCCTTCTGAATTCACAAGATAACCGCCCTCACCGCGCGCGCCTTCGGTGATGAGACAGCCGGCGCCATAAATGCCGGTCGGGTGGAACTGAACGAATTCCATATCCTGCAAGGGAAGCCCGGCTCTGAGGACCATGCCGTTGCCGTCGCCAGTGCAGGTGTGGGCGGAGGTGCAAGAGAAATAGGAGCGGCCATAGCCTCCGGTCGCCAGGATTGTGCGCTGGGCGCGGAACCTGTGGATCTTGCCATCTTCCAGACAGAGCGCCAGAACACCGCGGCATTCGCCGTCTTCCATCAGAAGATCGAGGGCGAAATACTCAATGAAAAAATCCGTCTTATGGCGCAGACTTTGACCATAAAGCGTGTGCAGCATGGCGTGACCGGTACGGTCAGCCGCGGCGCAGGTGCGCTGGATCGGGGCTTCGCCGAAATTGCGGGTCATGCCGCCAAAGGCGCGCTGGTAAATCTTGCCCTCCTCGGTGCGCGAAAAAGGCACGCCGAAGTGTTCGAGTTCATAAATTGCTTTGGGCGCATTCCTGACCAGATACTCGATCGCATCCTGGTCGCCAAGCCAGTCGGAGCCCTTGACCGTGTCATACATATGCCAGCGCCAGTCGTCCTCGCCCATGTTGCCGAGCGATGCTGAAATGCCGCCCTGGGCCGCCACGGTATGGGAGCGCGTCGGGAATACTTTTGTGATGCAGGCGGTTTTTAGTCCGGCCTCGGAACATCCCAGCGTTGCCCGGAGCCCCGCGCCGCCTGCGCCCACAACGATGACATCATGGGTATGATCGATAATTTCGTATGACACTTTTTAAATTCCTGAATGCAACTTTGTGATGGCTTGATCGCCAGCCTCAGGCGGGGATCGCCAGAATGAATACTTTTAGAACGGAAAGAGCACAGATCATCCCCATAACAACGCAGAAGAAATCGTTGAGAATGAGGGCGACGACTTTGTAGGATCTGTCATGGATATAGTCGTCAATGACCGAGTGGAGCCCCATGCGGAAATGGGCAAAGCCAACTGTGATGAACAAGAGCAGGAAAACCGTATTCTGCGGCTCTGCGACAAAATCGACGGCCGCCTCGTAGGGCTTCCAGGCCAGGCCAATAACGGACCAGATGAACCAGACGGCAAGCGGTATAAGCGCCACGGATGTGACGGTTTTTTTCCAGAAGTGATCGGCGCCTTCAGACGCGGCGCCAAGGCCGCGGGCCCGTGCAAGAGGTGTTCTGATACTCATAGTCCTTGCCCTCTCATCATATAGGCGAGCGCCCAGATAACCAGTGTGAACCCGACGGAGCCAAGCAAGACAAACAGCCCGGAGCGAAATCCGGTTTGCTTGTCAAAACCAATCCCGACATCCCAGGCGAGATGGCGGATGCCGTTGAGCCAGTGATAAACCAGCGCCCAGGTGAAACCAAAGAGCAGGAAGCGCCCGATGAAATGACCATGGAAGGCCTGGACCCTGGCGTAGGAATCCGGGCCAAGCGCGAGGGCAACCAGCCAGCAGGCCAGCAAGAGACCGCCGAGGGCGATGCCGATCCCTGTGACCCGGTGCAGGATCGAGGTCAGCATGGTCAGCGGCCAGCGATAGATATCGAAGAAGGGCGACCTTGGACGGGGTCGGAGCTTTGGTTCTGCCATTTTTTATGTCTCCGGGCCGGATGTGACGGATGTGGGGCCCTTGGCACCCGGCGGAGAAACCTCCGGGCGTGTTTTGGTCAGGACGAGTTTATGAGTGACTCGCGCAGTGTCAACACTACCATGGTTCCATGCCCGGGTTTGACTCCAATTTTGTCTGAAAATTGCGTCATTTTGGCATGATCACCCAATAGTCGAGATTGAGAATGACGGCTTCGTGGTTCTTGCCCGCTTCATCCTTGAGCGGGAAACCCGCGCAGGGGTAGTCCTTTGTGGCGATGGTATTAACCCGTAGCGCGCCGCAGTCATCACGGCCCGGAAGTTCGGCCTTTTCAACAATCCTCGACCATGCGTAGACCGTGTCACCGGCAAAGCAGGGCGCGACATGGGCCCCGGCATTGATCGCAGCGACAAAGGCCGCATTGCCCAGACCATTGAAGGACAAGGCGCGGGCCAGCGAGATAACGTGGCCACCATAGATCAGACGGCGCCCGAACCGGCCCTTGCCCTCGGTGAACTGATTGAAGTGAACCTTTGCGGTATTCTGGAAAGCCCGCGTGGCCATCATGTGCTCGGCTTCTTCGATGGTCATGCCATCGACGTGATCGATCTGTTCACCCGGCTCATAGGCGCCCCAGCGATGGGGGCTGCCCGCGAGGGCGCAATCGTAAGCGCCGAAATTCGCTTCAGGCAGGGCCAGATCCGAGACCGAGACCACGTCTGCGAGCTGAGGCACTACGGCCTCTGGCGCAGGGGCTGCCTCGTCACCCTTTCTGACCATGACCCAGCGGACCCAGGAGGCAACGGTTTCACCGCGCTGATTGGTGCCGGTGGAGCGGACATAGACGATACCGGTCTTGCCGTTGGAATTTTCTTTCAGTCCGATAACTTCGGAGGTCGCGGCGAGGGTATCGCCGGCATAGACCGGCCGCAGGAAACGGCACTCGGCATAGCCCAGATTGGCCACGGCGTTGAGCGAGATGTCCGCAACGGTCTTGCCAAAAATGATGTGGAAGGTCAGCAAATCATCCATCGGCGCCTCAGGCAGTCCGAGGCTGCGGGCAAATTCGGCAGAGGACTGGACCGGGAACCGCGGACCAAAGAGGCTGGTATAAAGCGCGGCGTCCCCGGCCGTCACGGTGCGCGGCGTTGCGTGCACCAGCTTCTGGCCGATCCTGAAATCTTCAAAAAAGTTGCCGCTATTGGTTTTTGGATTGGTTTTCTGGACCGTCATTGGGCGGCGGCCTCGAGTTCGGCGATCGCATCGGCAATGGCAACCACCCGGCGTGCGATATCGGCGTGCAGCAGCTCGGCCATCTTGCCCTCGACCTTGAGGACCCCCTTGCCGCTGTTTTCCGGTGCTTCAAACGCGGCAATGACCTGACGTGACCAGGTAACCTCTTCGGCGGTAGGGGCAAAGATTTCATTGCACGGGGCGACCTGGCTTGGATGAATGAGCGTCTTGCCGTCAAATCCGAGATCCGCGCCCTGCTGGCTCACAGCCTTGAACCCTTCGGCATTGGCAATGTCGTTGTAGACACCGTCGAGGATATTGAGACCGTAGGCGCGCGCCGCCAACAAGGTGAGCTGGAGGCTGGCCATGAGAGGGGCGCGGTTTTCCAGCGGCTCGCAGAAGATTTCCTTGATGATGTCGTTGGTGCCCATGACGAAGCACGTGAGACGGCAATCGTCCTCTATCGCGGCGGCGGCAATATCTTGCGCATTTAACATGGCGAGCGGCGTTTCCATCATGGCCCACATGGCGACTCCGGCAGGAGCGCCGGCCCGGTCCATCAGATCGCTGGCCTCGCCTACTTCTGCGGCCTTATTGATTTTGGGAACCAGGATGGCGTCTGGCAGAGCCTCGGCCGCAGCCTTGATATCATCCTCGCCCCAGGGGGAGCGCAGGGAGTTCACCCGGATGATAACCTCCCGCTTGCCAAAGCCGCCCGCCTTCACTGCGGCGCACACCTGAGCGCGCGCCTCCTCCTTGGCATCCGGAGCAACAGCGTCCTCCAGATCCAGGATGATGGCGTCGGCCGGGATCGATTTGGCCTTTTCCATCGCTCTGGCATTTGAGCCGGGCATATAAAGGACGCTGCGCAGGGGCTTTGCGCGGTTAAGGGCAGTTCCAGCCATGGTCGTCTCCACTCATCTATCGATGGTTTTTGTTTTTCTTGATTTCACCCGCCAACCCTTCAGACCGACAGGCGACAGGGACGAGTTTATTTCGCGTTTGCGAGATGGTTTTAGCGCTCCGTGGAACCTGTGGCAACAATCATGGATTCAAACATGGCGGCGATGGAGACAATTCTTTCGATTTCCTCCCAGAGCGCTGCCGGGACTGTGGGAAACAGTGTCACCGGCTTCGTTTTGCAGTGCCTGGGGCGCCGGGTCTGGTCGATCCCGACATCGCTCAATTCCAATCGCGACGACCACCCCCGTGCCCTTAGACAGTCGGCCAACACCCGGTAGTTCTATTGTTGTTTCTACGCACCCTGGGGTTGATATTGTGCTGGCAAGCTCGATCCCATCAGATGACAATCTGGCGGACGGCGCCGTGACGGCTCTTTAGCTGCGCCGGTTCCAAAGTTTTCTCCCTGACCACGGCCCGTCTCTCACATGTGACCAGGGGAGGCGACGACTTGCTGATCACGCCCTGAAGTTCGTATTATCTGGAACAGATTTAACCTCTGGACCGAAAGATTTGTTAAGGATAAACAGCCAGAATGGCCTCTTAAACGATCTTCCAGGGGATTGCCGTGAACACGATTAGAGACGAGGTCCGTCTCAAGCAACATATCGACGAACTGGAAGCCAGGCAGCGCGATCTGACGGTGCTCAACGAGTTTGCGATATCGCTGATGACGATCCTCAACGTCGAGGACCTTTTCTGGCACGTAGCGCGCGAGGTTGCGGCCCGGCTCGACTTTGCTGACTGCGTCATCTACCGGTACGATGCCAGCGAGGACCATCTGATCCAGGTGGCGGCCAGCGGGCCCAAGAACCCGGGCAACACCGAGATTGTCAATTCGCTCACCATCCCGATGGGCAAGGGCATTACCGGATCTGTCGCCCAGACGAAATTGCCAATCGTTGTCAACGACCTGGCGCAAGACCCACGTTATATCCGTGATGTCATCGAGGCCCGCTCGGAAATCTGCGTCCCGGTCCTGGTCGATGGCGAGATCTACGGCGTGATCGATTGCGAAGACCAGCTTCCGGATCGCTTTGACAGCACCCACCTGGAAATTCTGACGACCGTAGCCTCGCTGACGAGCTCCAAGATCGCACAGTGCAACGTGCTGGAAGGGTACATCCGTCAGGCAGAGATCATTCGCCAGGTCTCGGAGATCGTTATCATTTCAGATGCTGACGGCAAGATTATCGACTGCAATCCGGCAACTGAAGACGCGACGCAGGTTCCAGCCAGCAGTCTCCTTGGCTTGAATATTTTCGATATTACGTCACGTGGCTACGATACAAATATGCTACGCCCGGAAATCACTGATCTGCTGTCAAACGGCGAAAGCTGGTCGAGGCGGGTCCCGATCATCAACGTCGATGGCGAAAAGAAATATTTTGACGTCTCCATAAACCCGGTTCCCTCGACCGACCAACACGATGACCTTTTCGTTTCGGTTGGCCGGGATGTTACCAAACAGGTCCATGCCGAGAAAGCCCTCAAGGAACGCAATCAGGTTTTGCAGGACATGGGCTTTGAGCTCCGGGACGCGCTGGAGCAATCAAGGATCGCCCAGCGCACGCAGTCAGCCTTCCTTGCCAATGTGTCACACGAACTGCGCACTCCGCTCAACGCCATTGTCGGCTTCTCGGATATAATGCGGACGACGGATTTGTTGGAACGTGATCCCCAAAAGGCCATTGAATACAATCAGTACATCCACTCTGCCGGGCAACATTTGACCAGTCTTGTGAACGATATCCTTGATATTTCAAGCCTGGCCGCCAATGAAAGTGATGCCCATCGGGACGACATTAACATCAACACTGTGCTGGAAACCTGCTGGACTCAGACCAACCACAAGGCCCGCAAGAAGAATATCTAGATAGATTTTCAGGCTCATGATGACGCGCCGCATATCATTTTCGACGAACGTCATTTCAAACAGATCATTACCAATCTCGTGGACAATGCGATCAAGTTCTCTCCCGAACACAGCACCATTACACTGCGCGTCGCGATAAACCACGACCAGAGTGTTGAGGTTTCCATTTCGGACAAGGGCCGCGGCATCGAGGAGTCGCAGCTCGAAAGCATCTTCACTGCTTTCTCGCGGGCTGACTGGGTGCGCAGTCAGGGTGTCGAAGGGGCCGGGCTTGGCCTTGCCCTTGTCAGCGAAATGATCTCGACCAACGACTGCGAAATTAGCGTGGCAAGCGAAGTCGGCAAAGGCTCAACCTTTACCCTCTATATTCCTTCAGATCGTGTGATCCAGCAAAGCCAGTGCGCGCCCTAGAGCGCATTCACAAAAAGTGTGCGCGGTTTTTGGGTTCGAATGCGCGACCACACAAACATCTGGCCCTTTTTCGCGATCCTATGAATCGTGAAAAAGGTCTAGCGGTTGATCAATCGCACCGCAGCGACACCCTGACAGTGCCGGCCTTGTCGTGGCGCGCCGTGATTTCTACCTGATGACCGGTGGCACCCTTGACAATCCACTCGAGTTTGACCCGGTCGTCTGTCTTGTCGGACAGGAACGCTCCAAGCGTGATCGACGGCTTTCCGGCGCGGCCCTCAAGCTGACCCTGTTCGCTTCGAAGCTCACCCTGAATGAGGCTTGCGCCCTCGGGCAGGGTAATTTCGGCGACGAGATCACGCACCGCTTTCAGCTCCAGTGCCTTGCCGCTGCCGTAGCTTGGCAGATAGCCGGCGTTTTCCACGACGACCTGAATGAGATGGCTGTCATGGCCGAGCGTTTCCACCTTGGAACTGCGCAGCGCGAGGCGCGGTGACATCAGGAGCTGCCAGGTAAACCATTTGGAAAACGGTGCGGTTTCTTTTTCAATCTGACTTTCAGGGGGATTATAAAGAAACCGGAAGAGGTTCCAGCCACCGATCTCGACGGACCCCAATTCCGGGTGATCAAATTCCTTCCACGGCGCAAAGCCAATGCCATCCAGCTCCTTGTCGGAATAGGCCAGCATTTTCCTTTGATCGTCCGCATCATGACGACCCAGCCAGCGGCCATAGTGCTCCGGTTCGACACCGGCATTGCGGTAGGGCGCCCAGTATTCCGGTGACCACAGAAAGATCCCCAGATGATCCCAGCCCCAGCCAACGGTTCCGGCGATGGTCTCGCGGCCATAGCGGAAGTCGTGGTAGACACTGATCGCCGGATAACCGGATAGCTCGGTGCCCTTTTCGCCGACCATCTTGTAATGGGCTTCATCAGGCATCGGCATCTGATCGTCGGGCTCGTTGTAGCCGGCGCGCAAGAGCACACCGGTGAACGAGTGGCCCGCGATCCAGGTGACAATATTGGGATGCGACGAGATAAAGCTTGCCTGGGCGTGGGTTTCCGGCTCGGACAAGGGAAATGGCCCGGCGCCCTGCTGCTCGTGCTCACGCTTCCAGTAGGACGGCCAGTTGCGATTAAGGTCGAGGCCCTCTTTGGCATGGCGCGGCGTGACGGTGACACCGTCGTAATTGCGGATGCGGCCCTCGGGCAGCAGCATAAAGTAGTCACCGCCCTCTTCGGTGGGCCCGCGCTCGATCATCAGGCGTGGGTCGTCGGGATCTTTCTTCCAGCGGCCATTGGTGTCGGGCACGCGCATGGTGAAAATATGTCCGTCGCCATTGATATCCTCGGCGAGCAGCCCGTCGAGGGGCTCTTCATCAAACGGGTAAGGCCGTGTCGATGAGCGCACGAAACGCGGCTCATCGGAGAGCGCCAGTTCGGCGCCGTCGACATTGACGCGGGGGATAATGTAGAAGGCGCGGGTGTCGAGACAGCGCGTGACCTCCTCATCCTTACCGTAGCCATCAACGAGGTCAGACAAATGGCGCAGCGCGACCATGGAGGCGATAACCTCCGGCGCATGGATATTGCCATCAACCAGCATGGCCGGCTTCTCCTCCGCCGGTCCGGTCTTGAAATTGGTCACCGTGGCAACCCAGAGATCGCGCCCCTCGTGGCTCTTACCGTAGGAAGAGACGGAGACGAGGTCTGGATGGTCATCCGCAAGCTGATGAAGGATTTTCGTCAGCTCATCATATTTGTAGTAGGTGTCGAATTTAACACGTGTCATAGGTGCTCCAGATAATTCACGATATTAAGCTTCTTCTTCCTGTTCTGCGAGCGACGGATAGACTCCGCCAAACATCCAGACCTGGCGACGGTTCAGTTCTTTGAGAAAACTACCCATGGGCACTATCCACCTTATTCTACCCCTGCCAGGCGAAGGCCATCAAGCTGAAGCTTGATGCTTTCGTCCGTCTCATTGGAACTGCGCAGTATTCGCTCCATGGCAACAAGAGTGAGATCAGGCCAATATTTCTTCAGGGCTTCTGCTTCCCTTCCAGCATCCGCCAGTTTGCCTTGATGAGCCAGGGCTACAACGAGCAGTCTTTGTGATCGTCCATTTGCCCCGCTGGTCAAATGCTCCCGGCAACGCGCCTCAACCACAGCAAAGTCGCGCAAACCCAAATGGATGGAGGCATCATTGGAGACAAAAATGGTGCGAAACGGAGATCGATAGGAGCAAAGTTCAGCGCCCCGTGCATTGGCTTCAAGGGCCTCTTCGTATTTTCCAGCCCGCATAAGAGCACCGCATCTGAATCCCCATGTTGCCGGGTGCTTTGGCGCAACTTGCATCATCTGATCGATGTAAATGTCTGCGTCGGTCATTTTACCCAGAGAGTTGGCACTCAGCATTGGCGCCAGCGGCCCGGTGCTGGTGGGCGC
>CBFDBJ010000021.1:0-43464 GCA_965603015.1 uncultured Alphaproteobacteria bacterium
CCTCAAGATCCTCGCCAGTGACAATCGCCAGAACGCCGTCGACCGCTTTGGCATCATCAAGATCAATTGAGTTGATAATCCCGTGCGCAACTTGTGACCGGACCACCAGACAATGCACCATATTGGGGAATTTTATATCGTCCGCATATTGACCATTACCCGTCACAAAGCGGACGTCCTCGGTGCGCCTGACGGCTTGACCGATCCCGAATTTCATACTCATCCTCCCGAAATACCGGGCAATTTCAGCCCTTTTTTGACACCATAAGCGGATTACCCCCCGTGTCAATCGCCAGGTCTTCCGTCAATCGCCAGATTCAGGTGCTAAATTCAACTCGTCAGGATCCGGGCTACAGCCTCTTTCCAGCCGCCGTAGCGCGCATCACGTTGATCCGGCGAAAGGGACGGCTCAAAGGCCCGGTCGAGCGCCCAGGCAGAGCCCAGGTCTTCCTTCGATCCACAGATGCCAGCCTGCAGCGCAGCAAGGTACGCCGCGCCCAGCGCCGTCGTCTCCGTATAACGCGGCCTCTCGACCGGACGCCCCAAAATATCGGCCAGATTTTGGCAAAACCAGTTGTTTCGCACCATACCGCCATCGACCCGAAGTGGCGCGCTGGCATCAAGGCCGCCAGACATATCCGCCGCCATGGCTTCCATCAAATCGCGGGTTTGATACGACACTGATTCGATGGCCGCCCTGACCAGCTCGGCGATCCCGGTATCCCGGGTCATCCCGAGAATGGCGCCGCGCGCATGTGGGTCCCAATAGGGTGCACCCAGGCCGGTAAAGGCCGGCACCATATAAACCCCCGAGCGTTCATCGGCGCTCAAGGCCAAAGCCTCGCTCTCGGCCGCATCGCTGATCAGCTTGAGGCCGTCCCGCACCCACTGGATCGTGGCGCCCGCCATGAAGATCGAACCCTCGACGGCATAGGTCGGTTTGCCGCCAAGCCGGTAGCCAATGGTCGTCAACAATTGATTGTGCGACGTCACCTTTTCCGACCCGGTATTGAGCAAGGCAAAGCATCCGGTGCCATAGGTCGATTTCATCATGCCGGGGCGGAAGCAGGTCTGACCCACGGTTGCCGCCTGCTGGTCTCCGGCCACACCGCAAATCGGGATCGCGCGCCCGAGCACAGCCTCACTGGCCATGCCAAAATCAGCGGCGCAATCCAGAACCTGCGGCAACAGGCTGCGCGGAACATTAAGCCGCCCGAGGATCTCGTCATCCCAGTCCTGGGTTTCAATATTAAACAACAGGGTCCGCGAAGCATTGGTCGCATCGGTGACATGGGAAGCACCACCAGTCAGGTTCCAGATGAGCCAGCTGTCGATGGTGCCAAACGCCAGCTCACCCTTTTCGGCCCGCGCCCGAGCCCCCGGCACAGTGTCGAGAAGCCAGTCCAGTTTGGTGCCCGAAAAATAGGGATCGAGCAGCAGCCCGGTCTTGGCCTGAACCTTGTCGAGCCAGCCTTCTGCGCGCAGCGCGTCGCAGGTCTGCGCCGTGCGCCGGTCCTGCCAGACAATGGCATTGGCAACCGGTTCGCCCGTCGCCCGGTCCCACAGCACAGTTGTTTCTCTCTGGTTGGTAATACCAATCGCGACAATCTCGTCGCCGGACGAAGCCTCGCCCAGAACCTGACGGCACAACGCGCGGCAATCGGACCAGATCACCGAGGCGTCATGTTCCACCCAGCCATCCTGCGGGTAGATCTGCGGAAACTCCTTTTGCGCCGAGGCAACTTCCTCAAAGGCATCATTGAACAGAATCGCGCGCGAACTTGTTGTTCCCTGGTCAAGTGCCAGGATCATACGATTTGCCACTTAAATCCTCCCTGAAGTGCGCAGCTTAACCTGGAATCAATCCAGGGTCTTGCCTGGTTTCCGGCGTTTACCCTAACGTCAATTCCCGTAAATGCGCAATGTGTCACATTTCGTCGAATGGCAAATTGCGGCATGAGGCCTGTTGTGGTGTAGTCCCCTCAGACTGAAATTTGCGCCGGAAAAAGCACTATGGATCTGGAATTGGACAGCAAGGCACGGGAACCCGAGGACGTCCTTCGCGATGGCGTGGCTGATAGCGCTCCGCTCATCGATCCCTTTGGCCGCCAGGTCACCTATATGCGCGTCTCGGTGACGGACCGCTGTGACTTCCGCTGTGTCTACTGCATGTCCGAGCACATGACCTTCCTGCCCAAGAAAGAAGTCCTGTCCCTTGAAGAGCTCGAGACGGTCTGCACGAGTTTTGTCCGGCGCGGCGTCAAGAGACTTCGCCTGACCGGCGGCGAGCCACTGGTGCGCCGGGGACTCATGGGCCTCATAACAAATCTTTCTCGCCATCTCGAAACAGGCGCGCTTGAAGAACTGACCCTGACCACCAACGGCAGCCAGCTCCCCCGCATGGCCGGCGATCTTTATGCAGCGGGCATCCGGCGGGTCAATGTTTCCCTCGACACCCTCGATCCGGAAAAGTTCGCCGCGATCACCAGATGGGGCAAGCTGGAAAAGGTGCTTGAAGGCCTTGATGCCGCCGACAAGGCTGGCCTCAAGATCAAGATCAACACGGTCGCCCTGCAAAACTTCAACGAGACCGAAATCGAGCCGATGATCCGCTGGGCCCATGGCCGGGGCTACGACCTCACCCTGATCGAAACCATGCCGCTCGGTGAAATCGATGGTGACCGGTCGCAGCAATATCTGCCGCTTTCAAAGGTGCGCGCCGAACTGGAACAATCCTTGACCCTGACAGACAACCCCTTCAAGACCGGCGGCCCCGCGCGGTACACCGACGTGAAGGAAACCGGCGGCCGGCTCGGCTTCATCACCCCGCTGACCCATAATTTCTGCGAAGGTTGCAACCGCGTGCGCCTGACCTCAACCGGTAAACTCTACATGTGCCTCGGCCAGGATGACGATGCTGACCTCAAGCACGCCCTGCGCGAGGGCGGGATCCAGGCGCTGGACGAAGCCATCGTCGAGGCTATTTCGCGCAAGCCAAAGGGCCATGATTTCGAGATTGCCCGCGCGGCGCCCAATGTTTCCGTCGCCCGCCACATGTCGACCACAGGCGGCTAGTTGACGCCAGCCTCAATTGGACTAAAGATCCTCCCCTATGACCGACAAGAAAATAGCGTTTGTTGCCGCTGCCAACGATCAGGCCTCCGAGGCAGAAGCACTTTTGAAAGCCAAATATGACCACGTCCCGCCGGACGAGGCCGATATCATCGTCGCCCTCGGCGGAGACGGCTTCATGCTGCAAACCCTGCATGACTACCTCAGAACCGCCACACCAATTTATGGCATGAACCGCGGCTCGGTCGGTTTCATGATGAACGAGTATAACACCGAAGACCTGCTCGAACGCCTCGACAAGGCCGTCGAAGCCAGGATCCGCCCCTTGCGCATGACCACCACAGATGCCGATGGCAACGAGGCAAATGCCGTCGCCATTAACGAGGTCTCGCTGCTGCGCGAAACCCGCCAGACCGCCAGAATCCGCATCTCCATCGATGACCGGGTACGTATGGACGAACTCAGTTGCGACGGCATCCTGCTCGCCACCCCTGCTGGCAGCACCGCCTATAACCTTTCGGCCCACGGCCCGGTGCTGCCCATCGATGCCGCACTGCTGGCGCTCACACCGATCAGCGCCTTCCGCCCCCGCCGCTGGCGCGGTGCGCTCCTGCCTTACAAGTCAAAAGTCAAATTCGAAATCCTCGAACAGGAAAAGCGCCCGGTCAGCGCGGTGGCCGATCACACCGAAGTGCGAAACATCCGTGAAGTGACGATCTGCGAAGCCAGGGATGTGACGATCACCATGCTGTTCGACAAGGACCACTCGCTCGAAGAGCGCATCATGCGCGAGCAGTTTGTCGATTAGGTCATCCGCACAGTCCCGTCAGATTTTCCGATCTCCGGCCCATCTGCAGCGATGACCATTGTCAGTCATCGACTAAAAAGCGGCAGACCAAAACGAAATTCCCGAAATGATCCAAAAATTGTAAAGGTTGAGTTGGAATCTTGACAACAATTTAAGGGTTGACCCGGATAGTCCCTCCCGCGCAACATTCTGCGATGAATCACTTGTGAAGTAACCAGGGGCCCCTCATGACTGACATTACTGCCGACGACTTTCCTGCTGCGCCATCTGCTGACGCAGCACCCTCCAGAACCGGCACATCGGGGACCCTGCGTGATCTCCCGTTTGAATTTCGCGGCAATGCCAGCGAGTTTTTCGGCATCTGGATTGTCAATCTTCTTTTGTCGGTCCTCACCCTTGGCATCTACTCCGCCTGGGCCAAGGTTCGTACCAAGCGGTATTTCTACGGCAACACCTTTGTCGATGACAGTGCCTTTGAGTATCACGCAACGCCAATTCAAATCTTGATTGGCAGGCTCATCGCTGTTGGTGCCTACATCTTCTACATGCTGACCTCCGCTTTTGCTCCGATCCTCTCCCTCTTTCTTGCACTGGCCTTCTTCTTTGCAATCCCCTGGATTATCAACAGATCCCTCCGATTCAATACGCGCATGTCGAGCTATCGCAACGTTCGGCTGGGTTTTGACGGGGACTACTGGTCTGCTTTCAAGGCCTATATCCTGTGGCCCATTGCAGGTGTCTTCAGTATTGGGCTCCTCTTGCCGATTGCAGCAAAGGCGCAGCAATCCTATCTTGTGAATAATGCCCGCTTCGGTGGCCGACCATTATCCGTCCATTTATCGGCAGGTGAATTCTACAAGATTTATGTTGTCGGTTTCCTTGTTATTGTCGGCCTGCTTATCATGACAGGTCTTGCTTTCTTTTTAGCCAGCAGCGGATCAACATCGACAGAAAACGAAATCGCTTCAATTTCGCCCATTATGCAATTTCTTCCCCTAATATTTATACTGACGATTTTATTTATCGGCGTCTATATTCAAACCATGGTCACCAATCTGGTTTTTAACGCCATGGAGCTGGACCATACCCACGGTTTTCGCTCTGAAATGTCGCCCTGGCAGATGCTCTGGATCACTGTGTCCAATACGCTTGCCATCGCCTTTACCCTCGGACTCATGTACCCGTGGGCTCAGGTGAGACAGGTGAAGTACCGCGCCAGCAAGACAGCTTTCTTGGCCGCCTCGGACTTGTCTGAGTTCGTCTCCACACTGGAAGACGAAGACAGTGCCATCGGCGAGGAAATTGGCGAATTTTTTGATATCGAGATCGGAATTTGACCCATCAGTTTGAAGGCTTTCTCTACCCCCCGCGCAGCTCCCACCGGACAGCGGTCCAGGTTCAGGTCGAGGAAACAGGAGACGTCGCGGTTCTCGGCGAGGACGGCACCGTTCTGCTGCAGGCGCTTTGGCAAGAAATAAAGCTCTCGCAAAGGGTCGGCAGTTCAGCACGGCGTCTGACCTTTTCCGAGGGAGAGGTTGTCGAGACCAGTGACAATGATACAATCGATGTTGTCGATTTGGCTCATCGTGGAACTTCGGCGGCGGGACTTATGCACCGCATGGAACGGCTCACGCTCTTCACCCTCGTCGTTCTCGTCGTGACCGGGGCCGTTGCCTTCTCATTCTTCAAATGGTGGCTGCCGGCCGCATCGGACCAAATGGCCATGGTCCTGCCGCCTGCACTCCTCGAGAGTATCGGCAATCAGACTCTGAAAATCATGGATAAGGGATTTCTCGAGCCAAGCGCGCTCACCGAAGCCGATCAGAAAAAATTCGAAACAGAGTTCCGGCGCTTGCTGAAGGCTACGACCGCCCTTGAACAAGAGCCCGAGCTTGTCTTCCGCTCTGCACCTGTGCTCGGCCCCAACGCCTTTGCTCTGCCCAATGGCAAGATCGTCCTGACCGATGAAATTATCGAACTCTCGACCCATGACCTGCAGATTGTCGGCGTCCTGGCACACGAGATATCCCATGTCGAAAACCGCCATATCATGCGCAGCTTTCTACGCTCGACCAGCATTGCCGTTATTATAGTGCTCATCACAGGGGACATGGCGGAGCTGACAGAAATGGCCATCGCCATCCCCACGTTCATGGTGGAGATGGGATATTCACGCGACTTCGAACGTGAAGCTGATGCAAGAGCCATGGAACTGATGACCGCCATTGGCGAGGACCCGTCTCATCTTGCCGACATGTTCGAACTGATGGCAAAAAATTGCGACGAAGACGACTGCGGCACCTCCTGGCTATCGAGCCACCCTGACACCATGGCACGCATTGCTTCCATCAGGGGTCGCGATTGAGCTCCTGCCGCTCGACGATCATGATCGCCCGCCGATGTCGCGCGATTTTCTGTTGCTCCGCAGCCAGCGCATCGCGAGATAAAGCACTTCCGCCTCCGGGCGCCGAGTCTTCCCCTTCAACGCACATTCCCAAACGGTCATCACGCGCCAGCCGCCATCAAGCAAGGCCTGGACATTCCTCTCATCCCGCGCCGCATTACCCTCAATCTTCTCCCGCCAAAACTCCTGCCGCGTCTTCGGCCATTTGAAAAGATGGCAGTTGTGCTTGTGCCAGAAGCAACCATTGACGAAGATGACGGCACTATATTTTGGCAAGACGAGATCAGGCTTGCCGGGCAGTTTCTTGTCATGAAGGCGGAAGCGGAAGCCGCGTTTGTGGAGGCCGGAGCGTATGATCATCTCGGGCTTTGTATTCGTGCCCTTGATGCCGCTCATCATGCGGCTGCGGGTGGCTTTGTCGACGACATCAGGCAACAGCCCCGAGCTCCTCCGGAACGTCCTGCCGCAAAATATGCGGCGCCATATGTTGTGCCACAGCCTCGACGACCGGCACGACAACAGAATTGCCAAATTGCTTGTAGGCCTGGGTGTCCGAGACGGGAATGACGAACTTTTGCTCGCCCGACCCGTCATAGCCCATCAGCCTGGCGCACTCTCTTGGCGTCAGACGGCGCGGATTGCGGCCCTTGCCGCGATCCACCAAAATTTCCGACCCGTCTTTGTAGTAGCGCGCCGACAGGGTGCGTGCGACGCTGTCGGCATCCACAAGACCAAAGCCGAAACCGTTACCTTTGGCTTTGTGCTTGGCCGCATAGGTCTGCAAGTAATTCCAGAGCTTGTCGGAGAGAACATATTTGTCCGACACCTTGCCGCCGCGCCCTGTTGTAAAGGGTAGTTCTACCCGCTCGCTGCCATCTTCAGGATGGAACACAGCTTTCATGCGTGGTCCCTGCCCCGCCTCGCCGATCACCAGGTCGTCAAAGCCAAACCCCGTGTCTTCGCGAAACCCGGCGATGAAAATACGCTCCCTGTGCTGAGGGACAAAACTCTTGGCGTCGATCACCCGTGTGTCAATCGTGTAACCAAGCTCTTCCGTCAAGGTGCGGCAGATAATCTCGAACGTATTACCCTTGTCATGACTGAGGAGGTTCTTGACATTCTCAAGCAAAAAAGCGCGCGGCCGATGGTGTTCAAGGATCCGCGCAACATCGAAAAACAGTGTGCCTTGCGCATCGTCGCGAAAGCCGTGCGGACGCCCGAGCGAATTCTTCTTTGACACCCCGGCAATCGAAAACGGCTGACACGGGAACCCGGCAAGCAGAACATCATGAACCGGGATATCGGGCGCCGCGACTTGCGTAATATCACCGGCAATCTCGTGGCTGTCGCGGGGATTATTGGCCTGATAGGTTTTGACAGCAAACCTGTTCCACTCGGAGGTGAAGACACATTGCCCGCCAACGGATTCAAAGCCGCGCCTCAGCCCGCCGATCCCCGCGAAGAGGTCGATGAAGGTAAAGTCGCTTGCTGGTATTGTCATACTGGTCACATTTCCTGCTGACGATAACTCGGCAATCTGAATGGCACCGAATATCCCCTTTTGTTGTCGTCCCGGGCAAGCGCAGCGCGACCCGGGACCTCAGGGCACAATGCGGGGACTAATTCAAACCGTCATAAGAAGCATGATCGTGCCCGGAGATCCCGGCTCTTCGGCCGGGACGACAAGAAACACAGATACCCGCGCCTTTCGCAATTCAACGTTACCAAGCGATTCACCAGCGCACCAGGTCGTATCTACGTCAAAGGATGCATCAGGTCGCCGGACCCTGTAGAGTTCAGAACTATTCACAAAGAGACAGAGGGCGCGTTTTGGGCATTTCGGACACATTCAGGGGTGAAAAGGCGCACCAGGGCCTCGGCGAGGCCTTCTTTGCCCCGGTCAAACCGGCGGACTTCCCGGCGGCAACCCTCAGGTTTCGCAATGATCCATGGGCGGCGCGGGTTGGTCTGGGCGATCTCACCGACGAGGAATGGATCGCTCATTTCGCCCGTTTCGAGCCGCTGCCCGATAGTCTTGAAGAACCGATGGCGCTGGCCTATCACGGCCATCAGTTCCGCAGCTACAATCCCGAGCTTGGCGACGGGCGCGGCTTTCTCTTCGCCCAGATGCGCGATCTTGACGCCAATGAACAGTCGGGCCGCCTGCTCGACCTTGGCACCAAGGGCAGCGGCCAGACGCCCTGGTCGCGCGGCGGCGATGGTCGCCTGACGCTCAAGGGCGGCGTGCGCGAAATCCTCGCCACAGAAATGCTCGAGGCTCTGGGCGTCAATACCTCAAAGACCTTCTCCATCATTGAGACCGGTGAAGACCTGATGCGCGGCGACGAGCCCTCGCCGACCCGCAGCGCCGTCATGGTCCGCCTCTCCCACAGCCATATCCGCATCGGCTCCTTCCAGCGCCTCGCCGCTCTGGAGCAAAAAGACGATATCGAAAAGCTCCTGCGCCACGCGCTCGAACACTACTACCCGGAGCTTAATACCACTTTGCCCGTCGCCAACATCATCCTGAACTTTCTCGAACAGGTCGTTCAAAAGACCGCCGAGACCACCGCAAACTGGATGGCCGCAGGGTTTGTGCACGGTGTTCTGAATACGGATAATATCAATATCACCGGCGAAAGCTTCGACTATGGCCCGTGGCGCTTTCTCCCCACAGCCGACCCGGGCTTCACCGCCGCTTATTTCGACCAGACCGGGCTTTACGCATACGGCCGCCAGCCCGAGGCGATTTTCTGGAACGTCTGCCGCCTTGCCGAATGCTTCACCTCCTTTGTCGGAACAGCTGACCTCGAGACCGTGCTGCAGCCGTTTGAGCACGCCTACCGCGGTGCGCTCAACAAGGCGCTGTCGCGACGCCTCGGGATTTCCACGATCGACGGCGCCGCCATGGATGTCGCCAGCAATCTCCTGCCCGCCCTGACCGAGGCAGGCGTTCCGTTTGAAGGCTTCTTCTTCGATCACTATGGCGGATCGCGGGGCCGTCTGGCGCGCGGCCAGAAGGCGCAAGGCGACTACAAGGCGTCTGCGAACCTTGCTGCGCTGTCAGCCGCGATCCTGGAATGCGCTCCCTCATCGGAGGCCAATCCGGCCCACGCGTATTTTGAGAGAGACCACCCCTCAACCCTTCTCATCGAAGAGGTCGAGGCCCTGTGGGATGCCATCGATAAATCAGATGACTGGCAACCGCTTTATGACAAGGTCGAACAGATTCGCCGCCGCAGCGGCCTGTAGATCATTTCGGCAACACCCGGGATAAACATCAAGCGCCTCGCGCCACAATGGTTGCATTCATTTTTGCCTGCGCTAGGATCGTGTGCTCAACACGTCCAAAGAGACGCCGAAATTTTCTCAAATTCAAGATTGGGACCCCATGAAAAGAGAGACTTCAAGATTTGGGCATAGCACCTCACTGGTCCTGGCGGCAGCCTTTCTGTCGTCCATCGCATCAGCAGGCCATGCAGACATGCGCACAACAAAGGCGGAACGTGTCGGCATGTCGACGCAGCAGCTGGCGCGCATCGAACCCTTCTTCAAACGCGAATATACCGATCCAGAGAAACTCGGCAGCGTCATCACTCTGGTGGCAAGACGCGGCAAGATTGTCCATTTTGGAATGTCCGGCATGAGGGATATGGCCAGTGCCGATCCTGTCAGCGAGGATGATCTGTTCCGGATTTACTCCATGTCCAAACCCGTCACCGGCGTCGCCATGATGATACTCTACGAGGAAGGTAAGTTCCAGCTCTCTGATCCTCTGTCAAAATACATTCCTGAATTTGCCGATTTGAAAGTCTTTGCCGGGGTCGATGACAAGGGTGAGATGATCCTTGAGGAGCCAAAACGCGCGCCAACAATCCATGACCTGATGCGCCACACCGCGGGGTTTACCTATGGCTACTTTGGCAATACGCCGGTTGACATAGCCTATCGCGAAGCGGCTATCCTCAACCCGGGTATCGACCTCAAGGAAACCATAAAGCGGCTTGCCAAAATCCCGCTGCTCTACCAGCCTGGCGAAAAGTGGCACTATTCTGTATCGGTTGATGTTCAGGGGTATCTGATCGAGATCCTCACCGGTCAATCATTTGATGTCTTCCTCAAGGAACGGTTGTTTGAGCCGCTCGGGATGAGCGATACGGATTTTTACGTTGAGAAAGAAAACCATCCACGGCTGACAACCCTCTATGGCCGCAGGGACGGCGAGTTTATCGAATATACCGAGCCCCGATATGTCGCAGCCTATCTGTCCGAACCCGCTTTTAAATCAGGCGGGGGCGGCCTCGTCTCGACCATTGAGGATTATTTCAAATTCGCTCGGATGCTGGTCAATGGAGAGGAGCGTTCCGGAACACGGATCCTCGGACGCAAGACCATCGAATTCATGGGACAAAACCACTTGCCCGCTGGTGTCAAAGGCCCGCCCTGGAGGAATGGTGTAGGTTTCGGACTGGACTTCGGCGTCATTACAAATACCGCCCGATACGGCCAGATCGGCTCCGATGGCGAAATGTTCTGGGGCGGCGCAGCTTCAACAGTCTTCTGGGTCGACCCGGAAGAAGAACTCATCGCAATCCTGATGACCCAATACAGGCCTGGCGGGGGACCCAGATACCCGCTTGACCAACAACTCCATGCCCTGGTCTATGGCGCTATAATCGACTAAAGAGAGGGCCCCGAAGGGCCCTCCCGGTATCACTGACAAAGGCTAGTGAATTTCAATCTTGCGTGCCTTCTGATCCATCCCTTCAGGTTTTGGAACTGAAATCTTGAGCACGCCCTTCTTGTACACGGCCTCGATGGCGTCGGGCTCAACATCAAAGCCCAGCGGCACGGTGCGCAGGAATGATCCATAGGACCGTTCGACAAGGTGATAGCCTCTCTTGTCCTTTTCATCCCGTTCAAATTTCTTTTCGCCCCTGATGAGAAGGTTTCCATCCTTGATTTCCAGGTCAATTTCCTTTTCATCCATCCCTGGAAGTTCGACGGCGATCATATACATACGGTCGTCTTCGCTGACATCCAGATGCGGGGTAAAGGCGACCGGTTCAAGGCTTGTTCCAAAACGCCCAAAGTTTTGGAACATGTCGTCGATGGCCCTGTCTATATCACGGTGAAGAGAGAAAAACGGAGACCCGCCAGTCTGAGTTGCAAGTGACTGAGAGGTATCGTGGCCAAATGGCAATAGAGAACGAAGTGTCATATCTGACCTCCCAATTTTCATGAGGTTACAGGCGCACCAAACTCCGCGCCATGCAGCTCAAATGGGTGTGATCAGCAGATAGTCAAGACAAAAGATCTCTGTGCGCCCTTTTTATTTTCGGGCCGTTTTACCCCTTGCCCTTGACGTCTTTCGGTACATTGGAAAGCTTCTCATGAATGACCGAATAGCCCGCCTCTTTGGGGATTTCCAGGACGGTTTCACCATCGATCTGCTTGACCACCGGTAGCACCGTGACAATCTCGTCCTCGCGCGCGTTTTGCATCGCTTCGGCAACATTTGACGCCTTGCCGAGTTTTTCAATATTTACGCGGGTTGGGAAAATAATTGTCCACTTGCCGTCTTTTGCTTCCTCAATGATCCGGCCCGGATTGGCCCACACACTATCCACGGTCTCGGACCCGTCGTGCAGCGCAGCCTGGCCCTCCGGCGCGCCGGCGAGGAAGAAATGGGTATCAAAGCGTTTTGGCATCATATCAGGCGTTATCCAGTGCGCGAACGGCACCAGCTTGTCACATGCCAGTCGCAGGTCGTTGGCCTTGAGAAAATCCAGGATGGCGAGCCCGCCCTTGTCGAGCTCCGGCCTGAACTTGTCCAGAGTTAGAACCACATCCGGTCCGACCAGGTCCTGCGACCCGGCGTGGCGCGCCAACAGAACACCTGATTCCTCAAACGCCTCACGGATCGCGGCAACGTGCAGATTGAGCGCGACATCATCAAGGTCGTCGGCGCCGTCGCAATAGCTGCGCACTTGCGGGTCAGCATCGCTCGGCGCGGCCTTGCCGCCGGGAAAAACCAGGGCACCGGAGGCAAAATCGATCTGATGGTGGCGCACCACCATAAACACCTCCAGCGCGCCGGTCTGCGCATTATCGCGCAATATGAGAATTGTGGCCGCAGGGACAGGCACAGAGGGTTGTTTGACCGCTTTGTCGCTCATTGGTTTTCTCCCGTTTTTTGTTTTCTTTGCATCGGATTCAAGGCCTGGTCCGACCGCTGTGACCCAGTAATCACAGATCCACATGAATTTGACAATGTTAATGGCTTTTTCACCCTGTGAGGAGACAATGAGAGCCTGTGCAAATTGCCTCTGGAGTCTGTTCCAGAGGAGGCAGTATTCATAAGGATTGCAGGGGCATGCAGGTCAACGCGTTCAAACTAACCAATCAGGATATCGATGCCGCCTTCGAGGAAGGCCAGTTCCGTCTGATTTACCAACCACAGATCTCTACCAAAGGCGCCAAAGTGATCGCTGCGGAAGCCTATGTGCGCTGGTTCCATCCGAATTTTGGTCCCATTCCGCCTGGTCTCTTTCTGGGTTACGTTGAAAGCCAGGGTCGCACCCGCGAACTGACCAACTATCTGTTACGCCAGGCGGTGGAAGCTGCCGCCAACTGGCGCAGCTCCGGCCTCAACTGGGTTGCGACCGTGAACCTCAGCATCGCTGATCTGGTCGACGGAACATTGCCTCTTACGCTGGATATTCTGCTGCGCGAACACGGACTTGAAGGATGGCACGTTTCGCTTGATGTTCCGGAAACGGCGATTGCCGCTAATTGGGACAGTCAATGGGGCGCGATCGCAGACACATTGCGGGAGATTCGCAAGCTCGAGGTCGGCGTTGCGCTCGACTGCTCGGGACCTGAATCCGTGTCGCTCGACTCGATTGATGCCAGCCTTTTCACCCAGTTAAAGGTCGGTGGTCCGGCAATTCTGCAGTTCGCCAAAAGCACCCGCCACCTGCCTTTCGGCTTTATCCAGGACCGCGTCCGTTTTGCCAAAGAAAACGGCCTTGTCAGCGTTGCGGTGGGCGCCGAGGATGCCGCAAGCTTGCTGGCCCTGAAGCAGATCGGATTTGACCACGTCCAGGGTAACGCAATTTGCCCGCCAATTCCCCTTGCCGAACTCAGTGAATGGCGCCGGACCTACATGCCGCCAAGCCTTTACATCTACGGTGACGACGACCATCAGGAATCCCTCAAGGATGCCTCGGCTTCTGTATCAGCCGATGCAGACGCCCCCGCCCCCGCACCCGCCGACCCTGCAGGTGAAGAGGAAATTGCACTTACGGTCCTGGGGCGTCCGGTCGGCCAGAAAGTCGTCGAGACTACCTGGCAGGAAACCGAGGGCTCTGAAGGCGATGACGTCCTCGAGATCGAACTGACGCCGACCTCGGCAGAGGACGTCGGCTTCGATGGCGGCGAGGCAACACCTGCAGATCAGGTCGCGCCGAAAAGCGGCGGATTTCTCAAGGGTCTGATGCGGCGCAAAATAGGCGCTGGCGACTAAACCGGCCTGACCAATCCCTTCCCTCCAGATGGTCACGCTTTGACCGGACCTGTAAAGGTTCTTGCCCGCCAGGGACTTTAGCCCTATAAACCCGGTTTTAATGACAGGATCAAACTCACCCAGCGCTCCGCCCCCCACAGGGACCGGGACAGAACAAGTCGAAGTGCCGTATAATCACCGGCACCTCCTTGGAATTCAGGGCCTTGTGCCGCGCGAGATCACCGGTCTCCTCGATCTGGCAGACAGCTACGTCGGACTATCCCGCCAGGTCGATAAAAAGCGCCCCCTCCTCAAGGGCCGCACCCTCATCAATCTCTTCTTTGAGCCCTCGACACGCACCCAGGCAAGTTTTGAACTGGCCGGCAAGCGCCTCGGCGCGGACACCGTCAATATGTCGGTCAAAACGTCATCGGTCACCAAGGGTGAAACCCTGATCGATACCGCCGTAACGCTCAACGCCATGCGGCCCGACATATTGATCGTGCGGCACAACAGCTCCGGCGCCGTCGATCTGCTGGCTCAAAAAGTCGATTGCGCCGTCGTCAATGCCGGTGATGGTTCCAACGAACATCCGACACAGGCACTACTGGACGCCCTCACCATTCGCCGCCGCTTCGGACGGATCGAGGGGCTCACGGTCGCCATCTGCGGCGATGTGCGCCACAGCCGTGTCGCCCGCTCGAACATTCACCTCCTGTCAGCAATGGGCGCACGCATCCGCCTCATTGGGCCACCGACGCTGCTCCCTCCGTCTGCGGAGCGCCTCGGCGCAGAGGTTTTCACCGATATGCGTGAAGGGCTCAAGGGCGTCGATATTGTCATGATGCTTCGGCTGCAAAGCGAGCGCATGGAAGGCAACTACTTGCCGTCCCTGCGCGAGTTCTATCATCTTTACGGCCTCGATCGGGAGAAGTTCAGCTATGCCAATCCCGGCGCCGTCATTATGCACCCGGGTCCGATGAACCGCGGTGTGGAAATCGAAAGTGCCCTGGCCGACGACCCGGAAATCTCGCTGATCCAGGAACAAGTCGAAATGGGTGTCGCCGTGCGCATGAGCGTTCTCGATGTGCTCTCCCGGCGCTTGCCCAATGGAGGTCCCAAACAATGACCTCGACGCTCTTTGTCAACGCAAGGCTGGTCGATCCGGCGACGCGGCGCGATGAACCTGGTAACCTGCTGGTCGAGGACGGCCGTATCAAGGCTATCGGCGCTGATGTCACCTCCCAGGGCGCGGGCCGAACTGTTGACTGCAAGGGCCATGTCCTGGCGCCGGGCCTCATCGACATGCAGGTCTTTGCCTGCGAGCCTGGCGGCGAACACAAGGAAACCCTGGCAACTGCCAGCCAGTCAGCAGCCGCTGGCGGCATCACCACCATCATCGTCATGCCAGACACAGACCCGATCATCGACGAGCCCTCACTGGTTGACTTTATTGAGCGCAGAGCCCGCGACACCGCCAGCGTCCATGTCCACCCTATGGGCGCCCTCACAAAAGGACTTGAAGGCAAGGCCATGTCCGAGATGGGCCTTTTGTCAGAAGCAGGGGCCGTCGCCTTTACCCAAGGTCGCAAGGCCATCATGGACGGCGAAGTTATGCGCCGCTTGCTGGAGTATGCAGCCGGTCTTGGCGTTCTGGTGGTGCATCATCCAGAAGACGCCAATCTGGCACGCGGCGGCGTGATGAATGAAGGCGAGCTTTCCTCCCGCCTTGGTCTCAAGGGCATCCCGACCGAGGCCGAGGTCATCATGGTTCAGCGCGATCTTGCATTGGCCGAACTGACCGGCGGACGCCTGCATTTCGCCCAGATCTCCTGCGCCCGTTCCCTTGAGGCCATTGCAGCGGCAAAGGCGCGCGGCGTTAAAGTCACCTGCGCGGTCTCGGCCCATCATCTGGCGCTGAATGAGAATGACATCGCGACCTACCGCACCTTCTTCAAAACCTCGCCGCCGTTGCGCGCAGAGGCGGATCGCCAGGCCATGGTCGACGGGCTGGCGCGCGGCGTCATCGATATCGTCGTTTCCAGTCACGACCCGCAAGGCCCCGAGGACAAACGCCTGCCCTTTGCCGAAGCCAGGGACGGCGCAATCGGCCTTGAAACCCTGTTGCCGGTTCTGCTTGAACTGGTTCACAAGGGCGAAATGGCGCTCACCGATGCGCTTGCCACGGTAACCTGCAAGCCGGCTCAGTTGCTGGGCTTTGAGGCAGGACGTCTGGCCGAGGGATTACCGGCAGACCTCGCGCTTATCGACCTTGAAACCCCTTATGTCTTTGATGCATCAACCGTAAAATCAAAAAGCCAAAACTCGCCCTTCGACGGGCGCCGCTTCCAGGGCCGGGTACTGATGACCCAGGTCGATGGCAAAACGGTTTTTGAGAGTTAACTATTTACCCTGGCCCGCCTGAGGGACCAGACGACTTAAGCAACCCGGAGAACGACAAATGTCTCTATCGATCCTCGCTCTGCTCGCAAGCGCCCTGCTCGGCTATCTCCTGGGTTCGATCCCCTTCGGGTTGATCCTGACCAGACTTGTGGGCCTGGGCGATATTCGCGCGGTCGGGTCGGGCAATATCGGCGCGACAAATGTCCTGCGCACCGGCAACAAGAAGATTGCCGCGGCAACGCTTCTGCTTGATGGCTTGAAGGGGACCTTCGCTGTTCTCATCATCGCCCTGTTCACCAGCCATCCCCTTTTGCCACTGATCGCCGGGCTGGCCGCCTTTATGGGTCACTGCTTCCCGGTCTGGCTCAAATTTCAGGGCGGCAAGGGCGTCGCCACGTTCTTCGGTGTTACCCTTGCCTGGTCCTGGCCCGTTGGCCTCCTTTGCCTGGCCAGCTGGATCGCGGTTGCCGCACTCACACGATATTCTTCTCTCGCGGCACTTGTTACGGTTGCAGTTTCTCCGCTATTCTATGTCATCATGGGAAAAACCGAGATCGCGATCGTCGGTGCTCTTCTCGCTCTCATTGTTGTCTGGCGTCACAGAGAAAACATTGACCGGCTTCTAGCCGGCAAGGAAACCAAAATAGGTGGCTGATCCGGGTAAGCGGTTCTGCCTCCACGCTGTATGCGGAGGACAACCCCATGCCTTTCGATCCCGAAGAACGCGTTGCAAGACTTCGTCTCATCCGCACGCCTCAAGTCGGCCCCGTCACCTTTCATGACCTTATGGCCCGATTTAGTTCAGGGCGAGAAGCTCTTGAAAATATTGGGGGTTTATCTCTTCGCGGCGGCCGCACCAAAGCCCTCAAACCGGCAACCCGCGCCAGCGTCGAAGACGAAATGGCCACCGCCGAACGCCTTGGCGCCTCAATCCTCTTTCACGGCGAAACAGAATATCCAGGTCTGCTGAGCACCGTTGAACCAGCGCCGCCCGTCATCATCACGCGTGGTTTCACTCATCTCTTCGAGAAGCCTTCTGTTGGCATGGTGGGCGCACGCAATGCCTCGGTCAACGGGCGCAAGATGGCCGCCTCTCTCGCTGCCGACCTTGGCAAGGCAGGGTTCGTCGTCGTGTCTGGCATGGCCAGAGGCATCGACACGGCGGCCCATCAGGGTGCCCTTGAGACCGGGACCATCGCCGTTCTGGCCGGCGGCGTCGACGCGATCTATCCGCCTGAAAACAAGGATCTCTACGCAGCGATCGCCGAGCGCGGCACGATCATCTCGGAGATGCCGCCAGGCTATACGGCAAAGGCGCGCGACTTCCCCCGGCGCAATCGGCTTATCTCCGGTCTCAGTCTGGGCGTCGTGGTTGTTGAGGCTGCCCTCAGATCTGGCTCTCTCATTACCGCCCGCCTTGCCGGCGAGCAGTCGCGGGATGTTTTTGCCGTGCCCGGTTCACCGCTTGACCCCAGATGTCGCGGCTGCAATCAACTGATCAAGGAAAGCGCCCACCTGGTCGAAGCCGTCAATGACATCACCGACATTCTGACCCGCTCCCACCTCATGGATCATATGACAGAGCCGGGGAACGACAAATTCCGTGCAGCTTCGACGCCATCACTTGATGAAAGTATTGTCAAAGATTTCCGCAGCGCGATTACGGAACTCCTCAGCCCGACGCCGTGTGACGTCGATGATCTTATCCGGGCATCCGGTGCGCCGCCCGCAGCGGTTCGGGCCGTCTTGACAGAACTTGCGCTCGCAGAACGTCTCGACAGATTACCCGGCGGCAAGGTGGCCTTGAAAGGCTGATTGTGAAAGGTTGATTACTTTTCGTCGCGCAGACGCGCGGCTTCAATGGCGACCATTTCCAGCAGGTATGTCAAAAAATTCAGTTCCCGTTCTTGCGCCGAGCGCAGGAAAACTTTCGTCTGATCAAAAACATAGGCAGAAAATTCTGCTGTGGTGGCTTGATCCAGGGCCGAGACCTCTTTGTCTTCTTTTTTGGATTTAGGCTCTGGATTGGCTTTCTTTAAGGGATATTCGATCCCATCGGTCCTCATATTATTTCTCAAAGCCCTTCAACAGTCGCCCATAAAAGTATGGTTAATTTTTCCTCACAATCGGTATAAGTAATTGAAATCACATAAACAACCCTTTTGCGTGCATTTCGACCATCTTCACTTTTTAAGGGCATGAAGTTGTTATCCCCGAAAGTCTGACGCGACCTACACTCTCGTGAACTCGCCAACTCGCCAGTGAGACAATCAGCCACACTCACTGCAAGGCAACAAATAAGACGACAGGCCGGATTCCGGGGCCAGGGGTCTCAATCACGAAAAAGTGTTTCATGTCTTACCAAGACGCATATCCGCCAGGCTCTCGGGCTCAATCAAAACCGGCTTCCTTGCACGGGATCCTTGTCAGAGATGACATGCGCCCCGACAGCATTCGAGGGTCCTTCTACCTGAACGGCAAACACTTTCACGTCCTTGAACCGCCATGGCGCAACAACACGCGCAACAAAAGCTGCATCCCTCCGGGCACATACGAAGCCAGGTTCCTGCCCCGCTCCACCAGCGGTAAATATCGCAATGTCTTCTGGCTGCAAGATGTGCCTGGCCGCAGCGGCATCCTCATTCACAGCGGCAATGTCGTCGATCACACACGCGGCTGTCTCATCATCGGCAAGCGGCGCGGCACGCTCGCTGGCCAGCCCGCTGTGCTCAATTCCAGAACCGCGCTTCTGGAACTCGCCGCCCTCACAAGGCAAAACGACTTTCGCCTCACCATTCCTCAATGCACCACAGCCGGAGATCAGACATGATCAGCGCCCTTGCAGAAATTTTCGCCTCAACCGGACTTGGCGCGCTTGTCGGTCTCCTGGGCAGTTGGCTCACCAAGCGCGAGGAACGACGTAACCTGGAATTAAAACTCGCCCATGACATAAAGATGGCCGATATACGAAAACAGGAGGCCGCTTTCGAGTTCGAACACGAACTCGCTATGGCTGACAAACAGGTTGAGCGGGCGCAGGCCGAGGGAGACATCGCCCGCGACATTGCCGAGATGGGAGCGTTCAGGGACGGCCTCAAAGAACAGCAGATAATTTACAGGATCAAATGGGTCGATGCGATCCGCGGGGTGATGCGGCCCGTCATCACGATCTATCTGCTCGCACTGGCAACCCTCGTCACCCTAAAGGTCGGCAGTGCATCCGGAGGACTGGAAGCGCTGGACAG
This sequence comes from uncultured Alphaproteobacteria bacterium, assembly GCA_965603015.1. Lineage (GTDB taxonomy): Bacteria > Pseudomonadota > Alphaproteobacteria > M2410 > M2410 > JAUWTJ01. The sequence goes on from CBFDBJ010000021.1 coordinate 19,440, forward strand.
ATCCGCCATGGAGACACTTTACAGCGACACCATCACCCGGATCTTTTTCCTGGTCACGACGGCAGTCACATGGTGGTTCGGATCGAGGCCAAGTAGCCCGCGCAAACCATAAGACATCCATACTAGAGGTTCTGGAATTTCAGTAATTTGAGAACATTGGAATAGTCATTGGTCCACAAATTGGTCGCGCGGGTTTGATCTCTTGATTCAAACCACGGATCATCCCCGAGCGCTGCGATCGTCGTGTCATCAGAAGACAGAATAATCCATTGCGCCCCTGTCGTCCCTTCCTCGGGATTGCGGGGCGAATTGATATAGGCACTCTTCAAACCATAGCGATCGGCGAGCCCCCAGATGACGGACCGCAGATCAAAGTAATTGTTGGAGATGTGGATCGAAATCACGCCCCCGTCACGCAGATGTCCCAGATAGGTGGCAAAGGCCTCTTCGGTTAACAGGTGAACCGGTATCGCATCGCCGCTGAAAGCATCAAGAACCAGGATGTCGTAGTTTTGCGGCGTTTCCTTTTCCATGGTAATCAGGGCATCGCCCTCGACAACCGACACCGCGGCGAGAGTTCTTGAAAGATAATCGAAGGACGTGCGGGCAATCTTCGTTATGGCCGGATTGATCTCATAAAACCGGATCGTATCCCCGGCCCTGCCATAGGCTGATAGCGTACCGGCGCCAAGTCCGACAACGCCAATCTTGCGCGCCCGTCCCCCCGTAGCCCCATCCCGGTTCAACGCCATAATCCGGCCGACACCGGTCGTTCGTCCATAATACGACGTCGGAATATCAAGCCTCGCATCTTCAAGATATTGCATGCCGTGAACAATGCGGCCGTGAATAAGCTGCCTGACGCTATGTCCCTGATCATCGATATAATCTGACTGTTTCAGGACGCCGTAGAAGTTACGCGACGTTGTTACGTTCCCCTCACCACTGCTGATGACGGTCACCATATGGAGTCCCACAAAAGCCAGCGCACCAACTCCCGCCAGCGCCGCCTTGAAGGCCGGCCCGCTGTTGTTGACGAAGGATGCCGGGTCATGGCGATTGGCAAAAAGCGTCAGGGCAATAATCGCAAGGAAACTGATCTGAACCTCAAGATAGGATTCAAAGATCAATGGCGCGACCATCCCGACAAAAACCCCGCCAAGCGCGCCCCCGCCGGCAAGGCTGAGATAGAAACTCGTGAGTTTGTCAGGCCCCGGCCGTATCGACGCCAGTTCGCCGTGACACATCATGCAGGCAACAAACAACAGCGCATTATAGGCAAGGATGCTCAGGATCGGCGCGTTCTGCTCAAACAAACCTTCGAGCGCGACCACGGTCAGGATGATCGCAATCATCGCCACGGCATAAGGCCGTGGCCGATACCAGCGATCACTTTCAAAACACAAAATGAAGCTCAGCAGGTAAAGGCTGAGCGGAACCACCCAAAGCAGCGGAATGGCCGCAACGTCCTGGGTGATATGATTGGTGACCGACAACAACACCAGCGTGGCGCAAGCCGGCAGCCCGATCCACAGAATGCGGGACATCACAGAAACGTCAGAGCGCTGCTGGGCACTATTTGAGGTCTCGCCCGCTCCACTGTCTTGCCTGAAGACAAACAGGGTGCCGGCAATGATGGCTATCAGAACGGCAAAGCTGGCAAAGCCCCACGACCACAGATCAACCTGGTCGCTGACAGGAAGCAGCGGCTCAAAGACAATCGGGTAACTCAGGAGCGCCACGAAGGAGCCCAGATTGGAGACCGCATAAAGCGGATAGGGAGACTTGCCTTCATGGGCGCGCGAGAACCAGACCTGAAGCAGCGGACCGGTCGAGCTCAACAAAAAATACGGGATCCCCACTGTCGTACAAAGCAGCATCAAGATCGCAAAGGTCGGCGTCACCTCCTGATGGTCACGCCACAGGGGATCGGGTTCGATCGGCAAGAAAACCAGCGCCACCGCCAGCAGGGAGACATGAATACCCGCTTGCCAATGCACGCTGAACCATTTCTGCAGCGCATGCGCGTAGGCATAGCCAAGAAAAAGAAAAACCTGGAAGAAAAGCATGCAGACTGTCCAGACCGCAGGCGTCCCGCCAAACCACGGCAAAACATACCGCGCCAGCATCGGCTGAACCTGAAACAACAGGAACGCACTGACCAGAACAGTCATAACAAACAGAACCGCAGAAAACCGGCGCATAAAGCCCATAACTCCAATCGACCTCCAGAGGCCGCGAGTATCCATCATTGAGGTAAAGAGGCGATAAACCAGGACACTCTATATTGAGCGATCACACCGCCGCCGCGATGCGCAAATTGGGGGCAAATTGGCCATCCTCAGCCCCGTCATCCGGCCGCCGCGAAATTCCCGTAGTTGACATCCACGCCTCTTTTGACCATTTTCTCGACCTCATGGACGGGGGCACCGCTGCTCCCCTTAAGATCTTGCGAACCAAATTCGTATAAATTTCAATTGGTTAACGCCCGTATTCGACAGTTTTTGAGGAAATAATCCCGCATGTCCGCACCCAATGTCGTCATTGTTGAGTCGCCCGCCAAGGCCAAAACCATCAACAAGTATCTCGGCAACGACTATAAAGTGTTCGCCAGTTACGGCCATGTCAGGGATCTGCCATCGCGCAACGGCTCGGTCTTGCCGGACGAAAACTTCAAGATGGCATGGGATGTCGACCCCCAGTCGAACAAGCGGCTGAAAGAAATCGCATCTGCGGTCAAGGGCGCCAAAAAGCTCATTCTGGCAACTGACCCCGACCGCGAGGGCGAGGCCATTTCATGGCATGTGCTGGAAGTCCTGAATGAAAAGAAAGCGCTCAAAGGCGTCGATGTCGAACGCGTCCTTTTTAACGCGATCACCAAAAAATCAATCCTTGAGGCCATGGCGGCACCGCGCGAGCTCGACGACAAGCTGGTGGATGCCTACCTCGCCCGACGTGCGCTCGACTATCTCGTCGGTTTCACGCTTTCACCGGTGCTATGGCGCAAGCTGCCAGGCGCCCGCTCTGCCGGCCGCGTGCAATCTGTTGCGCTGCGCCTCATCTGCGACCGTGAACTTGAAATCGAGGCCTTTGATGCGCGTGAATACTGGACCGTCGAAGCCGCGCTTCAGACCACAAGCGGCGCAGCCATAGCAGCGCGGCTGGTTAGTCTGGACGGCAAGCGCCTCGAAAAATTTGATCTCCCCGATGAAGCCGCAGCAAAAGCCGCAGCAGAGACCATCGGCGCGAATGATCTCAGCATTGCCTCGGTCACATCAAAGCCCGCCAAAAGAAATCCGGCAGCGCCCTTCACGACGTCGACCTTGCAACAGGAAGCGGCCCGCAAGCTGGGCTTCTCGGCGACACAAACCATGCAGATTGCCCAGCGCCTTTATGAAGGCGTTGATGTTGGCGGCGACACCGCCGGTGTCATTACCTATATGCGGACGGATGGTGTCACCATCATTGGTGAGGCACTCGACGAGCTGCGCGACGTGGTAAGTTCCGAATTTGGTGCCAACTATGTCCACCCGTCAGTGCGGACCTATCAGACAAAAGCCAAAAACGCGCAGGAAGGCCACGAGGCGATTCGACCGGTAGATTTCTCGCGCACGCCCGCCTCTCTCAAACACATCGAACGCGACCAACTGCGCCTCTACGAGCTGATCTGGAAGCGCGCCATGGCGAGCCAGATGGCCTCGGCCGAATTTGAACGCACAACCATCGAGATCGATTGCGGCGCCGGCAAGGCTGGTTTGCGCGCCAACGGTTCGGTGCAGATCTTTGACGGTTTCCTGAAGCTTTATCAGGAAGGCAAGGACGACAACGATACTGATGACGAGGAAGGCGGTCTTCTGCCAAAGGTTGCGGCGAAAGACACCCTGAACCGCAAAGACGTCACGCCGTCGCAACACTTTACCGAACCACCGCCGCGCTTTTCCGAAGCCTCGCTGGTCAAGACCATGGAAGAGCTCGGCATTGGCCGCCCGTCCACCTATGCGTCCATTCTCACGGTGCTGAGCCAGCGCGCCTATGTCGTGCTCGAGAACAAGCGCTTTATTCCCGAAGACAAGGGCCGTCTGGTTACTGCCTTCCTGGAAAGCTTTTTCAACAAATACGTCCAGTACGATTTTACCGCTGACCTCGAGGAAAAGCTCGATGCGGTTTCCGAAGGCAAGCTGGGATGGCAAACGTTCCTCGGTGATTTCTGGACGGACTTCCATGTCCAGGTCGAGGATATTGCCGATGTGCGCATCACGCAGGTGCTGGACCGGCTGAACGAAGTTCTGGCGCCGCACGTCTTCCCGCCAACCGAAGACGGATCAGATCCGCGCAAATGTCCGAGCTGCGAGACCGGCCAGATCAGCCTCAAAGTTGGTCGCTTTGGCGCATTTGTCGGCTGTTCCGACTATCCGGAGTGCAAGTTCACCCGCAAGTTTTCCGTCAAGGAAGGCGAGGACGGGGTTAACGAGCCAACAGTTTTGGGCAAGGACCCCGAAACCGGCCTCGATATCACCCTGCGCCCCGGGCGCTTTGGGCCTTATTTGCAAGTCGGCGAAATGGAAGAAGACATCAAGCCGAAACGCTCCGGCTTGCCCAAGGATAAAGAGATCACCGATATCGATCTGGACTATGCCCTGAAGCTCCTCAGTCTGCCGCGCGATGTCGGTATCCATCCGGAGAGCGGCAAAAAGATTGTCGCAGCGCTCGGTCGTTATGGCCCCTACATTATGCATGAGGGCAAATACGCCAATCTGGAAAACTCGGACGAAATTTTCACCATCGGCGTCAATCGCGCCGTGGTAGTGATCGCCGAAAAGAAAGGCCGCACCCGCCAGACAGCAGCGGCCCTGAAGGAACTCGGCGAACATCCCGAGACCGGAGAACGAGTCGCGGTCATGGATGGCCGCTACGGCCCCTACGTCAAACATCAAAAGACCAACGCGACCCTCCCCAGCCACATGGACCCGGAAAACGTCACCATGAATGACGCCATCGAGCTCATCGCGGAGAAAGAGAAAAAGGACGCCAAGAAGAAGCCGGTAAAGAAGAAGGCCGCCAAGAAGAAAGTCGCAAAGAAAAAGACTGTCAAAAAGAAGGTGGCAAAAAAGAAAACCGCCAAAAAGAAAACTGCAAAGAAAAAGGCAGCAACGAAGAAGACCTCGACAAAGTCGGAGGCATAGAGTTTGGCACAGCGCCCGACATCAGGTCGCAAAACTCCCGCAAAAAAGAAGCCGGGACACAGAGGCGGCACGCCCCGGCCCGCCCGAATTCCGACCCGCGAACAGGTCCTCGAATTTATTACCGAGAACCCGGACAGTGCCAACAAGCGCGAGATCGCGCGCGCCTTTGGTCTCAAGGGTCCGAACAAGATCCCGCTCAAGGCCATCATTCGCGAGCTTGAGAACGACGGTCTGGTTGATCGCTCACGCGGCAAAACCCTGCATGCCTCTGGCGAATTGCCCCCCGTCACCGTCCTTGAAATAACCGGCCGTGACGCCGATGGCGAGGTCACCGCCCGGCCGACGAACTGGCGCAGCAGCCAGAAGCCGCCGCAGATCTATGTCTCGTTCCGCGCCGGCGAAACCGCCAAACCCGGCGAGCGCATCCTTGCCAAACTGCAAAGGCAGGAGGACGGCGCGTATTCGGCCAGCGTCATGCGGCGACTGCAGGATACGGCGGATCAAATTCTCGGGGTCTATCAAAAAGTTGGTCGCGATGGACGGGTCCAACCGGTCAAGCGCGGGTCGAGGCGCGAATATACCGTTCGCACCGAAGATGCCGACGGTGCAAAGTCCGGCGATCTCGTGACCATCGAGCTGAAAAATTCGCATGGACGCGACGCACGCCAGGCCCGGATCATCGAGAACCTCGGCAGTGTCAGCGACCCGCGAACTGTCAGCCTCATTTCGATCCACGATCATGAAATCCCGTTTGAGTTTCCCGAAAAGGTTCTCATAGAGGCCGAGAGCGCCAAAGCGCCGGACCTCAAAACAAGGCAAGACCTCACACACCTGCCGTTCGTCACCATCGATCCGCGTGACGCGCGCGATCACGATGATGCGGTGTTTGCCGAAAAGGATACCAACGCCTCCAACGAAGGCGGCCATATCGTCTGGGTCGCCATCGCCGACGTTGCCCATTTCATTCGCCCCGGCAGCGCCCTCGACAGAGAAGCGCTCAAGCGTGGCAATTCATGCTATTTCCCCGACCGGGTCGTGCCGATGCTACCCGATGTACTGTCCGGCGACCTCTGCTCGCTGCATGAAGGCGTCGCGCGCTCCTGCATGGTCGTGCGCATGGTCTTTGATGCAAACGGCAAGAAGATCTCCCACGAATTCCTGCGCGGTGCCATCCGCTCCGCCGCTTCCCTGACCTACCAGGACGTTCAGGACGCCCATGACGGGCGCACCAACGATAAAACCGCGCCCCTGATGGCCACTGTGATCGAGCCGCTCTATGCCGCCTATAAAGCCGTGGCCGAGGCCCGCGATAAACGAGGCCCGCTCAATCTTGATCTGCCCGAGCACCGCGTCGAGATCAACGACGAAGGCCATGTCACCTCTGTTGCCTACCGTGAACGGATCGATGCTCACCGGGTCATCGAGGATTTCATGATCCAGGCCAATGTCTCGGCCGCCGAGACCCTGGCCAAGCGCACGATCCCCCTGCTCTACCGGATCCATGAACCCCCGGGCATGGAAAAGACCGTCGCGCTGCATGATTTCCTCAAGACCATCGACATGTCCGTGCCCAAAGGCGGTACGTTGCGGCCAACTCATTTCAACAAACTGCTTGGCGAAGTGAAAGATGGCCCGTTTGAAGCCATGGTCAATGAGATCGTGCTGCGCACCCAGTCGCGCGCCGAATACTCGACCGACAATAAAGGACACTTCGGGCTTAACCTCACCCACTACGCGCACTTCACCTCGCCGATCCGCCGCTACGCCGATCTGATCATTCACCGCGCGCTGGTGACCATTACAGGTCTCGGCGACGACGGCCTCTCCGAGCACGACATCGAGGTCATGGATAAGACCGCCGAAACAATATCCGAATGCGAGCGCCGCGCCATGGCCGCCGAGCGCGACGCCACCGACCGCTATGTTGCCGCCTATATGGAAGATCATGTCGGCGCGGAGTTCGACGGCCGGGTCTCCGGCGTTGCCAAGTTTGGCCTCTTCGTCAAGCTGACAGAGACCGGCGCCGACGGCCTCATCCCGATCCGCAGCCTCGGTTACAACGAATATTTCATCTTCGACGAAAAACGCCACAAGCTCATCGGCGAGCGTAACGGCACCGTCTATCACCTCGGCCAGCAAGTCCGCATCCGCCTCAAGGAAGCCACCCCCGTCACCGGCGGGCTAATTTTCGAGATGTTGTCGGAGGGCGACAAGGAAGAACCTCGGGGCAAGAAGCCCGCCACAGCCAAGCGCCGGAAAAAAGTCCAAAAGAAGCGGCAGAGATAGGACCCAGGAAGCTGGATGTCTTTCCAGATCGACGAAATCGCCTAAAACAAACACTAGCCTCATCCTGAGGAGCATCGCCAGATGCGTCTCGAAGGAGGCGTGGCAGAAAACCGGACCCTCCATTCTTCGAGTCGATTTCTACGAAATCCCTCAAGATGAGGAAGACCGATGATTATGTTTTCCAGATTGACGGCAGTTCTGCCAAAAACGTTCTATTGATAATTTACCACATGCTCCTTATCCTTTTACTGTCTGGGCGAAGCAAGCTGGTGCACGAAATTCATCTGCATATATGAAAATGATTCTGGGGCTTACATGATAAAACCATCGAAGATCCTCATGCGAGATGGAGCATTGGTTGTTAAAATGGGGTTTAGGAGTTGGGAAATAAACCCAGCACGAGTCAGCAGAATTCACATCCAGCAGGTACTTTCACTATGTGATGAAATTGGTGTGACTGTTGACGAAGCCGAAACATTCTTTTTTACTGACGCAACTCCCGGCTTCCATTTTGCCGAGGAAAGTCTTCTTTTTGAGAAAATCTTCGGGTCAAGTTGGTATAAAGAAGCTAGTGAGGGATCTACCTTGGAACACATACAACAATAGGCGGCGGCGCAGGCCCGCGCATAAGCGGAGAGGGTAACCCTCACTCCAGGTTAGTGTCGTCCCGGGCTTGACACCCGCTGTCCGACAGGGCGTGCAAAGCACACCCGAGAGGGGGATCTCGGGGCACGATCTCAAGAAACACGATCATCTCATTTACTGGCACCATCGTGCCCTGGGATCCCGGGTCGCACTTCGTTCGCCCGGGACGACACTGGATAAGTTCCGCCCACAATGTAATTACTCTTCGTCAAACCCCTCCATCGTGAGAGTTCCTTGGCAGGCACAAACCCTGACATCAATCCCGTTGATCGAAGCTGGAATATATCTCCACTTGGATACAGCTATCACAGAAGCCTCATCCCATAGTGATGATGGCTCGCTAGCAAGAACTTCAATATTAGATGTCACACCGGTCGCTTCAATACAATATTCAACAGCAACCCAGTGATCTCTACCGTCTTCAACTACGCCTTCCGGGGCTTCGGGCGAGACGTGTATTATATGCACCTCCTCAACAAAAACAGCATCTTTACCAAACGCGTCCGGTACAAAATGCAAGTCCAGCCCGCCACAGGAAAAGGTTTTGCCTCTTGGGTCAAATGGCGTGGGCTCATCATCATCAAGCCGCGTGGTATTGTCACCGCTGCGCGTCGGCGTATCCCGAGCCACCCGCTCCCTGGGTTCACGCTCGCTCCCTTCATACTCAATGGAACCCAAATAGGCAGCCAACATCAACCATGCGCCAACTACGAGCACTCCAGCAATTAGCCCTGACAGAAAAAGTCTCATGCACCACCTCCTTGGGTGTCAGAGTGGCATGACACAACCCAATTGACAACTTGCACAAGGTCCAACCGATTTGGGAAAAGGCGTTCGAAGGAAGCGGTCATCAAAGTGGCCAATCTTCAGGAGTTGGCTCACCGCGCGGCAGACTAACTTATTGTTATCATTGAATATATGTACAATTTCCAAGGCGGTCGGATCACGCACAGCTCTTGTGCAACTAAAAACAGTTGCTATTTCCGTCTATTTCTCTATAGTCAATCCTGGTCGCAGAAAAGAGGCAGTCAGGCATGACCCGCAAGGACAAGCTGATCAAACGTCTGCATTCGCGACCACGGGATTTCACCTGGGACGAGTTGCAAAGATTGCTTGAAAGTCTGGGATATGAAGCCGCCCGGCAAGGCAAAACAGGAGGCTCTCGCCGTCGTTTTATTCACCCGGTGGCCGCAACGATTACCCTGCACAAGCCTCACCCGGGCAATATTGTGAAGTTATATGCCATCGATGATGTACTGGATGTCTTGAAACAGGAGGGACTGATATGAGCAACATGCTGAACTACAAAGGGTATTTTGGTTCCGTCCAATTTAGCGAAGAGGACAGAGTATTTCATGGCAAGATGGAATTCATCCGATCTCTGGTCAATTATGAAGGGACCAACGTCGATGAACTGGAGACGGCCTTTCGAGAAGCCGTAGATGATTATCTTGAGCTTTGTCAGGATCAGGGCAAGAAACCCGATCAACCCTTCAAAGGGTCTTTCAATGTCCGCACGGGAACAGATCTGCACAGACAAGCTGCACTTTACGCACAGCAAAAGGGGCTCAATCTCAACAAGGTTGTTGTTGAAGCCCTGAAAAACTTCCTGCCCACCTGAGACTCTTACAAAATACCTGCGTAACTCTTCATGGTGCCGCCTATATGGAAGATCATATCGACGCCGAGGGTAATCCTCACTCCTCCTCAAAGTCCGGCACCGGGAACGTCTCTTCCGGCGCTTCGGAACTTGAGTAGCGTTCCTCTTTCCACGGATCGCCTTCGTTGTGATAACCGCGCACTTCCCAGAAGCCGCGCGCATCCTCGGCGACGAACTCGATCTTCTTGATCCACTTGGCGCTTTTCCACAGGTACCAGCCGGGGATGAGCACGCGCACAGGCGCGCCGTGCTCCGTCGTCAGGGGTTTGCCCTCCCACGAATGCGCCAGCAGGACATCCGGTTCTTCAAACACCGAGCGTTTGATATTCGTGGTGTAACCATCATAGGAATGAAAGACGATAAACTGCGCTTCCGGCTTTGGCTGCACGACATCCATGATATGCGCGGCTGACACGCCGTCCCAGCGATTGTCATAGCGGCTCCACTGGGTCACGCAGTGGATGTCCGTGACAAACGTCTCTTGCGGCAGGGTCATGAAAGCATTCCAGTTCCACTGCACCGGATTGTCCACCAGACCCGAGATTTCAATTTCCCAGACAGCTTTATCGACCTGTGGCTGAATGCCCATGTCCAGCACCGGCCAGTTGGTCACCAGCCGCTGACCCGGCGGCAGCCGCTGCGCGTGGGCCTCATCGCTCTGACCGGTGATCAAACGCCCGCGCCTGGCCCAGTCCTGCTTGGTCCGGATGAGTTTATCCTTATAGCCTTCTGAATCTTTCGGATCATCGCTCACGGGCTCACCCTTTCTCGCGCATCAATCTGGCCTTGTCGCGGTTCCATGACCGGTCCTTGTCGGTCTGGCGCTTGTCATGGTTCTGCTTGCCCTTGGCCAGGCCAACCTCGATCTTCACCTTGCCGTGCTTGTTGAAATAAAGCTTCAGCGGCACAATGGTCATGCCCTTGCGGTGGACACCCACCAGCATGTGATTGAGCTGACGCTTTTTCATAAGCAGTTTTCGGTGACGTCTCGGCTCATGATTGAAGCGGTTGGCCTGTGTATAGATCGGGATATTGGAGTTGATCAGAAACAGCTCGCCATTTTCTTCCGACGCGTAGCTCTCGGCGATATTGGCCTGCCCCTGGCGCAAGGATTTGACCTCGGTGCCGGTTAGCATGATCCCGGCCTCAATGACTTCTTCGATGAAGAAATTGTACCGCGCCTTCCGGTTATCGGCGATCATTTTGTACTGACCCCCTTTTTCCGGGTCAGCGGTTTTGCCTTTGGGTGCCATTATCTGTTTCCGTTAGCTCTCGATGCCAAGCGCGTTCATCGCAGCATCAATCCGCGCACGCCCCTGGGCTGTTGGCTCGGTCATCGGCAGGCGCACTTCGCCGGATATTCCCAGACGCTTCGCCACGCCGTATTTTGCCGGTCCCGGGCTTGGCTCACAGAACATCGCTTCATGCAGACCAAACAACCTGTCCTGCCACTCGAGCGCCCCTTGCGTATTACCGGCAAGGCTGGCGGCCTGGAAGGCCGCACATTCGGCAGGCGCAACATTGGCCGACACAGAAATACAGCCGACGCCGCCATGGGCATTGAAGCCGAGCGCTGTTCCGTCTTCACCGGAGAGCTGAATGAACTCCGGCCCCATCGCCGCACGCTGCTCTGAAACCCTGTTCAGATCACCTGTCGCATCTTTCACACCGACAATACGCGGCAATTCAAAAAGCCGCGCCATAGTATCGACGCTCATATTAATGACCGAGCGCGCCGGAATATTGTACATGATGATCGGCAGTCCCGAGGCGTCATGCAGCGCCCTGAAATGTGCGAAGAGACCTTCCTGCCCCGGCTTGTTGTAATAGGGCGTCACGACCAGAGCCGCATCGGCGCCGGACTTTTCCGCCGCCTGGATCAGAGAAGTTGCCTCAGATGTTGCATTGGCCCCGGCGCCGGCAATGACAGGCACGCGGCCCGCAGCCGCTTCCACACACAGCGCCACAACCCGGTTATGTTCCTCATGGGACAGCGTCGCGGATTCCCCGGTGGTCCCCATGGGCACAAGGCCGCTGGTTCCCGATTTAATCTGCCAGTCGACCAGACGCTGAAAACCGTCCTCATCAATGAGGCCATCCTTAAACGGCGTCACCAGCGCGGTAATTGATCCTCCAAGTGCATCCACTGACATCCGGGTCCTCATGGGGTCGCAGCGCTGCGCACTTCACAGTGAAAATCCGCGGGCCTCGGCCAAATTAATCTTCTTTCATATCCACCGCAGGGTATGCGGCTCCAGACCATATCGGTCAAGGTCAATTCGACAGTTCCATAGCAAAACCCGAGGAAATCTGCGCTTGTCACCCGCAACCGGCGTCCCGGAAGAACCCGTCCCGGCTGCCGCCGATCAGGATTTGTGGCCCGGGGTTTGCAGATTCCTCTCCTGCAGAGAATCTGGCCCTTTGCGAAACACAATCCAGCAGCTACACTCAGTGCTGGCCTGACTTTTAGCTCGAAACGCCCCGGAGGGGTCACCTTTTTTGTGAGGATCCGAAGCAAAATTGGCAAAAAATCAGGGTTTGATGGCTAGTATCATTGTTTGCGTTCCGAGCCTCCAGAAAAGGCGCGGCAAACGGGGAATTTTACGACCATGTTGAATGGCTATCTCATTGCGGGACTGGCAACGGCGGCTTTTGCTGCCTTTGCGACCATGCCTGCCAATGGTGAGCTGGTCCCGACCGCCGACGCTCGTATCTCGCCGCTTCATTACCAAATTCCCCGGCAAAAGCCGCCCGTTCCACCGCACTCCGATCTGGTCTCGGATGAGGACTACGCCCGCATTGAAGATGCCTGGGAGGCGCTGGCCAAACAGCGCTGGGATGGCGCGCGAAGGCTCATCACTCAGGTTGAGGACAAGGTTGCCCGGGATCTGTTGACCTGGTCCCTGCTGACCCGGCCGCAGACAAAGGCAGACTTTGCCGAGATCATGTCCTTTGCAGAGCGTCGCAGCGACTGGCCCAAAATTGACCGTGTTCTGAAACTGGCTGAAAAAAACCTGCCAAAAGATATGCCCGCCGATCAGGTCATCGCCTGGTTTGCCGGACAGGAGCCTTTGACCGGTGAAGGCAAAATCAGACTTGGTGAAAGCTACATTACTCTTGGTCAGGAGGAATTTGGAAAGATCTGGATCAGGCGCGCGTGGATTGAACATAACTTCAAGAGAACCCGCGAAAAGGAAATTCTGAAAATACACGGTGCGGATATATCGCAAGCCGCTCACGACAAACGCGTCGAGCGATTGATGTGGCAGCGCCAACATACCATGACCCGCCGCGTCCTGCCCTATGCCAGCACCGAGACAAAAAAAATCGCACGGGCGCGGATGAAAATTGCTGCAAGTCCAAACAATGCCGAAAAGACTATTCGCAAACTTCCCAAAAATTTGCGCAATAATGCCGGGGTCCTGTTCGATCAGGTCTACCTCACCCGGCGCATGGGCAAGGACGACAAGGTTCGCCCCCTGCTTCTGTCAGCCCCCGGAGATGCCCTCGGCATGGTCCAGCCGAAGCGCTGGTGGATCGAGCGGCATTTGCAAGCCCGCAAGGCCCACAAAGCCGGTGACTATGAAGATGCCTACACAATCGCCTCCAGTCACGGCCTGACCTCGGGCGCAAAATTCGCCGAAGGTGAGTTCTTTGCAGGCTGGCTGGCTCTGACATATCTTGGCAAACCCGACCTCGCGCTAAGCCACTTTGAAAGACTGGAAACCGGTGTTTCCTTCCCGATCAGCCTGTCTCGCGCCCGCTACTGGCAAGGCCGTGCAGCCGAAGCCATGGGCGACAAGACCCGCGCCCGCGAGGCTTATATGGCAGCCGCAGAATACTCCTACACCTTCTACGGACAACTCGCCTTGTCCAACCCGCTCATCGATGCCCCGGCGCTGGTCTTGCCCGAACAACTCCCCATTGCCGACGATCTTGAGTGGACATTTGAAAACAGTGACTTTGAAAAAGCCATCCGGATCCTCAACGCCTTCGAGCGCAGCCGCGACGTGCGCGTTTTCTTTTATCACTACGCCGGAAATATGGAGCACAGGCGAGACTTCGAGATGCTGGCCGGGCTCGCCATCGAACTCGACTACACGCATTTTTCGATCCGGACCGCAAAAAAGGCGATGCAGAAAAATATCACCCTGCTGGATTTCGCCTTTCCGCTGCGTGATCTGAGCAAATACCAGGGCAAGGGCACGCCGCCAGATCCGGCGCTGGTCTTTGGTCTCTCCCGACAGGAGAGTGAGTTCAACCCGCGTGCCGTGTCGAGCGCCGGGGCCAGGGGGCTAATGCAATTGATCCCCTCGACGGCGCGGCTCACGGCAAGAAAGCACGGGCTGAGCTACAACACCGCATGGCTGATCGACGACCCGAACTAATACCCAGCTTGGCATGGCGCATTTGTCGGACGAGCTGACGCGGTTCGACGGTTCCTACATCCTGACCATCGCCGGCTACAACGCCGGTCCGCACCGGGTCAAAAAGTGGCTCAAGGATTACGGCGACCCCAGGACCGGCGACATTGATCCGATCGACTGGGTCGAAAGTATCCCCTTCAAGGAGACCCGCAACTACGTTCAACGCGTGCTGGAAAACAAGCAGGTCTACCAGAACCGCCTCTCGGGCCACAATCAGCCGCTGCAAATCGCGCAGGATCTGGCCCGCACAGACAGCAAGAAGCTGTTGCGTCTGCCCGCAATTCGGGCGTCATTCGCCCCGGCGGCCCAGGAATAGTTTTGAATAACCTGGAATATTTTTAGTCTAGTGGACGGTGGCTTTTCCAGGGTCCAGCTCGAAGAGCTTCGCCTGTGACGCTTCGCTGTCCTCGTCGATACAGCGAGCCAGAGCTCTGGCGCTGGTTGCGGTAATCTCCGCACGGTCGCCGGTCGCAAGGCTCTTGAGGATCTTCTTGGTTTCGGCAATCGCAATGCGTGACATGCCTGCCAGATGGTTGGTCAGCACATTGACCCCTGAGTCAAAATCTGAACTTTCAAGAACATTGGTAATAAAGCCCATAACAAAGCCGCGATCCGCCGAGATCATGGCGCCGGTCAGTCCCATCATCCGGGCATGACTTTCACCAACCAGCGAACGCAGGCTGCGAATGGCCGCGCCGTTCGGCGTCAGTCCGAAGTTCATACCTGTCAGGCCAAACCGCGAACCGGCGCAGGCAACACGCAGGTCACACTGCACCGAAATCTCAAAGCCGATCCCGAAACAGTCTCCACGAATAGCCGACAGGGTCGGGATTTCCAGATTGCTGATCCGCTGATAGACATTGGTCGCCAGATCGGAAAACCGCGCCGCTTCGTCGGGAAGAAGGTTGGACAGATCAAGCACATCGGTACCAAAGTCATAACCGCCATCGGCAAACGATAGAACAAGCACGCGGATGCTCGGGTCGCCGTCGACCCGGTCAAGCGCCACCAGAAGGTCTTCCATCACATTGAACGGCGTATTGCCGTCATGATCTTCACCACCAAGGCGGATGGTCAAGACATCCTCAATGCGAGACATGGAAAGATTGGATTTGAAAGCCTGATAATCCTGCCCAAGCGACATACTCATTCCTCACTGATACTACCGGTCTCACAAACATTCGGTGGATGCCGCATGGCCTTGCAAGGCCCTTGCAGCGTCGTTTCGACTGTTATTGAGGGAGTGATATTGCCTGAGACACGTGAAGATTGACTTAGCAAGGCTGCTTAACGTGATGCACTGTTAAGATCCATCCGTATCAGGATGAAGATCTGTTAACCCTAATTGTGCCGATGCGGTATCATATTGTAAGGCGCACAAATCTGCGGGTTTTAGCCTGGCAGTATGATCCGGATCTGTGATCTGTTAGGAGTTTTTGTCGGCGCGCGCGAGACGCCATTTGGTTAATCTCGTCAACGCCCGCGCGCAATACTCAAATTAAATCAACATCTTTCGCCTGGGCAAAAACAGCCTCAAGACGCCCCTCCTGATCGCTCTGGGGATCCTTGATAGTCTCGCGGAACCGTGCCCAATAGACATGCCAATAGGTCGAAAGCCCCGTCCCGGCCCGGCGGTAGACCTTGTGATGGAACGGCCAGACGGCCACCAGCGCGGTCAAAAAGACGCCGTACTCGATCCCCTTGATGACCAGATTATGAAACCGGCCGCGCTCGCCGCGAAGATCCGCCAGCAGCCTGCGATAGAGATAAATATGCGCCTTTTCATCCTCCAGCAGCTCAGCCGAAATCCGCTTCAGCATGGTGGAGCGGGTCGAATGGCCAAGACACTGGTAGTAATGGGTTGCAATCAGCTCGGCGACCATGAGCGTCGAGAGCATGGTTTCCACCCGCCCGAGCCGCCGGATAATGCGAAACCCCGCGTCCAGAGGATGCGCCCGCGCCTGCGGCAAATCGTGATGCTTCATGAACTCCGCCAGTAAAAAGGCATGGTGGCGCGATTCGCGAACCAGCTTGTGCGCCAGGGTCACAAGATCGTCCTGCCCGGTCCGCATCGCCCAGGTTGTCATGGCCTTGACCAGATAGGCCCCGTCGGAAACCTCACCAAGCTGGAACTGTGCAATCGACCGCCCGAGGATTTTTGCTTCAGCCCCGCTAAGCGGCCGCTCGTCATAGATCAGCCGCTCCTTGTGTTGGCGGGCTGCACGCTTGTCAAACCAGTCAAGCCAGTCCGCCAGGTCAAAGTCGGCAAAATCCGGCTGTCCTGCGCGCGCACCTGTTTTCGTGGTCAAATTCACAACTTTTTCCAAATCACGGGGCTAAATCACAACCCAAATCACCACACGGTGATGACCGGCACACAGCCTGGTCCTTGAAGCCGGGCCCTGAATACCTTACCTATTCTCGGCCTCAATGAGGCACAACTATGGACCAATGATAGAACTTTAAGGCACACCCCGGAAAGGCCTCTTCGCATGAGCACCTACGATTATGATCTCTTCACCATTGGTGCCGGCTCCGGCGGCGTGCGGGCCTCACGGGTTGCCGCAGGCTTTGGCGCCCGGGTGGGCATTGCCGAGGAATACCGCGTTGGCGGAACCTGTGTCATCCGCGGTTGTGTGCCCAAGAAGCTGTTCGTCTATGCCAGCCAGTTTGCCGAGGAGTTCGAAGACGCCAAAGGCTTTGGCTGGACTGTGACCCCCGATGGCGGTGAACCCGTCTTTGACTGGAAAACCCTTGTCGCCAACAAGGACAAGGAAATCGATCGCCTCAATGGCATCTACATCAAAAACCTGAAGGCCGCGGGTGTGGACATTATTGAGTGCGCCGCCGTGCTGAAAGACCAGCACACCGTTCACCTGATCGGCGAGAACAGGGATGTCACCGCCGAGCGGATTCTCATCGCCGTCGGTGCCTGGCCAAGTTTTGGCAACGCCTTTCCCGGTATTGAGCATGCGATCTCCTCCAACGACGCCTTTCATCTCGAAGACTTGCCGGAAAAAATCATCATTGTTGGCGGCGGCTATATTGCCGTTGAATTCGCCGGCATCTTTAACGGTCTCGGCGTCGAGACCACACTGGTCTATCGCGGCGAGGAAATCCTGCGCGGCTTTGATGATGATCTGCGCCACGGTCTTCACCGGGAGATGCAAGCCAAAGGCATTCGCATCATAACCGGGGCGACCATCACCGAGATCGAACCCTTCGATGACCACTATTGCGCCCATCTTTCCACCGGCGAGCTGCTCCATGCCGGTCAGGTGATGTATGCCACGGGCCGCCAGCCCAAGACCGCAAGGCTCGGTCTTGAAGAGGCCGGCGTGAAGCTCGACGCGGTTGGCGCTGTTGTCGTTGACAAGTTTTCACAAACCTCTGTCCCCAACATCTATGCCGTCGGCGATGTCACCAACCGGGCCAACCTGACCCCGGTGGCAATCCGTGAAGGCTCGGCCTTTGCCCAGACGGTCTATAACGACCTGCCGATCGCGGTCGATCATTCGGACATTCCTACTGCAGTCTTCAGTCAGCCGGAAATCGGCACCGTTGGCGTCTCCGAAGCACAGGCCATCCATGACGGCCACGATGTGGAGATCTTCAAATCCGAGTTCCGCGCCCTCAAGAACACGCTGTCCGGATTGCAGGAGCAGACCATGATGAAAATCATTGTCGACAAGGCCAGCGACAAGGTCCTCGGACTGCACATCATGGGCCACGGCGCCGGCGAGATGATCCAGTGCCTTGGCATCGCCATCAAGATGGGCGCCACCAAGGCCGACTTCGACGCCACCCTCGCCGTGCATCCAACAGCGGCGGAGGAACTGGTCACCATGTCGCCGAACTGGGTGAGTTAGCGGCAATCGTCATCCCGGATGCGATGCAGCATGCAATGCTGCTTCGCTGGTCCGGGACCCATAAACATTTAGGCCCCGGACCAGCAAAGCGGTACTACGCACCGCGTTGCATCCGGGGTGACGAATAAAGTGGAATCTCCCCCCGCCCTCACCATGCCTGCCTTTTGACAAAGCGCAGGCATGAGGCGTAATACATGTGCTGACTACATGCACTATCTCCAGTTACCTCGTGAAAGACCGGAAGGATCACAGTGACGGACAGCCACAGCGAAAGATCGACAGAACTCACGCCGGACGAAATGCGCCACTTCGCCAGGGAGGGATATGTCGTCATCCCCGATGTACTTGACCTGGCCCAACTGACCCGGGGCGTTCGAGCGGTCGACGCCATCATGGCAGCATCACCGCCACCTGATGATCATACCGGCTATCACTTCTATTGGCTGGATGACCCGGGCTCCCATGGTGCACTCATCGATTGCCTTGAAAAGAGCCCGGCCCTCGACGTCATCAAGGCGATGGTCGCACCACTGGCTCTGGAACCTGTCACGCAAATTCAGGTCTCGACAACACCGCCGCCATGGAGCCATCACCCGGTTCGAGGACACCTCGACGGGCTGACGCCGCCCGAGGACGATGGTCGCCCCGGCACCTTCTCGCTTTTGGCGGGGCTCTTCCTCACCGACCAAAGCGCCGAAGACATGGGTAATCTCTGGGTCTGGCCCGGGTCCCACCTTTCAAATGCCGACTATTTCACATCAGGCAAAAGCGATGAGGAAATCGCTCTGGAGCCCTATCCGCCCGTTGACCTGCCCGAACCGCGGAGACAGGTCACCGGCCGCGCTGGCGATCTCCTCCTCGCGAACTACCTGCTCAGCCACAACATGGGCGGCAACACCTCGGACCAGACCCGCAAGGTGCTCTACTTCCGGATCAAAGCCGCAACCCACCGAAATCACTGGCATTCCTGCATCCGAGATCCGCTCTTCGAATTCCAGCCGGTGCGCGGGGCAATGGCTTCATCTGAGTAACAATGAGCCCGAACCGGGTTTCCTGAGTCCTTCTCCCTTTCTGTCATCCCGGGCTTGACCCGGGATCTCGGGGCACCGCGCCGGACACACATATCGAGATTGACGACAATTCCCGGGCCTGAGGCCCCGCATCAAGTGCGGGGCGACACCATTTTTATTCATTGTCGTCCCGGCCTCCGAGCCGGGATCTCAGGGCACCATTTTCCAGTTCAATCCAGTTCTGGTGCAGCACCAACGCTTTCTCTACAATCACAAGTATGAAGACCTATTACGTCTACATACTGACCAACAAGCTCCATACGACGCTGTACGTCGGCGTAACCAGCGATGTTGCAAGGCGGGCCTGGGAACATAGAGAAGGGTTCGCCAAAGGGTTTTCGAAGAAGTACAATCTAAAGAAGCTCGTCTACGTGGAGGCTCACAACGATATTCAAATCGCCCTCGAGCGCGAGAAGAAGATCAAGCGCTGGAAGCGAGCCTGGAAAGAAGACCTGATCAAGACCACTAATCCGGACTGGCTCGATCTCTACCTGAAGCTCAATCACTAATGACCTGCTGTCATCCCGGACAAGCGCAGCGCGATCCGGGATCTCGGGGCACAATGCCTGACACACATATCGAAACTTGTGAGAACTCCCGGGCCTGAGGCCCCGCATCAAGTGCGGGGCGACATTTGTTCTTGCCCCCCCCGTTAACTCTGCTGCACCGCAGCACTGGCGCATTTGCGCACGATCCGGTATAGAGATTGGCCGTATTGGGTAATTTATTGAAAGTTGAGACCGATGAGTACGAAATGGTCGCCTGCAACCTGGCGCGAATTCCCGGCAATTCAGATGCCGACCTACAAGGACAAGGCAGCCCTCGAAGGCGTTGAAAAGCAGCTGTCGGGTTATCCGCCGCTGGTCTTTGCCGGTGAAGCGCGCGCCCTCAAGGCGCATCTCGCCGAGGTTTCCCAAGGCCGCGCCTTCCTCTTGCAGGGCGGCGACTGCGCCGAAAGTTTTGCCGAGTTTCATCCCGACAACATTCGTGACACCTTCCGCGTCCTGTTGCAGATGGCGGTCATTTTGACCTTTGGCGGCTCTGTCCCCGTGGTCAAGGTGGGCCGCATTGCCGGGCAATTCGCCAAGCCGCGCTCCGGCGACACCGAGACCATCGACGGCGTCGAGCTGCCGTCCTATCGCGGCGACATTATCAACGCCATCGACTTTGACGCGGCCTCGCGCGAGCCCGACCCGCAGAGACTGGTGCAAGCCTATGGCCAGTCCGCCTCGACCCTCAATCTTATTCGCGCCTTTGCACAAGGCGGCTTCGCTGATCTCAGCAACGTACACAAATGGACGCTGGGCTTTGTTGCCAATTCTCAGCAGACGGAGCGTTATCAGGCGCTGGCCAACCGCATCACCGATGCGCTCGACTTCATGCGCGCCTGCGGCATAACCTCGCAGACTGCGCCGCAAATTCAGCAAACCGAATTCTTCACCTCGCACGAGGCGCTGCTGCTCGGCTATGAACAGTCCATGACCCGGGTCGATTCCACAACAGGCGACTGGTACGACACCTCGGCGCACATGCTGTGGATTGGCGACCGCACGCGCCAGCTCGACGGCGCCCATGTCGAGTTCTTCTCGGGTATCAAGAACCCGATCGGCATGAAATGCGGTCCGAGCCTTGCGCCCGACGAGCTCATCCGGCTGTGCGACAAGCTCAACCCGGACAATGAACCCGGCCGTCTGACTCTGATAGCCCGCTATGGTTCCGAAGAGGTCGGCAAGGGCTTGCCGCCGCTCCTGCGCAAGGTCAAGGAAGAAGGCCGCAGCGTCGTGTGGTCCTGCGACCCGATGCACGGCAACACCATCAAGGCCTCAACCGGCTTCAAGACCCGCCCCTTCGACCGTATCCTCAAGGAAGTCCAGGACTTCTTCGCCATCCATCAGGCCGAAGGCACCCACGCCGGCGGCGTCCATTTTGAGATGACCGGGCAAGACGTCACCGAATGCATCGGCGGCGCCCAGGCCATCACCGAAGAGGACTTGTCATCGCGCTACCACACCCACTGCGACCCGCGCCTCAACGCGTCCCAGGCCCTGGAACTCGCGTTCCTGCTGGCCGAGGGCATCAAGAAAGAGCGCGAAGATATGGGCATGGCTGCGGCTGTGAGTTTTGATTGAGGGCTTCTTCCCAACTAACGAGTTGTCATCCCGCACTTGATGCGGGATCTCGAGGCACCGCGCCAGCTCCCGGCACTGCATGACAGGCGGGTTCCCGGACCCGAGCCCCCCGGATCAAGTCCGGGGCGACAGTGATTTTTGATAGAAGTGATGCAGCCCTGATCCGAGGTGGCGGTATTTTTCAATCTTCAAATACTGTCGTCCTCGGGCGACCGAAGGTCGAGCCGGGGATCTTCTGCCGGCACTTGCAATATTCTGAGAAGATCCCCGGCTCCGCCTTTCAGGCAGCCCGAGGATGATAGAGTTGGTGGTTTTGGGGCCGTTAGATTGAAGGCTACCAACACCCTTGCCAATCCCTTATTCTCCGCCCTCATGAACACCCTCCTGACCTGCGCCCCAAAAAACCTGCCTCTCCCTGCAATATTTCCGTGCCTGCTTCGTTTTGATATCAGGAGGACGAAATGAAGGTCAGTGATTTCCGCTCGTTCCTCATGAGTGAGCGGCAGAAATTTGTCCATTATGTCCGTTCTCTGGTGAAAGAAACCGCAGAGATGGAGGCCGAGGATATTGTCCACGATGTGCTGATCAGGATGCTGGAACGCGCCGATCTCATCGCGCCTGTGGAATTTGCCCCGGCCTATATCTACCGTTCTCTGCGAAACCGGGTGATTGACGTGATGCGCACGAACAAGGATCTCCTGTCGCTTGATGCGGAGCCGCCGGGCGGCGGTCCGGGGCTTCTCGACCTTATAGAGGACGATGGCCCCGATGCCCTGGAGACGCTCCAGAGCGATGAGGGACGCGCTGCCCTTTTCGAGGCGCTGGGGACCCTTTCTGAAATGGAACGCAAGGTCATCACCGCCCACGAATTTGAAGGTGTTCCCTATAAGGATCTGTCCGTGGCGTGGAACACGCCCGTCAACACCCTCGTCTCTCACAAGAGGCGGGGTCTCAAAAAACTCGAAGCCATACTGTCAGACACTCAAGGAGGTTCATGATGACCGAAGACACTTATACGAAAGACGAAGTCAGACGGTTCGTCAGGAAAATCGTCAAGCCCGTGGTGACGGTGCTCTTCATCATCATTGTCGTCGCGCCCCTGTTCGGGCTTTTCATCCAGTTTCTCTGGAATGCAACCATTGCCGACATCTTCGGCCTTGCCGCCATATCCTTCTGGCAGGCCGTCGGCCTCTTCATCCTCGCCAAATTCCTCTTCGGCTTCGGCGGCTCCTCAGGCGACGGCCCGCGCCGCAGCAAACACCGAGAGACCGGTGACAAGGGCATGCCTCGCGGTGAAGCCTTCAGGGCCTGGTGGCGCGAAGAAGGCAAGGAAACCTGGGACGCCTGGAAGGCAGAGAGGAATGAGGGTGAGGACTAACAACATATTGTCATCCCGGATGCGGCGCAACATGGAATGTTGCTCCGCTGGTCTTTACGCGACAGGGCGTGCTTTGCACGCCCGAGAGCTGGGGACCCGCATCTCCAAGATGTAGGCCCCGGACCAGCGTTGCATCACTTCGTGCTGCAAAGCATCCGGGGTGACAGAAGTGTGCTATCACTTCGGCTCATCACTCAGACGCACCAGCATCTTGCCGGAGTTCTTGCCCTCGAAGAGACCCATGAACGCTTCCGGGGCTTTCTCGATGCCGTCATAGATCGTCTCCGACCATTTGATCTTGCCGTCCTTGATCCACTCCGCAATGTCGCGGTAGAAATCGCCCGCCATGTCGAAGTGATTGCCGAGCACAAAGCCGCGCATGGTGATGTCCTTGCCGATGATCTGGGTCAGGTTGGTTGGCCCGGGCACGGGCTCGTCGGCATTATAGACCGAGATCATGCCGCAGACCGCAATGCGCCCTTTGACGTTCATCACATCAAGCGCCGCCTGAAGATGATCGCCGCCGACATTTTCAAAATAGACGTCAATGCCGTCGGGGAATTTCTCGCGCAGCGCGGCGGTCAAGTCGCTCGTCTTTTTGTAATTGATCGTCGCATCAACACCGCAGGACTCTTCCAGCCATTTGCATTTTTCATCCGACCCGGCCGAGCCGACGACATAACAGCCCTTGATCTTCGCAATCTGACAGGCAATCTGGCCGACGGCCCCGGCAGCCGCCGAGACAAAAACCTTGTCACCGGTCTTGAGCGCCGCGATGCGCAGGAGCCCGACATAGGCGGTGAGCCCGGTGCCGCCTGCCGCCCCCATATGCGCCGTCAGGGACGCGCCTTCAATTGGAGCCAGCTTTCGCAGGCCCTCGCCGTCAGAGACGAAATACTCGCGCCAACCATAAGATGACATAACCAGGGTATTTTCCGGAAAGTCCGGATTATTGGAGGTCTCGACCACCCCGATGGCACCGCCATCAAGGGCTTTTCCGACCTGGAAGGCGGCCACATAGCTCTCGGCCTGGCGCATTCGGCCCCTCATATAGGGGTCAACCGACATGTAAATGTTACGGACCCGGAACGCACCGGCGCCTGGTTCTGGAACATCAACCTCGCAAATCTCAAAGGTTTCTGCGGTTGGCAGGCCTTTTGGATAAGCGGTCAATCTGATTTCGCGGCTCTTCAATTCCGTCATTTTTTGTAATGTTCCTTTATTTGCATCGCGCGTTTTCCTGAGGGATAACCGCTTGGAAGATAACAAGGTTTCCGGGAATTTACCTAAGATTTTAACGATCTTTCGTAGAGTGCAAATCGGGATCCGACGCTGAACAAATACTGTGCAGAAGACCGGGTAGAGAATTGGCTGGAAC
>CBFDBJ010000022.1:0-42918 GCA_965603015.1 uncultured Alphaproteobacteria bacterium
TCGCCGATGACGCCATCCAGATTTTTGGCGGCAACGGCTATATGGCGGAGTACCGGGTCGAAGGCCTCTACCGCGATGCCCGCATCATGCGGATCTATGCCGGTACGGACGAAATGCAGGTTCGCGCCATCGCGCGGGATTTGTTGAGCCGCTAGAAATAATGTCATCCCGGATGCGGTGCAACATGGAATGTTGCTCCGCTGGTCCGGGACCCAAGAACGAAATTTAGGCCCCGGACCAGCAATGCGGCACTGCGCGCCGCAATGCATCCGGGGTGACGGAAGGGAGGAGCCCTGTAATGCCATTGGCCAAATCAAGCGAGGTTGATATCCACTACATGGAGGCAGGTTCCGGCCCGGCGACCCTTTGGATTCACGGCGCCGGAGGGACGGCCGCGATCTGGTGGCAGCAGGCAGAACACTTTGCAAAATCACGCCGCTTCATCGCCTATGACCAGCGCGGCTATGGCCAGTCGGCCTGTGACATGGGCCTCGTGACCGTCGATGCTCTGGTGCCCGATGCGACAGCCGTCATGGATGCCGCGGGGGCGACAAGCGCGGCCGTCATCTGCCAGTCGATTGGTGGCTGGACCGGCATTAACCTCGCCCTCAAGGCGCCGGAGCGGGTCGAACGGCTGGTCCTGAGCAGCACCATGGCGGGGATCAATCATCCTGCGGCGATAGCCTCGGTCATGGCGTCGAACGACAAGCTGGATGAGCGCGGCCCGGTATCGATTGTCATTGGCCCCGACGTCTTCGCGGAAAATCCGTTCAAGGCCTATCTCTATCAACAGGCCAGTGCCTTTAACACCACGTTTGACAGCTCGAAGCTCGGCAGTTTTTTTAGCGCGGACAATCTTGTTCCACTGGAAGATCTTGAGAACGTCACATGTCCCGTCCTCGTCATCTCGGGCGAAAACGATATTCTCTGGCCACCCCATACCCTCGAGGCCATCGTTGAAGCGCTGCCAGATGCGCGTCAGGCAATTGTCAAAGGCTCCGGCCATTCGCCCTATTTTGAACGCCCGGATGTCTTCAATGGCCTTGTCGAGGACTTTTTGAACGAATAGGAGGTCTTGATGCCGGACTTTGAACATCTCATCTATGAAAACCCCGAGGAGGGCATCGCCCGTATCTGGCTCAACAGGCCCGATGCGAGGAATGCTCAGGATACGCAACTCCTCTATGAACTCAATGATGCTTTCGATGTGGCCATGGGTGATGACGGCGTGAAAGTTGTCATCCTCGCCGCCAAAGGTCCGCATTTTTCTGCCGGGCATGATCTGGCCGAAGGCGGCACACGCAAGGCGGAGGCCGAGCGCAAGCGCGTGACCTCATGGAATGGCGGTGCGTGGGACGGCGCCGAGGCCTACTACATGCGCGAAAAAGAAATCTATGAAGGCTTTTGCGTGCGCTGGCGGGATCTTGCCAAGCCGACCATCGCCTCGGTTCACGGCAAGTCTATTGCGGGAGGCCTCATGCTTATCTGGCCGATGGATTTTGTTATCGCGTCGGATGATGCCAGTTTTCAGGATAACACCATGTATATGGGCATCCCGGGCGTTGAGTATTTCGCTCATGTCTGGGAGCTTGGCATCAGGAAGGCCAAGGAGTTTCTCCTCACCGGTCAGCCTATCACAGCTCAGGAAGCTGAGCGCGCCGGTATGGTCAACAAGGTGGTGCCGCGCGACGCGCTGGAGGAAGAGACCCTGGCCTTTGCCCGCACTATCGCCGACAAGCCGAGCTTTGCCCTCAAGCTGGGCAAGGATGCCATCAATGCGGCTTTCTCCGCGCAGGGGTTCGACAACGTCCAGCGCGGTGCCTTCAACGCTCACCACCTGGCGCATATGCACTACCGCCTGACCGCAGATGGCTCCTTTATGGACCCGGAGTTCGGTAAACGCTTCAGGGCAAAGTCAAAATAACCCACAGGCCCTGATCCTTCGAGACGGATGCTTTGCATCCTCCTCAGGATGAGGGATAATAATTCAATCCCCACCCTCATCCTGAGGAGGTGCGTGAGCGCCGTCTCGAAGGAGGGAGGTCCCCGACGAAGAGTTTACAAAGACCCTATGACCAACACACTTTATGACGCGCTGCTGAAGCCGCATCTTGAAAATGAAAAATCGCTTCTGGTGCTGCCCGATGGCAGTGAGATTTCGTATGAGGCAGCCATCCAGCACGCGCACCGCATCGCTAATGTGCTCAAGGCCAGCGGCGTTGTGCCAGGCGACCGGGTCGCGGTTCAGGTTGAAAAATCCCCCGAAGCGCTCTTTCTCTACTTCGCATGCGTGGCGGCAGGCGCGGTCTTTCTGCCCCTCAATACGGCCTACACCGCCTCGGAACTTTCCTACTTCATAGAGAATGCCGGACCGAGGCTTGTCGTCATTGACCCGGGCAAAACCGGGGCCCTTGGCCCCATCGCGGCGGCAAATGGCGCGTCGATCGAGACTCTGGCAGCAGACGGGTCTGGCAGCTTGATGGAGAAGGCAGCGACGCAAGCCTCTGACTTTTCTATTGTGGCGCGAGAGCCGGACGATCTGGCTGCTATCCTTTACACCTCAGGCACAACAGGGCGCTCCAAGGGTGCCATGCTGTCCCATGACAATCTCTTGTCCAATGCCCGAACCCTTACAGACTATTGGCAGTTCACCGGGGACGACGTGCTGCTCCACGCCTTGCCGATCTATCACACCCACGGCCTCTTCGTGGCGACCAACATCATTCTTGGCGTCGGCGCGACGATGATCTTTCACCCAAAGTTTGATGCCAGGGAAGTGATCAAGTCACTGCCGGGTGCAACGTCCATGATGGGCGTGCCGACCTTCTATGTGCGTCTTCTCAAGGAAGACGCTTTGCAGCAAGATCTGGTCTCCCACTTTCGGCTTTTTATCTCGGGCAGCGCGCCGCTGCTGGCCGAGACCCATATCGACTTTGAAACCCGCACCGGTCACCGTATCCTTGAGCGCTACGGTATGACCGAAACCAATATGAATACATCGAACCCGTTTGACGGCGAGAGGCGCGCCGGAACGGTCGGCTTTGCCCTGCCCGATGTCGCCTTGCGTATCGTCGATGCCGAGACGGGCAAAGAGGTTGAGCCTGGCAAGGTTGGCGTGATCGAGGTGAAAGGCGCGAATGTCTTTCAGGGCTACTGGCAAATGCCGGAAAAGACGGCGGAAGAGTTTCGCGCCGACGGCTTCTTCATCACCGGCGATCTGGCGACACAGGACGCCGACGGTTACGTCACCATCGTCGGGCGTGCAAAGGACCTTGTCATATCCGGCGGCTTCAATGTCTATCCGAAAGAGATCGAGGGCGTCATCGATGACATGGAGGGCGTCGTTGAGTCGGCGGTCTTTGGTGTGCCCCACGAGGATTTCGGCGAGGCCGTTGTTGCGGCAGTCGTCGCCCGCGACGGCGCAAATCTTCAAGAAGCTGAAATGATTCAAATCCTGAAAAAGGATATGGCTGTCTTCAAGGTGCCCAAAAAGATCATTTTTCTGGGTGAGCTGCCGCGCAACACCATGGGCAAGGTTCAAAAGAATGTGTTGCGGGAAAGTTACAGCGGCTTGTTTCAAGGTATTTCCTGAGGTTTGTCAGGGAGTTAGTAGAGGTCCCCTCATCGCGGTGAGCTGTGCTCCTTGTATCGTCCAGGTGTCGTCGCCAATTGGTAAAGCCGGGGTATTTTTATAAAGAATTGCTGTGTTAGGCTCATGGCAGTTTGTATCCATAACCTGAGGCAAGAGGGGACTAACGTGGCGGGAACTCAATCAAGGCGACGCTTTGGCATTGTCGGGACACTTGTTGGCGGCACATGGCGCGCTATCAAGGGTTTCCAGGGCTTTATTCTGACAATTTTCTTTTACGTACTGCTCTTTTCAGTCATCGCAGTGATCGGCTCCAACAAGTCGCCGAAAGTTCACGATGGCAGCGCTCTTGTTGTGGCGCCGGCGGGACTGCTTGTCGAGCAACTAACTGAAGTCGACCCCTTTCAGGAGTTTATGAGCCTGGGGGGCGGGTCTTCGGGTGAAGTGCTGGTCTCCGACGTTGTGACAGCCATCGACCGGGCCGCAAAAGACAAGCGGATCAACACGCTGGTTCTCAAGCTTGATGCCCTTGCCATCCCGACGTTCTATGCTTCCAAATCCTATCAGATTGCAGACGCCGTCGAACGGTTCAAGACATCCGGCAAGAGTGTTGTCGCACTGGGCAATGGCTACAGTCAGGCAGGCTACCTCATCGCCTCCCATGCAGATGAAATCTGGCTTCACCCCTACGGCAGTATTCTTTTCCCGGGCTATGAGCGCAGCGGCATGTATTACAAGTCACTGCTTGATAATCTCATGGTGACAGTCCATCCCTTCAAGGTTGGTGAATACAAGTCGGCGATCGAGCCGATCACCCGCGATGATATGTCGGCGGCTGACAGGATTGCCAATGTCGCATTCCTCGGTGATATGTGGGCGGAATACACGGCCCACGTCGAGGCGCAGCGAGGATTTGAAACAGGGACCATTCAACATCTTGCCGACAATACCGCAGATAGTCTTCGTGCGACGGGTGGTGATTTCGCACTGGCCATGAAAAATGCCGGCATTGTTGATGTCTTGATGGCAGCGGATGAGTGGCGCACCGCTTTGATTGAAAAAGTTGGCGCAGACCCGGAGTCAAACAGCTTCAAACAAATTGATATGAACAGCTATTTATACGCGACAAACGGGGAGGGCGCCGGCAAGGGCGATAGCCGTAATATTGCAGTGATTGTCGCCAAAGGAGCCATTGTTGACGGTGAAGCCCCGCGCGGCACCATTGGCGGTGACACGATTGCCCGGCTTATTCGTCAGGCGCGCGATGCCAGCGATACAAAGGCTATTGTGCTCAGAGTTGATTCCGGCGGTGGCTCCGCCTTTGCTTCTGAAGTCATACGCCGTGAGTTGGTTGCCGCAAAGGCACAAGGTATCCCGGTCGTCGCCTCCATGGGGTCGGTTGCGGCCTCCGGTGGCTACTGGATTTCAGCCAGCGCAGATGAAATCTGGGCTGAGCCGACAACGGTTACAGGATCCATCGGTGTGATCGGGGCGTTCATGACATTTGAGAAAGCCGCAGAGTGGGCCGGTGTCCACGGTGATGGTGTCGGGACCACAAAAATGGCCGGAGCCTTCGATGTCTTGCGTCCGCTCAATCCGGAACTTGGCGATATCATTCAGCAGAGCGTTGAGAATATCTATGACCGTTTTGTCAATCTTGTCTCCACCTCTCGCGACATTCCCGAAGAGCGGGTTCGCGAAATTGCCGAGGGCCGCGTCTGGTCGGCCCCTGACGCTCTTGAAATCGGTCTGGTCGATAATCTCGGCGGCCTTGATGAGGCGATTGCATCGGCCGCGAAGCTGGCAAATGTCGACACCTGGAATGTGAATTTCTTCGAAAAGGAGTTGTCACCTTTCGATCAGTTCATCAGCGAACTGAAAAATTCGGTCATGATTACGTTTGGATTGAATGCGAAAGTTGATACGCAAACGTCTGTCGGTTTGGACCTTGTTCGGGAGATCTCCCGGGACCTCACCCCGTTTGTGCAACTGAACGATCCCAACCATGTCTATCTGATCTGCGAGTCCTGCGAGGTGCATTGACCGGCGCTCCTCGCGGAAAATTACTCTCTCGATATGGCCCTCGTGACATCACGGGGGCCATTTTTCGTTGGATTGCTTGTTGCAATCCGGCCGGACATGACTAGGATTCCAAAAAACACAAGCGCGGGAGGAACCGACACATGATCCCTTCGGAGATTGCCGAAACAATCGTTGACCCCAAGGCCTACGCGGAAGAGACGCCAATTGACGAGGCCTTCACCTTTCTGCGCCGTGAAATGCCGCTGGCCCAGGCCGAGCCCGAGGGCATTGAGAGGTTCTGGGCGGTCACCAAACAGGCTGATATCCGCGAGGTTGAGCGCCAGAACGATCTGTTTCACAACGGTGACAAGTCAGCCACTCTGACCACAATCGAGGCGGACACCAAGGTGCGCGAAATGATGGGCGGCTCGCCTCATCTGGTGCGCTCGCTTGTTCAGATGGACAACCCCGACCACATGGACTACCGCCGGCTGACTCAGTCCTGGTTCCTGCCGCAGAATATTCGCAAGCTGGAGCCGCGCATCCGCGAGATTGCCAAGGGCTTCATCGACCGCATGGCCGATATGGGCGGCACCTGCGATTTTGCCAGGGATGTCGCCTTTCTCTATCCGCTGCATGTCATCATGGAAATCCTCGGCGTGCCCGAGACCGACGAACCGCTAATGCTGAAACTGACCCAGGAGCTTTTTGGCGCAAATGACTCCGACGTCAACAGGAGCGGCGAGGAACTGCAGGAGACAGATGATTTTCTTGCCTCCATTCAGCAAACCATCGGTGACTTCATCACCTACTTCAACGAACTAACCGAAAAGCGCCGCGCCAGTCCGACCGATGATCTGTCCAGCGTCATTGCCAACGGCACTATAAGAGGCGAGCCGCTCGATCACTTTGCCGCCATGTCCTATTACATCATTGCCGCAACAGCTGGCCATGACACCACGTCGAACACGACGGCGGGCGGTCTTTGGGGGCTGTGCGAGAATCAGGATCAGTTTGCCAAACTGAAGGCGGACCCGGGGCTCATTCCAAACCTGCTCGAGGAGTCCATCCGCTGGTCAACGCCGGTGAAGCACTTCATGCGCTCGGCGACAGAAGACACCACCCTTGCCGGGGTCGATATTGCCAAAGGCGACTGGATGATGCTGTGCTACCCGTCCGGCAACCGTGACGAGGACGTCTGGGACGATCCCTTCAAGTTCCGGGTCGATAGAGAGGTCAACAAGCATGTGGCGTTTGGTTACGGCGCCCATGTCTGTATCGGTCAGCACCTGGCCCGCATGGAAATGCGCATTCTCTGGGAAGAGCTTCTGCCACGCCTCTCATCCATTGAGCTGAACGGCACGCCGAAGCGCATGGAATCCAGTTTCGTCTGCGGGCCCAAGACCGTTCCCGTGCGCTACAAAATGCAGTAGAGGAAGGCAATGCCAGAGCAATCAGACACAGCTTTCAAGACCTGGCAGTGCCGCACCTGCGGACACATGTACGAAGAGGAGTTCGGCGATCCGGCGGAAGGCATCGCGCCGGGCACGCGCTGGGCTGACGTTCCGGGGGACTGGATTTGTCCGTCCTGCGGCACGCCAAAAGAAGATTTCGATATGATTGAACTTGATTAGAGTGCATTCACAAAAGCGGGAACCGGTTTTGTGATAAAATGCACGGCACAAGAAAGACTTGAGAACATTTGCTGATCTGATGATCAGTAAATGTGAACCAGAGAGGGGCATAAAATGCGTTGGTATAGTTGGGTTGGACTGGTCCTGATTGTGGCCCTTGGAGTTGTCTACTACAGTGCCGGCAAGCGTATGAACGCGCCGATGATCCCGGTCGGCGAGGAGGCTCTCGAAGCGCTTCAGGCCGAGATCGATGCCCAGAACGAGGAGGCTTTTGCAAGGCCCGAGCGGAAGGCCCGGGTCGTTCAACCCGCAAATCCGCTTCGCAACGTCTATTTTGGCGACCTGCATATCCACACCAACCTGTCTTTCGACTCCTACCTCTTTGGTAATCGTCTTGACCCGGATGCCGCCTACCGCATTGCCAAAGGCGAGGCCGCCACGATCCGAACCGGCGAGGCGATTGAGCTGACCCGTCCGCTCGACTTCGCCGCCCTGACGGATCACGCCGAAGGCTTCGGGCTTCATGAGGCCTGTTCCTCGGAGGATCAGAGTAAAGAGGGCCGCGAAGTTTGCGACTCGTTTGATACGCCTTCGATCAAGACCTTCCTGAACCTGCGCAAGCAAGGCGAAGCGCGTCCAATGATCCGTGATTTGACGATATATGGTGGTGATCCGGAGCGGGCCGCGGTCCTGGGGCGAAGCACCTGGGCAAAGGTGAAGCAAGCCGCAGCGCGGCACAATGAGCCGGGGAAGTTCACGGCCTTTGCGGCCTACGAGTATTCGCCGCCGCTCGCCGATTCAGGCAAGCATCACCGCAATATCATTTTTCGCAGCAACGAAACGCCGGGGCGCGCAATTTCGGCCTATGATGCAGCCTCCGAAATCGACCTCTGGAAACAGCTGGAGGCCGGCTGTGCTGCGCCTTGCCAGTTCCTGACCATCCCGCATAATCCCAACAAAACCTGGGGACTTGCCTTTGCCGATCACACGATCGACGGCGTCCCCTACACACCGGAAGACTGGGCGCTTCGCAAGCGATCCGAGCCCCTTGTTGAGATGTTCCAGATCAAGGGCAATTCTGAATGTTCGTCAAGCTTCGGCGCCTCGGACGAGGAATGTGGCTTCGAGCAATTCTTCCCGCCTTGCGAGGAGGGCCAGGAAACGGTCTGCATTAAGCCCACATCCATGATCCGCGACGGGCTCGGGATCGGTCTTGCACTGGAGGACGAGCTTGGCTTCAACCCTCTTCAGTTTGGTCTCATCGGCTCGACGGACACGCACAACTCAAACCCTGGCGATGTCGAGGAATGGGATTTCCGCGGCGCCTCGGCGATGAACTCGTCACCGGCCCGCAAGCGTCTCGCCGGTGGACGGCGGGGCAACAGAACATCGTTGCTGCGCAATCCAGGAGGCCTGGCCGCCGTCTGGGCCGAGGAGAACACCCGCGAAGCCCTGTTTGACGCCATGCAGCGCAAGGAGGTCTACGCGACAAGCGGCACGCGGATCAAGCTGAGAGCTTTTGCCGGATTTGATTTACCGCAAGATCTCCTGGCAGAGAGCGGCATCGCCGCGGCCTATGCATCCGGTGTCCCCATGGGCGGCACGCTGGAGGGCAAGAGCGCCGGTCTTGATGTTTTTGTCTGGGCGATCCGCGATCCCGACGGCGCGCCCCTGCAAAAAGTACAGCTCATCAAGGGCTGGATTGAAGACGGAGAACGCAAGGAGCGGGTGTTCGACATTGCCTGTTCGGGCGGGAGTTCGGTTGATGCCGCGACAGGCAAATGCGATGACAATGGAGCCACCGTTGACCTTGGCGATTGCTCGTTCGATGAAGACCTCGGCTCGGCAGAAATCAAAACCCTGTGGCGCGATGAAGACTATAACCCTGGGAGCGATGCCTTCTACTACATCCGTGTTCTGCAAAACCCGACCTGCCGCTGGACCACCTACGACAGCCTGCGCCTCGGGCAAACCCCGCCCGAAGATGTTCCGGCCACAGTCACAGAAATGGCCTGGTCCTCACCGATCTGGGTGAAGGCGCAGTAAGAGAGCGGATGACGTATTGGACTCTTTTCCAGATTGATCGAGTCAGAGAATTGTTGTCACCCCGGATGCAATGCGGTGCGGAGTACCGCTTTGCTGGTCCGGGGCCCATAGTGACCAATGGATCCCGGACCAGCGGAGCATCATTTCATGCTGCACCGCATCCGGGACGACAAAACTCTGATTCAATCAAACCAGGAAACCTCAAAGCGCAATTCGGTAGAGCAAGCCTTCATGGCCGCCGTACATTTCAGGCTTTTGAAATCGCCCGACCAGCCGAGCGCCGTTGGCGTCCATGACTTTTTGGGAGCCGAAGTTGTCCGGATCGGTTGTCAGCTCAACATGAGCCAATCCGCGCGCCTTGGCCTCGGGCAGCATGAGGCGCAAGGCCTCACTGGCGTGCCCTTGTCTTTGCTTCCAGGGCACAACGGCAAAGCCGATATGACCCAGCACATGGGGCGGTAGCGCATCCGTCCCGCGTTGCCAGCGAAAGCCAATAGCGCCACAAAAGTCGCCATCCTGGATCCAGCGTTTGATGCTCGGCAACCGTGGCCAGGTTGAGCCATCAGGAAGCTTGATCGGTCCGCCTCTGGCCTCTTCATCATCCTGCAGGGCGAGGTAGGTCTCAGCATCCTCTGCGATGCGAACCAGCTCCTCATCAGCGGCCTCCTTCCCCCGGGTATTGTCAGCAGACCAACCCTTTTTCAGGGCTGCGACATATTCGGGCAGGTGCTCAGCGCACGGTTTGATCAGCTCAGTCATGGTCCAAACATAACAGATGTTGTGCCGGGCTCAATTGATTTCCTGGCGGATGCATTTGAGGAGCCCACGAAGAATGCCATGCGGATCCTTTGCCACCTCCGGAACATCCAGCCGGTTCGGGATTTTGCCTGCCAGAAACAGGGCCTTGAGGGCGCTGCCGAGCGGCGCGTTATCGGCAATACTCGCGTCACCATAACCTTCACAGAACGGTCCCCATGCCGCTTCCAGCCGACCCTCCGATCGCGCATGAAGGCGAACCACGCCGAGGTCAATGGCCCTCGGGCCGAAGCGGCATTCTTCAAAGTCGAGCAAGACCCAGGCCTCGGGGGTCAGGAGAAGATTTGCCAGATGGAGATCAAAATGGATAAAGGACCGGGCGTCATGCAACAGATCACTGCGGCGGACCGCTTCAGACAGATGGGTGGCTTCCGTCGCGAAAGCCTGGGCAAGGTCCGGCTCAATCCAAGGTGCGCGTAACAGGGTTTCGCAGGCTTCAAGGATAAAGGTCTCCAGGCTAAAGACGGGTCTGTCATGCCCGGTCCAGCTCGCATCAGCGGTTTCAAGAATGCGCCTGGCGGCCTCATGAAAGCCCCGCAGGGTTTGCCCGTAGTGGTGCCAGTCATCCCGGGTCGGATCGGTAAGATGAAAGCCGTAGAGTGTTTCCATGATCACAACGAACCGGAGTTCATCGCCAAAGGGCATCGCGTGGAAAAGCCTTCCCCCACGGGTCTTGAGGATCCTCGGCGTGGTTATTGTCCCACCCGGTATTTCTGAGAGCGCTTCGATCCAGGCCAGCTCGCTCGCCAGAGCACCAGCCTCCTGGCCGCGCGGAGGAGAAACGCGGAGGAAATAGTCCGCCGCGCCGTCCTGACAAAGATAATGGTGATTTTCACCTCTATGAAAAGGTGTGATCGCGAGAGTTTCACTCAGGCCCCAGGTTGCCGCGACCTCTTCAGCCTGGCCTTTGGTAAAGGGCGGCGGCGTCTCTGAAGGTCTATCCGTTCGAGCCGTCATGGATAAACCTTCAGGATCAAGTGTGTTGGTTTAAAGCCCCAGAATAGCCTTTGCCATGACCATGCGCTGCACTTCGCTTGAGCCGCCATAGATTGTTGTCTTGCGGTGATTGAAGTAGGTCGGTGCGAGGCGGCTGGCATAGTCAGGACCCGGAGTGCCTTCGTTGGTGTCGCCGTCTGGCCCATTTCACTGCCTGCCAGCTTGAGCATGGAAGAGCGGGCGCCAACGGCCTGCCCGGCATTGAGCTCGGCAAAGATGCGCAGTTCATTGTATTCGATGGACTGGATTTCGCGGTGCGCGTCAGCCAGTTTCATCCGGAAGTCCGGATCATCAATCAACCTGTCGCCTCTGCCAGAGGTTTCCTGTGAAGCGATCTTCTTGAGGCCGCTGAGGGCGCGGTGAAGGGCGGGTGCATGGGAGTTGCCGCGTTCGAACTGCAGCAGATACTTGGCGCAGGTCCAGCCTTCGTTGAGATTGCCGACGAGGTTTTCAAGCGGCACTTTGACATCGTCAAAGAACACCTGATTGACCTCTTGTTGACCCGCGACCGGCTGGTCGATCGTGACAATGGGGTCAATGGTAATGCCCGGCGTCTTCATATCAATCAGGATGAAAGAGATACCTTGCTGCTTCTTGCCGGAATTGTCAGTCCGGCACAGACAGAACATCCAGTCCGCATACTGTGCATAGGTCGTCCAGGTCTTGGAGCCGTTGATCAGGAAATGATCGTCCTTGACTTCGGTTTTCAGCTGCAGCGAGGCAAGGTCAGAGCCCGAACCTGGTTCTGAATAGCCCTGGCACCACCAGATCTCGCCAGCACGGATCTTTGGCAGGTGCTCGGCCTTCTGCGCGTCGGTGCCGAATTCCATGATCACCGGGCCGCACATGGTGATCCCCATGTTCCCGGCAGAGGGGGCGCCGACTTTGGACATTTCGATATCGAAAATATACTTCTGGGTTTGGCTGAAGCCCGGGCCGCCATGTTCCGTTGGCCAGTTAATACCAAGCCAGCCTTTCTTCGCCAGGCGGCGCTGCCACATCTGGATCGCGTCCTTGCCAATGGAGCCATTGCGCGACAGGGCCATGCGCTGTTTCAGGTCGTCGGTATAGGCCTCGGCGATAAAGTCCTGCACTTCGGTGCGAAAGGCCTCGTCCCCGGAATTGAATGTGAGATCCATGATGTTCCTCCCTCTGGCGTCCTGCTGCCTGGCCATTCCGGCCGGGTCAGGATCTGGATTATTACGCTTTTTGATCCGCGCTTCGCATTATCTATAGACCAGTGTCACCTGGTCCGACAAGCAGCGCAAGGCCTCAGGTGACGGCAAGCCCAGGGCGGATATCGTGAGATATCAGCCGTTGCGAGAATTCCTTCGGGCCGGGCCGGGCTGCTTCTGGCCGGATCGGGCTTGCATTTTTCTTTCTTCACGCGGGCTGATCTGCCACAATATGGCGTCTCGGCCCCCCGACGTTTGCACTTCTTTCTTCGATTTTTCTCTGACATTGCAGTGATATTGCGCTGCAACATGGCAGAAAACCTTGAATGCCGAGACCTGAGACGCACTTTGCTGATTTTCATCGGCGAAAAAACGACCCAAAAACGTGACAAAACCGCTGTTTGGTGTCATAACCGCCAGCCCAGGTGACGAAGCCGCCTCGATCAAGAAGGGCGGCGCTTTTGGGTGCGGAGCAACATGGATGCGCGCTGGCTCTCATCAACAGATGAGGGGTGCCGGAAACTGTTGCTCCTCAGGTAAACTGGATGTGGATGGAGACGGCTCGAATGAATGCGGAAACGACGCCCCGGCAACCCCGGCAAGACTGCGCGCCCGGTGAAGAGATGACAGCAGCTGATCTGGCTGCCAGGTCGCGAACCTTGCCGGAAAAACACGGTCTTTATGATCCGCGCGATGAGCGTGACAATTGCGGTGTTGGCTTTGTGGCAAGCATCAAGGGCGTAAAATCCCACGAGATCGTCCTTCAGGGCCTGCAAATTCTCGTCAATCTGGATCACCGCGGCGCGGTCGGCGCTGACCCGCTTGCCGGTGACGGGGCCGGTATTTTGATACAGGTGCCGGACCGCCTTCTGCGTGAGGATTGCGCGAAGCTTGGATTTACGCTTCCGGCCTTTGGCGACTATGCCGTTGGCATGGTGTTCCTCCCACGCAATGCTGCGACCGGTGATCAATGTGCAGCGTTCTTCGAGGAATTCATTGCCAGTGAAGGCCAGACGCTTCTGGGCTGGCGCGATGTTCCCACCAACAGCGCGTTCCTCGGCGAGAGTGTCAAACCCAACGAGCCTGTTGTGCGTCAGGTTTTCATCGGGCGCAGCAAGGACCTGAAGAGCGTCGAGGATTTTGAGCGCCGTCTGTTTGTGATCCGCAAGCAAATCCATCGTGCGGTCAGAACCAGTGGACTGGAGGGGCAGGCGGATTTTTATATCACGACGCTCTCTTCACGGACGATTGTCTACAAAGGCATGGTCCTTGCCGGAAACTTGCCGAACTATTATCTCGACCTTAACGACGAGCGGCTGGAATCTGCCCTCGCTCTTGTCCATCAGCGCTTTTCCACCAACACATTTCCCTCGTGGAAGCTGGCCCAGCCGTTCCGCTACCTGTGCCACAACGGTGAGATCAACACGGTCCAGGGCAACACCAACTGGATGGCGGCCCGGCGCCATACCATGCTGTCCAGCGTTCTGGGTGAAGACCTCGACAAACTCTGGCCGCTGATCGGCGACGGGGCGTCTGATTCGGCAACCTTCGACAATGCGCTCGAGCTTCTCGTCGCCGGTGGTTATTCGCTGGCCCACGGCATGATGATGATGATCCCCGAGGCCTGGTCCAACAATCCCCTGATGGACGAGGATCGCCGCGCCTTTTACGAATATCACGCTGCTCTTATGGAGCCGTGGGACGGCCCCGCCGGTGTTGCCTTTACCGATGGCCGCCAGATCGGCGCAACCCTTGACCGCAACGGATTGCGTCCGGCGCGCTATATCGTGACCGACGATGACATGGTTATCATGGGGTCCGAGGTTGGCGTCCTTCCCATTCCGGAAGAAAAGATCACCAGGAAATGGCGTCTTCAACCTGGCAAGATGTTCCTCATCGACATGGAAGAGGGGCGCATCATTGATGATGAAGAAATCAAGTCAGACCTTGCCAAAGCCCGCCCCTATCAGGCGTGGCTCGACCAGACCCAGATCAATATTCATGACCTGCCAAATGAAGTCGCCCCCATGGCTCCGGATGCCGGAACGCTCCTGACCTGGCAGCAGGCTTTCGGCTATACCCGCGAAGATCTGAAAAGCTTCCTGGCGCCGATGGCGACCGATGGTCTGGACCCCATTGGCTCCATGGGGACAGACACGCCGCTCGCAGTCCTGTCGGATCGTCCGAAGCGGCTGTATGATTATTTTAAACAGCGCTTTGCTCAGGTCACCAATCCACCCATTGACCCCATTCGCGAAGAGCTGGTGATGTCGCTCATCTCGCTCATCGGACCGCGGCCTAACCTGCTCGACGCCGATGGGGCCGGGACCAGCAAACGACTTGAAGTTTCCTCGCCGATTATTTCTAATCTCGACCTTGAACGGATCAGGCAGATCGAGAACCATGTCGACAATGCCTTCCGCACCTATACGCTCTACATCACCTATCCCTCTGCAGGTGGCACATCGGCGATGGAAACCTCTCTCGAGCAAATATTCGAGGAGGCCGAGCGTGTCGTGCGGTCAGGCTACAACATCCTGATTCTGTCGGACCGGAATATTGACCGTGACAACACGCCAATTCCGGCGCTGCTTGCCACGGCTGGCGTGCATCATTATCTGACCCGCCGCGGGCTGCGAACCTCCGTGGGTCTGGTGGTCGAGACCGGTGAAGCGCAGCTGGTGCATGATTTCTGTCTGCTGGCGGGCTATGGCGCCGAGGCGATCAACCCCTATCTTGCGCTCAACACCGTGTCGTCGATTGTTGCCGGTCTTCCCGAACCGATTACCGAGGCTGAGGGGCACGCCAATTATCTCAAGGCGATTTCCAAAGGCCTCCTGAAGGTCATGTCGAAGATGGGCATTTCGACCTACCAGTCCTATTGCGGGGCGCAGGTCTTTGATGCGGTGGGATTGTCACAGGCGTTCCTCGACCATTATTTCACCGGCACCCGCTGCGCGATCGGCGGCATTGGCCTTGAGGAAATCGCCGAGGAAAGTGTTCATCGCCATATGGTTGCCTATGGCGACAAGCTGGAATATCACGATGCCCTCGATGCTGGCGGTGAGCTGGCTTATCGGCTGAAGGGTGAGGCTCATGCCTGGACGCCGGAGACGGTTGCACTGCTGCAACACTCGGTGCGCTCCGGCAATGAAAAAATGTTCCGGCGCTACACCGCAAAAATTGATGATGAAGAAAAAAACCTGCGCAATCTGCGCGGACTGTTCAAACTGAAGCCGGCGGGCGCTGCGGTGCCGCTGGAGGAAGTTGAGTCGGTCAGCGAGATCGTCAAGCGTTTCGCCACCGGCGCCATGTCATTCGGATCTATCTCCTGGGAAGCTCACACGACCCTTGCCATCGCCATGAACCGCATCGGCGGTAAATCGAACAGCGGCGAGGGCGGCGAGGAAACCGAGCGCTACACGCCGTTGCCAAACGGCGATTCAATGCGTTCGGCCATCAAACAGGTCGCCTCGGGGCGGTTTGGCGTCACCGCCGAATATCTCGCCGACGCATCAGACATCCAGATCAAGATGGCGCAGGGCGCCAAGCCTGGCGAGGGCGGGCAATTGCCCGGCCACAAGGTTGATGAGCGCATTGCAAAGGTGCGCTATTCGACCCCGGGCGTCGGGCTCATTTCGCCGCCGCCGCACCATGACATCTATTCCATCGAGGATCTCGCCCAGCTCATTCATGATCTCAAAAACGTCAATCCGGCCGCGCGTGTCAGCGTCAAGCTGGTCTCTGAAATCGGCGTTGGTACAGTGGCCGCAGGTGTCTCCAAGGCCCATGCGGATCACGTCACGATCTCCGGGTTTGACGGCGGTACCGGCGCAAGCCCGATTACCTCGATCCAGTTTGCCGGCAGCCCCTGGGAAATTGGTCTTGCCGAAACCCACCAGACCCTTGTCATGAATAAGCTGCGCGGCCGTATTTCTGTGCAGGTCGATGGTGGTCTGCGAACCGGCCGCGATGTTGTGATCGGCGCCCTTCTTGGTGCGGATGAATTCGGCTTTGCCACGGCAGCGTTGATTTCATCAGGCTGTATTATGATGCGCAAGTGTCATCTGAACACATGCCCCGTAGGTGTCGCGACCCAGGACCCGGAACTGCGCAAGCTTTACTCCGGACAGCCCGAGCATGTCATCAATTTCTTCACTTTCATTGCCAATGAAGTGCGCGAGATTATGGCGCAGCTTGGCTTCCGCACCGTGAACGAAATGATCGGTCAGCGCGGCTGTCTTGAAACCGCCGAGGCCGTAAACCACTGGAAAGCCAGCGGCGTCGACCTGTCCGGCGTCCTGAGCCCTGTTGAGCCTGAGGTTGGCATCGCGATCTATAATTGCGAGAGCCAGGACCACGGTCTTGAAAAAGCGCTCGATAATATGCTGATCGAGAAGGCCTCTGCGGCCATCGAGAGCGCAAAACCGGTGAAGATCGAAACGCCGATCAGAAACGTCAACCGGACCGTCGGCGCCATGCTGTCCGGCAAGATCGCAAAGAAATATGGTCATGCCGGACTGGCCGATGACACCATCCAGGTGCGCTTTGAAGGATCCGCCGGCCAGAGCTTTGGTGCTTTCCTTGCTCACGGTGTCAGCTTCGAACTGGAAGGCGACGCCAACGACTATGTCGGCAAGGGGCTCTCGGGCGGACGGATTGCGATCTACCCGCCAAAAGTTTCAACCTTCCTGCCGCGCGAAAACATCATCGTCGGCAATACCGTTTTGTACGGCGCGGTTGGCGGGGAATGTTATTTCCGCGGCGTGGCGGGGGAGCGGTTCGCGGTGCGAAACTCCGGCGCAACAGCGGTTGTCGAAGGCGTCGGGGATCATGGCTGCGAATATATGACCGGCGGTGTGGTGGTCGTGATCGGCGAAACCGGACGAAACTTTGCCGCGGGCATGTCCGGCGGTATTGCCTATGTGCTCGATGCGGACGGTAAATTCGAACAGCGCTGCAATACGGCTATGGTCGATCTGGAACCTGTTGTCGGTGAACCGGTTGATCCGGCTGCAGATATTTCTGGCGATCATCTGCATCATGATGCCGCGCGTTTGCGCCGATGCCTTGAAGATCATGCCCGCTATGCCAGCAGTGCCTATGCGCGTGAAATCCTCGACGATTGGGAAAATTTCCTGCCGAAGTTCGTCAAGATCATGCCGATCGATTATCGCAGGGCGTTGCTCGACATGCAGGCAAAGGTTGATGTGAAGACCGTCAAAGTACGTGCGCTTGCCGGTGAATAGTCGGTGAACAGCCGGTGAACAGGAAGTCTGGAGACTAAAAAGATGGGAAAACCCACAGGGTTTAAAGAGATCGCGCGTCAGGATCACACCTATGCGCCGGTCGCCGAGCGGATCAAACACTACGGGGAATTCATCAATCCCCTGAGTGAGGAGGACGTGCGCAAGCAGGGCGCGCGCTGCATGGATTGCGGTATCCCCTTTTGTCACAACGGGTGCCCGGTCAACAACATCATTCCGGACTGGAATGATCTGGTCTATCGCGGCAACTGGAAACAGGCGCTCGATGTCCTGCACTCGACCAATAATTTTCCGGAATTTACCGGCCGCGTTTGCCCCGCGCCATGCGAAGCCGCCTGTACACTGAACATCACAGACCAGCCGGTGACGATCAAATCAATTGAATGCGCCATTGTTGACAGGGGTTGGGCCGAAGGCTGGATCCAGCCGAAGATTCCGGAGCGGCGAACCGGCAAGAAAATCGCTATCGTTGGCTCCGGTCCTGCCGGTCTGGCCTGCGCCCAGCAATTGGCTCGCGCCGGCCACACCGTGACGGTTTATGAGAAAAACGCAAATATGGGCGGGCTCCTGCGCTACGGCATTCCTGATTTCAAGATGGAAAAACAGTGGATCGACCGGCGCATGGGGCAAATGCGGGCCGAGGGCGTCAAGTTTCGGTTCAATACTCACATTGGCGTCGACACGAAGATCGAGGACCTGCGCCGCGACTTTGATGTCGTGGTTCTTGCCGGCGGGTCCGAAGCCTCTCGCGACATGCCGGTGCCAGGCCGTGAGCTGGACGGCGTTCATTTCGCCATGGAGTTCCTCACGCAACAGAATCGGCGGATCAGCGGCGAGTCCTATGACAATGACGAGGTGATCCTGGCCACGGACAAGCACGTTGTTGTGATTGGCGGCGGTGACACGGGTTCTGACTGCGTCGGAACGTCGATCCGCCATGGTGCCAAATCAGTGACCCAGCTCGA
This sequence comes from uncultured Alphaproteobacteria bacterium, assembly GCA_965603015.1. GTDB lineage: Bacteria > Pseudomonadota > Alphaproteobacteria > M2410 > M2410 > JAUWTJ01. The sequence goes on from CBFDBJ010000022.1 coordinate 18,511, forward strand.
GATCATGCCAAAGCCCCCGGCATCTGAAGACAAGGCCATGACCTGGCCAGATTGGCCCCTGCGCCTGCGCACCTCCTCGTCTCAGGAAGAAGGCTGTGAACGGGACTGGTCAGTTTCGACCAAATCAATCAAGGGTGAGGGCGGGGTTGCCAAAACCCTCCAGCTGGTTCGTGTCGAATGGACGTCCGACGAGGACGGCCGGATGGAGATGAGCGAGGTCGCCGGAAGTGAATTTGAAATCAAGGCGGATCTTGTCCTGCTGGCAATGGGTTTTGTGCACCCGGTCTATGAAGGCATGCTTGAAACGCTCGGCGTCACGCTGGATGAACGCAGGAACGTGGCGGCGAACACAGACGACTATATGACTTCGGTCGGCAATGTTTTTGCCGCCGGTGACATGCGCCGCGGCCAGTCCCTTGTGGTCTGGGCGATCCGCGAAGGCCGCCAGTGCGCCCGCGCCGTCGACGAATATCTTATCGGCACAACAAAACTGCCGCGCTAGGCTGGACGGCGCAAGGCCGCCCGACGAGCCAGACTCTCTTCGGGCCAGATGTCTTCGGTCTTATAGTATTCATCCACCGCCCGGTCTTCAGGCGGCAGAACGACCCACGGCTGTTTCGAGGCTGTGTAGATGTGAATGTCTGGTGGTAGCCTGTCAGGATCGTCAAGTGTTCCCCCGCGAATAAAGAAAACCGCGTCATCGATCCCGCCGGACAGGGCATAGTTACTCCACACGGCGGTCTGGCATTTCGGGCAGCGGGAAATCTTTTGGCCGTGGCCGCTGTTGGACGGAACGGTAACCACGTCAACCTCTCCTTCGAGAAACTGGACACGCTCAGCTTCGATGAGTGCGTTAAGCGCGAACGAGGCTCCGATTTGTCGCTGGCATTCACGACAATGACAGCAATGAACGATCATCGGGCGTGATGTCATACGATAGCGCACATGGCCACATGCGCAGCCGCCATCAAAAACATCGGTTTGAGTCGTCATCGTCACTCCCTCCTTCTGGCTTCCGTGCGATACTAACAAGCTGTAATGTTGAAGAAAATTCCTATTTGAAAATCGGCGGCTTTACCGGCTGATTTGCCGCATCAAACGGACGCGTCCATCGATTGGCTTGAAGCCGCTGGCGGTGTAGACTTGAATATCTTCCATGGTGCCTGCGATCGGAGGCGATGGTATGCCAAAAACTCGCGATGATCTGGCTTTGCCGGCCGAGGACTTGCGCTGGTGTTGTGATCTGGACAGTTTGTCGTTTGCAACAACGAGGGATGTTGCGCCGATTTCCGGTGTGATCGGCCAGGATGATGCAATTGACGCCCTGCGCTTTGGCCTTGAGTTTTCAGCCCCGGGCCAGAATGTCTACGTGCGCGGTCTGAGCGGCACCGGACGAATGACTCTCGTGCGCCAGCTGCTGGAGGAGGTTCAACCCCCTGAGGGGCCGACCCGGGAATTTTGTTATGTCCACAATTTCAAACAGACCGACCGACCACGGCTGATCATCCTTGAGCGCGGCGAAGGGCGCCGCTTCAAGGTCATGATGGACCGCCTGGTGGAATTCATCGTCGAACAACTGAACCCGGCGCTTGCCTCGGACAATATGCGCGCGCGTCGCGCCGATATCGACGAGGAGGCGCAAAAAGAACTACGCACCCTCGGGGAGCCGTTTGAAGAAGAGTTGCGCGCCAATGGCCTCGTCCTTGTTCCGGTTCAAATGGGACAGACGGTTCAACCGACCATCATGCCACTTATAGACGGACAGCCAAAACCGTTCACGCAAATTGAGACGGAACAGGAAAAGCTCGGCGTCACGGCGGAGCAACTGGAAGAATATCGACGCAAGATCGGGCGCTTTGCGAGAAAGTTTGAGGACGTCAGCCACAAGATACAGGAATTCCAGTCGCACCACCGCGAGACGATGCGGGCGTTCTATGAAAACGAGGCCCACGGCCTTATCGCCCCGCGGATCAAGGCTATCAAGCAGGCCTTCGCGAACGAGGCGATGGGACTTTATCTGGATGATTTGGTTGATGATCTAATTGAACATCGATTGACGATGCTCGGCGATAACAACGCCTTTACAGATCTCTACCGCGTCAATCTGCTCCTTGATCACGAAAAAACGACGCGCAGACCGATTGTTGTTGAATCGTCACCCACCCTGCCAAATTTGTTGGGCACGATCGAACGCGAATTTGTCCCGGGCGGCGCCTTCCGCACCGACCATCTCATGATCCAGGCCGGCTCCCTCCTTCTGGCCGACGGCGGATATCTTGTTCTTCAGGCGCGCGATGTTTTGGGCGAATATGGTGCCTGGAAAATCCTGATGCGGACACTACGTACCGGCAAGCTCGAGATCGTGCCGTCGGAACTCACAGCCGCCAGCTGGTTTGGGCCGCAATTAAAGCCCGAAGCCATTCCGCTCGATGTCAAGGTCATCCTGATTGGCGAGCCGGGGCTCTACAATTTGCTGGATCAAGGCGACCCGGATTTTTCCGATCTCTTCAAGGTGCTGGCTGATTTCGACTCGACCATCCCCCGGGATGATGAGGGGGTCCGGTTTTATGCCGGCGTTCTTGCGCAGCTGGCAAAAACCGAGGGTCTTCTCGACTATTCGGCTGAGGGCGTCGCGGCGCTTGTCGAACATGGCGCCCGCATCTCCGGTCGCCGGGATGAACTCACAGCCCGGTTTGGCCGCCTTGCCGACGTCGCACGCGAAGCGGCCTATCTGGCAAAAAAGGCTGGCAAGTCCGAAACCGGAGCGCCAGAAGTCAGGCAAGCCGTTGATCGTGGCCGACACCGCGCCAACCTGCCGGCCCGACGCTTTCGCAAGCTTATGACCGAAGGCACCATTGGCGTGGAAACAAAGGGCGAGGTCGTTGGTCAGATCAACGGTCTTGCGGTCATTCAGTCGGGGCCTCTGACCCACGGGTTTCCCAATCGCATCACCGCCACCATCGGGGCCGGCACCGCAGGGACGGTCAACATTGAACGCGAAGCGCATCTGTCTGGCGCGATCCACACCAAGGGGTTTTATATTTTGGGTGGTTTGCTGCGTTATCTTCTTCGTACAGATCACCCACTTGCCTTCTCCGCCTCAATCGCCTTTGAGCAAAGCTATGGCGGGATCGACGGGGATTCTGCATCCACTGCCGAGATGTGTTGCCTGATCAGTGCCTTGACCGACGTACCCTTGCGCCAGGATATAGCTGTGACGGGAGCGATTGATCAACTGGGCAACATTCAGCCTGTTGGCGCCGTGACGGAAAAGGTCGAGGGCTATTATCTTGTGTGCAAGGCGGTCGGTCTGACCGGAACGCAGGGCGTCGCTATTCCGCGCAACAATGTTCACAATCTCATGCTCCACCGGGACATTATCGAGGCCTGCCGCAAGGGCGAATTTCACATCTGGGCTATCGAAACAATTTATGACGTGCTTGGGCTTTTGACCGGATGGGAAGCCGGGCTCCCCGATGGTCATGGTAACTACGCCGAAGGAACACTCCTCCAGCTCGCCGAGGCCCGCGCGCTGGCCTATTGGGAGATGGCGATGGGCAAAAATGGCAGCCCGGAAGGAGTGCCCGGTTCCGTTTGAGCCGCGCTAACTGGCAGGTTGTTGCGACTTTTCTGCCGCCGCGCCTTCCTCGCCGGTCACCTTGTGAGGCGCATCATCAGTCTCGGCCTCGGCGACCTCGACCGCCTCCTCTATGACCGCCTCAGCGGCGACTTTTGCCTCAGCGACAGTCTCCTCGACGACCTCGACATCAGGCGTGCCCTCCTCGCCCTTCGTCACCTCGAGCACAGGGTCCTCGACCTTTTTGGCCGGCGGGGTTTCCAGATGGTCAAGCGCCATCTGATGAACAGCGCCGAGATCGGTTTTGCCGGTGCCCAAAACAGGAATGGTTTCAGTATGGAAGATTTTTCTCGGCAGCGTGAGTTCCGACACGCCGTGAGACTGCATCCAGGTCAAAAGGCGCGATCGCTCGGCGGTCGGACATTCGCTCATCAGAATGATCTGCTCGCCCTTGCGTTCATCCGGCAGGGCAACAGCGGTGTGCTGATGATCCGGCCAGAGCGCCGAGGCGCAGTTTTCGATAACCGTGAGCGAGACCATTTCGCCGCCAATTTTGGCAAAGCGCTTGACCCGGCCGCGGATCGCGACATAGCCTTCCTCATCGATTGAAACCACATCTCCGGTATCATACCAGCCGTCCTCCGGCGCTTCGATGACGCCGGGATTTTCTTCCCTGAGATAACCCGACATGACATTGGGGCCCTTGACAAAGAGGCGTCCCGCCCCGTCGAGGCCTTCAACCGGCTCAAGCCGCGCCTCCATTCCCGGCAGAAGTTTGCCAACCGTTCCGGCGCGAATATCGCCGGGCTGGTTAGCCGCGACGACAGGGGCAGCTTCCGTCACACCGTAACCTTCCAGAACGTCCATGCCATAGCGCTTTTCAACCAGCGCCCGGGTTTCATCACGTACCCGTTCCGCGCCGCACACCGCAATCCGAAGCGAGGCGAGATTGTTGTGTCGGTCAGCCCGTGTGTATTGGCTCAGGAAAGTATCTGTTGCAAACAGAACTGTGGCTCCGGTTGCCTTGATCCGTTCAGGAATAATTTTGACCTGGAGGGGGGAAGGATGAAGCACGAGCGGATGGCCTTTGAGGATTGGCCACAGCGCACCCGCAGTCAGTCCGTAACAATGGAAGGTCGGCAGGGGGTTGAAGAAAATGTCGCCCGCATTGAGGGTCACATGGGCGCCGATTTGTTCAACATTGGCAACAACATTGGAATGGGACAGGACAACGCCTTTTGGTTGCCCTTCGGTGCCTGACGTGAAAAGAATGACGCCGGGTGCGGACGAACGCGCATTGATACGCATTAATACAGGGACAAAGGGCCCGGCCACTGCGGCGATCTTATCGGTCAGGGTCAGGCTTTCACGCACATCCTCAAGATAGAGAAATTCCGCTTCGTCCTCGAGCGATTTGACGAGCCCGTGAAGCTCGACCATGTCGATAAAGCGATGCGCGGTCAGTATTTTCTTCACCCCGGCTGCGCGCAGAGCAGATTTGAGATTGCGATCACCAGCGGTGAAATTGAGCATCGCGGGAACCCGGCCATAGGCAAGGACAGCAAAGAAGGCAATCAGCGCGCCGGCGCTTGTCGGCAGAAAGACACCAACTTTTTCCCCGCGTTTTGTCTGGCGTGCAATGGCATGTCCAAGACCGAAGGCACCACGTAAAATGGTTGCGTAGGTCGTTTTGGTGTCATCGGCATCAATGATCGCAACTGTCTGGCGGCCGTAACGCCACTGCGCGCGCAGCAGACCTGAAAAGATTGTCTTTTTTGATCGCCGCCTGACGCGTTTTTCCTGCTTGTTCACCCTGAACCTCCACCTTGTCGTCTTACTAAAACAGCACCCGGCCAGCCTGGTTTTTCGAGCTTCGCCGCGCCCCTTGCGAACCATTAACGTTAACCCATTGGGTAAAAAAGCCAAACGCCAATGTCCTTATTCTGGCGCAGATTGTAGGGGTTGCGGCATATTTCGTCGATCTGAAAACGACAAAGTATAGTTAACGTGTTGAAAACAAAGAAAAAATGAGATTTACTTCGTGTGGGTAAAAGGTTGGCTGTCACGCTCTGTGAAAAATCCGGACGTGGGTGGTCAATAAAGGGTGTTGAAAAGTGGCGCGGAACGATTTCCTCGAGCTCCTTGATGAGCCTGTCTCGCCGGAAAGCGATGAGGCAGCGCTCAAGGCTATGGCGACGTGGTACCATGCTTTTTTCACCGGGCTCATTTTGCAGATAAGACTCAAAGCCGGACAGAAGATCGCCGGTGACTGGAGTTTTCAGGTCTTTGCTGCCGGAGTGAGTTGGGACGAATTGAAATAGACAACTAGAGTAAATGGACTGGAGAGTAGAAATGCTGGAAAAGAGAAAACATCAATCAGCGATGAGGATTGCCTTTGTCCTGGTGCTGGCCCTTTCGACGGCTGGTTGCGCGGTGCCGAGCATCGGTATGCCGAAGATCCCGTTCGTGTCGGGTGACAAGGACCCTGACAAGGAAACCTGGAGCGAGGCCAGAGCGCGCAAGAAAGACGAACGTCTTGCCAAAAGAGAAGAGCGTGCTCGAGCCAGGCGGGGTGACCGTAACGACTCAGGTGCTGATCAAGACACGCGCGATGAGGGCTTTTTTGAAAGAGAAGACCCTTATGACAATCGCCAGAGAACATCGCGGGTCGCCGATAGTGATCTCGGGCCAGCGGGAATTTCTCCCTATGCAGATAGCAGAGATTATTCCCGAAGAGCCCCTGCGTCAGCGGTTGAAATGGCTCCGGCCGAACGCGAGCCGCAACTGCGCGGCCAGCCTGCACAGCGCGGTGTTGCCGAGCCAATGACAGCCGAAGAGATCGGTCAAATGGCTTCAATTTCGACCAACGCGCGGCGGGCTACCCGACCGATCGGAGACCTCCAGCCCATGCTGCGCAGTTTCGATCGGATCTACACACCCAGAGGCGTCGCACCTTTTCCAACGGTCTTGTTCTTCCATGGTTGCGAAGGGCCGACCCGCTCTCATGAAGCGGACTGGGCAAGTTTCTACACCGGTCTGGGCTATGCCATGATCGCGGTTGATTCCATTTCCGGCCGCGAGATCGACTGGGAAGATGTCTGCAATATGCAGAACCTCAACCCGGCGGAACGTGCGGCGGATATCTTTGCATCGGTTGACTATGCCCGCGGGTTACCTTTTGTGGACGGCGAGCAATTGATCCTCACAGGCTTCTCTCATGGCGCTGCAACGGTCTGGGCGTCTCTGCTTCTGGCCTCAAGCGACATGCCGCCAATCGGTATCCGCAGTTTGCCGCGGGACGGTCTGCGCGGTATTCAGGCCGCCTATATGTTCTACGGACCCTGTTTGTCACCGTGGACGGTTGATGTTCCGGCTGTGAGCTTTATCGGCGAAAATGATCGTTACATTGACCCGCGTGACTGCGCGCGTTCGGCCAGAAAGGCCAATGTATCGGGCGTGGATTTCGATTATGAAATCTATCCCGGCGCAACGCATACGTTCGATCACCGCAAGCCGAATGCAGCCAACCAGGAAGCTGGCTCGGTCTATGACAGAAAGGCCACTGAAATGGCGCGCGCCAGGATCAAGGAGCATCTGGCGCGCCACGTGAAGAAATAGTCCGTCGCAAGGCAGGCAATTCAGACGATAGTGAGGGTAAATCCCCGTCCGGAGCGTTCCAGCGGCTCCGGGCGGGGTTTTGTCTTTTCACCCGGTGTTCTGAAGCGTTCAAGGGTTCTGTCGCCGGGTGACAGGGCAATTTGATTGCTCTAGGATCAGGACTCACACAGGCTGTTTTGCAATCCATCAAGGCCTCACGAGGAATGCCCATGTCACTGGACCACACCCGCAATTTATCCCTCGAGGACATGGACCGGGAAAGTATTTTCCATCCGGCAACGTCGATCGCCGATCATCTCGCCAAGGGGCCGAACATCATGACGTCCGCGAAGGGCGTGCGAATTTCCAATGCAAAGGGCCAGGATTTCATTGACTGTGGCTCAGGCCTTTGGTGTGTCAATGTTGGTTACGGCAGGGAAGAAATAGCCGAGGCCGCCGCAAAGGCGATCCGCGACCTGTCGTTCAATCACATGTTCGGCGGTAATTCCAACGAAGCCATGATCCGTCTGGCAGACCGGGTGTTGCAGCTCTTCCACCGTGAAGCCGGTGCTACGCATTTGTCAAAGGTCTTCTTCGGCACATCCGGATCAGATGCAAACGACACCATCTTCAAACTGATCCTCTATTACAATAATTTGCGCGGCCGTCCGCTCAAAAAGAAAATCATCTCTCGTCAGGGTGCCTATCACGGACTGACGTACGCCGCCACGAGCCTGACGGGAATTGCCGGTTATCACAAGGCGTTTGATGCTCCTCTCGACAGTGTTTTCCACACATCCTGTCCGCACTACTACCGGTTCCACGAAACCGGTGAGAGCGAGCAGGAGTTTTGTGACCGGCTCATTCTCGAGCTGGAAGAATTGATTGAGCGTGAGGGTGCCGAAACCGTCGCCGCGTTTTATGCCGAGCCCGTTATGGGGACTGGCGGTGTCTTCCTTCCGCCAGCCGATTATTTTGCCCGGGTTCAGGAAGTCCTGGAAGCCAACGATATTCTTTTCGTTGCCGACGAGGTGATCACGGGTTTTGGTCGGCTCGGGTCCTGGTTCGCGACAGGTCAGATGAATTTGAAACCCGATTTCGTCACCCTCGCCAAGGGTCTGACCTCTGCCTATTTCCCGGTCTCCGGTGTTGTCGTCTCTGACAGGGTGTGGCAGGTGCTGAAGGAGGAGTCTCCGAATTATGGCCCGGTGATGCACGGCTTTACCTACTCGGGTCATCCGGTCGGCGGTGCCATCGGCATGGCCAATCTGGACATTATGGAGCGCGAGGCTCTGCCGCAAAATTCAGCGACCATGGGGCTTTATTTCCGTGACACTCTGAAGGCGCGCATTGGTGATAATCCGTTCATCGGCGATGTGCGCGGCCAGGGGCTGATGATGGCCATCGAGTTTATCGCCGACAAGGACAAGCGCCGCTGGTTTGATATGGCCGACGGGGCGCATCGTCTGTTTGGTGCTGCTGCGGTCGAGGAAGGCGTGCTCGCAAGGCCGCTGCCGATGATTGAGGTTGTTGGCCTGTCACCGCCGCTGTGCATCACCAAAGCGGAAGTCGATGAGGCTGTCGACCGGCTCGCCCGCGCGCTTGAAAAGGTCACGCCGGATCTTGAGCGTCTTGCCACGAAAAACTGACCGGGGTCAGGCCTGCTTCATGAAATTGATCGCAAAATTACTCGGCGCCCTCTGGATCGTCTCATCCGTCTGTGGTCCGGCATCGGCCGATGACGCTTTGCCGCGCGTGGTTTCACTTGATTATTGTGCCGATCAATATGTGCTCGCCCTTGCCGCGCCGTCTCAGGTGCTGGGTCTTTCGGTCGAGGCGGGCGATGTTCATTCGTTTTATCGTGAACGCGCCACCGGCCTTCACAAGACCCGCGCCGATGCCGAGAGTGTGCTGGCGCTGAGACCTGATCTTGTTATTCGCAACTGGGGTGGTGATCCGCGTATGTTGTCGCTGCTCGAGCGCGCCGGGATCAAGGTCATGACCGCGACTTACGGCAGAGGGCCGCAGGTCATGTTCGACAATTTGCGCTACTTCGCCGATGCCATGGGTAGAAGCCGGGAGGCCGAGCAGCTGATCAGCGAGACACAGCAAGGCCTTGCAGCGGCAACCGGCGCGCCCAGGCTGGGGCTGGCGGCGGCCTATGTGGCGCCGGGTGGCATCACGGCCGGGTCGGGCACCTTTGTTGACGAGATTATCGATGCCGCAGGATTTGACACCAGCGCATCAAGGCTCGGTCTTGAAGGCTGGCGCCCGCTGCCGCTGGAGGTCTTTGTCAAGGATCCGCCGGATGTTATTATCGCCAGCTTCTTTGATCTCAAACAGGCCAAAGCCTCGAACTGGTCTGTCGCCCGTCATGCCCGCATCAGGGAGATGCTGGCCGACACGCCGACGATCTATGTGCCAGGGCGGTATTTCTCCTGCAACGGGCTTTTCTTTGCCGACACGGTGGCTCTTATTCGTGCCGAGGCAGAGCGCGCGGGTCTTGGCCCGGCCTCATCGCAGGGTGAGCAGCCATGACCGGAGTGAACATAAAGCGAGGCCGCCGCGCCTTGCCGGTTCTCCTCGGCGCAGGGGTTCTGATCGTCGCCTTTGCCTCGCTTCTGGTGGGCTCAACCTGGCTCACCCCCGGCGAAGTTCTTGGCGGGCTGTTTGCCTCCGGCGAGGATATCAACGCCATTATTGTGCGTGAGATCAGATTGCCGCGCGTGCTTCTGGGGCTGATGGCAGGGGCGTCGCTCGGGCTTTCGGGCGCGGCCCTGCAGGGGCTGTTGCGCAATCCGCTGGCCGATCCCGGCGTCATCGGGGTTTCGGCTTCTGCCGGGCTCGGCGCTGTTTTTGCAATTTATTTCGGGCTCTCGTCAATCTTTCTGCTTGCGGTTCCACTTCTGGCCATGACCGGCGCCCTGCTTGCAACGCTTGTTCTCTTCATCCTGGCCTCCCGGGATGCGTCGATCCTGACACTGATCCTGGCCGGGATTGGCATCAACGGGTTGGCGGTTGCGCTCACGTCCCTGGTGATGAACTTCGCGCCGACCCCGTTTTCGTTGCTTGATATGGTGATGTGGTTGCTTGGCTCGCTGGCCAACCGAAGCTTTACCGACATCGCGCTCGCCGGACCATTCATGGTGCTTGGATGGGGATTGATGGCCGGTGTCGGCCAGGGGCTCAGTGCGCTCAGTCTTGGCGAGGAGACCGCGCAGACCCTCGGTGTCGATCTGAAGCGATTGCGTTTGCAGGTCATTCTGGGCACCGCGATCTCGGTTGGCGCAGCGGTGGCCGTATGTGGCACCATCGGTTTTATCGGCCTCGTTGTGCCCCATATCATGCGGCATTTCTTTGGTCACGATCCACGGCGTATTCTTCTGCCGAGCGCCATTGGCGGCGCTATCTTTCTTTCCCTGGCCGATATGCTGACCCGCATTCCACTGTCAGGCGGTGAATTGCGCCTCGGCGTTGTTACGGCTTTCGTCGGCTCGCCGGTGTTTTTGTGGATCGTTATTCGCACACGCGAGGCTATGCGATGAGCGATATAGCAGGATACAAGAGAAAAGGTCTTGCGGCGGAGCATCTCACCGTCGAGCTGGGCGGCACGCGCATTCTGGATGATGTCGGTCTTGATGTCGCGCCGGGCGAAGTGGTCGGGCTCATCGGGCCCAATGGCGCAGGCAAGAGTACCTTGCTGCGCGCCTTGCTCGGCCTTGTTCCGACCCGGGCCGGTCATGTGGCGCTTGGCGGGGTGTCACTCGATACCATGGCGCCGAAGGCGAGGGCGCGTCTGTTGGCCTATGCACCGCAGGGCGCGCCGATCCACTGGCCTCTGACCGTAGAGCGTCTCGTTGAACTTGGCCGGATGCCACATATCGGGCCGTGGCAGAAGCTCTCAGCCCAGGATGATGCACGGGTTGAGGCAGCCCTTGTAGCCACCGAAACAGCGCATCTGAGGCATCGGATTGTCACCTCCCTTTCCGGCGGTGAGCGGGCCGGCGTGATGCTCGCCCGGGCCATCGCCGTTGATGCGCCCTGGCTATTGGCTGATGAGCCTGTCGCCTCCCTTGATCCCTACCATCAGATCGAAGTGATGGAGATCCTGCGCGAACTTGGCAAAACCGCCACCGGCGTCGTCGTTGTCCTGCACGATCTGGCGCTTGCCATGCGGTATTGCGACCGCCTTGTTCTTCTCGACCATGGCAAGGTGGTGGCCAGCGGCGCTCCGGACAAGGTTTTGACCGCGTCCAATTTGCAGGAAGTCTACCGGGTCGAGGTCATCGAGGGCGATCACCAGGGTGAAGCCTTCCTGATCCCCTGGCAGCGCCTCAAATCCTGACTGCCTGGCTTCGTGTAAAACCATGTGTTAGCGTTTCAGATACTGTCTCGCAGAAGGCGATTTGAAAATCCGGGGAGGATCTCTCATGAAGAACATTTTTGGCCTTATTGGCCTGGGCCTCGTTGGGCTTATTGGTATCGTTTTGGTGCGAACCATAATGTTTACCCCGCCGCCGCTCGAGATCGAGGAACAGGTTGTTTTTGATATTGACGCCGATCTTGTGGCGCGGCATCTGTCCGAAGCCGTCAGGTTTAAAACAGTGTCCCCGCCGGAGCCGCAAAGGCGCGACTATGAACCCTTTGACGGGTTTCTGACCTGGGCCGAAGCCACCTATCCCGAAGTGCATCAGCTCGAAAAAACCGTGGTAGAAACACATACGGTTCTTTTCAAATGGCAGGGCAAAGACCCGGAGCTCAAACCCATCCTGCTTGCCGCCCACTATGATGTTGTGCCGGTTGTTCCAGGCACAGAGGAAAGCTGGGACCATCCTCCCTTTGACGGCGTGATTGCCGACGGGCAGGTCTGGGGCCGTGGTTCCCTCGACGACAAATCGGGTGTGATCCTCATGATGGAAGCCGCAACCCTGCTTTTGAAACAGGGCTTTGAGCCTGAGCGGAGCATATATTTCAGCTTTGACCATGACGAAGAGATCGGCGGCAATGAAGGTGCGGCGGGTGTAGTGGCTTTGCTCAAGGAGCAGGGTGTCCAGCTTGCCTGGTCCATCGACGAGGGATCTTTCATTCTCAAGGACATGTACCCGGGTATGGATGTGCCTGTCGCCAGCATCAATGTTGCCGAGAAAGGCTATATGACCCTTGATCTTGTCGCTCGCGGCGACAGCGGCCATTCGTCCATGCCGACGAAGGATGCCTCGGTCTTTCTTCTTGCCGCGGCCATCGAGCGTCTGCGTGAAAACCCCATTCCCGGTGGCCTCGAAGGCGTCAGTCTTGAAGCCATGGATGTGATTGCGCGCCACATGTCGTTTACCCGGCGCATACTCTTTGCCAACCGCTGGCTCTTTCAAGGCGTCATCGAAAAGGAGTTGTCAAAGGCCCCGCCGATGAATGCTTCCCTGCGCACGACGACGGCGCCGACCCTTTTGTCTGCCGGGATCAAGGACAATGTCCTGCCGGGCACGGCAACAGCCACCGTCAATTTCCGCATCCATCCGCGCGACACCCACGAAGGGGTGATTGAGATGGTCCGGCAAATTATCAACGATGACCGAATTGAAATCGTCCACTGGGACAAGGGTTCGGTTGCTTCGGGTGAGTCAAGTTCGCAAGCTGCTGGATTTGAAGTTATTGCCAAAGTCAGCCGCCAGATGTTCGGGCCGCTCGTTGTAATCCCCGGCATGACCGGGGCCGGTACCAATTCCAAGCACTACGCGAGCGTTGCCGATGATGCCTACCGGATCAATCTGCTCGTTGTCGGGCCAGAGGATATCGCCGGGTTCCACGGTACCAACGAGCGCATCTCCGTTGACAACCTGGGCCTTGGCACCGCAGCCTATGCCCAGCTGATCACGTTGGGTGCTGCCAGGTAAAATCTGGTGAATAAACTGTCGTCAGGTTATGGAATGTATTGGCTGCGTTAACCGCGCATTGAACATTGGCGTTAATCATGGATTGAGCATTATCGCATAGAGTTCTCAGACTTGCTTCATGCACAAATCGGTCTTTGCACATCAAGGTGTTGTGCGGTGCATGGCGCGACTTGTGGGGGCACAAATGCGACATTGGAAAATTCTGGTACTGACGGTTTCGGCTGCAACGCTGGCAACAACGGCTTTTGCCGACGGGCACGATGCGCAGCCAACAGAGAGCCCGTACAATCTGTCCTTTATCGATGCAACAACCTATTTTGAATCCCTTGGCTGGAGCTATACCGATAAGGACTGGACCGGGGCGATCACCTGGGATCCGATGGGGACAGGCCCGCTGGTTGGCCTCACGGTCGCGGAGCGTGATATCGCCCTTGGCGCTGGCGCGGCGGTAGCCGTGCTCGATGGCCGGGCCAACGACACCCACAGTGACCTTCCATTTAACGCGAACCTGAATGCCGATCCTGCAACAGACTCGGTGGTTTTTGAATTTACCGGCTTTCCCGTCGGCCCCTCCTATACCGCCTATGACCTTCATGGCACCCACACCTCCGGAATTGTTGGAGCGCGGCTCAATGGCACTGGCATCAGCGGCGTTGCCCCGATGGCGCGGTTGCTGAACTATGCTGTGTTCGATGACAACGGATGGATCGGCGTTGATGAGGATTATATCCTCTCCCATGCGGTGAGCTACGGTGCGAGCGTCGCGAATATGTCGTATGGACCGACGACTGCAGGCGACTTTGCTTCCGGGGCGTCATTGACTGCGATCAACAATCACAAGTCAGATATTGTTGTTGTAAAATCTTCCGGCAATGACGGCGTCGATCTCCGGAATGAGTTTTACAGGAGCAAGGACAGTAACCCCCTGTCAAATCTCATCATCGCCGGATCAGTGGAAATGACAGTCGACGCCTCGGGAAACATGGTGCCAAGCATTGCCTGGTATTCCAACACGCCAGGCAATGCCTGTGTCGCTAACCGAACGGGCTGCGTTGTATCCATGATGGATATCTTCATGGTCGCTCCTGGCGGCAATGCAAATGTTGTCGGTGGCTCTATTGAGGTCGATGCCAATGGGTACGTTGACGGCATCTGGTCAACCGATGAGCTTGGCGGGTATTACCGGATTTCCGGGACCTCCATGGCCGCACCGCATATTGCCGGTGCCGTTGCACTGCTTCATTCACAATGGCCGATCCTCAAGTCAGATCCGGAAGTCACGCGCCAGATCCTGTTTGATACAGCCACCGACCTTGGTGCATCGGGCGTTGATCCGGTCTACGGCCAGGGCCTTTTGAATGTCGCCCGTGCCATGCGGCCCATTGGTGCGCCCACCTTCGGCATCACTGTGGGCGGCGGCGGTGACGGCGGCGGCAAGGGAGGCGGCAAGGGTGGCGGCAAATCCGGCAAGTCGAACCACGACATAAAGATGAGCACGGATGTGCAGGATCCAATAGCGCGCGATAGCCTTGCGAGCGGAAAGCAGAAGTCATCGACGTGGGCGTTGGCGGATACCGCCATGCTGGTTCGGCATGGATTTGCGGCCCTGACCGAGACCAAAGCGACAGTCTCAGTGTTTGACAAATACCGCCGGGATTTCTCAGTGTCCTTGTCTTCGCTCGCAAGTGAGGGTCGCTCCGAGCTCTCCGGACGTCTCGATCAGATGGTGGCTTCCAACTTTGCATCCTCCGGATATTCTGTCCCTGGCCGGGATGATCTTTACCGCGCGGTCACGCAGGACTTTCGCTATCTGGGGAGCGAGGCGCGGCGCAGCTTCACCGGGGATATTCGAGCCGAAGGTGTTGACAGCTTCGACCTGCGGGCGTTCGCCGGTTTTGGTAATGCGCAACCGCTGTTTTACAGTTCCGGCGCCGTTGTTGGCGGTATGGCCTCCGCAGGGGGTGCGACCAGCGGGATCAATCCGTTCCTCGGGTTTGCCTCAGGTGACAAGTTCGCCGGCGCCGCCGCCGACAAGCTGGGCCCCTTCCGCCTTGCCCTTGGATACGCCGAGAACGAAAGCCGCGAACCACTTTATGACAGGTACAAGGCGGGCGCCGCCGCGGCGTCCATTTCCTTCTCATTGAATGAGATGCAAAAGATCAACGTTGCCATGACGGATCTGCGCGAACGCGGCGGTGTCTTCGGCTCGCGCTCGCAAGGCGCTCTCGCCATGGGCAAGGAAACCCGGACCCGGGCCATGAGCCTGTCCTGGGACCATGCGGATCTATTCGGGCTTGAGCTTGCCGCCTCATGGTCGCTGGGTCTGTCCGAAGGTCAGGGTAATGGACTTTTGACATTGGACAAGGAAACGCTCAGCGATGCCTTCCATGTCGGAATTGCCAAATCGGGCTTGCTGGCAGACCGGGATCGCGCCGTATTTTCAATCAGCCAGCCGCTGCGCGTTTTCTCCGGGTCGCTGCATCTTTATGCCGACAAGGCATGGGATGCCGATGGAGTGATGCAAATGCAGTCCGAGACCATCTCGCTGGCCCCTTCGGGCCGTGAGCTGGATTTACAGGTTGAGTATAAGTATCGTACCGCCGGAACAGGTGAAGTCTCAACCTTCGCCTATTATGCGTTGGACGCCGGCCATAGTGCCGGGCGCGAGGAAAGCGGTTTCGGGATCAAGTATCAACTAAAGTTCTGAGTTCGGGTTCACGAACACTGAAGCGAAGGCCTCTCTCCGAGAGGCCTTTTTCCATTTTGCCTTGATCAGACGGACTTGCACTATGGAAACTTCCGCAGCATTTCCCTAGACTTGTCCCACGCCGTATCATGACGGCAAGGGACAAAAGGGGAGTAGGAGAGGTGAGTTATAGTATTGATCTTGGCGGCCATGTGGCTCTGGTGACCGGCGCCTCGTCGGGCTTCGGGATCCACTTCGCCAGAGTGTTGAGTGAGGCTGGCGCCTCGGTTGTTCTTGCCGCAAGACGGACGCAGCGCATTGATGCGTTTGCCGCAGAGCTCAAGGCAGGCGGCGGGGCAGCCGTTGCCGTAACAATGGACGTCACGGATCCCGGCAGTGTTGCCGCCGGGTTTGAGGCAGCGACGGAGGCCTTCGGGACCCCGGACATCATCGTCAATAATGCCGGTGTCGCCAATCCGGTAGGCTTCCTCGATATGACAGAGGAAGACTGGGACCTTGTCATGGGCGCTAACTTCAAGGGCGTTCGTCTGGTCGGCCGCGAGGCGGTCAGCCGTCTTGTTGCTGCGAAGCAGCCCGGATCAATTATCAATATCGGCTCGATCCTCGCCCAGGGCGGCCAGCCACAACAAGCCGCCTATGCAGCGTCCAAGGCCGCTGTTGTGCAGCTTACGAAGGTGATGGCGCTCGAGCTGTTCAGGCATGACATCAGGGTCAATGCCTTGTGCCCGGGATATTTTAGAACCGAGATGAACGAGGAGTTTTTCGGCAGCGAGGCCGGCAAAGCCTATATCGCACGCACGCCGGGCCATCGTCTCGGAGAATTGTCAGAGCTCACGCTGCCGCTTCTGATGTTTGCAAGTTCTGCGTCCGGTTTTACCACGGGGGCCAGTCTCATGGTCGATGGCGGCCACACGGCGCGGTTGGTCTAGAGCCCTGAGGGTGCCCGAACCACGCGATGTTTGAGGGCAGTGCGTGGTCCGGGCAAGCGCCGCATCGGAAGCGGCGCCGGGTAGCGCGTGAGTGCTCCGCCAGGGAGGGGCTGGGCGAAGGCTCACGGCGCCGGGGGGCTCGTTATCAGCTGACCTGGCTCATTCCTTCAAGGGCGAAATAAAGCCAGAGCGCTGTCGGTGTTATCGCCGCCGCAAGCGCGGAGGCGATCAGGGTCATGATGAAACTCCGAGGGGAGTTTTTGTCTTCCTCGAGGCGCTTCAGCATGTATTTGTAGGCCATCATCTGACCTTCAGTGTCGTAGATCGGGTACATGTCAAATGTCCTCATTATACGGTTCGGGATCGAGGTACGTTGCTGATTTAGGCAAACGCCATCGTTCTCTGTCCGCACCGGCAAGGCCGCGGGCAAAGCAAAAGCGTCGATGCAAAGTCGAAAGACTGTCGCACCACCTGAACAGCCGTAGCCGCTCAGAAAATCAGGTCGGGGTCCTCACGAAAAGATACAAAAAAAGCCTCCTTTCTTTTCAAAGGAGGCGTCAAACGGATCGTTTCCGTATCAGCCTCCCGTTGGGTTTGAGTGGCTGATCCGGATATGTCCGGGGGTCAACCGCGTTGTCGGGTCCAATCGCTCTGCTTGTCGCGCATCTCATTGGATAGTCCGGCACACATAATATCCTGAGATCCAAACACTCCAGTAGTCACAAAACCCTTGCCCGCAAAGGGCGATAGAGGCTTCATGCCTTGTGTTTGATATGTCGAACGGATGATCATGTGTTTAAGGTCTGTCCTCTGAAAGTTTAAGGGTTGCACTTGCGATGTAGGCCTTGTATCGGCCTTAATCTGAGATTGCAAGAAAATCTTTAGCGCATTTCCGGTTAAAATCGGATTAAGACGGGTAGTGACTTTTATAGCGCATTCACAAAAGTGGCGGCCGGTTTTGTGATAAAATGCGCGTCACAAATAAGAGCAATCACACTTGTGCGGACAATTCCCTTATCCGATTGCCTTGATTTCTTTTTCAAGCTGATCGAGAAGGGTGCCGCTGACCAGCAGGTGCGGACGCTCGGCTTTGAGGACTGCAAGAAACAGTCGCTTCTTGAATTCGGTGATATCAAGACCAACCGACATGTTGGAGTGCCGCGCGGAGTTTACGATAAAATCAACGAGGCGTTCCGCCGAATTGAGGCGGCCCCACAGATAATCGTTTTCCCTGTCTGCCCGGCTGAAGAAGGCGGCAAACCGGGCAAACCCGATGCCTTTGAGAATTTCCTCGGCGCCGCCCTGCCGGATGGTCTTGCAATCTTCCGGCGAGATACGGTCAACTCGAATGGGTTCCAGCTCTGTCATGTCCATGGTCTGTAAAATGGGCAGGGTCAGGACGTCAAAGAAAGGAAAGCCGATATAGGCGCGAAACAGCTCCTGGCGAATGGGCCGGTCTACGATGGCGCCAATGTGATCGCTCATGGCCAGGTCGTAGTCAAAATCCCGGTCTTCCAGCGCCATGAGACCGGACAGGCGTCGCAAGAGCACGTCGAGGGCTGCCAGAACCTCTGACTCCTGTCCGTTTCCGATGGCATTGCCAAGGCCAACAATTTCTGTGCGAGCATTCTCGATATAGGCATCTGTGTTCCAGCGATCCTTCAATTGATCAATGAAAACATAGATTTTCCGTTTCATTGTGTTGAGCTGGTGCGGGTCAACGGTCGCGCTTCGCCGTGCCGCAGCGCTCTGATACGTTTCGTTGAGGGCGGAAATCACAAACCGCAGGCGGCGCATGCGGAAGTCAACATCGAACTCCCGCAGAAATCCGATCAGCGCCTGAACGTCAACGGGCGCATACTCTTCCAGAGCAACGGCCTCCGCATCTTCGGTGGTATCCGACAGAATGTTTTTCCTTCGGCCCCAATTGTGCAGAAGATCGATCAGCGAGCCGGTGGTGGTGTCGTATCCCGCCGCCATACACAATTCGCAGATCAGCTGGGCGGTGCGGTCAAGGACCGCGTAGGTCTTGGTATGGGAATAGCTGGTATAGGAATAGCCCGCCTGCTCCTTCGATACCACATTGACCCGTTCACGCCACGAGGCGACGAGTGCAACACTGGGGAAATCACTTTGTCCTTCGAGGATCAGGGAATCAATAATGTCATCCACCTCGGTCTTGACCGAGGCCATCACACTGCGCAGGCGGCGGCTCTGTCTGTTGTGCGCGTTGACCCAATTGAGCTCGTCGTTGATTGGTTCGTTGCGCGGAATTTCAGACAGAGATGCAATAATCGATCGAAAAAACCCCGGCGATGTTTCACTTTCATCGATGCTGAGGTCTTCAGGTACCGGGTCAATATAGACAATCCGGCGATCAACTTCCCTCTGGGCAGAGCGATCTCCCAGCGCATCAATCGCAGCAGAGAAAGGCTTGTTGTTGACCACCGCACCGTCAATAAAGGAAAGGATCTTTGGCTCTTTGCCGTTCGTCAGCGATGGAAAATTGCGCCGCATGAACCGGTCACGGCCTGGCCAGTCCTGGCCGCGGCGGTGCAGAGCCACGTCAACGTCTCCAAGCTGTGAAGGTGGAAAGGCGCCGGGAAAGGACGAGGTCGACCGGGCTGCGAAGGCAAGGCCTGGAACATTGTCCTCATCAAAGTCACTTGCTGTGAGTCCGGATGCACGCCGGTCATAGGAAAAATTGAGGTTCGTGCGATGTTCCCGTTCAACGATGCGTTCCGGATCATGCAGTTTTATTTCCTGATGTCTGCCGTAGAAGTTCGTCAGACTGACAAACAGGTCAAGCCGCAAGCCTGGCGGCATGAGTGTGCGCTCTTTCTTGTCGTCCGATCCTGCGGTGCCGGTTTCATTGCGTCCCATATCACTTGCCGCATCAAGCATGAAGTCGAGCATGTTTCTTCCCGAAAAGGGAGGCTTGAACCAGCGAGACCTGATGAAGATGGAAAGCTTGCTTCGGGTTTCAGGATTGGGGACCATGGCGCGAATTCGCCGGTGGTTCATCGCCCAGAAGAAAGGATAGAGATAAAACTTGCTCCACTTGTCAGCGATCGTTTCAGGCTCCATCAGCTCGGTGACGTCAGCGCGTTCCAGCCACATCTTGCGATGGCGGTCGAGGGTGAGATCATGGGCCAGCGCCCGGGCGAGCAGAATGCCGTTTATCCCGCCCGCTGAGGCGCCGGAAATAATGTCAACGACAACCCGAAGCTCGAGTTCGGGCGCGAGCGATTGCAGCAGCTCAAAATAAAGCCGCTCCGTGTCGGTCTCATAGGCCGACGTGTCGGCCACATCGTCATAGGTGATGCCGCGCCGTTCATCCGGATCAATGACGCTGTGATAGGCGCGGCTGGCGCGCACGACTTTGAGAACTTCACTGGTGATGCCGGACATGTAGATGGCCAGCGAAACGCCGCCATAACACACCAATGCCAGTCTCAATTCTTTCTCGTGCATGTGCGGGCTTCTCAAAGGAGCTGGAAGAGTGCCATCGTGCCTTCTGTTCGTTAATAGTCAATGACCGGCGGTCCGGTGGAATTGACCCGTCACCATGTATCTACCATGGGGCGTTTTTTGCCGGTGCGTGGTAGAACTGGCGGCGCGGATTTCAAGGCGCTGAGGATCCAGTGGCGCGAGTCATGCGGATCGATCACATCGTCAAACTCCAGATGCGAGGCCGCATTGATCGCCTTGCCGCGCTCATAGGAAGCCGCCACCATATCATCGAAGGTCTTCTTGCGCTCCACAGGGTCTTCGATGGCCGCCAGCTCATTGCGATAACCAAGCTTCACAGCACCCTCGAGCCCCATGCCGCCGACCTCGCCGGTTGGCCAGGCGATGGAAAAGATCGGCGCGCGGAAACTGCCGCCTGCCATGGCCTGCGCGCCAAGCCCGTAGGCCTTGCGCAGGATGATCGTGAAGAACGGCACGGTGAGACTGCCGCCGGTGACGAAGAGCCGATTGGCGTGGCGCACAAGCCCGGTTTTTTCCGCCTCGGGACCAACCATAATGCCCGGCGTGTCGCACAGCATCAGGATCGGAATGTCAAAGGCATCGCACAGCTGCATGAAACGCGCCGCCTTGTCGGCCCCGTCCGAGGTGACCGCGCCTGCCAGATGTTCCGGGTTGTTGGCGATAACACCCATCGGACGCCCCTCGATGCGGCCAAGGGCCGTGACCATGCCCGGACCAAATCCACGGCGGATCTCAAGCACCGAATCGACGTCGCAGATGGTCTCAATAACTTCACGCACGTCATAAATGCGCAGACGGTTTTCCGGAATGATGGTCCGGAGCTTACGCTGGTCATGGACTTCATAGTCGCGGGTCGTACCCTGGAAGTAGGAAAGATATTTCTTCGCGACAACCACCGCCTCTTCCTCATCCTTGACTGCAATGTCGACGACGCCATTCGGGACCTGGACCGACATCGGGCCAACTTCTTCAGGGCGATAAATACCGAGATTTCCGCCTTCGATCATGGCCGGGCCGCCCATGCCAATCGTGGAGTCTTCCGTCGCGATAATGACATCGCAGCAACCAAGCAGGGAGGCGTTGCCGGCAAAGCAGCGGCCCGCGTTGACCCCGACCAGAGGCACCAGGCCGGAAAGGCGTCCGAAGTAGTGGAAGGCGAGGCAATCAAGGCCGGCAACACCGGTTCCGTCTGTATCGCCAGGCCTGCCGCCGCCGCCTTCGGTGAAGAAAACAACCGGGAGCTTCTGCTTCTCGGCGATTTCGAACATGCGGTCTTTTTTGGTGTGATTGTTCTTGCCCTGCGTTCCGGCAAGCACCGTGTAATCATAGGACATGGCGACAACCTGGGCCGCCTTGTCATCGAACAGGTCGCCGTTGACGCTGCCGATGCCGGCGACCATGCCGTCCCCCGGCGTATTTTTAATCAGGTCCTCCATGGAGCGTCGCCGGCGCTGGGCCGCGAGCGCCAGCGCGCCGTATTCGGCAAAACTGCCGTCGTCGCACAGGTCCATGATATTTGCCCGCGCGGTCCGGTGACCAATCTTGAGGCGTTTGGCGACGGCCTCGGGTCTGTTTTCGTCGAGGCCAAAGGCGTGGCGGTCAATGACGTCCTGAAGATCCGGGCGAGCGTAATCAAGATCAACGTCAATTTCCGCATGCGCGGTCTCCTCGTCGCCTTCCGCCGGTTCGAGGAAGATCAGCGGATGAGCTTCAAAGATCGTGTCACCCGCCTCGACGCCCAGCAGGCGGATATAGCCACTTTCAGGAGCATGAATAACATGCTCCATCTTCATGGCTTCCATCACGATGAGCGAGGCGCCTTTTTGAACGAGATCGCCTTCCGCCACATCGACACTGACAATGGTGCCCTGAATGGGTGCTTCAATCGGGAAAGATCCGTCCGGCCCCTGCGCGGCGGCGACGGATGAAACGGGTGCTGCAGCGTGAACAGTCGCCGGTGCGCCGCCTTCTGCCTTGCCGTGGGCAAGGACGGCAAGCGGATCGCTCGCATCAATGGTGGCTCCGGTCGTGCGTTTTTCACCGCCCGCTGCCGCTTTCGTCTCCTGCGAAAAGAACAGCCGTTCGTGGTCAGTATCGTCTTCCGCCAGCTCGGCTGCATGATCATCAACAAAGCGTGTGTAGAGCGCACCTGTTGTCAGCGCCTCGTGCTGCAAAAGGTTTTGCAGAAACGAGAGGTTGGTCTGCAGACCT
Organism: uncultured Alphaproteobacteria bacterium; assembly: GCA_965603015.1. GTDB lineage: Bacteria > Pseudomonadota > Alphaproteobacteria > M2410 > M2410 > JAUWTJ01. The sequence goes on from CBFDBJ010000022.1 coordinate 40,915, forward strand.
TCAATGCGAAACTCGCACAAGGCGCGGTAGGCTTTGGCAAGCGCGACAGAAAAATCGGCGCTGTGCGAATGCACGATCTGTTTGGCCAGCAGCGAGTCGTAGCTCGGGCTGGTCTGATACCCGGCATAGCCAAAAGTATCGACACGAATGCCGGGGCCGCTGGAGGGCTCGAACGTTGTCAGCACACCGCCGGTCGGTTTTGTCGTGCCATCAGCCTTCATGACTTCCATGTTGATCCGCGTCTGGATCGCAAAGCCGCGCGGGCTGAGGGGCCTGTCGCTGTCCAGCCCTGCATCGCCAAGGCTTGCCCCGCCGGCGATCAGGATCTGCGTCTGAACGAGGTCAACCCCCATGACTTCCTCGGTCACGGTATGCTCGACCTGCAGCCTCGCATTGGCTTCAATAAAGGCAAAGGGGCTGTCGTCCGACAGGTCTTCAGCATCGACAAGAAATTCGAAGGTTCCCAGGCTGACGTATTTGATGGCTTTGGCCATCTGGAGCGCCGATGCGGTTAGTTGCTCGCGCAGCGCGTCCGGCAGGAACGGGGCGGGCGCGATCTCGACGAGCTTCTGGTGGCGCCGCTGCAAGGAGCATTCGCGCTCACCCAGGGCAATGACATCACCGGAGCCATCGCCGACAATCTGGATTTCGATATGACGGGCCTGTGTAATGCGCCGCTCCACGTAGACATCGCCGTTGCCAAAGGCCAGTCTGGCTTCCGATTGGCAGCGCTCATAGGCGTCGTCCAGTTCTTCAAGGCTTGCAACGATGCGCATGCCGCGCCCGCCGCCGCCGTGGATCGCCTTGATGACCATGGCATCCCCATCGCCAGCGCCAAGCGTTTCGAAGAAGTCGCGCGCCTCTTCAAGGCTGACAGCGTGATTGATCCCGGGCAAAAGCGGCACGTTGCATTTCTCTGCAAGTTGCCGGGCAGCGGCCTTGTCGCCAAACAATTCAAGCACCGAGGGCTGTGGCCCGATGAAGGTGAGACCTGCCTTTTGGCAGGCCCTGGCGAAATCTGCGTTTTCACTGAGGAAGCCGTATCCGGGATGAACCGCATCGCAATCGGCTTCCAGCGCTTTCGCGATCAGTGCGGTGCCGTCCAGGTAGGCCGCCGGGCCGCGCCCGTCGAGGCCAAGGCTGAGGTCACATTTCCTCGTATGAAGCGACAGCGCGTCATCTTGCGCATGGATGCCGGTGGATTTGATCCCCAGTTCCGCCGCCGCACGCATGATACGCACAGCAATTTCGCCCCTGTTGGCCACCAGGATGTTCTTGATACTCATAGTTCCTCCCCAAAAGTCTCGAAGCGGACTTTCTTGTTATTCTTTCGGTCCACACTAGCATCAAAAGACAGGCAATGAAAACTGCGACGAGACTGCATATTTCGGCTGACAATCACGGAATTTTGAAGTCTGGTTTAATGTTGACGCAAGGCGAATACCCTTGCCCCACTCCCGGACCTGCTGCCATAGTCAATGAAGGCACTTGTTCAGAGCTGAGAGACTGATGGAAAAAAACCGGAAGCTTCCAATAATTGTCGCCCTGAAATCGGAAGATCTGGCGAATGCCGGTTTCCGAGAGGTCTACGACTATTGGGCCGAACTCTGCGGCACAAGGGATATGCCGCATCCCGACAGTGTGGACCTCCTCAAACTGGCCCCGCACCTTGGCAAGATCTATATATTCGATGCGATGGACGGCGGCGCGGATCACAGAGTGGTCTTCAACGGCAACTTCTTTGGCGGCGAAACGGCTACGCTGCGGAAAGGTGACAGGGTCAGGTCCATCGAGCAGACCCCTTTCAAAGAAAGAACACTGGCCACACTCAAGATGGTCATCGACAGCAAGAAGCCGGTCCATCTTGGTCCGATCAAGAGTGTTTATGTCGGGCACGAGTTCAGGGTCATTGAGGTATTGTGTCTACCCCTGTCATCCAATGACCGTGACGTTACCCGAACGCTCTCGGTGTTCGACTATGTTGAACCGTAGTCGGGCCATGCC
>CBFDBJ010000023.1:0-42857 GCA_965603015.1 uncultured Alphaproteobacteria bacterium
TGACCCTGGCCTTGCGCTCCTCGGCGGTCCCCATCTTGTGGATTTTTAGTGGCTCCTCGATGATCTCACCGACCGTGTGGCGAGAGTTGAGGCTTTCGACCGGGTCCTGGAAGATCATCTGGATATGCTGGCGGGTGGCCTTCAGCCCGCGCGGCTTGAGCCTGGCAATATCGTTGCCCTCGAAATGAATTTCGCCTTCGGTCGGGTCGTAAAGCCGCACGACGCATTTGCCCAGAGTGGACTTTCCGCAGCCTGACTCGCCGACCAGGCCAAGGGTCTCGCCCGGCATGATCGTGAAGGACACGTCATCCACGGCCTTGTTCTGGGCCTGGGCGCGCAGCAGAATGCCCTCGCGCACGGGGAAGTATTTCTTCAGATTACGAACGTCGACTAAAGTGCCGTTTGAGGTCGCGTCATCACTGTCAGTTGGCATTACCATATTATGTGTTTTCCCCGCCCTGAGCGTCATGAGTGTCGCGCCAGCCTGGAATGTCTCTCCAGCGATGGCAGGCGACGCAGTGTCCTCTGGTGCTGCCGGACGCGATCTCTTCAATTTTCGGAGCCTTGTCGCGGCAGATTTGCTGCGCGTGCGGGCAGCGATTTTCAAAGCGGCAGCCTTTTGGCATATCGTGCAGGCTCGGGACCATGCCGACAATCGTATCAAGGACCGACTTGCGTTCATCCTCAAGACGCGGGATCGAAGACAACAACCCCTTGGTATAGGGATGTGTCGGCCGGTCGAAGACGTCGAAAACTGTGCCGGTCTCGGCGACCTTGCCGCCGTACATGACCACAACAGACGAACAGGTCTCGGCGATGACGCCCAGATCGTGAGTAATGAGGATGACCGCCATGCCGAGATCTTTTTGCAGATCGGCAATCAGCCGCAGGATCTGCGCCTGAATGGTCACATCAAGGGCAGTGGTCGGCTCATCGGCAATGAGCAGCGACGGATTACACGCAAGGGCAATGGCGATGACAACGCGCTGGCGCATACCACCGGACAGCTGGTGCGGATACTCGCCGACGCGCACTTCCGGCGAGGGAATGCCAACCTTGTCGAGGATCTCGATGGAGCGTTCCAGAGCCTGCTGCTTCGTCATCCCCGGATTGTGCAGGAGAATACCTTCGCCAAGCTGCTTGCCAATAGTGTGGACCGGGTTGAGCGCCGTCATCGGTTCCTGAAACACCATGCCGATCCGCCCGCCGCGGACTTTTTCCATTTCCGCAAGCGGCAATTGAACCAGGTCCTTGCCTTCAAAATGGATTTCACCTGATGCAATCTGACCCATGGGCTGAGGCAGGAGACGCATGATGGAAAGCGCGGTGACGGACTTGCCGCAGCCGGACTCGCCAACGATACCGAGGGTCTCGCCGGCCTGGACGTCAATGGAGATTCCGTCAACGGCCGTGACATGGCCTTCGTCGGTGTCAAAGCCGGTCACCAGATCTTTTATACTGAGGAGTGTTTGCGTCACGTGTAAGCTCTAATCCTCTTTGAACTGATCATAGACGTTGATCTGCGGCTCGAAGGTTTCACCCTTTTTCATCGCCGCTTTTGTTTCAGCTTTCATGTCCTCGTCAATCCAGGACACATAGTTTTGAATATCGTAGCCCGAGTGCTGCAAGTTGAAGCCTTCCGGGTGGCGCAGCCAACGCCAGTATCCACGGCGATAGAACGGCTGCACCCAGCCGGGAATGAAGGAGGCTGTGTCATGATCGATCTGATCGATCTGATGAGCCAGGACCCGCTTTTCCTCGCCGTCTTCACTGGCGCGGTAACGTTCAACCAGTTTATTGAGCTCGAAATCGGCGACCATTTGCAGGTTGTTGGTCTGGACCTTGATCTTGCGGTCGGGGTTGACCGAACCATCCTCGAGGAAAGCCTTGTCATAGGAATTATAAGAGGCAAGAAAATCAAAATAGCGCGGGAATTCCTCGTAGGACACATTGAAGGCGGTCAGGCTGATGTCGTGTTTCTTTTCCTGGACCTTTTTCCATGCGGCAGTGCCATCGAGAACTTCCAGACGGAATTCGACCCCGGCTTTCATGGCTTCCTCGCGCAGGATTGTCAGGACATCCTTGAGCGACTCATATCCCGTCGTCAGCGTAAAACTCAATCTCTGGCCTTCTGCGTTCATCAGGATGCCGTCATCGCCCCGCGTGTCAAATCCGGCTTTGGCAAAGGCTGCCAGCGCCATGTCACTATCATAGGGGCGGGCGCGCAAGGATGGATGAGTGAAGATGCCGTAGCCGTCATTTCGCGTCTTCATGCGAACGCCGTCACCACGGAAAAACTTCTCGATCACCATGTCGAAATTCACCGCGTGATTGATCCCGACGCGAATGTCACGGCTGTCCAGCAGGGGACGGGATTCATTGACCCACAGGCCATAGGTCGGACGCGGTCTCACATTGTAGAAGGTCGCCTTCTCAATGTAACCGGCTGCAACATCTGCATCGGTGTTTGGCAGTTTGTCGTACCAGTATTCCGCCAGATTGAGACCAAAGTCGTCAATGTCGCCGCGCTTGAAAGCCTCAAAGCTCTTGGCGGTGTCGCGGATAACGGTAAAGCGCAGCTTGTCGAAATTGAAGCGGTTGCGCCAAAATTTCATGTCTTTGGCCCACCAGTTCGGATCACGGGTAATCGTGATGGCCCGGCCCTTCTTGATGTCCTTGTCATGCACGACGTAGGGACCGGTCGTGGGCACAAACCGCCATTGATAGCGCTCGACATAATCATCGCCGAGCTCCCTGAAGAACTTGCGCGGCATGGGCACCCAGGTGAGAGCGCGGGACTTCATGTCCGGCTTGGCTTCCGGCAAGGTGACCGAGAACGTGTAGTCATCATAGCGGGTGACGTTGGTGAATTCAGTCGAATAGAAGTGATTGGACCAGGGCGCCAGAATATAATCTGACTGAAAGAAGAAAAATGAAAACATCACATCTTCTGTGGTCACCGGCTCGCCGTCAGAAAAACGTGCTTTTGGATTGATGCGCACATAGACCGTTTTGCGTTCCTTCGATTCGGCCCACTCGGAAGCCACACCCGGGTAGAACCGATAGGCATTGCCGCCAGGCTGATGATGCGGATGGGCAAATTGCATACGCACGTCGTCGAGAATGAAATTGCGGAACCCACCGTTGGCATCCGGCCCGACAAGGCGCAGCGTGCGCGGAAAATCCTGCAACCGCGTGTTATAGGTGCCGCCTTTTTTGGCCTGCGGTGAGCCGATGTCCGGCAAGTCCGAGCCGTCTTCCCAGGTCAGATCATCGGGCAGATCTGCCGGTGTTGCGAAGGTGAAGAAGTCAGGATTGGCGGCGTAATAGTCGAGCACTTCCTGGGTATTGTCAGGGGTTCCGGCAACCGATGCGTCAGTGCTTTCAGTCGTTGCACCTGTTTGAGCTCCGGCAGGTTTGTCCTCGGCCTTTTCACCGCATGCGACAAGTGCCAGTGCGAGAAGGCTGACGGCGGCGAGGCTCATGCCCCTGATGATTCCTGTTCTCATGGTATCCTCCGGATCCTAGTTCTGTTCAAACTGGTCATAGGTATTGATTTGTGGCGGGAAGGTTTTGCCTGATTTCTTCGCAGCCAGTGTCTCGGTCTTCATGTCCTTGTCGATCCATCCGACAAAGAACTGGATGTCAGAGCGGGTGTGCATTTCATTGAAGGTCTCTTCAGGGAAGCGCAACCAGCGCTGGTGGCCGATGCGGTAGAACGGAAGCACAAAGCCCGGCACGAAAGAAGCATCTTCATAGAGTGCGGCTTCCAGCTTGAAAGCCAGATCGCGCATCTCGTCGAGATCCTCAGACGTGCGATATCGATTGATCATCTGATCAATGTCGTAACTGGCAAGAACCTGAAGATTGTTGGTCTGGGTCTTGATCTTGCGATCCGGATTGACCGAGCCATCGGCAAGGAAGGGAATATCGTAAGCATTGTCTGAGTGATAGGTCTCCCAATAGCGCGGATACATCTCGTAGCCGACCGCAAAGGCCGAGAACTGGAGGTCGTGTTTCTTTTCCTGGACCTTTTTCCACGACGCAGTGCCATCGAGAATTTCCAACCTTATCTCAAGACCCGCCTTGAGCGCTTCTTCCCTGAGGATGGTCAGAATGTCTTTTAGTCTTTCGTAGCCGGTCGTCAGCGTGAAAGAGAGCCGGTCGCCGTTCTCATTGCGCAGAACGCCGTCATCGCCGACGATGGTGAAGCCCGCCTTGGCGAAATGCTCGCGGGCCTTTGCAGGATCAAACGGCCGCGCGGTCAGGGTCGGGTGGGTCATGGAGCCAAAGCCGTCAGCCGAAGTGCGCATGCGCACCGCGTCACCGCGATAGAATCGGTCAGCCACCATCTGCCAGTTCGACGCATAATTGATGCCGACGCGAACGTCGCGATTATCAAGATATGGCTTGGTCTCGTTGATCCACAGACCATAGGTCGGGCGCGGATGAACGTTGATGAACTTGGACTTGTGGATATAACCGGCCTGAACATCGGCATCTGTATCGGGCAGCTTGTCGTACCAGTATTCTGCAAGTTGCAGGGAGAAACGTTCCAGCTCACCCGCCTTGAAGGCCTCAAAAGCCTTGGGTGTGTCACGAATGACCGAAAAGCGCAGCTTGTCGAAATTGAACCGGTTCTTCTGGAACTTGTTGTCGGCGGCCCACCAGTCCGGGATGTGGCGAATGGTCAGTGAACGGCCTTTTTTCAGATCTTCGGGGCAAACCACGTAGGGGCCGGACGAGGGAACAAATTGCCACTGATAGCGCGCCGGGTAATCCTCCCCCAACTCCGCGAAGAAATGCTTCGGATAAGGCTCCCAGTTAAGCGCCTTGTAAGCCATGTCGGGACGGGCATCAGGCAGGGAAACCGAGAATGTCAGATCATCGTACTTGGTGACGCCGCTCAAAATATTCGTGTAGAAGTCATTGTACCAGGGCGCAATAATGTCTTTGGATTGCATCATGTAAAACGTAAACAGGACATCATCGGTGGTGATGGGCACGCCATCGGAGAACCGGGCGGCTGGATTAATCCGAATGTAGACTTCCTTGTTTTCCCTGGAGACGGCCCACTCTTGTGCAATACCGGGGTAGAGATCAAATTCTTCGGTTCCGGGATGCGGCCGCGCAAAATACATGCGGACATAGTCGAGAATAAACGGTCTGAACGAGCCGTTGGCATCCGGGCCAACAACCCGCAGGGTGCGCGGAAAATCCTGGATGCGTTCGTTGTAAGTCCCGCCCTTGATCGCCTGGTCAGAGCCGATCTCCGGCAGATCCATGCCATTTTCCCAAACCAGGTTTTTTGGCAGATCGTCGACCGAGGCGAATTTGAAGAACTCCGGATGGGCGGCAATATACTCATCGACTTTGGCCGTGTTATCAACAGCAGGAAACTCTGCCCGGTCCGGAACCGTGGCCTGCTGACAAATGTTTGACGCCCTGCCCGTTTCCCACGCTGCCTTGGTCCCCTGTTCGACCGACGTGCTCTCTTGCTCGCCGCAGGCAACAAGGGCGACAGCGAATGCACCGATGCCACACAGTTTCAGGATATTGTTCGTCATGATCATTGCGGCTCACTTCCTATTGGTAGATCGTGAATTTCTTGGGATCGAAACTCTCGCGCACGGCTTCTCCGATAAACGTCACCAGGGTCAGGATAATCACCAGGGTGCCAAAGGCCGATGTGACGATCCACGGTGCGGTTCGAAGGGTTGCGGTGCCCTGTTTCAGGAGTTCCCCAAGGCTCGGCGTCGGGGCCGGCAGGCCGAACCCGAGAAAATCAAGGGCTGTAATTGATGTGATGGCCGCGACAACCGTGAACGGCGCGAAGGTCACCAGCGTCGACAGGGTGTTGGGCAGAATATGTTTGAAAATGATACGCGCATGTGAAGCGCCAATGAGTTTGGCAGCGGCAGTATAGTCGCGCTCCTTTTCCTTATAGGTCGCGGTGCGCATATAATAGGTCATTGAGGTCCAGGAAAACAGCACAAGGACCCCGAGCAAAATCATGATCCGCGACGAAGTCGAAAACGTTGACGGGATCACCGAGAAAATGATGATGACCATATAAAGGAACGGAATATTCGACCAGATCTCGATCAGCCGCTGGAAGACGAGATCGAACACACCGCCGAAATACCCCATGGCACAGCCAATGGAGACGCCGATGGCGTAAACCGCCGCTGTAAAAGCCAGCGCAAAGATCAGAGCGATGCGGGTGCCGAAGATCAACCGGGCAAAAATATCGCGGCCCGTCGTATCGGTTCCCAGCAAGTGACGCTTGGCAAGGCTCGGGGCGTCAGGCTTGTAGACCCCGTCCACCGCATCGTTCTCAAAGGCATTGTAGGGAACAAACGGCATGATGACGAAATTGCCGTCATCGGCCTCGCGAAACTTGACCTGCAGGTCGCGGTATTTTGCCTCAAAGGCATAGTCCTCGCCGAAGGTCTTGCCGGAATAATAGTTACCCATGACCGGGAAATAGGTCTCGCCATCATATTTCACCATCAGCGCGTCGGAACCGATGAAGAACCGGGTGATTGTCGAAATGATCAGGAAGGCAATCAGGATCAGGAACGAGTAATAGCCACGATGGATCGCGCGGAAGCGATTGAGCTTCTTTTGCGTCAGGGGATTGAGTTCAAACAGTCGTGCCATTCTGCGCCCCCTCAACTGAACCGGATGCGTGGATCAACCAGCGCAACAAGGAAGTCGGAAATTATATTGCCCAGGAGCAGCAACAGGCTGGCGAGGAACACCACGCCCATGACAATGGGGTAGTCACGGTCAAGGATGGCCGTCAGCCCAAGAAGACCAAACCCGTCGATATCAAAAATATATTCAATGAGGAACGAGCCGGAGACCAACAGGGTGATGTTCTGGCCGAAGGTCGTGGCAATCGGGATCATGGAATTGCGCAAGGCATGCCCGGTGACGGCCTTCTTGAACGAGACGCCCTTGGCGACCGCCGTGCGGATATAGTCGGCGGCGAGATTGTCCATCAGATGGTTCTTCATCAGCAGGGTCGTCACCGCAAAACTGCCAACAAGATAACAAATCAGAGGCAGAACAGAGTGATGCAGGACGTCCTGGATCTGCCCAAGCCCGCTTTTATCCTCGTAGTCGAAGCTGACAAACCCGCCCATCGGGAACCATTCGAGGCGCACGGCGAAGAACAGCAAAAGGAGAGAGCCCAGCGCGTAGCCGGGAATGGCATAGCCGATGAAAATGAAAATCGACGTGACATTATCGATCAGCGTTCGATGCCTCAGCGCTTTTAAAATGCCAAGGGGTATCGAGATCCCGTAGGTTATGATCAGCGTCAGGATTCCGTAGTAGAGTGACACCGGGAAGCGGGATTTTATCACATCCCAGACCGGCTCATTATAGCGATAGGATCGTCCCAGATCGCCGCGCACCACCTTGCCGACCCAGTCGACATAGCTTTGCCAAACCGGTTTATCAAAGCCATAATATTCTTTCAGTTGCTGCAACTGATCTTCGGACAGTGCCATGTCCTGACCGGCCGCGCCGCCACCGCCGGTCCCCGAGCCCGCATCAAACTGCTGTGCTTCCATGATGGCGCGCTCGAGCGGCCCGCCGGGCACAAGACGTGTGATCGCGAAGACGATGATGGTGACGCCGATGAGCGTCGGCGGAATGAGAGCGAGGCGGCGGATAAAATAATCGCGCATAGAACCTGTGTCGTCCCCTTTGGCACCTGATCGGTGTCGAGCCTTGCCGGCAATCTCTCACGCGGCGCGGCCTGTCAAAACCCGTAACCTCTTGCACCGCAGCCACTAAAAAACGCGCCCAAAACCCTGCGGTACAACAGTCCCCGTCAGAGTTCCTTAAAGCGCGCCTTTGTTGCTCCCCAAAGCACCGAGCGGCGAGGCAATTTATCGCCGGGACCATCGCACAAGCGCCGCAAAATGGCAATGACACGGTTAACTTGCGGCATGCCGCAGTGCAATTTGGAATTTCTGGCCGAAAGCGCCCGGAAAGGCCTCAGGATGTTTCTCGGACAAGCCGGAAATATCTCATCCATTTCGTCACTCAGGCGGCAATCTTCAGGCCAAAAAACCAGACCCCCGCCGAAGGATCTCGGCAGGGGCCTGGTTTGTTAGCGCTGTGTGTGCTGTAGCAAGGCAGGTACAGGCAAGCCAAATGGCCCGCCCGGAAAGGGTCTATTGTGGAGGCTTAACCCGCAAAGGCTGTGGTGATGACCATGATCATGGAAAACGTGCAGGCTGTGAAAGTCATGAGTTTAAACATCGGCTCGCTCCTTATGTTACCCTCCAAGCCCCAAAATTCAGGGTTTTTCCATGTGAGGGCACCTTTTGTCTGCCTTAAGATTTAGGCAACAAATGTAAACAAACCGTAAAATTTGACATAATTCTGTTTCAAATACCCAGACAGCCCCCGCAACTCAAGGGAGCCGATAAACACGGGTCGCCGTTGCGGAAAAAAGCGCCGTTTTTTCAGATTCCGAGCAGCCTGCCGCGATTTTTTTGAATGCATTCCATAATACCGGATAGGACACCGAACGCCTGTCGACCGGAAAATTGCTCTCGAACATCGTCCTGTTCGCTCCGAAGCACTCCAGCGCATGATGATAATAGCGGCCATGGGCTGCCACGAGCTCATCGGATGATACGGGCTTGTCACGGTTGTGCCAGCCCCAGCCATTCACCGGCATGGCGAGGCCGCCAAGTTTCACCGTGACGTTCTCGCACTTTGCCAGCTGACGCATATCCTCGCGCCAAACCGCGAAGATCTCGTCCTTCCTGCCCGCGTAGGGACCGATACCGATCGGGCCACCGAAATGATCGAGAATGAATTCGGTTTCGGGCAAGGCGCGGGCAAGATCGGTAAAGCGCGCCATGAAAGGGTGGTAGAACCAGGCATCACAGGTCAGCCCCATACGCCCCAGGACCCCGAGCGCCTCGCGTGTCTCGGGCCGCTCCAGAAGGTCGGGCGGCGGATTTGAGTGGGAGGGGCGGATCGCCTCGGAGGCATCCCAGGCGGCAGAATGGCGGATGCCGCGGAAGAGACCGTCACCGGCGGCAACATGAGCCTCGAGCACCTCCTCAATGCGTGCGCCAAGCAGGAGGTCGGCGTGTCCGACGATAGCACCGATCCGCGCACCATCACCCCCTGCCGAGGCCCGGGCAATACCCGCAACGAACGCGGTCTCACCAACCGGTTTCATGTGCTCCGGTCCGTCGGTGAAATATTCCGAGCCGCATTCAATAAACACCGTCTGTGTGACGTTGTGGCCGCTGCCGGTATCGCGCCACAGCTCGTCCAGCAGATAAGGCGCTGCGTCATGGCGCCAGAGGTGATGATGCGGATCAACGATGGGTCGTTCGGGCTCCAGTACGTCCTCGCGCACCTGATCCAGCCAGGCGTCCTGATTACTCTTCGTCAACTCATCCTCCTGCAGCCCTCAAATTTACCATGGCATACTTTATGCCTTGGCAATTGCACAGGTCCAAACCATTATGCACGCTCATGGTGGCGCCGCAAAAAGCTGTACCGCTGCGCATACCACAGGGGGCTCTCGATGACGACATATGGTGACTCGACAATCCAGCCGCCGATCCGGCTGGATGAGCGACATAACCGCGCCGCACTGGCTGCAGAATTTCGCAAAAGCGGACGCCTGCACATGCCGGCCTTCCTGGATGAAGACATCGCCGCGCGCCTCAACACCTGTCTTGTCGAGGACGTCCCGTGGGAGGTGGCTTTCTTGCGTGACGGGAAACCTGTGATCGGAGATGCCAGGGCCTGGGACCAGATGCCGCCTCAAGAGAAGGCAGCATACCTGCGCGAAGTTATGTCGGTGGCGCGGGATGAGTTTCAGTATTTTTATGACAGCTACCGCGTCGAGGTGGCTGTGGAAGCTGGCGTTGGCAATCATCTCTATCTACACCGGTTTCACGAGTTTATGAACTCTGAGCCGTTGCTTGAGTTTATGCGCGAGATTACAGGTCTAAAAACCATCGCCTTTGCAGACGGTCAGGCGACACGGTTCAGGCCGGGGTCATTCCTGACCGACCACAATGACATGGACACAAAAAAGGGGCGCCTTTGTGCCTATGTGATGAATCTGACACCGGAATGGAAGCCGGACTGGGGAGGCATTCCCAATTTCTTTGACGAGGCTGGCAATGTCTCGCAGGGCTTTACACCAAGATTCAACACACTCAATTTACTCCGTGTACCACAACCACATGCCGTGTCCTTTGTTCCCCCCTTTGCGGGCGCGCATCGGCTTTCTGTGACAGGGTGGTTGCGCGAGATAACCTGACGGAAATCATATTAATATGATGTCAGTAATTCAGGGTCGCGCCTGTCGCCTGACAACTAACCGGCGAAGACCTGGGCGTCGTCGTCAAAGGCCTTGAACTCAAGGGCGTTGCCCGAGGGGTCGAGGAAAAACATGGTGGCCTGCTCGCCCGGCTTTCCCTTGAAGCGAATATGAGGCTCGATGACAAAGTGGGTTCCGGCATCGGTCAATTTATCAGCCAGCGTCTGCCAGGCCTCCATCGACAGAATGACACCGAAGTGCGGTACAGGGACATCGTTGCCATCAACGATATTGGTTGCCGCCGGGCGGGTCTTTTGGGGAGCAAGATGGGCAACGATCTGATGGCCAAAGAGATTAAAGTCAATCCAGTCTTCACTTGAGCGACCCTCCGGGCATCCCAACAAGGTTCCATAAAACTCCCGCGCGGCGTCCAGATCATGGACCGGAAAGGCAAGGTGGAAGCGAGGGTGGTTCATCGGCAGGGTTCTCCATGGTTCGAAGCCCTCACCTATACGCCAGTCCCCCTGACGCGACAAGAAACCCGCCACCTGTCACCCCCACATGTCATTGGCCATTAACCATTTTCCCATAGAGTTTACTGCGACTTCGGGGGCCTTTCAGAGTTACCGGCCGCACTGGGCAGACAAGGCCAGACACACGACCCGCAAAGAAAAGGACGCTTTTCATGACAAGGTTTTTCACTCCCCTCGCCTTTCTCGGCGTTATCGGCCTCAGCCTGTCGGGCTGCGCCTCGATGGACATCGCCGAATGTCAGACCGCTGACTGGGAAACCATCGGCTATCAGGATGGTGCCGCGGGCCGCCCGTCAGAAGACATCTCCCGGCACCGCAAGGCCTGCGCGAAGCACGGCGTCACGCCCATCCTGGCCAGCTATATCGATGGCTGGCATGACGGGGTGGAGCGTTACTGCGTCCCGCAAAACGGTTTCAATGCGGGTTCAGACGGTCACCAATACGCGGGGGTTTGCCCGGCGGATAGGGAAGAAGATTTTCTGATCGCCTATTCAGACGGCAAACAACTCAATGTGCTTGAGTCAAATGTGCAACAGATTTCATACCGCATCACTCGCGATCAGGACCGCATTGAGCGCATCATCAAGTCTATCAAGAAAAAAGAGGCAAGCCTCATCTCTCCGGAGGGAACCGCAAAAGAACGGGTTCAACTGCTTGCTGACCTGCGTGATCTTTCGGAAGAAAAAGGCCAGCTGGAACAATCCGTCCTCGACCTTGAACATGAGCACGGCCGCGCCGAGGTTGAGCTTGAACACTATCGCTCCGATATCGCCTTGCAATACGGGCTTTAACAGGCTGCCGAAAGATTTTTAGCCTTATACAGACGAAAAAGCTCCGCGTCTCCATGCTGCCCTTCGGTTTTACTCTCGGGACTTCATGTTGGCGCGGAGCCTCTTCACACTGCTTTCACGTTCTCACCTTGAGTTGCCTCTCGGGAGCCCTGCGTCTGCGGTATGCCGATCCGTTGAACCTTCGGGTCGTTTGGAGCAAGCTCCTCACTTCCGTCTGATATCTGCAACCGGACAAGCAATGTACCGCACACTTGTCATAACAACAAGACAGAGCGCCTGACCTTTTGGCGCTTTTTTCAGAAAAATTATGGGCGGTGCCACAATCCGTTCACAACTGCATTGGCTCGTTTTGACAAGCTCAGGGCTTACTCCCCGAGCTTGCGTCTTTGTTCGTCAACCCAGTCTTTCAGACGCACATTGAAACCATCCTTGAGCGGACGAGAGGTATAGTCACTCATAAGGCGTTCGGCCTCAACTTGCGTTCTTTCCTCAAACTGGCAGGGACCCAGTTCAATAAAGTGCATCTGCTTCATGTCATCGATAGTGAGGTGATGCTCGACGAGACGCCATTCGCGGGTCAATGGCCGCTCCGAAGCCGAGCAGCGTGCGCCCAGGGTGTGCGGCCCTTCGACCACGCCAACCTCGACGAACTCGTTGATCTTGATTTTGGCGATGTCGATACCGTTGAGCGTGAGATAGACCGGCTTGTTATCGAGAAAGAACGCCGGGCGGCGGTAGACGACGAGGTTCTTGATACCGCTTCGCAGTTCTACCGGCGCCAGGACATCGCCCGGCGCCGCGCCGAGCTCAATGCAGCTGGTTAGCAAAAGGCTCATCCCGATCAGGCTCGCCGTCACTCGCAAACTACGCATGTGGATCCGTTTGGTAAATTTCATAAGGCCCGCCAATATCCATGCAATTCCCCGGCAGCATAGCGCGGCTTCGCGGCCTGTCCAGGTGATTTTCCAGACCCGGTGTTATCCGGCATGCTCATCGCGGGTCTTCATTTCGGCGTATTTCGCCTTTTGTCTGGCGACATTGCCCGCAACCCCTGCAAGCGCCGCCTTGAACCGCGGTGTATCCTTGAGGGGCGCGAACCAGGGATTGTCGCGCAGACGCCACTGCCAGCACCAGGCAAAGCCGTCGGCGACTTCATTCTCGATGACTTGCAACGCCCGCGCCTCGTCCCCTTCGACCATCGCAAGCTCGGCAAAAAACAACGGGTTGCCGACGATTGTAAAAAACTGTGTTGGCCTCACGTTTTGCCTTAGCCATTGCGCCAGAGCTTTGGCCTCGTCGTCGCGCCCGTCGGCTTTCAAATGAGCGATATAATCGACGGCCGCAAGCGCCGCCGGAGAGGTGGTTGCCCCATTGGTGGCGGACCAGATATCGCCAGCGGCTTCAAACTGAAAAAGCGCCGGCCAGTGGCGCTGATATGCAGCGGAAGTGGCGGCAGACCATGGCACAGCGCCGGAATAAGCCAGGCGCAGCAGCATGTTGTCGCCACCAAAGCGAAAATTCTTCGCACCGGTTTTCGGGTCGAGCGCCCGCAGCGCCAAAACCTTTGCCGCTTCACTCTTGCCCTGTGCCGCCAGAATCAAGCCCTTGACACCGAGGGCAAACCCGACCTCCGGGTCATTGCCGAGCGCCTCGTCGATCCACTTTTCCGCCTCGTCATAGTTTCCGAGTGAAAGGTGGCCGTAGGCCAGAAGGGTCTGGATTTCCGGATCGGCAGAATCGAGTTCATAAGCCTGCCCGGCCAACGCCATACCCTCGGCTATCTGCCCACCATCGCCATACGACATCAGAGTTGCGAAATAAAACGAAATCGGGCTTCCCGGCTCGATTTCGCTGACCGTCTTCAAGGCCGCCAGTCCGGCAGCCGCGTTGCCCGCTGCGGCCTGCGCCATCGACGCTCCATAGTAGACCGATTGATTGAGGGGGTCAGCAGCGGTCGCCGCTGTCGACATGCGAATGGCCTCGTCGATTTCACCGCTGTCGATCAGAGCTCCGGCATAGGAAAAGTGGTCCCACATGCCAAGCGCATCGAGCTGCTCTGCATGCGCATAGTTGTCGATTGCCCAGGCCAGATCGCCGCGCAAATAGGCCGCTGTTCCAAGGGTCGCATAAACCTCCCTGGATTGACGATCAAGGGCCAGTGCCTGGTAGCCGGCCTTTTCCATTCTGTCGAGCCCGTCCGTACCGGTTTTCGCGCCCGTCAAAAGGGAAAAGGAAATAGCCCGGGCCAAGGCGGAGTGGGCGCGCGCCAAATCAGGCGCCGCCTCAATGACATGCTCCAGACGCTCTGTGGCAAGATCCATATCGGCAAAGGATCCCCGATCGATATTTTCCAACGCGCGCAGATAGAGATCATAGGTCTGCGGATCAACTTCGCTCACCTCATCGCTCTCGTCAATGAGGCGCAGGCGGAGCGCGGCGGCAATGGCGGTTGAAATTTCTTCCTGGATCTGAAATATATCTTTCAGATCCCGGTCATAGGTCTGCGACCACAGATGGGCGTCATCGGCGGCGCGGATCAGTTGCGCGGTGATGCGAAGCGTGTCGCCGGAGCGCCGGACGCTGCCTTCCAGGATGTGCGCGACACCGAGTTTGACCGCCACGGTCGGCAGGTCGTCGGGGCTGGCCTTGAAGGCAAACGACGAGGTCCGCGAGGTTACTTTCAATCCGTCGATATGGGCGAGCGCATTGAGAATTTCCTCGGTGATGCCGTCGGAAAAATATTGCTGCTCAATATCGCTGGACATGTTGGCGAACGGCAGGACTGCAATGGTGACGCGGCCATCCTCACCGGTCTGGATGACCGTTTCGGCGGACGGGTAGCGGACGGGAGTGCCAGACCGGACGGTCACCAGATCACTGGCGACGTAAAAACCCACGACAACAACCAGAAGACCGGCAAGCACAAGGTCGGTCATCGACGCCTTGCCGCTTTTCGCCTCGGCAAAGGCGGTCTTCTTGATACCGTCGGCGGTCAGCTCAAACGCCCAGGAAATAATCAGGGCGATGGGGAAACCAAGAAAGATCAGCGCGGCGAAAACTTTCGCAACCCAGCCGGGAGCCTCGAATGTAGTGAACAAGACGGTGCCGACCTGCAGCACGATCCAGGCCACCACCACATAGGCGGCGGCGACGCGGAAGACGTTGCGGCGGGAGAGTTCTGCCAGCAGCGAGCTCATAGAGTGTTTCCTGAATCCATTCAATCAACCCTAGTCTATCACAGATTGTTCCGGTTGAAAGCACTGGACACAGAGTCTCGCTTTGCCGCTACAGCCGCTCAAGCGGGATATCTTGCTTTGTTGCGGAGGCCTTGTCATAGAGCTGCTGCGTTATCGAAACTGACGCATCGCCCGCCGCTTCCTGTGCTTTCATCATACCATAGAGTGACCAGGCGTTATTGGGATGCCTGATGAGCGACGAGCGGAAGGCCTTTTGGGCCTCGGCGGCGTTGCCCGCCTGCAGGTGTAACGCGCCGACGGTTTGCTCGACGGGATAGTACCACAGCGGTGGCTCCGTATACTGAAGGAGAGACTGCAGGGCGGCGGCCTTTTTGGTCTTCTCAATGGCCTCGATGTAATTACCTTCAGCCTGATCAATCCTGGCCTGCACAAGAAGGTCAGCCATGATAAAGAGCTCCTTGACCGGTGCGCCGGCGCCATGTCCCTTTTCCAGCTCCGCGGTGCCGCCGAGAGAAAGAATGGCTTGTGCCTCGGCGCGCGCTGCATCGGTATGGCCCGCCCAGGCGGCATCAACGCCGCGCACGTAGTGCCACATGGCCTTCAGGTAGGGCAGACTGGCAGGCGGGGCATCAATCGCGGCGACGTCGGCTGATGTGCCAAATTGCAGTGTGGCAAACATCGGAGACGCCTTGATGGGCTGCACGAAAGGCGCGGCCTCAACAGCGGAGAAGGGGATCAGGGCATCGAGTTTCCTTGAGAACTCAATGGTGGTCGGGCCGTCGCCGGCCATCTGCGCGGAGACCAGAACGAAATGCACATTGTGAGGATAATAGCCGAAACGATAAAGCTCCGAGCCGTCGACCTGATTCAAATAGGCCTCGTCTACCTTGACCGCTTCGACGTTGGTTTCAAGGCTGTCGAGATAGCGGCCAATGCGGAAGTAGGTGTGGCCGGGCATGTGAACGAGATGGCCGGCGCCGGGGATCTGGGCGGCAAGGCGGTCGGCGTAGGGCTCGGCCCGCTCCGGCATGTTGGAGGGCTCCATCAAATGGATGTAGAGATGCGCCGCACCGGCGTGGTTCGGGTTTTCCGCCAACACAAGTTCCATCGCCTCGATGGCCTTTGCAATGTGCGGTTTGGGGGTCTCAAAGTCGCGCTCCCAATAATCCCAGGGTGTAAGGTCCATCAGACTTTCGGCATAGAAAGAGGCGATGTGAAGGTCGTCCTTGTACTTCTTGTGCACCTTGCCCATGGCGTTGGAGAAGGCCTTGTCGAGGTCTTCACGTTTGGCTTGCGGGTCAAGCGAATAACGCAGCGCCATGGCGTCAATGAGCTTTTGCTCCTTCTTGCTGGCGCCGCCCTTCAGGGCAGAGGCCATGGAAATTGCGGTGAAAGCCGGAACGTTGGCGCTCTCCTCCATGGCCGCATTGATGTTGGGGCCGAGCACGAAGGCTTCGGCCCAGTAACACATGGCGCACGCTCTATCGAGCTCCTGCGCCTTTTTGAAAGCGCGCAGGGCCTCCCAGTGATTAAAGCCGAAGGTGAGCGCAAGGCCCTGATCGAAATAGGCCTGCGCCTTCGGGCTCGTGGTGGTGATCTCAAAGTGGTGCGTGCCCATGCCGTCCCACAGCGGTGGACCGGTCTCCTCCGTGGTTTCCACTTCGGGCTCGGCAGCGTGAGCCGATGGTGCCAGCGCCATCAGGAAATCGGGGCGGAAGAACAACCCGCGCTCCTTGCCCTGCTTGCCGCATAGCGCGCGCGAGGCGAGTGTTGGATCGAGTAGCTCAAGCAGCGACAGCTGCGCAGGATCAACCGTTGCAGCGGTTTGGGGACCAGAGGGCGCCAGAAAGGACAGCCCGGTCAGCGACAAGGTGCAGGCGGCTGTGCCGGCCAGAAGTGTTTTGGTAATGTCACGCATCTTGGTTTCTCCATCATTGTTCTGTGGCGGGGGAGAGGCGAAAACCACTTGATCTCAAAGGAAAAAGTGACCGCATGCCTGACCAGCCCGGTTGATGACCCCTTAGGAAACGCACTGCATACCGGAAATTTCAGCAATTCTACTCTTTGTCGGCCAGTTCGGAAAGAGAATAAAGTGCAGTGCCTGGGCTACAAAACGAAGGTGAAGAGCCGTAGCACATCAAACCAGTCAGCGGTCTCATAGGATATGACGCGCTCATGCTTGAGCGTGGCGCCGGGGTAGAAGCTCTTGTGATAGGCCTGGGGCGGCTTTTTGTATTCGATCTCGACCTTGAAGTGATCCGGATTGGTCCTGAGCATCCGGCTCAAATCTCCGCTCAGCGAGCTTTCCATGCCTTTGCGAATTTCCTCGCAGGCCGTCTCGGGGTGCCCGCTTTCGGTGGAGAGGCCGCGTCCGCGGAACGTCGCAAAAGTGCCGATGCCATCGCAAAACTCTTCTGCCTCGCGGCACAGGTCTTCATCGCCGGACAGGAAGGCGGTTGGCACACCGTGCATGTTGGAGGTGAAAGCGGCGATGCGAAACTCGGACGTTGGCACGTCGTTGATTTTCAGCTCCTGGATGACCGAGCCAACCATTGTGTGGGCCAGCGGATTACCGGCCGAGCCGGCGCGCGAATGATAGCCAATGAAGGCGCTGGCCGCGAAGCTCTCGTCGAGACCGTCTACCATGCTTTGGGGGTGACCGGACCAGCCGCGAATGAGACGTACCTCGCGTGGCAACAGGGACGCATCGATATTGCGCGCAGTCCAGTGGGCATCCTTGACCAGAATTTCGCTGGCCCCTGCGGCAAGAGCGCCTTCGCAGGCGGCCGCTACCTCGCGTGACATCTGCTCGGCAAAGCGCGCAAAATCCTTATGATCCGCATTGGTTTCCTCGGCGACAGTCACGCCGGTAACGCCCTCGATATCGGCGGAGATGAAAACTTTCACGCGGGATCTCCTTGTCTTGTTCTGAACAAACCTTGAGCGAACCCTGGAGAAAAGTTGCGCGAGACGCAATGACCGGAATCAGACATTGTGCCCTGGCCACTCCGGAGTGAGGAAATACACAGATGATGATCAGACAAGCGACCCGCCAGGACCTGCAGGCATTGCTCGGGCTCAATCAGTCCGAGGTGCCGCATGTGGGCGATATTGATAGCGCCCGCATGAGCCATCTGTTCGAGGAGTCCGTGTGGGTCCCGGTGCTGGAGATCGATGGCGCGTCTGCAGGCTTTGTGGCAGGTTTTGTGATTGTCATGGATCACACGGCCAACTACGACAGCCCCAACTTTCTTTGGTTCAAAGAGCGATACAAGCGCTTCTGCTACGTCGACCGGATCGTGGTATCGCCGGATTTCAGACGGCGCGGCGCGGCGGGCATGCTATATGATGAGTGCATCCGATTTGGGGCGACCCAAGACCTGCCGCTGCTGGCCCTTGAATACAATATCGCTCCGCCGAACCCGGTCTCGGCCGCCTTTCACAAGGCCTACGGCTTTCGCGAGGTCGGCAGACGCCGGAACGGCGAAACGTCAAAAGAAGTCTCGATGCAGATGCTTGATATTCTACCCGCCGGTTAGTAGGCCATCAGATCTTTCGGCTCCAGCCCGAAAGACTTCGCGGGCGTGTTGAAGTCGCCAAGCAACAGCTCATAGTGCAAGTGGACGACCACCCTGTAACCGGCGCTCTGGCCCATTTGTCCAAGCTTTGTTGTTCCGGTTACGGATTTTCCTTGCGTGATGCCAGAAGCAAAGCCCTTCAGGTGGGCGTAGCGCGTATAGACGCCATTACCATGATCGATCACCACCATATTGCCGTAGTCGTCACGGTAGACCACCTCGACAATCGTCCCCGACCCGGCTGAATAGACCGTGCTGCCCGCCTCACTGTGATAGTCCACCCCTCTGTGGAGTTTGCCATCCCGGTCGCCAAACCCGGACGAGAAACAGCCGTGGCTGACCGGTGCCGCAGCAAGTGAAACCCCTTGAACCGTAATCAGTGGTCGGAAGTTTTTCAATCGATCATCTGCATCAACCGGCGGCTCATTGGAGATCGCCATTCCCGGACAGGTGTAGACCTCGACCAGATGGCCATTTTGAAAAACCCCGCCTCGTCGCAGAGCGTCGGCCGCTTCAAAACTCCCGCTGCCACCAGAACCTGTGGAGGCGCCTGGAGATCGGTCGGATTCGTCCGCTGTGTCGGCGCCATTGTCCGCGTCAATGCCGACCACGGACGCCAGGGCGCACAGCTTGTCATTGAGAAAGTTTTCGACCGGTTCGGGCAACGCGCCCATGGCCCAGGTCATACCAAATGCGCCCAGAATGACGCCAAAAAGAAAGTTACGCATAATACCCACCCCGCCAATTTCGGCGCCCCCCGGCACCGAATGAGAAGATAGTACAGGAAACAGGTGGAAAAATCAATTCAGCGCCGGAATCCAACTTGTTCAAGTTGAATGGATACTCCCCACAAAACCACCTGAACTATTATTTCCATGCGGACGAACTCTTCCTGCGTGAGACAAATTGCGCCTTGTCTCTGATCACAAATCCCGACATGGTGGCCTCATTCTTCGAAGACAGGGTGCGCTCGTACAGTATGACGGAACAGGGTGACAGATTTTTTGTTCTTGCGGTCTCAATTGCAGCGAGACTGCATGACGTCCTTGATGACGCGCGGAGTATATCCCTGCAGGCAATGAATGCCCAGGCTTCGATCGCCCGATCTGGCGAACAGTCCAGAGCCATGGAGCCGATTGTAATCTATATGAACGGGCTATCCCTCTCAATTATCCAGCTCGTGCAAGACGTTGATGACGAAGCCCTCATGATTTCCCGCGAGTCCCTTGCAGAGTTTCGGGAGAGCGTTGCAGTCGACAGGTTTGTCGACGCGGTTCGATTGGGCCAGGGCGCAAAACATATGGATGCCATCGAAGCAAAAGTAGGACGCTTGCGTGACAATCTGACGGTGATACGGCAGGGGACCAGGAAGAAAGTCGGTGTGCTGATCGAGCTGCTGTCCTCAATCGAGACCACCCTGCTTTCTGCAAATATTGTGACTTCCAGTTTTCGTATTGAAGTCGGCAACCTTGATTCCGAATACAGGGTGACATTCGAGTCGTTGATCGGTGCTTTCGAAATCGCGACAGAAAACATTCGATCTGTCGTCAATCGCTGCAAGACAGACCTGGCAACCACCGGGGCGCTGACCGCAACACAGAGATAAAGAGGCCAACAATGAAGGCAACGAAATTGTTCGAGCACTATGGCCACGAGTGGATTGTGTTTGGCCGCGACCCGGAAAAACCAACGGGCATCATTGATACAAATCAGTACATGATCAAGGGACGAGGCTCGGCGATACTGCTTGATCCGGGCGGTGTTGAATTGTTCGCACCTATGCTTGCCGCTGTTGCACAACATGTTCCAATCAGTTCGATCAAACACCTCTTCGCGTCGCATCAGGACCCGGATATTATTTCCTCACTGGGTTTGTGGGACAAGACGCTTGAAGGGGCAACCCTTTACGCCCCCTGGATTTGGGAGGGGT
The DNA here is from genome assembly GCA_965603015.1 of uncultured Alphaproteobacteria bacterium. Classification (GTDB taxonomy): domain Bacteria; phylum Pseudomonadota; class Alphaproteobacteria; order M2410; family M2410; genus JAUWTJ01. Next base: position 20,348 of record CBFDBJ010000023.1, read on the forward strand.
TCATCAAACACTTCGGCTGTGAAGCAATCACCTATGATCCACTGCCGGACGAAGGTCGAACCATTCGATTTGGCGATACCGAGCTTGAGTTTGTGCCCGCTCACTACCTCCACTCCTCCGGTAATTTCAGTGTCTATGACAAGGCGGCCAAAATCCTGATGAGCGGGGATATCGGCGCGGCGCTGCTTCCTGATGGTGCGCCCTTCTTTGTGGAGGACTTCGATGCACATACCTCTGCCATGACGATGTTTCACCAACGATGGATGCCCTCAAACAAGGCCAAGGCGGCCTGGATAGCGCGCATTCGAGAGCTGGATGTGGACTATATGGCCCCTCAGCATGGTGCGATTTTCAAAGGCGCGGATGTCGTCCGATTTCTGGACTGGTTCGAAGCCCTGGAGGTTGGCATTGCCGTTTGAACCAGACCCGCCTGGCGTTGATCAAGGTTCGTGTCGGCTGCCCCGGGACCGGAGGCGGGGCGCACGCTGTCTCATCCCGCGCTGGCTATTTTCGGTCGGTGTGCTAGCAATGAAGCATCAAACACCATGAAAGAAGGATGTCTCATGAAGCTGCGGAACCTTGTTGTTACACTGTTTGGCGCCCTGGCGCTGTGTGGGTTTATCTCGACGACTCAGGCCGGGGCGCAGGCCGGGGCACAGGCTGGCATGGAAGCGTTTCATGCCGGGCCGGTGTTTGCGGATTTTGGAAAAATCGCCAGCGTTGACAGCCAATTCCCGATACCTGAAGGAACGGTCTTCAAGGTGATCCTCGACGTCAGCGACGCATCAAAGCCCGGCGCGTTAAATCGCACGTTTGATAGCGCCGCCCGGTTTATCAATATGCATGTTGATGCCGGTGTGCCGCTGGAAAATATTTCTGTCGCCGTTGTTGTTCATGGCGGTGCGGGGCTTGATGTCACGCAGAACAGCTTCTACCAGGCGAAGCGCGAGAGCGACAATCCAAATGTGGCCCTGATTGAGGCGCTGACACATGAGGGCGTACAGATATATCTTTGCGGGCAAAGTGCTGCCTATGCCGGTATCAGCAACACGGATTTGCTGACCGGTGTCACGATGGCCCGCTCCGCCATGACGGCCCACGCGCTCTTGCAACAGCGCGGTTATACTCTGAACCCGTTCTAGAGGCGCAGCCTGGCCTATTCTGTCGTGCGCGGAAGGTCCGAAACACCGCAGCCGATATCAATTGGGGTCACGTCGATACCGATGGAGCCGATGAGGTATCCGCCTTTTTCCGCTTCGCGCAGAAAGACCTCGTCAAAGATTGTCATGGAAACGCAGCAGGTCGGCACGCCTTTATCGTTTGACAGGGGCACACTGAGATTGACGCTGCTGGCCTGCGCACCGCTCGACAGTAACGTTCTGGCTCTCCACATGCTGATATGTGGTCGTTCCAGACTTGACCGTGTCCAGTCGGCGGTGAATTTCCGGACTTTCGGTGCAAACGCACCCTCCATTGTCTCACGCGTCTGATCCTGGTTGATGCGAAACACCCTGTCGCTGCCAATGAAGAGATAACGCAGCTCACCCGTCGGGGTCATTTCCAGCATGGTCAGATCCGGCAGGATCTCCGGGTGCTCCAGCATTGTCCCCTCGAAGTCAAACTTCGACGGGACCATTGCATCGCCGCGCGCCTTTTCCCAACATTCGTAAAGCGCCATCAGCAGTGCATAATCAGCGAAGGCGGCGGTCGATGGCCGCAACGGCGCATCGCCACCTGTTTTGATATCTTTAGTCACGCAAGAGACCCCTCCTGGTTTCGATGGCAGCTTCTACCACACATGCTGCAGTCCGACACTCCAAATCCCGCGACCCCAACAACGGGTATCATAACGATAAACGCAATACTCCTTACAGTTGTTTATGGCCGTGAGGTAACCTTATACTCATACAATCTTTGTATGGTGCACCAGGTCGCATGGACAACCTTGAAAGCGGCAACATGCCTGGAACCTCATCGCTTGCTACATCACACGGCGCCCAGCTCGTCCTCCTCGCCCAGGACAAATCGCAACACGGCCGTGCTGTGCTGACTACTGCCATTGTGGAACTGTTCTCCGAAGACGCTCGGCTGTTCACCGATTCAGACCGTGAGCTGATGACACAGATCATCGTTCAACTGGTTGACAGCGTCGAGTTATCCGTCAAGACGGCGCTGGCCGAGCGGTTGGCAAGCCAACCCGATGTGCCACGAGACCTGGCGATGCACTTTGCCAATATGGAGGCGGGTGTTGCGTTCTCTGTACTGAAAAACTCATCGGCTCTGAAAGATCCTGATCTGATCCGAATTGTGATGCACAAGACCATGGAGCATCAAATGGCCGTCTCGGCCCGCTTGATCCTTTCGCCGGCCGTATCCAGAGCGCTGGCCGAAAGTGAACACGATAACGTTGTCCAGTCGTTACTGGAAAACAGCGGTGCCGAAATCGACCATGACACCTTCGAGGGCATAGCCGGGAGAGCGACGGAGACTACCGTCTTCAACGAGGCGCTGGTCAACAGGCACGACCTGCCAAAACAGGTTTGTCACCAGCTTTACTGGGCGGTCTCTGCGGCTCTGCGACAGACCCTCATTGACAATCACGATATCGATGAAGACAGCATTGATGACGCTATTGAAGACGTTCTTTCCGACATGATCGAGCATCTCGCAGAGGAGAAAACCGAAGGCGAGGATGTCGCGGCCCGGGTTGAGCTGGCGATACGCAAGGGCGTTCTTGGCCAAGCCCTGCTGGCGCTGTTGCAGTCAGTGCAGATCCATAGATTTACCACGTGGCTTGCCGCTGCAAGTCATCTCAGGGAGGATCTCATCAGCCGGATCATGTTTGAAGAAGGCGGCGAATGTCTGGCGGCCATCTTCAAGGCACTTGAAATTGATCGGGAAGATTTCCTGTCGATCTTTGTTTTTCTGCGGCAGGGACGTCTCGGAGAAAAGACGGTGCCCGCCGGCGAGGTTCAAAAGGCCGCTGAGTTTTATTCCAGTGTCAAGCCGGACCGGGCTGCGAAGTTTCTCAAGCGGCTGCAAAGAAACCCGGATTATCTGAATGCGATCCGGACGGTCAATACACGCAGCGCCGGGGACTGAGCCCCGATTAACCGGACAAACGCGCGCCGGATCAATCTGCTTTAGCTGCCAGCACCCGCTCTTGCACACCGGTCTTTGCAACCAGATCACGAAACCATATCACAGGATTTTCGGGTGCCCCGGGCCCCGGCGAGAATTTCACCTCGGCCAGTTCACTGGCAAAGTCGGGATCGCGCATCCATTGAAGAATGTGCCGTGAGGCTCTGGTGGCACAGACCCCCTCTGTCAAAACCTTCGCGTCAAGCAGCCTGAGCATGGTCAGGGCTTTTTCGGCGCCGGAAACCGCGCGCCGGGAAATCGACTGGAACAGCTGTCCCTCCTCCTCGACCCTCGACGACAGGGCGTCAAAAGCCTCGACAACCTGGTCCTTTTCCGTCTCGGAAAACCCCGAAGCCAGAACCCGGCCCTGCAAGGCGGCAAGGCATCCGAGCCGGCGCAGCAGAGGTTCATCCGCATCGAGAAACCGCCGTTCCATTTTCGGACCGGTCAAGATCGGCAGGATATAGTTGACCAGACGCGCCTTGCTGGCGTTGCCAATAATATTGTCCTCAAGGTCGAGCAAGGCTTCGATGCGGGCATCGGGGGTCGCGGCGGCGGCCATATACTCCTCGGCCATTTCCAGTGCCGTCAACCGGACCGACCGGGTTTCAAAAGCCGCCACAATATCCTCAAGCGAGACCATCGGCCCCTGGCACAGAACCATGCGTTTGGCGAGGTTTCGCGTCAGGGTCACCTCGCGGTTGATATCGTCGGGACTAAGGCGCTTGATCCCGTTGAGCTCCTGCAGGACCCGGGTGACGATCGCCTTGCGGGAACACGGCAGGCCATCGCCGGCAAAGAACCCGGCAAGCTGTTTCAGTCCCGGGCGTCCGGCAATATCAGGGTTGTCAGCACTGCCCAAAAACAGATCCACCATCAGGGTCAACGCAGCGCCAAGGTCGGGCTGGGCTCCGAGGAAGTCCGCCAGCGACGCGCGCCCGCTCACCATTTCAGCGGCAAAATCATCAATCGAGGCAAGGCACACCGCCCGTCCGGCCTCATCGCCCGGCAGATGGTCCATCAGCGATAACAGAAGGGGCAGCTTCTTTGAACAGCCGGAGACTTTACTCAGTGTACGGGCAATGACGCCGTTAATCACATAGTTCGGCTCCGGTGCCGCGCGTGCCGCCTGCCATGCCCGGCCGAGATTGCCCTCGGCGTCTTTGGGACAGCTGCCGGCTCGATCTTCGGTGAAGACCCGTGCCATAGCGCGCGATATCAGATCATTGAGCTGTTTGATGATCTCTGTCACCGGCAGGTTTTCGGCTGACGCCTGGGTGACCGCCCATTTTTGCACCGCATGTTGCATGACTGTTCCCCTGGACTGCAGGCTTTGCAGGGCATCGGCGCGGTGCAAAAGCTCCATCGTCGTCAGACCTTCGCTCTTCAAGGTATCGTCCAGAACACGCGAGATTGCGGCCCGGGCCTCTGGCCCATAAAGATCACTCGGCGCGGTACAGGGCAGACGCACATCCTCCGGGCGCAACTGCCGCTTATGCTTGACGACCTTCGGGCCACCCTCTTCAAAAACCGTAATGGGCAGATATTCGCCGGTCGCAGGGTTACAGGTTTCCTTGACCACCTTTGCGCCCGAGAATGTCTTCTGCAGCAGGGCGTACTTCGCAGCATTCAACGCCTTGCCACGATCCGTATAGACCTCTTGCAGGGCCCAGCCGGTGTCGCCGGCACGGATCACAAGAACCTCGTAGTGAATCTGCTTTGCCAAAGGAAGCCCCAAATGTCCCGTCGTTGAACCCCTTCAACGGCCCGATGATAGGAAACTCGGCTTAAGGTCGGGTAAATTGTAACAACCTTACATCGCCAACTTTTACGCGTTTTACTCGCAAAACCTGACAGTTTCGACACGCTCAACGCGCAATGAAGCATGCACAGCGTTCGGGCCACTGACTGCCTGGTCCTGAAGGTAAAAATCGTGCCGCAGCCGGAAGAAGCATTAAACTCTTTGCTCAGATCCGAAGGTGATGAATTCACTCAAAATGCTGCGCATTTTAAGTCGCTTGGGCAGATGTCGAGAGAGGCGCATTCACTACGTGAATGCTTAGTGGTGCCGCTAACGCGAGGAAGATTGAACTCTGAACGCTTTTTCCATGAAAAAGCTTTAGTGGTGCCGCTAAGGTGATTCGAACACCTGACCCCCGCATTACGAATGCGATGCTCTACCAACTGAGCTATAGCGGCACTGTCCCGGCCCGGACCCCGGGAAAGGGTCCTCGCGAGGCATTTTTCCTACTCTGAACCGGGATGTGGCGCAAGAGCTTTCAGGAAAGCCGCGAGATCGGCGGCGCTGGCGGCGGGGACTTCTTCCATGGGGATGTGGCCGACGCCGTCATAGAGGATCAGGTCAGAGTTCGGGATTTTCTCATCGAACACATGGGCGCCGTGCACCGGGACCCAGGTATCCTGCGCCCCCCACAGAATGAGGGTCGGGGCCGCGATCTCGCCGAGACGCTCAACCGGGCTGGCCTGCCACGGCGTATTCATGCGGGCGAGGGTTGCCTCGCGCCGACCTTCGCGCAACAGGAAGGACTGGATGCGGGTCACCATGTCTTCGGTGACGATCTCGTCCTTGCCGACAGCGTCGAGCAGCTGCGCCTTGACGGCGTCGCGCGGCAGGATGTGGAGCAGGAGGTTTTTCAGGAGTGGCATGCGGGCGACCCGGTAGACCAGCGCCTCATCATTGTCCCCCTGGCGCGGAATGCCCGAGGCATCGACCAGCACGAGGGCATCAAGCTGATCGGCGTGGGTCAGCGCATAGCGCCAGGCGATACCGCCGCCCATGGAATTACCGATCAGCGTGAAGCTGCCCAGGTTCAGGGTACTGACGAACTCCTCGAGGAACCTCTGGTAAGCCGTGTGCGAATAATCATGACCCGGCGACAACGAGGACAGACCGTGGCCAGGGAGGTCGACGGACACGATGCGGTAGTGCAGCGCAAGTTCGGAGTGCGCCCAGGGTTCCCAGGTATAGAGCGAGGCGTTCGAGCCATGAACAAGGAGAAGGACGGGACCCTGGCTGTTGCCCTGATCGCGGTAGTGGGCCGCGAGCCCGCTTGCCAGCTCAACGAACTGCGATGGCGACTGGCCGTAGCGTTCGACAAGCGTATCGTAGGGAATATCGGCGTCCCGCATGCCAAGGAAGGCGCCAAAAAGGATGCCGCCGAGTAACAATAGAAAAATGAAAAATCTGCGCATCGGCCTTGCCTCCGGTCGTTTTCTTGCTGCTTTGTCTGTCGCTTTTCTGTCGCTTTTCTGTCGTGGGCCGCCTACCAGCCGGTCTTGTCATCGGGGGCATCGGGATCAGCGAAAGGGTTCGCGCCAGGGCCCGGGTCATCGACCGGCGGCGCCGTGAGCGGGGCGTCACGTTCTGCGCTCCCGTCCGGCGCGGCGATGACACTCTCGCGCGCCAGCGGATTTGACGCGCCGACTTTTGACGCCCTGCCGTGCTGCGGGACCGGCGCAGTATCAGGCGCAGCATCAGGCACAACATCTATGATGACCGGCTCGGCAGCTGTTTTTTCATCAGTTTTCGGCGGCGTGGCAACGGGGGTTATATCCCTTGCACCGACCCCGCCGTCTTCCTCTGCGCTATCCTCTTTGCCATCCTCTCCGGGAGCCTCTGCTTGGACCGGTTCAAGAACCAGCCCGGCGATGAGATCAGCCGGGGCCTGCCAGCTCAGCGTATCAAAGGCGCCGCAATTGTTGCAGGTCGAGGTCCACGCCGCGCTCTCGCGGCCACAGGTCTCGCACATCCAGTGGGCGTCGCGCGGCGCGGTGACGGTTTTTGACAGCCAGTCGCGCGCGACATCTTCGTTGCCGTCTGCGGCTTCAATGTCGGCCATGAGTTTGCAGACACGGGCGGTGGCGTACCCTTCGGCGAGGCCTGCAAGATGCTTGCGCGCCGGTTTGTGGCGGCCAAGGGCAAGATCCTGCGCCGCGCGCAGCAGGCGGCTTTCAATGTGGTCGCGATTGAAATCAGCCAGACCCTTGAGCCATTTGGCGTCGGCCCTGATGTCTTCGGCTTCGGGATCGCGGCCCTTTCTCGCGTCTGCGTAGGCGGCAACAAGATCGGGATGCGGCGATGCGGTCCAGGCTTTCTCGATGGTCTCGGCGGCCTTCCACAGGTTGCCGGCGCGGATGTGATGCCTGGCAGCAAGCACGGCGGCCGGGACCAGACCGGGGGAGAGCTCGGCGGCCTTCAGACCCCAGTCTTCTGCGTCTTTGGCCTCGCCTTTACCTGCGGCATCCAGCGCCTGCTCGGTATAAAGAACGGCGCTGCGGCGTTTCGCAACACCGGCCTCAATGTGTTTTGAGGCAACGGACTTCTCGAGGGTTTGTGCTGCCGCCGACCATTCGCCGATCGCCGACTGGAGCTCGAAGAGAGCATTGAAGACCCAGGGTGTTTCGGGCTGCAGTTCAAAAGCGCGCTCGGCCAGACCGAGGGCTTCGAGACGGTTGCCGCTGCGGGCGCTTTGCAAAAAAAGCCCGCGCAAGCCGAGAAACTCCGTCTCCGGATTATCGAGCATTTTTTTGTAGGCTTTGGCGGCGCGCTTTTCATCACCTTCAAGCTGGGCAGCCTGGGCCGACAGCAGCAACGTCAGCGGCGGGTCATTGAGCAGCGCATTGGCGCGGGCGGCCAGTTTGCGAACCTCGCTCGGATTACCGGCCGCGACGGCGACAAGACCCTGACGCAGCGCCTCCTGACCCCGGACCTGGCGGCGCGTGCTTGCCCAGGTCAGCAGCGCAACCGGGCTGCCGATGGTGCGCAGCAACAGGCGGTAGCCATAAAGCAGCAGCGCCATGAAGAGGAGCAGCAGCACGGCGACGAGGGTGAAGCTGGTCTCGATCCGATAGCCAAACCAGGTGACAGCAAAGTCACCGGGATTGTCGGCAAGCCACGCCCCGCCGGCGGCAATGGCAAGCACTATGACAAGGAACCAGAACGCTTTCCACATGGATGCTACTCGCTCTCAAGGGCGGTGAGGAGATCTGCGAAGACCTGTGCTGTCAGCCCGGTAACAAGAGTGTCGACCTGACGCCTGGCGCGGGCGCGCTCGAGCCAGGAGGCGGCCCCTTGCGCTGCCGGGCCTTCAAGCCTTGCAAGCTCGTCTGTCGCGGCGGCCAGATCCTCGATGGCGATGCGGTTTTCCGCGCGCGCCAGGATCGACTGCCAGTCGTCGCCGTCCAGTTCGCCAACTTTTCTGATGGAAAAGAGCGCCGTAAACTGATTCACGATCCAGTTCCAGACCCCGCCGCCTTCACGGATCCGCTCGGCTTCGGTAATGGCGTCGACAGCGGTTTCAAATTCCAGAAGCAGGGCCTTTGCGGTCGGCGTGCCTCTCTGCGCAAAAGACTGCAGCTGCGCGGCAAAGGGATCGCCCGGAGCAAGGGCGGCGAAGGCGCCAAGCTCTGATGCAAAAGACCCTGACGTGGCGGCGGCGCGGGCCAGCTCGGTGGCGCTGAGGGCGAGGACGGCGGCTTTGGCAGCGCCTTCCGGGTCGGCCTCTTCAATGGCGGCGAGACGGGCGCTGAGTTCGCCGAGCTCATTGCGCGGGCTGAGACCTTGCAGGATCTCGCCGAGGTTCTCCGGCGGCGCGACCTCTTCGAGGGCCTCGATCCGCCCGCCGGCCTGATCAAGGCTTTCGTTCATGGCGGCAAAGCGCTCGTTCAGGGTCGCGAGGGCGTCCTTCATCTCGGTAACATCACCGGCGCTTTGCGCCTGTTGCCCCGGGTTGGCATCATTGGCGACCATCGGGTCCTGCTCGCCGGTCTCGGCTTCAAAGGTATCGAGACGCTCCTCAAGGGCGGCAATCATGGATTTTGCGGCCTCAAGGTCCGAGGCGACGGTTTCTCCGCCGCCTTCTTCGAGCTGGCCAAGAGTATTCGACAGGGCGGCGATTTCCGTGCGCCGGGTCGCAAGATCATTGGCCAGGCTTGTTGTGGCGGCGGCCGCCTTGCGGTCGGCTTCCTCGAGAGCGGCCAGTTTTGCCTCCAGCGCGGCCATCCGCCCGGCCTCCTCGCTGATCCCCGGCACCAACAGATCGATCAGCGCGGCGCGGTAGACAAAGGCGGCGCCCAGAGCGGCGACGACAATGACAGCGGCGACCAGAAGGCCGGTGACAAAGCCGCTTGTCTTTTTGGGAGACGTGACCAGATCCTCTGCCTTGTCTTGCGCGGGATCTTTCGGCGCATCAGCGGGCGGCGGCGTCACGACAACTCCTGAAGTTTCGGGGGAAGTCTCATCAGATGAGGTTTTTTCGTTATCGGCCATCGGAAATCCCTTGAACACAAAGAGGCTACCCTGAGGAATATAGGGGTTCGGGCTCGAATTACAGCCTCATTTTTACCCGCACAGTTACCCGAGCGGAGCCGCCTCAAGCAGCGCCATGAGTGCGGCTTCGTCCGGGGTGGCTGCGACAAGGCAGTTTGCAAACGGCAGGTCCGCGACGGCGGCCGCGACATTGGCCGAGAGGCAATAACAGGTGATCGCCTGGCAGGCCTCCTGCAGCCCGGCCTTGTTAACGAGGTCAACAAGGATGCGCCCGCTGCGCGGGGAATAGACGAGGGCCGCTTCAAGCGATGCGCGGGTTATCTGTGCGATGACCTCCGGCGACAAAGACGCGCTGGCCGTCATGGCATAAAGCACATGGCGATCAACCTGAAAGCCGTGCGCGGCCAGGGTGCCCTGCAGGTCTCCGGCAACGACGCTGCCGGCAATGTGCACGATGGACCCGGCACCCGGGTCGAGCCGGGCGGCAATATCGGCGGCCAGATGGTCGACGTCTCCGGCGGCGCCATGGACGGTGCTGAAGCCCGCCTGCCGCGCCGCAGCAGCGGTGGCATCGCCGACTGCGAAGACCGGCAGATGACGCCCGGTGTAACATCTGGCAAGGGCGCGCACGCCGTTGGCTGATGTGAAGGCGATGGCCTGAGCATCTTTGAGGGCACCGGGAAGCTCGGCGCTGGCTTCGAGATATTCGACACTCATCAGGGGCTCAATGAGCGGGTCATGGCCCGCCGCCTTCAGCCGCTGCGCAAGGCGTGAGGCATCCGGCTCAGGGCGTGTGACGAGGATTTTCATCTTCGCATTCTCATTTTGTGGGCGCTTCTGACGGATTGGCCCCCGCCCCTTCGACAGCCTCGGCAAGACGCGCCATGAACTCAGGGCCTGCGTCAGCGCGGAGGGTGTTACCCATTTCGGTGCCGAACGAAACCGCCTCAGCGGCGCTGGTGACACGGGCTGTGCCGCTGACATCCTTCGCGCCGGTGCCATCGGGCATCAGGATGCGGCCGTCAAAAACCAGCGTATCTCCGTCTGTGAACCGGGCATATCCGGCGATGGGGGTCCGGCACGAGCCATCAAGGACGTCGAGGAAGGCGCGCTCGGCGGCCACCGCCAGTGCGGTCGGGACGTGAGACAACGGCGCCAGCGCCCCGTGAACCGCCGCATCATCTGTGCGCACTTCGATGGTGAGCGCGCCCTGACCGACAGCGGGAACCATGAAGTCCGGATCGACAACCGATGTGATCAGGTCTTGCTTGCCGAGCCGATTGAGGCCGGCGACGGCGAGCAGTGTCGCGTCGACCTCGCCTTCTTGCAGTTTTCTGAGCCTTGTCTCGACAGTGCCGCGATAGGTCACGACTTTGAGGTCCGGGCGCCGCGCCAGAATCTGGGCCTGACGGCGCAGCGAGGTCGAGCCGATGACCGCGCCCCGGGGCAGATCTTCAATGCTTGCCGCCTTCGGGCTGATGAAGGCATCGAAGGGATCCTCGCGCTCAAGGGTCACTGAAAGCATGAGACCTTCGGGGCATGTCGTCGGCATGTCCTTGACGCAGTGAACGGCAATGTCGATCCGGCCTTCAAGCAGGGCGTCCTCGATCTCCTTGGTAAAAAGTCCCTTGCCGCCGATGGCATTCAGGGGCCGGTCCTGGATCTTGTCGCCGGTCGTCTTGATCATCTCGATGGGGAAATGATTATCCCTGTCGCCCGGATCAATGCCATGGGCCGCACAGAGCAGATCCTGTACATGACGCGCCTGCCAGAGGGCCAGCGGGCTGCCTCTGGTGCCGATGCGGATAGTGATATTCTTCTGGCTTTGCATACAGGTTTTCCCTATTTACCGACCCGACAACCACAAAATTGGCGAGACTTTCAAACCGATTTACGTGCTCCGGTGACAAATGTCGAGAGGACCTCTTGAGCGACACCCAAACTTATACCGTATTGGGCATTGAAACGAGCTGCGACGAAACCGCCGCAGCGGTGCTTCGCGGCCGTCCAGGCGCCGTACCGCAAATCCTTGCCCACCGGCTTTTGACCCAGACCGAGGAACACGCGCCCTATGGCGGGGTTGTGCCGGAGATCGCGGCCCGGGCGCATATCCGGCATCTTGACCGGCTGGTCAGCGAGGCCATGGACGAGGCGGGGCTGGGCTACGCCGATCTCGACGGCATTGCCGCGACCGCAGGGCCGGGACTGATCGGCGGGGTCATTGTGGGGCTGATGACCGCCAAGGCCATCGCCCAGGCGCACAGGAAACCGCTCATCGCCGTCAATCACCTCGAAGGCCATGCGCTGTCGGTCCGGCTGGCAACCCCGCTTGAGTTTCCTTATTTGCTCCTCCTCGTCTCGGGCGGGCACTGCCAGTTGCTCGGCGTCGAGGGTCCGGGCCGCTACAAGCTTTACGGCTCGACCATCGATGATGCAGTTGGCGAGGCCTTCGACAAGACGGCGAAACTTCTCGGGCTGGGCTATCCCGGCGGCCCGGCGGTGCAAGCCGCGGCCGCGACAGGCGACGATGCACGGTTCAAATTCCCGCTACCGCTCAAGGGTCGTCCGGGGGCGGATTTTTCCTTCTCGGGGCTGAAGACCGCTGTGCGGCAGCAGTCGCGCAAACTCGCCGTGGATGGCAAGGTTGGCCCGCAGGACATTGCCGACATCTGCGCCAGCTTCCAGCGCACGGTCGGCGACGTGATTGTCGACCGGACGACCAATGCCATGGATCTTTACGAGGCTGATGTCCCCGGCCAACCGCTGCGCCTCGTCACCGCAGGCGGCGTCGCGGCCAACACGGTGCTGCGCGCCCGTCTTGAGGGTCTGTGCCAGGCACGCGGCTACTCGTTCGACGTCCCGCCGTTTGAATATTGCACCGACAACGGCGCCATGATCGCCTGGGCCGGGATTGAACGCCTGGCGCTCGGCGAGACCGACGCCCTTGATATCGCGCCAAGAGCACGCTGGCCGCTGGCGGGGTGACTTCGCCCAATACTCACAACAAGTCGACCTGTCATTACCGGGCTTGACCCGGTAATCCAGAAGGCCACGCACTGGATACCCGGGTCTTCGCCCAGGTATGACAACAAGGGTGTTTCGATTGACCTCTAACCTTGATTTTCGCACCCTTTTCCGTCATGCCTGTGATCTCTAATTCACCCCCTACCTGTTGAGGTCTCATGGATAAAATTGGTGTTGTTGGCGGCGGGGCCTGGGGGACGGCTTTGGCTGCTGTTGCGGCGCGGGCTAATGCGGGCAGGAAAGTGCGTCTGTGGGCGCTGGAGCGCGAGGTTGTCGATGTGGTCAATCGGGCTCACGAAAACACGCCCTATCTGCCCGGCATCGCGCTTGACCCGATGATCGAGGCGACGGGAAACCTCAAGGATCTTGCCGACCGCGACGCAATCCTGCTGGTGCCGCCGGCGCAGCATTTGCGCAAGGTGCTGGGCGATCTTGCCCCCCATCTCGACGCCAAAACCCCGCTGCTGATCTGTTGCAAGGGCATCGAGCAGGGCTCCATGAAACTGATGGGCGAAGTGGCGGCAGAGGCCGCCCCCGGCCATCCGCTGGCGGTGCTGTCCGGGCCGAGCTTTGCGGCGGATGTGGCCAAGGGCCTGCCGACGGCAGTAACGCTGGCCTGCGAGGATGCGAACCTTGGTGAAGCCCTTGTCGATGCCATCGGCCTCTCTACATTTCGGCCCTACCTGTCGAGCGATCTGACCGGGGCGGAGATCGGCGGGGCGGTCAAGAATGTCATTGCCATTGCCTGCGGTATCGCCGAGGGCTGCAAGTTTGGCGAGAGCGCGCGGGCGGCGCTGACGGCGCGCGGCTTTGCCGAGATTACCCGGCTCGGCGAGGCGCTTGGCGCCAGGCGCGAAACCATGGCGGGGCTTTCGGGGCTCGGCGATCTCATCCTGACGTGTAATTCGATGCAGTCGCGCAACATGTCGCTCGGCGTTGCGCTCGGCGAAGGCCGGACGCTGAAAGAAGTTATGGCCTCGCGCACCTCGGTGGCCGAAGGCGTGCCGACCTCGGGCGCGGTGGTTGAACTGGCGCGCTCAAAGGGCATCGAGATGCCGATCGCCGAGGCGGTCAATTCCATTGTCACTGAAGAAAAAACCGTCAGCCGCGCGATCCTTGATATCTTGAGCCGGCCGTTTACATCAGAACATGAATGAACACACTTACCCCCTCTGTTGTCATTGCCCATCTCGGGCGTGCTTTACACGCCCTGCCAGGCAGTGCAGCCTTGACCCGGCAATCCAGAGAGCCCCGCACTGGATACCCGGGTCAAGCCCGGGTATGACAAGAACGGGAAAAATGGAAGAGGAAAATGTCTATGCTCTTTGTTCTTTACTGCATCGATAAACCCGACAGTCTCGAGCTTCGTCTTGCCAACCGCGAGGCGCACCTGAACTATGCGGCGGGCTCTCTCGATATGATCAAGCTGGCAGGGCCGATGTTTCTTGATGACGGGGAGACCATGGCGGGATCGATGCTGATCATGGAGGCCGAGACAAAGGCACAGATCGAGGCCTTTTCGGAAGGCGACCCCTACCGCAAGGCCGGACTGTTTCAGACCGTCGATATCCGGCCGTTTGTTCAATCCCTCGGTAAATAGCAGGCAGGGCAATGGGCGTTCTTGACCTCAAAGGCGCGCCGCGCGCCGGTACCGTGCTTTATGCGCTCGCCGATCTGGGCGATCCGCAGACCCGCAGCTTTGAGTTTGGCGAGGGCGCGGAGCGCTTTGCGATGTTCATTGTGCGCTATGGCGACACCGTAAAAGGTTACCTCAATCGCTGTCCCCATGCGGGCCATCCGCTGGATTTTCCCGAGCACCAGATCCTGACCCCCGACAAGTCGCTGCTGCGCTGCGCCTCACACGGGGCGCAGTTTGAGCCGGACAGTGGCACCTGCGTCTTTGGCCCGTGCGAGGGGCGCGCGCTGGTGCCGGTGCCGGTGCATGTGAAGGATGGTATGATTTGCGTGGGAGAAGTTGATGGCACATAGAGACAGGGATTTTCTGGCCGCCGAAGTCATGGCCGAGGCCGTTGAAACCGAGCGCTTTGACGGCCCGGTGCTTGTCATGGGCGAGCTTACTGGAGTACTGGCAGGCGCGCTTGATGGCACTGCCGTACGCTGGGAGCGGCGCGCCGGGTCAGGCGTTATCCCAACACCGTTTCCACCGTCCGGGCCCTTCGCGGCCGTCCTGCTGCGCACCAGCAAGTCCTCTGAAGAGCTTGTCTTTAACGTCGCCCTGGCGGCAGCAACTCTGGCGCCGGGAAGCCCGCTCTATCTCTTTGGCGCCAATGACGAGGGCATCCGGTCGGCGGGCAAGGTGTTCGCGCCGTTCTTCGATGCGCCCAATACGCTCCTGACCAAACGGCACTGCCGGGTGTTTCGCGGGGTGCGCAATGAGACCGCCGCGCTGCCCTCACCTGATGAATTCTCAAAAACCATCCGTGCCGAGACGGCCTCGCACGAGCTTTCCTGGGTCTCCTGGCCTGGCATGTTTGCACACGGAAAACTGGACAAGGGCAGCGCCCTGTTGCTTGAAAACCTGCCGGAGCTGGCATCAGGCGCACGGGTGCTCGACTATGGCTGCGGCGCGGGCGTCTTGAGCCTTGCCTTGCAAAACCGGACGCTGGATCTTGATATCACGCTGTTTGATAATGATGCGCTGGCGCTGCATGCGGCGGAGCGCACTGTCGAGGGGGCACAGATCCACTGCGGGACAAGCCTGGTGGATCTTGAGGGCGAGACCTTCGATCTCATCGTCTCAAACCCGCCGGTCCACACCGGCAAGGCGCAGACCTACGCGATCCTCGAACGGCTCATCGAAAGGGCGCCACAGCACCTGAACAAGGGCGGGCGGCTGCGCATGGTGGTGCAGGGGACAACGCCGGTGCGGCGCATGCTGGAAGCCAGCTTCAGGGCGACGACCCTGGTCGCCGAGAACCGGTCCTATGCGGTCTGGGACGGGCTGGTTTAAGAATATTAACCCCTGTCGTCCTCGGGCCACCGTCAGGTGGAACCGGGGACCTTCTGAAAGATATCCTCCGGCAGAGAGAAGATCCCCGATCTCGCTACGCTCGTCGAGGATGACAAAGAATTATGATCTGTGATTAGACCTCAAGCCGCCTGGATTTTCGCCGCGTCGCGAGGATGTGCGGTTTCTTGCGGGAACCGGCGTTTGGTCTCGTTGTAGAAATCCGGCGGTTCGATGTTGAGCCGGTCACGCACCTCTTCGAGGGGCAGAGGCATCAGGCTTTCCCATTCCTGGGCGGCGAACCAGTCGGCCCGAGCGGCGTTCTCGCGCGCCTCCTTGATGCACTCTTTAGACGGCACAGGAGACTTGTCCTTGCGGCTCGAGCGCTGCGACATATAAATGATGAACCGAATGCCGAGATTTGGTGTCTGGGCGGAGGAAAACGCCAGCAGGGAAATCTCGCCGAGACCGTCGCGGCCATAGCCGGACACAACATGGAAGAGATCGTGGGTATCGCGCAGACGCTCGCCAAACCAGCGCTCGTCTTCAGTGTACTCCCGGTCGCGATCGGCCTCCATGGAGGCCGCCATCAGACCGTCAGCTGAAAGATCTTCAGTCTCGACAAAGTCGAGATAGGCGCGGGCCAGAGAGCCTTCCTGGTAGCTGCGCAATTTATCGCGGTCCTGGAGGATTTCGAGAATGTCCGGCTTGGCGGCCAGCAGCCCGGCGCCGCCCTGGCGCGCCCGAAGACGCTCGGTGTTGTTCATCATGGCGCCGCCCTCAAGGGCTTCAACGATCTTGAAAACCTCGCCGGTGGCCTCGCCATCCTTCAAGAGGTTCTGCATCGCCCGCCAGGCTTTGAGCGGATGTCTGCGATGGCGCCCTGATCCGCGCCCACTGGTTTTCTTCACGCCCTGTTGCACCTGTGCCTCCCGAATGCCTGATCCACACTCAGTTTGCCCGAGATTGGAATGGATCTCAACACTTTCAGGTCAGAACGTGAACAAGCCCTTAAGCCGCGACCGGCTCGGCCAGCCCGAGGGACGCAGTGCCCGCCTCGCCCTGCGCCAGAGCCGCGCGGTAAAGCGCAGGAACGCTGACATTAAGGCGGGTGCGGATGTCCTCGAGCGGTTCAGCCAGAAGCGCTTCCCAGGGCTCCGCCGCAAGCCAGCTGGCGGCGCTGCCGTGCGCCCGGGCCTCTTTCACACAGCCGCGCGCGAGGCGGCCATTACCGGATTTGGCGTCGCGGCGCTGCGCCATATAGACGATGAAGGCGATGCCGCGGTTGTGAGACTGGGCATTGGAAAAGGCGATGACGCTGAGCTCACCCAGGGGATCGCGGCCATAGCCGGTGATGACATGATAGAGATCATGAATGTCGCGCAGGCGCTCGCCAAGCCAGACCTCTTCGGGATCGTAAAACTCCGATGTCGGATCGATTTCCGGACGCGGCGCCTCGGCGCTGGCCTCGAGCAGACCCTGAGCAGTGAGATTTTCGGATTCCATAAAATGCAGATAGGCGCGACCGAGACTGCCTTCAGGCATCGCGCGCAGGGCTTCGCGATCTTCCAGCAGCGATACGATCGACGGCCTGTCACGCAGGAGCTTGCGACCGCTTTCACAGGCGTGCATCTCGTACATCGCGCGGGTGAGACTGTCACCTTTCAGAGCATTGATGATCTTGAAAACTTCACCGGTCGCCTCGGGGTCTTTTAACAGTTTCTGTACCGAGCGCCAGGCAACCAGCGGGCGCACGCGCGTATCCGGCTTCGTGTCCTTTTGGGCAGGTTTTGTTTCGGGGGACATGGGGCACTATCCTTTAAGGCTTTGAGGGGCAGCAAGGAACGCAGCTTAAACGGGGGTTGGCGCTGTTCTACCAGATAGCACTGGATGGCCAATAGTAAGCCCGTCACACTTTCTATTCATTCCAGAGGAGATCCCGGCCAGAGGAGATCTTTGTACGTTGCAAACTGGAAGCATTCCAGCTCTAGCTTTGAGTGAACTTTCCGAAATCTGAAACAAGCCCCACTGTGGCAAGGGCGACCAGCTTGCCTCCGTCCTCGACCGTGGCCAGCGACGGGTCGGAACCGATGCGTCCGTCAGGGAATTTATTGCGATAGTCAGCGGCATCGGTGAACCCGCCATTGGGAGCGATTTTGGGATCGAGGGGCGCGTTCTTGATGTGGCCAGGATAGGCAAAAAATGTGAGGGCGACTTCGGACGGCGTGGCGTGGGAGCCGTGGCCCTTCGGGTATGCCTTTTTGCAAAAGTCCATGACGCCGCCGAGTTCCCACCAGTTGCGCAGCATGCATTTGACGTCTCCGGTCTCGCCAGAACCGCCGAGGGAGTTTTGCGCGTAGACTTCGGCGAAGGCGGCATTGATGGTGGCGATGTTACCGCCGTGACCGTTGAGAAAATAGATCCGGGTGAAGCCGTGATGGGCGAGCGAGTTGACCCAGTCGACGATGGAGGCGATCATGGTCGAAGGCCGCAGGGTCATCGAGCCGGCGAAGCCCATGTGATGCTGGGCGATGCCGACATTAAACGTCGGGCCAACCAGAAGGTCGGCCTCGTCACCGGCAGCTTTGGCAATAAACTCGGGACAGATCGCGTCGGTGCCGATCATGCCGGTGGGGCCGTGCTGCTCGGTCGAGCCGATGGGTATGATAATCCCTTTGGAATGCTCCAGATGAAGCTCGATCTCGTTCCAGGTCGATAATTGCAATTGCACGGGCGCTCTCCTTCGTCTCGAGGTCTCCCTCTATTGCATAAACGGACATTGCAGGATAGGGGTCGGAGCGAGCACGTGCACAAGACAGAACGAATGTCCCGCCAACCATCATGTGCACGTGCTCGCTCCGACCCCGAATTGCATGCAGTGGAGACAGCACCATGAGTACCCCCCCAAAAGCTTCGAAAGGCCCCCTTGCGGGCATCCGGATTGTCGATCTGACCTCGGTATTGCTGGGGCCCTATGCGACGCAGATCCTTGGCGATATGGGCGCCGACGTGATCAAGGTCGAGGGGCCAGGCGGCGATATTATTCGCGGCGCGGGGCCGCACGGCGATAAGGGGATGGGGCCGATTTTCCTCAATGCCAATCGCAACAAGCGCTCGCTTGTGCTCGACCTGAAAAAAGACAGCGCCAAAAAGGCGCTCGCCAAACTGATCGAGGGCGCCGATGTCTTCATCCACAATGTGCGGCTCGCGGGCATTGCGCGGCTCGGCTTTGACTATGACAGCGTCAAGGCGATCAAGCCCGACATCATCTATGTGCATGCCTGCGGCTATGGCGCGGGCGGAGCTTACGATGGACGCCAGGCCTATGATGATCTGGTGCAGGCGGTCTCCGGCGGCGCGTGGCTGCAGGCCAAAATCGACGGCTCCGACGAGCCGCGCTATTTTCCCTCGCTGATGGCCGACAAGGTCACGGGCCTGCACGCGGTCTATGCCGTTATGGGCGCGGTGATCCACCGCCTGCGGACCGGCGAGGGGCAGTTTGTCGAGGTGCCGATGCACGAGGTCTTCACCTCGTTCCTTTATTCCGAACACCTCTTTGGCCATACCTTTGTGCCGCCGGAAGACCAGATGGGTTATTCCCGCGTGCTCAACCCGAACCGCAAGCCCTATAAAACCAAAGACGGCTTCATCGCCATTCTTCCCTATAATGACAATCACATCAAAAAGTTCTTTGAACTTGGCGGGCGCGCCGATGTGATGGAGGACCCGAAGTTCTCAAGCTATGAAGCGCGCGCGGCAAATGTCGAGGCGCTCTACGGCATCATCGACGAGGTCGCGGGCCTGAAGACCACGGACGAATGGCTCGCTCTGCTGCACGAAAACCACGTACCGTCGATGAAGGTCGGGCATTTTGAAGAGATCCTCGAGGACGAACACTTGCAGTCCGTCGACTTCTTTGAGCCGGTCACGCACCCGACCGAAGGCGCGATGCTCAACATGAAGCACCCGGTGAATTTTTCGGCCAGCCCTGCCGGGACCGCCCGGCTGGCGCCAAATTTGGGCGAGCACAATGTCGAAGTGCTGGAGGAAGCCGGGTTTTCGGCGGAAGAGATTGCGACGATGAAGGATGACGGGGCGCTGGGGTAGTGTCCTCATCACCGGCCAAACGTGAAAGTTGGTTTCAATTCGACGCAAAGTGAGCTGCTGATCCTGCTATCGCTGACAGTGTACCTGTCACTGTCCAATCCCGAGTGGTGAAAAGTGTAGATAAATTTGAAACGACAATAATTGCCGAAGCCACATTGCCTCTATTTATCAGTCCACTCCAGGGGTACTGGTTTTCGTCACCACGGCACTCCCGCCCAACCCGCTCGAACACTTCCCTAGTTGATCCCTGTTCTAAGAATGCATTTCCTTTGCGAACATCCTCTACGAACGACATATTGTCTTCTACAATGCCCATTGCAAGCTCAACCACATCAGGGTGTAGCCCAACCTCATTGAATAACTTTCTTTCCATTTGTCCAAAATATTCGATGTTCATTCGAGTGGCTTTGGCGCGCATAGTGTCCTCAAATTTCACGCCGAAACGAACTTGGAAATCCCGCCACTTCATACTTTCCATCACGCCGGGTGTTGTGTATTCACGAGCACCTTCGATGTAGAGTCTACGAACAGATTTTTTCGAAGCGGCAGACATTCTTCGACGATCAGACAATCCATCGATGAATCTTGATCTACTCCTAAACTGCTCCTGTGAAAGATACGCCTCAATCAATTCAAACAATTCAATTGCCTGCGAGTCAGTCAGCACAAGTTTTCCAGAGCCGACGTTTGATTCCGTTTCCGCACCTTCCCTTGACTCGACTAGATGCTTTGCCAGAACTCGCAAAAGCGCTTTGTCCTTCATTGTCAGATTTGGATGAGGCCTACGAATAGATATTGGTTTGTCCTTCCCTCACAAAATCGACCAACTCAGTAAAAGGACGATGGTTCTTCATTGTAATTCATGCGACCTGTGGCCTTGCCTATAGTCGCACTGATAGTATGTGGAGTCGCATGAATTCGACAAAGGGTTTCTTACCTCCCGGTAGGCCCGAGATCCTGCCATGGGAATTTCAATAAAATAGTATCTCCTCGAATACTTGGACGATATTTTGACGGCTGTAAGTTGGCCCGTAGCGGTCGTTTGGCTGGGTTATCTGTTCCGAACGGGGATCGGTAGCTTGGCCCAGCGAGTTAACAAGCTATAAGGCGCGGGCGGCAAACGTCGAGGCGCTCCACGGCATCATTGACGAGGTTGCCGGCCCTACTCCTCCCGAGAGAATGTGGCATGGGGAGAGCCGTAGTGAATGAGAGGGAATCGCGGTAGGCTTTGACGAATTATAGCGTCGAAACGATGTCGCCAATCAACCGGTTCATGTCTGATCCATTCTTAAAATACCCCAACAGATAGTTTCGAGACTTGCTCTTCATATTCCTCGATCCCACGGCGGAAGCCCAAGCGAGCCAATCGGACTGACCAGACCTTAGAATCTCCTCCCGACACTCACTTAGTCCAAACCTTTTATCTGGAATTTCGAGAACCTTTGATTTCGAGATTGGAGTGGCGGCTCGGTGATGCAGGAGACACATTAGTATGTCTCCGAATCGCTTAGTCTCCGATAGATATTCTTCCGCGATAGCCGCTATCCAAAAGAGTTGATACTCCGGGATGTAGTCAAATTTTAGGTGATCCAATAGTAACTTCGCAAGGAACTCTCGATCCTCAATATGTTCCGCAAAAAAGAAGAAACTTTTGGATAGATTCGGAAAATCTTTTAGCAGTGGTGCCAAGTACTCAGAGATATCTTCGGCGTGATCTCTCATCACAGAAAGTACAAGCTCAGCATCCTCTTCCTCAATATGCTCAGCCGCTAACATCGACTTCAGATAAGCTATGTCCTGATCGTCTATTTCGGTTTCTATAGCTCTTTCATCACCTTCACTTAATCCAGAGGCAAAGAGTATGTCACGCCTGATATCGAGCAATTTCGATTTCATTTCGTTTGGTTCAGAAGGTGACTTCTGATCGATGCGGGTCTTTTGTGAGTTGATAGATAATCCCTTCAACCCCAGTAGTTCTTGAATTTGGATGAGATCATGCAGCACATCGTCCTTCTTGTCTGAAAATATATAGAAGTCATCCATGAAACGGAGCATATGCTTGCACCTGAGAGGTCCAAAATTCTCAACAAATGAGAGAAAATCACTACCAATCATTTTGCATGGGTAAATGCCCTGTGGGAAAAAATCGGTACTTCGCCCTGAGTTTATTTCCCTCAAAAACTTTCCAAAAGCCTGTACGTCCCTTTCGTCTCCATCTCGCTCGTCGAGCCAACCAACAAGGTCGTGATGATAGATATTATTGAAGTATGATGACACGTCGAAAGTTGCATTGTGATCAAATTTGTCCAGTCTCTTAGAAACTTCTTTTCGAAATTCTCGAAAAGAGGTAGCCGGAGAAAGCGGGGTGCCGTCCTCGAAACGAAATCCAAAATGTTTTCGGTACCTCGAGTGGTGCTTTCTGAATATTTTTCGATTTCGGTAAACAAGGTCATAGACAAACACCTCGCTCACAGGATCGAGCTTTAACGTACGCCGCAAGTGCCACCCCTTCTTCATCGCACTTACTCGTGTCTGAGGGAGAAAACTACGGGGCACAGCAGGATCGAAGGCGGTTTTTTTCGCGAACGAAAGGAGCTCATCAAAACCAACCCTCACCAGCACTTTATCTGATTTGAGAGGGAATAAAGTTTGGGGCAAATCATCGAGAATGAATTGTTTGACCGTATAGGCCACTTTCGAACTCCCTCTTGGTTAGATAGCTCATTCGTGTAACTTTAGATTGTATCACGTTCAGTCGGGCAGTACTATTGCTTTAATAGACATTTCTCTCTCTTGGCCCTTTTGCTCCGGGCGTTCCTCGCCTAAACTCCGGGCCAAACAAGAAACCCCGGAGGATCCCCCCATGTCTGACTCAGAACACCATCACGGCGAAAACATGCTGTTTCCTGTCTCAAGCGACTGGGCGACGCGCGCTCATGTTACTGCGGCGCAGTATGAGGAGAAGTACGCGCGCTCGGTTG
>CBFDBJ010000024.1:0-42833 GCA_965603015.1 uncultured Alphaproteobacteria bacterium
CTTTCGGGCCGGGGGGGGGGAGGATCCTGAAGTTTGTCAGTAAAACCCGTAGACTCAACACAAACTATTTGCTGAATCGCGGTCAGGATTAATCTGCCCTGACGTCAATCATGTCGCCCGGGTCGGACGGGAGAATGAAGCCGGGGAACGCAAAGGTTCCCCGGTTCGAATTGTTGGGTATTAGTCGAGAACCTGAATGTTTTCGGCGGCTTCCTTGCCGTCGCGGCCAGGGGTCAGATCGTAGCTGACTTTTTGTCCGTCATTCAGAGTTGCAATGCCCGAGCGCTCGAGAGCGGAGATGTGAACGAAAGCATCCTTGCCGCCGTCCTCAGGTTCGATGAAGCCGTAGCCCTTGGTCGCGTTGTACCATTTCACCGTACCGTTTGCCATAGTCGTATTCCTTCTAAAGTCATAGTTTGTGCGCGACAGCAGTATGCAATCACGCGGGTAGAACGTTCACAATGTCAGGAAAGCAGCTTGGCAGATCGCGCGTTCGCGAGGATCGTTCAGAGTGCGCACAAGACGAATGTGCAACGTGGTATGGCCTCATATAAACTGTTACCTAACAATGTCAAGACGCATCCAGGGTATCCAGACATTGCTGTATGCACGGGGGTGGGGAGTAGAAAATCCACGATCCTCGTTTGGCTTTGCCATCATGTCGACCTGCGGAAGGTCGCGAAGGAAATTCCGTGGGGCCGACCGTCCGAAACGGGCCTACGGGGCGTCCTGCAAGGATTTGTAGATTAAGTGTTTAAAAGCAAAGTATTGACGAGAAAAGTTAACTCACACAAAGCATCCAGACGCTTAAGAAGGGTTGCAAATTATAAAAATATCAATCCCAAGTATTATTTATTCGTGCATTGTTCAATCAACTAATTTAACGTCAGGACATGGACGCGACAAACTCTGGTCCTCTGGACGTTTCACGAATGAATCTCAAACCCGTCAAATCCGTGGAGGATCTGGCGGGTGAAGTTTGTCGCGAGATCTACGTCTACTGGGAGAAGCTCAGGTCCTCGGGAAAGTTCGATGCTTTTGATTTGATCGATGTCCCGGACGTGATCCCCTACCTCGTTATGCTGGACCTTGAGGACGATGCGCCAACCTTCCGGTTTCGAATGTCAGGACAGGCCATTGTGGTGGCGTCTTCCGACCTGACCGGGCAACTTCTGGACAAGACCGGCAAGGTGGCACCGCTGACACTGAAGTTCTGTGAGGCCGTGGCGGAGACTATGGCTCCGGTCTTTTCAAACGACAGGTTCGCCGTGGAGTTTACGGGTCTGACAAGGCGGTTCAGTGAAAGCGTCGCTTTGCCTTTGCTTGACGGCAATGGAAAGTTGATCCGTATTCTCCTGGTTCATTGTCCCGAAGTGTAGGACCTCAACTGGTTGCTTCCATCACCTTGCCTCCGTACAATTCAAATTCCTTACAACTCGCCGTCAGATCAGGTCTTTCGCGATGCCCTGGATTTCAGCGATTGACCCCGGTCAATCCGAGTGTAGTCTGGTAAGGTGTTTCGGAATCGGTGTATGAGGTGCCGAGTGACAAGGGAGCAGTAATGCGATTTTGGAATGTCATTGACGCCATTGGACGCGTTGATTGTCATGGCGATCTTGCGCGTCTTGTCCGCCTTCGGCTGCTTGTCCTCTTTGCATTGATGATTGGCGGTTCCTCTATATTTGTGGTCGGCTATACGTTAATTACCGGCTCCGACACTGGCACATCTCTGCTGATGTCCATGGTTATCGTTCTGCTGTTCTGGGCAATCCTTCCGATCTTGTGGCTCAGCAAATCGATCAACAAAGCCAGCTGGTTTATGTTGATTGTGGGGACCAGCCCGTTGATATTGAGTGCCGCGCTGCGAGGCGGTGTAGATTCGCCGGCCACGGCGTATCTCGTTATTGCTCCGGTCTTTGGCGGGCTCTTGCTGGGATATCGCGGCGCAGTGATCATGTCGATATTCAACGGACTTGCGATTGTCGGTCTGATCGCGCTGAGCTACTCCAGCCTTGAATTTGTTGAGCCCTTTTCGCCCGATATTGCGCGGATGTATTATTCCTTCTCCTATGTGATTACTCTTGCCGTGCTCAGTGGAGCAACAATCTGTTTTGTGGTTCTCTCCGGGTACACCCGTCAGCAGCTGGAAATGGCCAGATTGGACGCCGAGACGTCCGATCGCGCCAAGAGTGAATTCCTGGCCACTATGAGCCATGAGATCCGCACACCGCTTAATGGTATCCTGGGGATGACAGAGATACTGGCCAGCGGTGATCTATCTGACAAACAGCGCGCAAGAATTGGAATTATCAAGGAGTCAGGCGAGGGTCTACTGGCAATCATCAGTGATATTCTTGACGTATCGAAGCTCGATGCCGGTCAGGTTAAGCTTGAGAACCTGGTTTTCTCTCCGGAAAGTATCATTCGATCAACTCACGAAATTCTCAGATCCAAAATGGAGGAGAAAAATCTGGCATTTGTGGTCGAGATCCAGGAGGGCCTGGGAAAGATCAATGCTGACCCAACTCGAATAAGGCAGGTCCTTATTAATTTGGTCGGTAATGCCGCCAAGTTCACCAAAGAGGGATCGATCACCGTATCGGTCGCCGTCGCCGAAAAATATGCCAATTGCCAACTGGTCAGGTTTGAGGTGCGAGACACCGGCATCGGGATTCCTGATGAAGCGCAGCGCAGGTTGTTTCATGAGTTTACGCAGGCAGACAGTTCCACAGTCCGGCAATATGGCGGGACCGGGCTTGGCCTGGCCATTTGTGATCGGTTGACCTCTCTGATGGGCGGGGAGATCGGCGTTGAGAGTAAAGAGGGAGTGGGATCGATGTTCTGGTTTACAGTTAAAGCCGGGATGCCGCCTGAAGCGAGCGAAGAAGCAACAAGGATCTGACTTCCTCGGCTTCAACCCGCGGTCGCACCGTTATAAATTGCGTCAAGAGTATCCCAGGTCGATGACGTGTCAACGGCCTGATTGGTTGCTGCTGCTGCGTCGATCATCATGACGGTAAGACCGGCCTCTATGGCCGCCTTCGTCGTTTGCCCGAACGTGTCTTGTCCCTCGACCCATGACACAATGGCCTGCGCCATTTCATCGTCCGCGCCGTAGTGATTGCTGAAACCACCCGGGAACTTTGTTTCCTGCGGCGCGTCGAAGGTAAAATTTCCCTGCGCCATGGCGGAATTAGTCTCGAAGTCTGCCCGGATGAGAGTGTCGCGGCAGGTCATCATGAGGCGGCGCTGACGCAGCGCTGCATGTGAGTTGAGAAGGAAAGTGGCCATGGTGCCGGACGGATATCTCAGGATTGCAACCTGGGCATCATGAATATCCTTGTCAGTCCCGAAAGCATCATCCGTCCCTGACCAACCCGCATCAATGATCTGGTAGTTGTCTTCCGTGTCAGGGGGCCGATTGCCGGGTTTGAACACGGCGTTTTCGCCAAAGCTGGCAATGATTTCGGGGCGACCGCGCGCCAGAAGGTTGAGCAGATCAAGGTCATGGCACGCCTTGTCGAGAAGCAACGAGCCTCCAAGGTCCGATCGACGGCGCCAGTTGCGCATGATGTAGGAGCCGTGCTCGGGATGGAGCAATTCATTGGCCTCGATAGTTACGACCTGCTGATCTCGCGTTGTGGATGTGAGGTGTTTGACGAGAGGCGCAAAGCGCAGCACAAACCCGAACACCAGGCCGCACTCAAAGTCGCCCGCCACGTCGCGCCGGGCAAGATCAAGGGATTGCTGCCGGTTGAGAACGGCCGGTTTTTCGCAAAAGATCTTCGTGTTGAACCGACGCGCGGCATCAAGGTGCTCAAGATGAAGATGATTGGGTGAGCCGATCAAAACAAGATCAAGCGCGCCTGGGTCCGCAACCAATTCCAGATCATCGAAGATCCGCGCATCGGGGACCTTGAAATCACGGGCGAATTTCTCGAACAGATGTGTCGATGGATCAGCGATAAAGGCGACCTCGACATCAATACATTTGGCGATGTTGCGGATGATGGTCTGCATCCTCTGCCCGCATCCGATGATGCCAAGTCTCATGCGCTGCTTCTTTTCATCTTCGCCATCTTTTTTAACAACATGTTTCGTTTTGTCACCGACAGGTGATCAAGATAGATCCGGCCATCGAGATAATCCATCTCATGCTGAATGACAGTCGAAAGCAATCCGGTCGCTTCGTGTGTTCGGGACTGTCCGTCGGTATCGAGACACGTGACTTCGATTGATGCAGGGCGCCGGATTTTGGCAGCGATGCCAGGAAAACTGAGTGATGCTTCCTCGAAAACATGAGTTTCCTTTGATGCTTGCGTGACAACGGGGTTGATCATCGCCAACGGGCTCTTTTTGCCGTCTTCCTGGAGATCCACGACAATAATGCGCCTCAGAAGTCCCACCATATTGGCACCAAGCCCGAGGCCTTGCTCCCGGTAGAGCGTCTCGAACATGGCAGCAACTTGTGCCCGTGTTTCATCATCGACTGATGCGACAGGCTCGGCGACCTGGCGAAAGACGGGATCGGGGGCGATAACGAGGGGGAGTGAAATCATGGTTGGTAAGTTTCGGGTACAATGGGCTGGAGGGCAAGGGCATTGTCGATGGATTTTGAGTCTTTTCTCGCGGCCTTGCTACCCCAAAGCTCGATCCATTCCAGTCTGATGGTCACAATCTGAGGCGGTGTTCAGGTCGCGACCCCCGGTTCCACGCTGCGCGTGGCCCGAGGGTGACGAAGTGTGGAAGGTTACGATCCGGTGAAGTCGGGGTCGCGGCGTTCCATGAAGCTCTTGATGCCTTCCTGGAAATCATTCGATTTCATCAGCATGACAAGTTGCAGTAGAACGTGGTGGGTATGGCTGGAGAAGTCTTCCGTCAAACCGTGGCGGAACAGTCGCTTCATAGCGTTGAGGGCAAGCGGCGCATTTGATGCAATCTCTTCGGCCATAGCCATGGTCTGTTCTTCAAAGGTATCCGCGTCGAAAATCTGATTAACAAGGCCCATCTCTTTGGATTCTTCTGGGCTCATCGTCCTGCCGATGAAGGAAATTTCACACGCCTTGGCCCAGCCGACGAGGCGCGGCAGATACCAGGTGCCGCCGCTTTCAGGCACGATGCCGCGTTTGGCAAAACCGGGAGCCAGCTTGGCGGCACTGCTCATGACGCGAATATCGGCGCCGAGCGCAAGGTCCATGCCGTAGCCAGCCGCTGCGCCATTGATGGCGCAAATGACCGGCGTGTCCATTTCGTGCAGGGTGACAGTGACGATGTCCCGGGTGTTCATATGAACCGCGCCGCCTCCTGGCGCCAGCGCACCTTCGCCGCCAATGCCCTTGCCCTCGGCTGCCTGTTTCAGGTCCATCCCTGAACAAAAGCCTTTGCCCGCGCCGGTGATGATAACAACACGCACATTGATATCGTTGTCGGCCTCCTTGAGCGCGGTGTTCATTTCGTGAAGCATCAGGCCTGTAATGGCATTTAGTCGGTCCGGTCGATTGAGCCGGATCGTACGGACAAATCCCTTGTTCTCGATAAGTATCTCTTCGGCCATGGTCTTCTCCCTTGTTTTTGATTATTTGCCGAAGCCTGGCCTGAAAAAGCTGAAATGGAAAGGCTGAATTACTGCAGCCTCTCCACCCGGTCGTTTTATGCTACTATGACTAATCCAACACAGATCGGGAGCACGCCATGATCCGAATGTTTGTCGAGGTGTTTAGTTCACTATTGGGGCTGGCCCTTGGTGCCGTGGTTGTCTTTGCAGCAGCAAAAGCGGGTCTGTGGGGGCTTCATGCCTGGGGCTTTTGGGGCGGCATTGTGGCCTTTCCGGTGGTTTTACTCAGCGGTACCGGATTGCTCTATCTGTGGCTTGGGGGCGCGAAGGATGAGGGAGACGCTTGATGAGGAGCCACGCGGTCGCTATAAGCCGCAGCTGTATAGTCTAAGCTCATTTGTGAAACTCCCATGTCCAATATTCTCGTTGCAGCGCTCTATAAATTTGTCACCCTGCCGGATTTTAAGGATCTGCAGGCCCCGCTTCTTGAAACCTGTAATGCCGGCGGCGTGAAGGGCACTTTGCTGCTTGCCTCCGAGGGGATCAATGGCACCATTGCCGGGCCCCGGGCAGGTGTGCGCGCCGTGCTGGATTTTCTTGGTGCCGATCCCAGGTTTGCAGGTATGTCGTGCAAGGAAAGCCACGCCGAGACGATGCCCTTCTACCGCATGAAAGTGCGGCTCAAGAAAGAGATCGTCACCATGGGTGTGCCGGGCACGGACCCCAACAAGATCGTCGGCACCTATGTCAAGCCCGAAGACTGGAACGCGCTTATCTCGGCGCCCGATGTGGTTGTTATTGATACGCGTAATGACTATGAGGTTGGCATCGGATCCTTCGAAGGCGCAATCAATCCCAAGACAGAAACCTTTCGTGAGTTTCCGGCTTGGGTCGAGCAGGCCACAGCCCTGCAGAACAAACCGAAGGTGGCGATGTATTGCACCGGCGGGATCCGCTGCGAAAAGTCGACCGCCTATCTCAAGGAGCTTGGCTACGACGATGTCTATCATCTTGAAGGCGGCATCCTGAAATATCTTGAAACCGTGCCCGAGGCAGAAAGTCTGTGGCGCGGCGAATGTTTTGTCTTCGACGCGCGTGTTTCCGTCGGCCATGGCCTGAAGCTCGGTCACTATGACCAGTGTTACGCCTGTCGTCGCCCGATTGACTCAGCCGACATGGCCTCGCCGGATTATGTGAAGGGCGTCAGCTGTCCCAGGTGTATCGCAGAAATGTCAGACGACCAGCGCAGCGGCTTCGCCGAGCGCCAGAAGCAGATCGACCTTTCCAAAGCGCGCGGCGAAAAACATATCGCCGCCGAGTATGGTGAAGAAGGCAAACGCCTGAGTGAGACCGATCCGGCATGACAGAAACAGAACTCCCGATCCTCTATTCCTTCCGCCGGTGTCCCTATGCCATGCGCGCACGAATGGGGCTGCGGGCGGCTGGCCAGCTGTGCGAGCTTCGCGAGGTCGTTCTGCGCGACAAGCCCGGAGAGATGGTCGAGGCCTCACCCAAGGCCACGGTCCCCATTCTTGTCTTGCCAGGTGGCGAAGTCGTTGATGAGAGCTTCGACATCATGGTGTGGGCTCTGAAGCAGAACGACCCCGATAACTGGCTGACGCCGGAGGAGGGCACGCTGGCCGATATGATCGATTTGATTGAGCAATGCGAGGCAGAGTTCAAACCGCACCTTGATCGCTACAAATACACCAACCGCTATGAAGAGGCCGATCCGGGCGTCCATCGTAGCGAAGCTGAAAAGTTTCTGGCCGTGCTGGAGAGCAGGTTGGTCAAGTTTCCGTTCCTGTTTGGCAGTCGAAAAGCACTTGCGGATTTCGCCATCGCCCCTTTCATCAGACAGTTTGCCAACACAGACAAAGCCTGGTTCGATGCCAGCCCTTACCCCAGGCTTCAAGCCTGGCTTGAGGAGTTCCTGTCGTCAGAGAGTTTCCTGTCGGTTATGACCAAATATCCGCAGTGGCAGCCAGGCGCCGAGCCGGTGATGTTTCCTCCGGGTGAAGTTCATCAGGAATTGTGACGGCAGAACTTGCGCCATGTCATTCAAATGGTCATGCTTCTCCGGAACCATCACAAAGTCTGGAGAACCCCATGTCGACCAAAATGAGTGTTGAGGAACGTGAAGCCTTTTTGGCTGCTGTGCGCATTGGTGTTTTGAGTGTTGCCGACGAGGGGCGTGGCCCCCTGGCGGCACCGGTCTGGTATGGCTATGAGCCTGGCGGTGACGTCTGGATTTTGACCGGGCCAACATCAATGAAGGGTAAAGCCCTTGAGAAGGTCGAGCGCATCAGCCTGTGCGTCCAGACCGAAGATCCGCCCTACAAGTATGTCAGCATTGAGGGGCCGATCATTGCCCGTGAGGCACCGGATCCGGAAAAGCATTCCCGCTTTCTTGCGCAGCGCTATCTTGGCGAAGAGATGGGCAATGCCTATGTCGCCGCCAATGAAGGAAGCGCCTCTTCTACGCTCTTTCGTATCAAGCCGGAGCGTTGGTTGACGGTCGATTACTCAAAAATGGTAATGGATTAGCGATCCAGATCACACATTGTCATCCCGGCTCTGCGCTGCGCTCCGGCCGGGACGACAACTCATGAGTTTCTGCAATACTCTTTGCTTCAGGGTCTCTAAACCTCTTGGCCCGCCGCAAACCCGGATGCCCAGGCCCATTGGAAATTGAAGCCGCCGAGATGGCCCGTCACATCAACCGCTTCGCCGATGAAATAAAGGCCGGGTACGGATCGCACCTCCATGGTCTTTGACGAGAGCTCCTTTGTATCAACGCCGCCGACCGTGACTTCTGCGGTGCGATAGCCTTCGCTACCCTGCGGTTTGATGCGCCAGTGATTGACCCGTGTTGCAACCGCTTCGAGGGTCTTGTCAGTCATATCGGCCAGGCGTTCGGGGTCCTGAAACTCATGAGCTACTAGGCCGGCGAGGCGTTGTGGCAGAAATTCCGAAAGCGTAACCCGCAGAGTCTGGCGAGGCTGGTCGCGCTTGGCCTGGAGGAGCAGCGGTGCCAGGTCGTGATCGGGCGCAAGGTCAATCATGAGCTCGTCGCCCTCCCGCCAGTAGGATGAAATCTGCAGGATCGCCGGACCGCTGAGGCCGCGGTGGGTAAACAGCAGTGCTTCGCGAAACCTGGTCTTGCCACAGGTCACCTCAACATCGACCGCAACGCCGGTCAGCCCGCCAAGCGAGGCCTTCATGTCCTTGGAAAAGGTCAGGGGGACAAGGCCCGGACGCGGCGGCACCATCTTCAATCCAAATTGTTCCGCAATCTCGTAGGCAAAGCCTGATGCTCCCATCTTGGGAATGGAGCGCCCGCCCGTCGCGATGACAAGGCTGCCGGCGGTGAGTTGTTCGCGGCCTGTATCAACAACAAACCCGTCTTTGCCCCGGGTGACCGCGTGAACTGATGTCTCGGTCCGAAGCTCGGCAGACGCATCGCGGGCGGCTCCCAGCAACATTTGTATAATTTCATCTGAACTGTTGTCACAGAAGAGCTGTCCCAGCGTCTTCTCATGCCATGCAATCCCGGCCTCGTCGACGCGGTCGATAAAGTCCTGCGGCGTAAAACGGTTCAGCGCTGAAATACAAAACCGTGGATTGTCGGACAGGAAGTCTTCCGGTCCGGCGTGAATGTTGGTAAAATTACAGCGCCCGCCGCCGGAAATGCGAATTTTATCGGCAGGCTTTTTCGCATGATCGAGAAGGAGAACACGGCGCCCGCGCTTGCCCGCCTCAATGGCGCACATCAGACCGGCGGCGCCGGCCCCGACAATGATCACATCAAAGTGAGACATGAGGCGTCACTTGAGGCGTTTGTGGCATCAGATATCCAGATCCTCGGCGAATTTGGCATTTTCCTGAATATAGGCAAAGCGCAGCTCCGCCTTCTTGCCCATCAGCGTTTCAACGAGTGAAGCAGTATCCGCGATATCATCTTCGTTGTCTGGCAGTTCGATCTTCAACAGCGTGCGTGTCTTGGGATCCATTGTTGTGACCTTGAGCTGCGCCGGCATCATTTCACCCAGCCCCTTGAACCGGCTCATCTCGACCTTGCCGCGACCGGTGAGTTCGTTCTTGATGATTTCGGCGCGGTGCTCGTCGTCCCGCGCATAGGCCGTTTTCGATCCCTGACTGAGACGGTAGAGCGGCGGGATAGCAAGATAGAGATGACCGTCGCGAATAAGATCCTTCATTTCCTGATAGAAGAAGGTAATCAGCAGCGCCGCAATGTGCGCACCATCGACATCAGCATCGGTCATGATGATGATGCGTTCATAGCGCAGGTCATCCTCACGGTATTGATCGCGCAGCCCGCAACCAAGCGCCTGAATGATATCGGAAATTTCCTGATTGGCCTTGATCTTGGCGGAACCGGCCGAGGCAACATTGAGGATCTTGCCGCGCAGGGGAAGGATGGCTTGCGTCTTTCTGTTGCGTGCCTGTTTGGCCGAGCCGCCAGCCGAGTCGCCTTCGACGAGGAAGATTTCCGTGCCGTCATTGGACTGGGATGAACAGTCAGCCAGTTTGCCGGGCAGGCGAAGCTTGCGAACTGCACCCTGCCGCGCCACTTCCTTTTCCTGGCGCCGCTTCAGCCGTTCGTCGGACCGGTCAATCGCCCAGTCCATCAGCTTCTGCGCCTGTCCTGGCGAATTGGTCAGCCAGTGGTCAAAGTGGTCGCGCACAGCATTTTCAACCAGCCGGGCCGCTTCCGCCGTGGAAAGCCTCTCCTTGGTCTGACCCTGAAACTCCGGCTCGCGGATGAAGACTGACAGGAGCGCACCGGCAGTTCCCATGACATCGTCAGCAGTAATCTGCGCGGCTTTCTTTGTGCCGGTGAGCTCGCCGTAACCCTTCAGCCCCTTGACCAGAGCGGAGCGAAACCCTGATTCGTGCGTGCCGCCCTCGGTCGTCGGGATGGTGTTGCAATAGGAGTGGAAAAAGCCGTCGGCATTACCGATCCAGGACACTGCCCATTCCACAGCGCCGTGGCCTTTGGTCTTCTCGGTCCGACCGGTGAAGGCGGTATCGGTCACGGTGGTCAGCCCGTCAATCGAGGCACTGAGGAAATCACTGAGCCCGCCGGGGAAGTGGAGAACGTCCTTTTCCGGTGTTGTCTTGTCCTTTTCGCCGATGAGCGATTTGGGGCACTTCCATTTGATAGAAACGCCGCCGAACAAATAGGCTTTCGACCTGGCCATGCGGTAGAGGCGGGCCGGTTTGAAATCCACGTGGGATCCAAAGATCTCTACATCCGGCAAAAAGGTCACTTTCGTGCCGCGCCGGTTCGGCGCATCGCCGATGGCCTTGAGTTTGGTTTTTGCGATCCCGCGGGAGAAGGTCTGGCTGTGGAGTTTCTTGTTTCTTGCGACTTCGACCACCAGGGTCTCTGAAAGCGCATTGACCACCGAAATCCCGACACCGTGGAGACCGCCCGATGTCTCATAGGCCTCGCCGCCAAACTTTCCGCCCGCATGGAGCGTCGTCATGATGACTTCGAGGGCCGACTTGTTCTTGAATTTCGGGTGAGGGTCTATGGGAATGCCGCGGCCATTGTCGATCACTGACAGGCTGCCGTCTTCATTGAGCTCAACCTCAATTCGCGTGGCAAACCCGGCTACCACTTCATCCATGGCATTGTCGAGCACTTCGGCAAACAGGTGGTGGAGGGCCCGCTCATCGGTGCCGCCGATATACATGCCGGGCCGGCGCCGCACCGGTTCAAGGCCTTCCAGGACCTCAATATCTTTCGCACTGTACGCGGCTTCACTTGCACGGGAGGCTCCGTCAAAGAGATCCTGCGATTTTTTACTGGCGCGGGCCATAGCACTCCCGATTGGTCAAGGCTTTGAATTCAAATGAAAAACTCGCACCGTGGCAACACGGCTGCGACTCACCGGGCAACCTATCACTTTTCGGCGGGGCGGTTAAGCCGGTTCAGTGGATGAATTTAAACGCGATCCACGCCCCACACTTTGTCTCAACCCTGGACTGTGCCATGGTTCCTTTTTGCCCATCGACTCGGAGAGAATTATGCCGAACGCTACGTCCTTGCAGCTCACGTTGCCGTGCGGTGTCACCTTGCCCAACCGCATCGTCAAGGCCGCGATGACAGAAGGGCTGGCTGATCCGAAGAACGCGGCGACACCGGCGCACGCGCTGCTTTATGGCCGCTGGGCGAAGGGTGGCTCCGGCGTTCTTCTGACCGGCAACGTCCAGGTCCATCCCGATTATCTCGAACGGCCCGGCAATATCGTCATCGCTGGTCCGCAAAGCGAGGAGCAACTGGCGGGCCTGCGGGCAATGGCCTCTGCCGCGACGGAAAATGGCGCGCACATCTGGATGCAGATTTCCCACGCCGGCCGCCAGACGCCGGCTGCAGTTACAAAGGAGCCGGTCGCGCCTTCGGCCATCGCTGTGGCCATGCCCGGCGGGCAATTCGGCGAGCCGCGCGCGCTTAAGGAAAGTGAAATTCTTGACACAATCGAGCGCTTTGCCTTTGTCGCCTCTGTTGCCAAAGAGACAGGGTTTTCGGGCGTTCAGGTCCATGCGGCGCATGGCTACCTCCTCTCGGAATTTCTGTCGCCGCGGGTCAACCAGCGCACCGACCAATGGGGTGGCTCGCTGGAAAATCGCGCGCGGTTTCTCCTCGAGGCTATCCATGCTGTTCGGGCAAAGGTCGGACCGGGGTTCCCGATTTCCGTGAAGCTCAATTCATCGGACTTCCAAAAGGGCGGCTTTGCCTTTGAGGAATGCCTGCAAGTCGTCGGATGGCTTGAGGAGGCCGGTGTCGATGTGCTCGAAATATCAGGCGGAAATTATGAACAGCCCAGCATGATGGGTTCAGAGGGCCTTGAGCCCGTCTTTGACGAAGCGATGCGCGCGAGCACGCGAGCGCGAGAGGCGTATTTTATGGATTATGCGGAACGCATTCGAAAGATTACCAAAATCCCGCTGATGGTGACCGGCGGCTTTCGCTCCGCGGCCGCGATGAATGACGCCATTGAGCAGGACAATATCGACCTCATTGGTATCGCAAGGCCGCTCTGCGCCGATCCGGACGCGTCGGCACGGATCCTTTCAGGGGATCTTTCGGAAATGCGCAAATGGGAAGATGGTTTGAGCCTTGGACCCGGGGTCTTCGGCCCGAACTCGCGTATCAACATGATCAAGGCGATGAACGGCTGGGCGGCGCAAAGCTGGTTTTGTGTTCAGATCCTGCGCATGGGCAGAGGCGAGGACCCCGACAGGAAAATGAGTGCCTTCAAGGCCATGCGGCTCTATCTGAAGAATGAAAAAGAAA
Source organism: uncultured Alphaproteobacteria bacterium (assembly GCA_965603015.1). GTDB lineage: Bacteria > Pseudomonadota > Alphaproteobacteria > M2410 > M2410 > JAUWTJ01. The sequence continues at coordinate 12,882 of CBFDBJ010000024.1, forward strand.
CCACAGAACGCCTGTCCCGATAGCTAGACTCGTTTCCAAATTGACTGAATCGAACAGCTACACACCATCCTCATGCTGAGGTGCGAACGAAGTGAGCCTCGAAGCAGGCGTGGCGGGTTTCCCGGGCCTCTTATCCTTCGAGACGATTTCTTCGAAATCCCTCAGGATGAGGAGCTTGGGCGCAGTGAGTATTTCAATCCGAAAAAGAGTCTAAGGACCCGCTTCAAGCAACCGTCTTGAACGCATCGGGAACCAGCACCGGATGGGGTGGCGGAAAGTGAATGTAGGTCGAGATCAGTGTGTGCATGAGCTCATCGGCTGAAGGATTTTCCACCCCAAGGGCGCCGCGATCACGCAGGTCTTTGGTCAGGGTTTCAAGAATGAACGGCAGCGCCAGGTCGTCTGATTTATCGCGCCACATCCGTTGCTCGGCTTCATCGCGGAAGCAATAGGCCTTCCAGGAAACTGACAGACGCATGTCCTGCCAGTCATAACTCTCCATTTTGGCATCACCATCGGTCAGCCGCCACTGACCCGCGCCCTCCGGCACAATCTTCATGCTGCGCTTCAGAACGGGCAGGGGCCTGCCACGGTCCTGCATCCGGCCCACCCCGTGAAATACGCTGTCTGTATCAATGATAACGGCCGTATTCGCCTTGATCTCATGCACCACGGCCGCGCCGTCGGCCCCGTCGGGGTAAAACACAAAAGCGCCGCCGTCGGCATCGTGATACCAGGAAACGCAGGTCGCAATCGGCATGCGCCAGTCTTCAAACAGACCGGAGTGCTTCATCACAACCAGCAGCCATTGCGGCAGGATCTTCCGGTTGGCGCCGCGAAACTCGGGCACGTCGGTGTGGCACGCCAGCTCCTGGCCCGGCAAAAAGAGATTGGCGAAGACAATCGCCGGCTCAATGATTGCCCGCCCATGAATGGCCCTGGCCGCTTCAATCATACCCTCATGGTGGACAAAGGGTTCAATGCCCGGCGCGAAGATCTCCTCACCATAGGCATAGGTTTCGCGGAAGTAGTTTGTCCGGCTGGCAATGAGCCTGTAGTCGCGCTCTGCATCCGGCACATGAGCATGCGCCGCCATATAATTCAGAACCGCATCGTACCGCTGTGGCTTGCTCTCGCCGATGCCCTGGTTAAGACCTTCTTCGGAATACATGCCATGAGCGCCAAAAGCTTCGGCCAGCCTTTTGATTCCGTCAGCCTCACCACTCGGGAACAACGGGTCAAACAGCGTATATTCGGTCATGTCTCGTTCTCCTTGCCAATGCAGGTGAGAACGATAACAGGTATCAATCGATAGTCAAAACCCTGGAGAGTGCCGCTTTTACCTGAAGGTGACTGCCAGGGGTGGAGGAGCTAACAGTATCTGTCTAAGGGCGTAGAGTGCGGGGTGGGCAACTCAAAAGCTGTGAGAAGTCCAGACAGCAAATAACCCCGCCTATCGGGTCTGTCCACGTAGCACGTGGGCCCAGTCGGGGTTATTGTGCGGGTGCCTTAACGGACACCGCCCGGTCAAGAGATCGGGCCTAAAGCTATTAAATCGAATCGCCTTCAGGGATTTTGCCAGCAACCACCACAGCTCAAGCGATTGTGGATCCCATGTTGGCTCATCTGCCCTGTGCAGGTGGCCTCATTTTTTTAGCCTCCTTTGTGTACGGATAGATTACGCCTGACAAAAATCGATGTCAAACAAAACCGGTAAAAATGCGACAATTTGGCATAATACCTTAATAGGTCAACGGTTCTGCCGCAACCAGGTCTTTGCGAATTCAACAGCATTCCGTGTAGAGAATAAATGGCAATCTGCATTGCCGATTTTCCCTTTTCGCGTTGGATTTGATTTTTCAAATTCAGCGCCGCATTGTTCAAAGCCTTCATCGTCATAGGCAATCGAATCAAAATTCGTCCACACAGATTTTCCGTTTTGCAGTAGTGGTGCGCCGTCAATTATTCGCGGAGCACTATCAAGGAAATCCTCGGCGAGGTGAAAGCAGGTGTTGTTGCCATAGCCAACCCCGAGCAGAAGGATGCTGCCATCAACATCGCAGAGCTTTTGCAGCGGCGATCCGGTTCCCATGGGCGACGACAGCGCGTGGTCCGCCATAAGCTCTTCGGCGCGAACCCCAAGTGCACAAAAGGACGTGTGGGGATGGTTGGAGCGAACAGCGCCGGGCCATCGTCTCACGGTCTCGGGAAGGATGCCCATGCCGCGTGTCGGAGTCTTTTGCGGATCGAAAGCCGGAAACCCGTTGCGGACCGGATCGATCCAGTCTGCTGGAACAGGCGGCGCCTCCCAGGTTATCGGATCTGATAAATGGGTCGTATGGGTCGGGACCACTAACGTCCCGTCCTTACCCAGATAGTCCAGCAGGGTTTCAACAAGCAGTTGGGCGCCGCCCGGGATCCAGCCAATATTGCTCATGGAGCAATGGACCATCAGGCACATGCCAGGCACGATGCCAAGCGCTTCGAAGTCGTGGCTCAATCGCTCCCGGGTGATCGGTGTTTTGGTGCGGGCCATGACAGCGGCCTCTTTTGAAATCTTTTGTTCCACGGATCAAGCCTTTTGTGCGAATTTGCGATCTGTCCTAACCGCTCCGGAGCCTATAGGGGAACAGAAGGATCGACAAGTCAGGGATAGCGTGAAGTCGGCTGGTCGTTTACTGGTATGAGCAGCATAAAAAAGGCCGGAGCTTTCACTCCGGCCTTTCTCATTTGGATCCGATCTGTCTAGATCGAGTAGTACATGTCGTACTCGACCGGATGCGGTGTTTGTTCGAAGCGGATGACTTCGTCCATCTTGAGGCTTACGAACGCGCTGATCTGGTCGTCGCTCATGACGCCGCCTTTCTTGAGGAAGGCGCGGTCGGCGTCGAGGCTTTCGATGGCCTGGCGCAGAGATCCACAGACGGTCGGAATATCCTTAAGTTCTTCAGGGGGAAGATCATAAAGGTCCTTGTCCATGGGTTCACCGGGATGGATCTTGTTTTCGATGCCGTCAAGGCCAGCCATCAGCATGGCGGTATAGGCAAGGTAAGGGTTTGCGCCTGGATCGGGGAAACGGATCTCGACGCGCTTGCCGTTCGGTGATGTGGCGAACGGAATACGGCAAGAGGCTGACCGGTTGCGCGCCGAGTAGGCGAGCAGCACAGGCGCTTCAAAGCCGGGCACCAGACGCTTGTAGGAATTGGTCAGTGGGTTGCTGAAAGCGTTGATGGCGCGGGCATGTTTAATAATACCGCCAATGTAGAACAGGCAGTTATCAGACAGACCGGCATAACCGTCGCCGGCAAAGAGCGGCTTGCCGTCTTTCCAGATCGACTGGTGAACGTGCATGCCTGAACCATTGTCGTCCATGACAGGTTTGGGCATGAAGGTTGCGGTCTTGCCATAGGCAGCGGCCACCTGGTGCACGATGTATTTGTACATCTGTGTGTTATCCGCGACCTTGGTCAGCGTGTTGTACTTCATGCCGAGCTCGTGCTGGGACGGTGCCACTTCATGGTGATGCTTTTCCGGCTCGATGCCCAGTTCCTTCATCAACGTGGTCATTTCAGAACGGATGTCCTGTGCCGAATCGATTGGCGGAACCGGGAAGTAGCCGCCCTTGGTCCGCGGACGGTGACCAAGATTGCCGACTTCATAGTGTGTGCCGGTGTTGTAGGGGCCTTCGATGCTGTCGATCTGGAAGCCCATATCATGTTGTTCGGTGGAGTATTTCACATCGTCGAACATGAAGAATTCGGGCTCAGGCCCGAAGTTTGCTGTATCGCCAATACCTGATTGTTGCAGGTAGGCTTCTGCGGCTTTGGCTGTCGAGCGTGGGTCGCGGTTATAACGCTCGGCCGAGTGGGGCTCGAGAATATCGCAAACGATACCCATTGTGGACTGGGCAAAGAACGGGTCGATGAACGCTGTGTCGCAATCGGGCATCAAGGTCATGTCGGATTCGTTGATGGCTTTCCAGCCGTCGATTGAAGAGCCGTCAAACATGGCACCTTCTTCAAAGAAGTCGTCATTGACGAAGTCGACATCGAACGTCACGTGCTGCCATTTCCCGCGCGTGTCGGTGAAGCGCAGATCGACGTATTTGATATCGTCGTCCTTGATTTGTTTCATAATTGAGTTGGCATCAGCCATGGCAATGTTTCCTGTCTTATTGATTTTGAATTTTATTGAGAAGTTGGGGGCCGGTGAGGTCAGATCGCTTCGCGGCCGGTTTCCCCGGTCCGTATGCGAATGGCCTCATCGATCGTTGAAACGAATATCTTCCCGTCGCCGATGCGCCCGGTTCGGGCTGCGGTCTGGATGGCTTCTATCGCCTTTTCGGCAAGTTCATCCGGGATGACCACCTCGACCTTCACTTTGGGCAGAAAATCAACGATGTATTCTGCGCCGCGGTAGAGTTCGGTATGGCCTTTTTGCCGACCAAAACCTTTGGCTTCGGTGACGGTAATGCCCTGGATACCCGCGTCCTGAAGAGCTTCTTTCACTTCATCGAGTTTGAAGGGCTTGATGATGGCTTCAATTTTTTTCATTTGAGTGTTCTTTGCAAATGAACCCTGGGAAGGGCGTTGCTTAAAAAACAGGCGAAACCAGGCGATAAAGGGCCCGCCCGCCCATGTGAAGTTAACATAGCATTACCTGTGCCAATCGACCGGAAAATTCAAGAGGCTTGATTTCTGTGCCTCCACCCTTGCAGCCTCTGAGACAGCAGCTGAATCTTGCACAAAATGTTTGCATCGCTGCTCAATTATTGTGCAAAGGTGGTCGAGGTCGCCAAAGCCGCAATTGCTTCCAGAACCGGAACTGTTCGACTTGTTTCCGACGGCCGAACGCTCCTAAAGTGATACTCATAAAACAATAAAAATACTCGCAGAAAATACAGGGTTTGAGGGAACATCAACAATGCCAAAAAGCGGTCAAATTGACGCGCGCACACCAGTGCTGGTGGGGGTCGCACAATACGTCCAGAAATGTGCGCCGGAAGAGGCCAAAGGGCCAATTGAGTTGTTCAGCGATGTCGGACGCAGGGCCGTTGCCGACGCCGGCGCGGCCGTGGATCTTCTGAGTGCAATCGATACATTGGTTGTGGTCAATTCGACAACCAGCGAAAAGGCGTTTGATGAAATCCCGGTGGGCCGCTTGAACAACCCTCCAAAGGCGATTTCCGGAGCCCTGGGGATCGAACCCGAGCGCAGCTTTTCAACCTGGACCGGAGGCAACACGCCCCAGATGCTGGTCAACCACTTTGCCGAGGAGATTGCTGAAGGTCGCTCTGATATAGTGCTGACCATCGGCGGTGAGGTTCTGGCCTCGCAGCTGAAACAGGCCCTGAACGGCGTGGATATGAGCCACTGGGGCGACAATGACGAACCGACACCGGAAGAATTCACTCTTGGCAGCAATTTCGAAGGCGTCAGCGAGACCGAACGGGCTCACGGCCTGAGCTATCCGCCCAACACTTATCCCATCTTTGAGAGTGCCATGCGCAAGCAGGCGGGAAGGGGCCTTGAAGACCATTCAAAATGGCTCGGCGAGTTCATGCACCCGTTCACCGCCACGGCAGCGCAGAACCCCTATGCCTGGTTCAACACAGAGCGCTCGCCGGAAGAAATATCAACCGAAACGCCGTCAAACCGGATGGTTGGTTTCCCCTACACAAAATATCTGAACTCCGTCATCCGCGTCGACCAGGGCGGGGCCTGGCTGATGATGAGCGCCGGGAAGGCAAGGGACCTTGGCGTCCCGGAAGACCGCTGGGTTTTCCTGCACGGCTGCGCCGACACCCATGACATCTGGAATGTCACAGAGCGGGTCGATCTGCACTCCTGCCCGGCCATCCGCGTGATGGGCGAGGCAGCCTTTGAGATGGCCGGGTGGTCGGTTGATGATATCGACTGCATCGACCTCTACTCCTGCTTCCCGAGCGCAGTGGAAGCTGGCTGCGCGGAACTGGGCATCGCAACCGATGACCCGCGCGGCCTGACGATAACCGGCGGATTGCCTTATTTCGGCGGCGCCGGAAATGCCTATGTGATGTGCTCCATCGCCCAAATGGTAGAAAAGCTGCGCGCGGAGCCCGGCAAGAAGGGGCTCGTGACCGGCAATGGCTGGTACCTGACAAAACACTCAATGGGGCTTTATTCCACCGAGCCGGTGACCGGCAAGTGGTCGCGAACGGATCCGGCGGTCTATCAGGCCAGGATTGACGCGATGGATCACCCGGTCCTGGATGAACATCCCGAAGGCGAGGGGGTTGTTGAAGGCTATACGGTGGTTCACGCCCGCGACAAGGTCCGTATGGGCATCGTCATCGGCAAGCTGGGCAGCGGAAAACGCTTTATTGCGCACGTGCCTTACGACCTGGAGCTGCTCGAGCGGATGAAGCAGGAAGATTTAATCGGCGTGGCGGGTCAGGTAACCCCGGGCGACAAAACCAATACATTTGTACCGAACTGGTAAGGAAAATTTGCATGGCTAGACTATACTTCATTCGTCACGGTGAGGCCGCGGCAGGCTTTGGCGAAGACCACGATCCCGGCCTCAGCGTCCTCGGGCACGATCAGGCTCACAAGGCGGCAAAGGAGCTGATGGGAAAGGGGCCAATTCCGATTATCTCCAGCCCGCTCAAGCGCTGTCAGGAAACATCAACACCGCTGTGCCGGGCCTGGGAGCGCGCGCCGACCATTGAGCGCGGCGTTTCTGAAATCCCGTCGCCGACCGAGGACCTCACCGCCAGAACGGACTGGCTGCGCGGGGTTATGAGCGGTGCTTGGGCCGAAGCGGACCAACCCTCACAGGAATGGCGCGATTATGTGGTGGCGACGGTCAAGGCGATAGACCAGGACACCGTGATCTTCTCTCACTTCGTGGCAATCAACGTGATCGCCGGCCACGCCCTGAACGACGACCGGGTGGTTTGCTTCAGGCCTGACAATTGCTCGATCACGGTGGTGGATGTTGAAGACGGCGAGATCAAACTGGTTGAGCTTGGCGGCGAAGCAGTTACACATGTGGGTTAGAGATGAGAACAGGGAAGAAGGGATGAATTCCATGCGAATGAAACTGATTGCTATCGCTGCAATCGTAATGTTGCTGCCTGGTTGCGATTTTGTGAAGTCAACCGACGTGGCTGTGCGCTATGTGGCGAAGATGACCTGTTCCTGCATTTATGTGGTTGAGCGCGACGCGCAGTCTTGCGCCTCTGACCTGCCTGAAGTGGCCAGTCAGATCTCGCTGAAGAATGATGCTGACAAGCAGCAGGTCAACGCGTCTGTGCTGTTTTTCATTAAGGCGAAAGCCCAATACACGGAGGGCGAGGGATGCAAACTCGTTGGATAACACTTCTCATCGCCCTCGGGCTCATCGCCAGCCCCGCACTGTCAGCGGATCTGGTTTCGCTGCCGACCCAACCTGGTGATCGCGCCTGGCCGACTGAAGCCTGGCCGCAGGATGTCCCCGGCGGCGACTATTCGAAGGTCGAACTGGACGCACTCGTTGCGCGCGCGTTCGCGGCGGATGCGCCAAAGGCCCTGCAGGGGATCCGTGCGGTTCTGGTGGTGCATCGCGGCGGCGTTGCCGCCGAGCAGTATGACACGGGATTTGGCGCCGATAGCAAACTGGTCTCGTGGTCCATGGGCAAGAGCTTTACCCATGCTCTGGCCGGCATCATGATCCGTGATGGCAAGATTGCGCTCGATACGCCCCTGCCGGTCCCTGAATGGCAGGAGCGCGCCGATGATCCGCGCCAGTCGATCACCCTTGATGATGCACTCCACATGTCCTCAGGCCTTGAGTTCTCCGAGGACTACGTTGATATGCTGACCTCCGATGTGATCACCATGCTCTTTGGCGACGGCAATGGCGACATGGGGCACTATGCATCCGACAAGCCCCTGATCCACGCGCCAGGCGAACACTGGTCCTATTCCTCCGGCACCACCAACATGATCAGCCGCGTGCTGCGCGACCTGTCCGGCGGGACCGAGGCGAGCTATCGCGGCTTTATGAGCGAGGAGCTTTTTCAGCCGCTTGGCATTCGCAACTACGAGGCCGAGTTTGACGGCAGCGGCACCTTCATCGGTTCGTCGCTCATCTTCATGACCGCCCGCGACTACGCCCGCTTTGGCCTGCTCTACATGCGAGACGGGGTCTGGGATGGCAAACGCATCGTGCCTGAAGGCTGGGTCGACCACGCGCGGATCGAAACCCCGGCATCCAATGGCCGTTACGGCGCTCACTGGTGGCTCGATGGCTACGCTGACCCACCCCAGGTCGCCAATGCCACGCTGGCTTTCCCGCCGGACACCTTCATGGCGCGCGGCCACGAGGAACAGTCGATCATCATTATCCCGTCAAAGGATGTGATCATTGTCTGCCTCTCCCTCGTCACCGAGCCGGACCTCTCGGACATGCGGAATTATCTCGCCGGGATCGCAGCGGTCTTCCCGGACGTCCCGAAATAACATATTACATGTTATGGGGTCAGACACCATTTGGCTTGTTCATGGTACCATGTTTCAACAGATGGTGCCTGACCCCATATCATGGTATCAGAGGTCGAACTCGGAAATGATCTTTGCGACGCTTGGCGGGTCATAGGATGTCATCGCATCAAGCACCTCATCGGCGGTCTCATGGACAATGAGCATCTCGCGGTGTGCCGGCTTGATAAAGCCCTCCGCGACCACATGATCCAGATAGGTCAACAACGGATCAAAGAAACCGCCCGCGTTCAGGATCGCTACCGGCTTTTGGTGTTCGCCAAGCTGGCCCCAGGTCCAGATTTCAAACAGTTCATCAAGCGTGCCCAGACCGCCGGGCAGCGCCAGAAAGCCGTCCGACATGTCGGCCATCAAGGCCTTGCGCTCATGCATGGAGTTCACGATGTGCTGCTCGCTTAACGCCTTGTGGGCGATCTCCAGATCAGCCAGCGCTTTTGGCATGACCCCGACGACACAGCCACCGTCATCAAGGCAGGCATCGGCAACAGCGCCCATCAACCCGATTGTAGCCCCGCCATAGACAAGCCCCATGCCGCGCGCTGCGATCATGCCTCCAAGGGCCCGGGCCATCGCCATATGCTGCGGGTTACTGCCCGAGCTCGAGCCGGTAAAGATACAAATGGTCTTCATAGTGTTCCCCCAACGAAAGAGGGGCGCTCCCGTGTCAGAAGCGCCCCTTGAACCTTCAAACGGTTTCGCAGGCTTTACGAGCAGCCCGATGTCCCGCCGCAGGTGTCACACTTCATGCAGGTGCCGTTGCGCACCAGTGTGAAGTTGCCACACGCGCCGCAGCTGTCGCCTTCATAGCCCTTCATCCGCGCCTGTAGAGCGAGGTCCGGCTTCGGAGCGACTTTGGCTTCCATGACCAGGATCTCCTCTTCTGCCAGAAGCGTTACAGTGTCGGTCTCACGGGTATGCTGAATTTCAACCGCCACATTTGCCGACGCAAGCTGCGCCGTTGCCGCGCCGCCTGACTGGCCAGCCGTCATCGCCGGCTGAAGCGCCACGATGTTGTTGGCTTCATGACCACGCCGATAGCCCTTGGAGACAAACCGGTCAACCAGCTCCTGAACCGGATTATCAAGTATTGCCGCTACCTCGTGGTGCCCTCGAACATTTTCGTCTTCCTGCCCCAGCGCTTCGAAGGGATTTTCCGTCGTGTCGACATGAGCAAGATCGGTGCGATCAAGGTAGGAGATCGCCAGTTCCCGGAACACATAATCGAGGATCGATGTCGCGTTCTTGATCGCATCATTGCCCTGAACGAGGCCGGCGGGCTCAAACCGGGTGAAGGTGAAGGCATCAACATATTCGTCGAGCGGCACGCCGTACTGCAGCCCGATGGAGACGCCGATAGCAAAGTTGTTCATGAGTGAACGAAACGCTGCGCCTTCCTTGTGCATGTCGATAAAGATCTCGGCCAGTTCGCCGTCCTGATATTCACCGGTGTGGAGATAGACCTTGTGGCCACCGACCGAGGCTTTCTGGATGTATCCCTTGCGGCGATCCGGCGGGCGCTGGCGAGAGGCGGCCCGTTCGATGATCTTCTCGACAACGCGCTCGGTGACGATTTGAGTTTGCTCAACCCGGTTCCTTTCCTGGAACTCCTCGGCAAAATCGTCGTCTTCATCCTCAAGCAGTTGGGAGTTCAGGGGTTGGCTGAGTTTGGAGCCATCGCGGTACAGCGCGTTGGCCTTGATGCCGAGACGCCAGGACAGCATGTAGGCCTCCTTGCACTCCTCAACGGTCGCATCGTTCGGCATATTGATGGTCTTGGAAATCGCGCCGGAGATAAACGATTGGGCCGCAGCCATGATCCGGATGTGGCTCTCCCAGGACAGGTAGCGCTTGCCGATCCGCCCGCAAGGATTGGCGCAATCGAAGACGGGCAGGTGCTCGTCTTTCAGGTACGGGGCACCTTCGAGGGTCATCGCACCGCAGACGTGGATGTTGGCGGCATCAATTTCATCCTTCGAATATCCGATGCTGGCAAGCAGGTCAAAGTCAATATCATCAAGAGCTTCTGCTGGAATCTTCAAGGTGTTTCTGCAGAAATCCTCGCCCAGCGTCCACTTGTTGAACACAAAGCGGATATCGAAAGCCTCGCCGAGCGCGCCGTCAACCGCAGCAAGTTCCGTATCGGTGAAACCTTTTGACCGCAGGCTTTCGGTGCTCAGGGCATTGGAGCCCTCAAGCGTGCCGTGGCCGACCGCATACTGGATGATCTCCTCAATCTGCGCCTGGTCATAGCCCAGGGTTTTGAGCGCTGTCGGCACGGTGCGATTGATAATCTTGAAGTAACCGCCGCCGGCCAGCTTCTTGAATTTCACCAGTGCGAAGTCCGGCTCAATGCCTGTGGTGTCACAATCCATCACCAGACCAATGGTGCCGGTTGGCGCAATAACGGACGTCTGCGCATTGCGGAAACCATTGTCCGTGCCAACTTCAAGAGCGCGGTCCCACGCGAGCTGAGCGGCCAGGACCACCTCATCCAGCGGGCAATTTGCGATGTCGAGCGCGACCGGAGCAACGTGCAGTCCTTCATAGGAGCCAAATTCCCGGTCGAGTTCGCTGGCGCCGCCATCACTGACGCCGTATGCCGCCCGGCGGTGATTTCGCACCACCTTGTGCATGGCGTCGCGGTTGTCACGGAAACCGGGGAAGGGGCCAAGCTCCTTTGCCATCTCGGCCGACGTTGCATAGGAAGCCCCTGTCATCAGCGCGGCGAAGGCCCCGGCGATGGAGCGCCCCTCGGCGCTGTCATAGGGAATGCCGGAGGCCATCAGGAAGCCCCCGATATTGGCGTAGCCAAGCCCCAGGGTGCGGAAGTTATAGGACAGCTGTGCGATTTCCTTTGACGGGAACTGTGCCATCATCACAGAGATTTCGAGGACCATGGTCCACAGGCGCACGGCGTGTTCAAACCCCTCCACATCCACGGAGCCGTCCTCGTTGCGGAAGGCCAGCAGATTGAGTGAGGCAAGGTTACAGGCGGTGTCATCAAGGAACATGTATTCCGAGCACGGGTTCGACGCGCGGATCGGGCCGCTTTCGGGGCAGGTGTGCCAGTCGTTGATCGTTGTGTGGAACTGAATGCCAGGATCGGCGCTCTGCCATGCGGCCTGCCCAATTTGATCCCACAGCTCGGTCGCATTGACGGTCTTTGCAACAGACTTGTCCTTGCGCCGGATCAGGTTCCAGTCATCACCACGTTCAACCGAATTCAGAAATTCATCTGTTACCCGTATGGAATTATTGGAGTTTTGACCGGATACTGTTCGGTAAGCCTCGCTGTCCCAGTCGGTGTCATAGGCCTCGAACTCAATTTCCTTGTAGCCCTGTTTGGCGAACTGGACGACGCGGTAAATGTAGTTCTCGGGGACCAGGCTTTTCTTTGCCGCGCGGATTTCGCGCTTGAGGGCAGGGTTCTTTTTCGGGTCAAAACAATCGTCACCATCTGCTTCGCAATTGACGCAAGCCTTCATGATCGAAACAAGATGCTGGCGGACAATCTTCGAGCCGGTAACAAGCGCGGCAACCTTGCGCTCTTCCTTGACTTTCCAGTCGATGAACTCCTCGACATCGGGATGATCTACGTCAACCACGACCATTTTGGCTGCCCGCCGGGTCGTACCGCCGGATTTAATGGCGCCGGCAGCCCGGTCGCCAATTTTCAGGAAGCTCATCAGGCCGGAGGACTTTCCCCCACCGGAAAGCGGCTCGTCCTCGCCGCGAATATCCGAGAAGTTGGAGCCTGTGCCGGAGCCATATTTGAACAGCCGCGCCTCGCGGGTCCAAAGGTCCATGATGCCGCCATCGCCGACAAGGTCGTCCTTGACGCCCTGAATGAAGCAGGCATGAGGTTGCGGATGCTTGTAGGCACTCTTTGACCGGGTCAGTTTCCCGGTGCGGTAATCGACGTAGTAATGTCCCTGGGCCGGGCCATCAATCCCATAAGCCCAGTGAATACCGGTGTTGAACCATTGCGGACTGTTGGGAGCGGCCTTTTGGGTGGCGAGCATGAAACACATCTCGTCGTGAAAGGCGAGGGCATCATCTTCCGAGTCGAAATATCCGCCCTTCCAGCCCCAATAGGTCCAGGTGCCGGCCAAACGATCAAAGACCTGTTTCGAACTGGTCTCGGAGGAATAACGGTCCTCTTCCGGTAAGTCCGCAAGAGCTTCGTCGTCCTGAACATGGCGCAACAGCCATTCGGGCACACTGTCTTCCGAAACAGGTTTGGTCGCAGCCGGAACGCCGGCCTTGCGGAAATACTTTTGCGCAATGACGTCGCCCGCAACCTGGCTCCAGCTCGCCGGAACTTCGATGTTATCAAGCTCAAAAACAATCGAGCCATCGGGGTTTTTAATCTCACTTCGCGTACGGCGGAATTCGATATTTGCATAGGGGGATGTGTCTGTTTCTGTGAACCGTCGTGAGATACGCATCGATTGCCTCTTCTATTCGCGTTGTCATGTTCAGAAAGCCCGGGTTTGGGGGATAGAGCCTTCTTGGCGAAACGTCCCCGATTGGTCCGTGCCGCCTAAATTAATGATTCAATTGTAGAAAAAGGGGTGCGATACAGATGATGGGAGAAAACACATCATCTTGTGTCGCGCCTCTGAGCTGACACAAACTGTAGAAAAGTGAGACCGATCTGGCAATAGATTTTGTGTTAAATCACAGCCAAAATACAACATATTGCGCTTGACAGGATTCGTCGATTTTCAGGAAATTGAGAAAGCCCAGAGTCCACATGAACTTCGGTGAAGACCTTCCAGCTGAGTGAAATTAACCTTTAGGATGGGGCTTTGAACATTATGGATCATGGCGTGGAAAAATTCAGTTTCAGTCAAATCCAACGGACTGAGTTAACCCTCTGTTGAAGGGGCCTGCAGCATAATCAGGGCGAATGGAAAGCCCGTTTTGCGGGAAAACTGTAGTCGCCCGATCAGGCGAATCGATAAGAATCAGTGATGCGGACGGGATGATTTTTCGATCATGATCATAAGTGAAAAGCAGGCCAGACTACTGCGCGAACTTGATATCGTTTTTGTGGATGACAATCGTGCTGTCGTAGAAATCATCAGTAAAATATTGAAATCCTTTTGTGTTTCGTCCCTGCGTACAGCTTCGGATGGTGCTGAGGCGCTGGCGCTGCTGAGTGAATCACCTGCAAATCTTGTCATTACCGACTTGAATATGAGGCCGATGAACGGCCTTGCTCTCACACAGAAAATTCGGTCGGGTGATGGCGGTATCGATCCGCGAACCCCGGTGATCGCCCTGACCGGTAATTCTTCGCAAGAATCCATCAAGGCTGCGCTGCTCGCCGGCATTAATGGCATTATGGTGAAACCGGTTGAGCCTCAGGCCATGGTCAACCGAATCGACAAGGTAATCAATTCGCGTGTGTTTTATCAGCTGCATGGATCGCAATATGTTGCAAAATCCAAAGCAACCGATGCATCGTCCAGTGATCTGGTCTATGACGGGCTTTTACCGCGCACGAAGGTGCACGAAACAAAAACAGTTGAAAATACGCCGGATACAAGCCAGGAAGGCGATGCCTGGGTGCTTGATTGACACGCTGCGTCAATAAATCGCCTTGAAAATCCGGTTTAATGTCCGCTGATGTGGACGGTGGAATGGGCCGGTGGCATATTTAAAACCGGTGATGGTTAACAGGTCTGCCATCACGTCCAAAGGGCGGCGGACCAGGAAGCGAAAGAACATGATAAAATTGCTGAAGACGCTGTTCACCTGGTGGAATGGAAACACCGTTGGAACCTGGTGGTTCACCCGCAAGCGCGGCGTCCTGGTGGGACGCGATGAGCAGGGCAACAGATACTATGAGGAAAGCAAGGCCGGTAAGGCCGCCGGTCTCAAGCGTCGCTGGGTGATATATAACGGTTATGCCGAAGCCAGTCGGGTTTCTGCCGATTGGCACGGGTGGTTACACTATACCTTTGACAAAACACCGGTTCAGGAGCCCTTTGTCGTCAAGGCGTGGGAAAAACCCGGCGTTCCGAACATGACCGGGACCAGTGAAGCATACCACCCTGGTGGCAGCCTGTGGGAAGGCGGAAAGCGCGTACAGGGTACGGGAGATTATCAAGCCTGGGTCCCCGAATAGCGGGCCGGAGCTTTAAATGCATAACGTAATCAGGTGCTGAAGAATCAGTCGGCACCTCTTGTAGCGGGGATATAGTGGGCAACAAGCTTATTGAGACACTGGTCGGAACCGTGGTGCTTGTCGTCGCCGGTTTCTTTCTGGCCTACGCCTATAATGCGGCGGACATGTCTGGTTCCAGCGACAGTTATACGTTGTCGGCATCATTTGACCGGGTCGATGGCCTCGCCGTTGGCAGTGACGTGCGCATGTCCGGCATCAAGATTGGTACGGTCACAAAACAGACACTAAATTCAGATAGCTTTTTGGCGCAGATCGAAATTTCTATCGACAAGGGAATAGATCTGCCGAGGGATTCCTCTGCCAAGGTCGCCTCTGATGGCCTGCTTGGCGGAGCCTATGTAGCGCTCGATGCAGGTGGATCAATGGATATTCTGGAGGCGGGCGACGAGATCGAATTCACGCAGGGTTCGGTCGATATCATGTCTCTGATCGGTCAAGCGATTTTCAGCTTCACCGGCGGTGATGACGAAGCAGAGGACCAGGCCCCGTAGGCGGGCTTCGTGAAGGAGCAAGGACCCATCCACATCACCTTTAAACCGCTAGTGACCGTCGCCCTTTTGACCGGCTGCATCGGTGCGTCATCGCCTGTTTGGGCGCAAGATGAGGCGTCTGACCCTGTCGCCATGCCCTATCAGGGTGAAGCAAGTAACGATACTGCGAAAGACTCAAACGAAAGCGACGATGTAGATTTCTTTGACACGCTGGATTTTCTGGAAGAGGGACGCCAGGAAACAGCCACAGAGGCCCCGGACGGCAACCTGAATATCGATGGTCTGTCCGATGGGCCCACGACGGGAGGTCTGCGCGATGAGACGCCGGGCTGGGATATTGCCGTCATGCGGGGGCTCGACAAGGTCACGGCACGCGTATGGCTGTTTGAGGCGCCGGTCAATCAACCGGTCATGTTTGGGCGCCTGGAAGTCAATGTCAGACGGTGCGATAAACAGCCTCCGGAGGAAGCACCCAACACGACAGCTTTCGTGCAGGTCGATGAGAAAAAGTTAAACGAAGACAAGCAACGCGTCTTCAGCGGGTGGATGTTTGCTTCGAGCCCGGGCCTGAATGCCGTTGAACATCCAGTCTACGATGTCTGGCTAATTGACTGCAAAATGGCCGATCCATCTGCCGAAGCTGGCATTGACGAAAATGTCGAGACATCCGCTGAAAGTGACATCGTACCTGCAGATACATCGGTAACGACGGCAGACTGAACAGCGGTTGCAAGCATTGCTTTGTACTCTGCCCGTGTGATTTCTACAGCGCCAAATTGTTGCAGGTGGTCGGTAATGAACTGGGTGTCGAGCAGCTCATAGCCACCGTATTTTAGCCGCGCTGCCAGATAAACAAGGGCAACCTTGCTGGCGTCACGTTGCCGCGAGAACATGCTTTCGCCAAAGAACGCGCGGCCCAGCGCAACGCCGTAGAGCCCGCCGACAAGTTCATTGTCTTTCCAGCACTCAATACTGTGAGCAAAACCTCGTTCAAAGAGGGACGTGTAAAGCTCGACAATCCTGTCATTAATCCATGTGGTCCGCCGTCCTCTGGCAGGTTTGGCGCAGGACCGGATGACCTGGTCGAAATCCTGGTCAAAGGTGACCTGATAGAGGCCGGACCGAACGGTCTTTTTCAGTCGGCGGGGACAGTGAAAGGTATCAAGCGGCAATATACCTCTGAATTCGGGGTCATACCAGTACAGCGTTGGATCGAAACGGTCCTCCGCCATCGGGAATACCCCTTCAGCATAGGCGCCCAGCAGAAGCTCCGGGGTCACATCCGTCACTTTTTCAAGTCATCCTCGCCTGGTTGTTGGCGGCTCAGGTATTTTTCCAGCCAGTTGATGTCGTAGTTGCCGGTGAGAAAGTCCTCGTTCGCGATCAGATCCTCAAACAGGGGAGTGGTCGTCTTGACGCCTGAAATGACCAGTTCGTGCAGTGATCGCTGGAGGCGCATGATGCACTCTTCACGGTTCATGCCGTGAACAATCAGCTTGCCAATCAGGCTGTCATAATAGGGCGGGATTGTGTAGCCGGTATAAACTCCGGAATCAAACCGCACGCCAAGTCCGCCAGCCTGATGGAAATCCTTTATCTTGCCGGGTGACGGCGTGAAAGACACCGGGTCTTCGGCGTTGATCCGGCATTCAATAGAGTGTCCGATAAATCGGATATCATCCTGGCTGTAGCCAAGCTCTTCACCATTGGCAATGCGGATCTGCTCTCGCACCAGATCCAGTCGCGTGATCATCTCTGTCACGGGATGTTCAACCTGCAGCCGTGTGTTCATTTCGATGAAGTAGAATTCACCATTCTCGTAGAGAAATTCGACCGTTCCCACGCCGAGGTATCCCAGAGACTTGACCGCGTCGACGACGGTCTTGCCAATCGATTCGCGTTCAGTAGCTGTCAGGACAGGACTTGGTGCCTCTTCAAGAACTTTCTGATGCCGTCTCTGTAAGGAGCAATCCCGTTCCCCGAGGTGAACGACGTTGCCGTGCGCATCGGCAATGACCTGCACTTCGATGTGGCGTGGATTCTCGAGGAACTTTTCAATGTAAACCGTATCATCGCCGAAATTGGCCTTGGCTTCACGGCGGGTGTTGGCGAGCGCCTCGGTGATCTCGGCTTCAGACCTGACAACGCGCATGCCCTTGCCGCCGCCGCCCGAGGCCGCCTTGATAATCACCGGATACCCCATGTCGGCGCACAGCCGCGCTGCGTCCTCGGCGGTTGCCACATCGCCAGCCGAGCCGGGGACCACTGGAATTCCGGCCTTTCTGACCGCCTCCTTGGCGGAAATCTTGTCGCCCATCAAACGGATATGCTCCGCTTTTGGTCCGATAAAGGTGAGACTGTGTTCTTCCAGGATCTCGGCGAACCGGGCGTTTTCGGACAGGAACCCGTATCCAGGGTGCACCGCGTCCGCGCCGGTGATCTGACAGGCGGTCAATATCGCCGGAATATTGAGATAGGATTTGGCCGACGGTGGCGGGCCAATGCACACGCTCATGTCGGCAAGGCGTACATGCATGGCATCGGCATCTGCAGTGGAATGGATGGCCACGGTCTTGATGCCCATTTCCTGCGCGGCACGGTGGATACGCAGGGCAATTTCACCACGATTGGCAATTAGTATTTTTTCAATCATCTGACGCGTTTGTCCCGCTACTCGATGATCACAAGAACTTCACCAAACTCAATCGGCTGTTCATTGGATACGAGGATTTTTGCTACACGGCCCGCCTTGGGTGCGGGGATATTGTTCATGGTCTTCATCGCCTCGACGATCAGCAGCGTCTGGCCTTCGGTGACCTGGTCACCTTCACGAATAAACGGTGGCGATCCGGGTTCGGACGAGGTGTAGATCGTGCCGACCATCGGAGAGGTCACGGCGCCGGGATGACTGGCATCGTCGCCCTCGGCTACGCCCGCCGGTGCAGTCGCCTGAGTGGCTGCGGTGCCCGGGGCGGGAGCCGGAGCTGCCGCCGAGACGAATGTGCCGCCTGATTGTCGTGCGACCCTCAGCCGCAAACCGTTTTGCTCAACCTCAATCTCGCTGAGGTTGGTTTCGGATAGCAGATTGGCAAGATCCCGGATGAGATCCTGATCCACCTTGCCTGACCCATTTTTCTTGTTTGAATCGCTCACGTTTACTCCAAATTCCTGGTTTGACAATCGACCATCAGGTCGATGGATATTTGATCAGATGCCGCTGTCGGCGCTTGCCGTCAGCTCAAAGTCTTCAACTTGTCGGCCACAGCCGTAAGGGCCAGCACATAGCCTTGTGCGCCGAGCCCGCATATGACGCCCTCGGCGACCCCGGAGATATGAGAATGATGCCGGAAACTCTCACGTTTGAAGATGTTGGACAAGTGAACCTCGATAATTGGCCCCTCGAAGGTCTGCAGGGCATCAAGGATCGCGATGGAAGTGTGCGAGTAGGCCGCCGCATTGATGATGATTGCATCCGCCTTGCCGCGTGCCTCCTGGATCCAGTCGACCAACTCGCCCTCATGATTGGACTGCCTGAAATCCAGGGCCAAACCAAGCGCTTCAGCAGAAGCCCTGGCCAGAACTCCAATGTCGGCCAGCGACGTGCTGCCGTAGATCTCGACCTCCCGGGTTCCCAGAAGATTGAGATTGGGGCCATTCAAAATGAAAACTGTTGACGTCATAGTCCAAACACGCTGTCTGTTTCTAAAGGAATGTCGATCCGGCGCTGTATAATTTAGCCTGACAGATTACAGGCAGAATCGACAATTTAGCGGGATTTCTTATACAAGGGCCAAACCCAAACACCAAGGATTCGTCTCGGTCGGCGGGAAAGTGTCTGCGGATGTTGCGGGCAAAAGACTGAGAATGGCGGTAAACGGCGGAATTATGACAGAAAACGTAACCATAAGCGTGACCATAAACGGCGAGGAACAGGCCCTCGAGGCTGCTGTTCACCTTGAGGATTTGCTTGTCATTCTGGGGCTCACCAAAGGCAAGGTTGCGATCGAGCGGAATCTGGAAATCGTGCCGCGATCCCTCTATGGTGAAACCATGGTGCAGGATGGTGACCGCCTCGAAATTGTGCATTTCATTGGCGGCGGTTGATTGCCTGTGACCAGGCAAACAAAACAAAAACATAATATCGGGTGGAAACATGGCTATCGCAGGATTTGATGACAAACCGCTGGTGATCGCCGGCAAGACCTATGGCTCGCGCCTGATTATCGGCACCGGCAAATACAAGGACTATGCGGAAAACGCGGCGGCCCTGGAAGCCTCGGGCGCTGAAATTGTCACCGTCGCCATTCGCCGGGTCAACCTGTCAGACCCGGCCCAGCCCATGCTGGTCGATCATATCGACCCGAAGAAAGTAACCTTCCTGCCCAACACCGCCGGATGTTTTACCGGCGAGGACGCCGTGCGCACACTTCGTTTGGCCAGAGAGGCGGGCGACTGGAACCTGGTCAAGCTCGAGGTGCTTGGCGACAGGAAGACCCTCTATCCCAATATGATCGAGACCCTGCGCTCCGCCGAACTCCTGATCAAGGACGGCTTTGAAGTGATGGTCTATTGCTCCGATGATCCTATAATGGCGAAGGAGCTGGAAGACATGGGCTGCGTCGCCATCATGCCGCTCGCCGCACCGATCGGTTCGGGCCTCGGCATTCAGAACCCGATCGGCATCCGCCTGATTATCGAACAATCCAAAGTCCCGGTCCTCGTTGACGCCGGTGTCGGCACGGCCTCGGACGCCGCCATCGCCATGGAACTGGGCTGCGACGGCATCATCTCCAACACCGCCATCGCCGAAGCCAAAGACCCGATCCGCATGGCCGCCGCCATGAAACACGCCGTCGAGGCCGGCAGACTGGCCTATCTGGCGGGCCGTATGCAGAAGAAAATGTACGCCGATCCAAGTAGCCCGCTGGCGGGGCTGATTTGAGCGTCTGACACAGGACAGACTGCGAGGTTGGACCATGACAGGCAAAATCGAACCAAAAGTCATCCGATGATGACGCTGATGTCGCCTACATCAGCTTGCCGGATCATCCGGGCACCGGAACAGATGGATGCGTGAAGAAGACGCTCAGGCTTTTGGACCACATTCCGGACTACGAAGGCGCGGACTTCATGCTCGATTTCGACGCGGACAACAGGCTGATCGGTATAGAGATCCTGGCCTAGGGCGACGTCTCGGCAAGCACCTTTTCGATCAGAACTTCCGCTCGTCGGTCTGTCCGTGGTCGATTTGCACCGGTTTGCTATGGGTGCCTGTGAATGTTATGTTGAAGGTCTCAGAGTAGGGGGCAACAGGGCTCATACTGCAATTAGCGCTCTGTGTACCCTCATTTCAATTTTGAATCATTTGAACAATTCAAGATAGAGGGGACCAGACCATGAAGAAGATAGTAATTGTTTTGGCCACATCGGCTGCCGTGGGGGCGGCGTTTGTTACAGCTGCCTTTGCAGCCGGTTCCACAGGCGTTCGCGAGACCGTCGCGATGCCGCAGGTTGTCACGCAGAACACCGGCAAGCCAATACAGATGGATGTGCGCCGTCAGATACAAAAGGGTAAATGCGCCGAAGGTTACAGCGCGTCTAGCTCTGTCGTAGAAGGCAAGTACGTCGTCTACGAGTGCACAAAGTCATTGCGCTGTGAAGGCGACTTTAAGGCGAAAACCTATGAGGTGCTCGATGCTGGCGGCCACATCATCCAGCACTACCGATGCACCATACTTGACAAGGCGCAGTTCATTAGCACTGACGCTGAGGATTAAGGCAGAACTACGTTTGTATGCCCGCCCAATTCGGTGGCTTCCTGCTGGCCCATGGGTTTGCCTCTTCCAACTGAGCCGCAATGCGCAGCACCGCTGCTTCATCGCCAAATCGTGCCGTCAGCATCACACCGACCGGCAGGCCGTCCTCTGTCCAGTGCATCGGGGTCGAGGCGCTTGGCTGGCCGGTGATGTTGTACATCGCCGTGAAGGGGGAGAACTCGCCGATGAGACGGGCGTAGGATTTGGTGTCGTGGCTTTGGGTGTCGAGTTCGCCGAGCTTGCGTGGCGGAGTGCCCAGCGTCGGGGCGAGGTGGAGGTCGTAATCTTTGAAGAAATAGCCGACCTTGCGGGTGATCTGATGGATCAGCGCGATGGAGCGGGCGTAGTCGGCGGCCAGCACCTTCTTGCCGCGCTGATAAGTGCGCCAGGTGACCCACTCGACATCGTCCTCCGTGATCGGACGACCAAGCCGCTCGGCATGGGCATCAAGCATGGCCGCGGTGCCGACCGACGAGGCAAAGCGCAGTGCGTCGCCGATGACGCCGGGCGCGAGGTCGGGCTCGGCCTCCTCGACGATGTGGCCCATCTCTTCCAGCAGCTTTGCGGTTTTCGTGATGGCTGCGAGGCAGTCCGGGTGAACGCGGGTGTCTGCATTGGAACTGGTCTGGACCGCGATGCGCAATTGGCCCGGCGCTTTTTGCATCTCTTCGAGGAACGAGCCGCCAAAGTGCGGTGCGGCGTAGGGATCGCCGACTGCGGGTCCGTGCGTTGCGTCGAGCAGGGCAGCACTGTCGCGCACGGTGCGCGAAACACAGTGAGCAATCGACAGGCCCGCCCAGCCTTCGCCGACATCGGGGCCGGAGGGCGTGCGTGCCCGGGTCGGCTTGAGGCCAAAGACGCCGCAGCATGAAGCGGGGATGCGGATCGAACCGCCGCCATCCGAGGCATGGGCGACGGGGATGTAGCCAGCCGCCACGGCTGCTGCCGCACCGCCGGATGAGCCGCCGGTTGAGTAGTCAATGTTGTGAGGATTGCGCGCCGGGCCGTGCAGCGCGGGCTCTGTCGTGGCGGTGATGCCAAACTCCGGTGTGTTGGTCTTGCCGAAGATGACCAGCCCTGCTGCCTTGTAGCGTTCGACCAGGGTGGTGTCGTGGTCCGCCACCGCGCCCTGGTAGAGTTTGGAGGAGCTTGAGGTGATGGTGCCCTTAAGGCCAACGCCCAGATCCTTCAGCAGGAACGGAACGCCCCTGAAAGGTCCGTCCGGCAGCCCCTGATCTATCGCCTCCTTCGCCAGATCAAAGTGTTGTTGGGTGACGGCGTTGATTTTGGGGTCAAGACGCCTCGTTCGCTCCACGGCCTCTTCGAGAAGCTCATACGCAGAAACGTCGCCCTGGCGCACAAGGCCTGCAAGGCCGAGGCCGTCGAAATCATCATAGTCTGAAAAGCCGCTCATAAGGTTCTCCCTTTGTGTAGGGAAACCTTAAAGCCGTTTTATCTCAGGTCAATTCGCTTCTTATTGCCCACGGGTCTCAGCTGGAGCGCGCTTCGGCTACCAGGGTGCGCAGTTCCTCGCCGGACCTCATGCCGTGATGGATCCCGTCACCCAGAACGAATGACGGCGTGCCGTTGATATTGAGCCCGCGTGCCAGCTCCATATTGGCAGCAAGGACCTTCTCGTACTGCGGATTTGAAACCGCCTTGTTGAACACAATCAGGTCCATTCCAACGGAAACCACCATATTCTCAATGCGAGACCGGGACAGCTTGCCCTTGGCCTCCATCATTTCAAGGTGAAGCTCCATATATTTGCCTTGCTCAATGGCGGCCATGGCGGCCTTGGCGGCAAATTTCGACTCCGGGCCGAGGACCGGGAACTCCCGGAGCACGAGCTTGATATTCTTGTCTTTCTCGACGGTTTTCATGAGGCCGGCAAGCGACTTCTTGCAGTAACCGCAATGGTAGTCGAAGAATTCGACGATGGTCACGTCGCCCTCGGGATTGCCAGCAATGAAGGCTCCGGCGTCGGCGCTTTCGATCGCGCCGCGATTTTTCTGAAGAAAGGATTGGGCGGCCTGTGCGGCCTTGTCCTGCTCGCGCTCCTGCATTCTGTTGACGGATTCGAGGATGACTTCCGGGTTCTCCATCAGATAGTCGTGGATAAGGGACTCGATTTCCGACTTGTCCCAGTTCTTGTCGCCCGTATTGCCAGCGATGGCTTCATTGCCCGACCACTGCCCCGAAAAGACCAGCGCGCCAAGTCCGATCAACACGGTCCCCGCCGCGGCAATTATGAATTTCCGATTCATCCCCTGTTTCCCTTTTTAACTTCTTCGGTCTTGCCGCATGTTGCGCGAGACGTTGATGATATCAGATGCTCTGTGCCACGCCGGTGTTCCCTTTTCAAGATAATGGTCGGCGCGAACCGCAAAAGTCTCTGCCCCGCCCATATTCCCGGAATGATAGTGCTGCTCGGCCGTGTAGAGCGCGGCCAGGCCGTCGTTGCCCTCGCGTGCATAGGTAATCGCCAGCTGGTTATAGGCAAAGGGATTTTCATCATCCGCCTCAAGGGCAGTGAGCAAGTGCTCTCGGGCGTCGGGGCCTGCTTTGGGGTCTTGTTCCGAACCCGGCGCGGCCAGTATGGCCTGAGCCAGATTAATCTGCAAAAGAGGCTCATCTGGCGCAAGCTCGACGGCCCGTGCATGCAGGGGGATCGCGTCGGCGACCCGGCCCGTCTCAAACAGGATCTGGCCTTTCAGCTCATAAAAATATGGATTTTTCTCATCCGCTGCGATCAGGGCATCGATTTCTGACAGCGCTTCATCGACCTCGACCAGGCGGTAAAAGGCTATGGCCCGGGCGTAACGGGCTTCGTCCGAGGTGTCCTCGGGTGGATAGCGCCGCATGGTTGCCGTGGGATGATCAATAAAGCCGCGCAATTTACCCTGCATCATGGCGAAGCGATGGACGCTTTCGGCGCTGTCTTTCTGGCCTTTATAGGGTGAGGTCTCGACCCGTTGGGTCAGCGCTGCGATCCGGTCTGAAGACAGCGGATGGGTGCGCCAGTAGGGTGGAATATGTTGACTGTGCGCGGCAAAGACGTCCGTATACCGAAACTTCTCAAAAAACGTGAGAATGCCGTCTGATGATATGCCGGCCTTGTCGAGATAGGTCACGGCGGCCTGGTCTGAAGACGATTCCTGAACCCGCGAGTAGCTCAGCATCTCCATCATGGCGACATGTTGACCGCCGGCAATTGCGGCCATGGCCACATCAGGCGCGCCAGCGACCGCGGCAATAATCCCGACCCCCAGACCGATGAGCATGGGAAATTTGGCAGCCTTCATGCCATCAGAGCGTCGCGCAAGGTGCCCGCCGGCAATATGGCCGGTCTCGTGCGCGATGACGCCGATGAGCTCGACAGGGCGCTCGGCCTCGACGATCAGGCCAGTGTGAATGAAGATGTTTTTGCCGCCCGCGACAAAGGCATTCAGCGATGTGTCATTGACGATGTAAAGGCTGACCGCGTCAGGCTGCAATCCCGCTGCAACGAGGATCGGGTCGGTATATTCGCGCAGCAGCGCTTCAATCTCGGCATCGCGGATGAGACCACCCGCTGCAGCAGGCCCGGCGCTCACAAGCATTGTGGAAACCGCAAGGCCCATACAGAGCGCCATAGTCTTGAGGCCCGTGAAGCTCTTGAGCCATCTGGTTCCGATTGTCTGTTTGAAACGGAGCGCGTTGGTTTTTCGTAGTGTCATACTCAATTCATACCTCAAAACGCCTTACCAAATTATCATCAGGCCCGCCGATCAACTGGTCCGGGCATCCAGGGTTTCCGAAGAGGGCCAGGATCTGCTACCCATCGCCTTCGTGCATCAATCCGAAACCTGTGCCGCCGAGACTGGCATAGCGCCCGATACCGTTGCAAATAAACTTGCCGTTAGAATTGGGCCGAGCCCCGGCAAAGCAGGATTAACAAGGTGGAACAATGCTCATTTTACGCAGCATGACAGGAAAATCCGGCGGTTCTGTGACCGGATTTGCGAGGCAATCTGCGGTTTTGGCGGGTCTGGCCACAGTTTTGGCTCTTTCGGGGTGTGCCGAAAAAGGATGGCCTGGCCTCACCCTGCGCCTCGAAGAAGGTGCTGGATCAGCCGCAACGGCCATCGACGGGCATGTCTGGCAGGTCGGCGATGCCAGACGTTTTGCCGGATTCGTTATTGCGGATGAACCCCAGGCCGTCGAGGTGGGCCGCGATATTCTGGCAAGCGGCGGAAATGCTGCCGATGCGGCCACAGCCGTCTATTTTGCCCTTGCGGTGACCTATCCCGGCGCGGCTGGTCCGGGCGGCGGCGGATCCTGCCTTTATGCCGGATCGGAAGACTCTGGCGTCGAACAGATCGACTTCCCGGCTATGAAGGCCAAAGCGGGCGGCAAAGTCGCAGTGCCCGGAAATATCAAGGGCTTTGCATGGCTGAACGCTCAGCATGGTCGCACCGCATGGGACCAGCTCCTTGCTCCGGCTGTCCGTCTGGCCGAGTCTGGCGCTGTGATGTCGAAGGCGACTTCTGCGCAAGTGGCCGCCAACAGGAGCCTGCGCTGGCCACCCGAGGGCATGACCTCGAACGGCGACACCATCGCCCTGGGTCGTAGCTATCGCCAACCGGGCATGTCGGCCACGCTCGCGCGGCTCCAGGGCAGCGGCGCGGACGGTTTTTACAGCGGTGATCTGGGGCGGGTTTTTGTTGAGGACGCCAGGCGTTCCGACAGCACAATCACGCAGGATGATTTGCGCAATTACAAAGTCACGACAGGCACCGCAAGACGAGTCGAAGCGGACGGGGTGACTATCTTTACACGGAGCGGATCAGACGCCGAGAACTCTGTCTGGAAAAGTGCTGTAGACGGAAGCAAGCCACTCGACGCGGATATGAATTCCCTCAGGAGCGGCGACGCCGGTTCAACCAGCTTTGTTGTCGCCGATGCGGAAGGGCGCGCGGTCACCTGTGTTGTCTCGATGAACGGCGCCTTCGGCTTTGGTGATGTGTCGCGCACCACCGGGATCTACTTCTCCTCGGCGCAGGACGCAACGTCGCTGTCCAACATGGTCATGGTCAAGGCCCCCGGCCGCGGCCTGATCTACGCCAGCGCCAGCGGCGGCGGTGCATCGGGCTTGCAAAAATCTGCCGCAACCTTGAGCGAAGTGGTCTTAACAAAAATCTCAACCCTCGAGGAAGCCCTGCGCCACAATCAAAACTCCGGCTTCGATCCGGTCAACGCCTTCTCATGTCCCGGCGGCCTGACAAAAAACGCCAAAACCTGCCGCTTCGGCACCGAGCCGGACAGCAACGGCTATGCCTTGCTGGCAGAATAGGGCGCTTTTTATGTCATCCTCGGCTCATTCGCAGAATGAGGCCGGGGATCTTCTGTCAGTGCAAACTGTACCGAGAGAAGATCCCCCCTCTCAGGTGTGCTTTGCACACCTTGCCGGGCAAGGGACTCCGCCTGTCGGCGTCTCGAGGATGACAGTGGCCTTAAATGCCATGCATGTAAAAAAAGTCCCTCGCCCTCCGGGAGAGGGAAGGACCCGCGTGCAGAGCACGTGGGAGGGTGAGGGACTGAGCCATCAATACATTCAGCCCGCCGAAACATCGCCCCTCATCCGTCGCTGCGCGACACCTTCTCCCGGGAGGGGAAGGACTAAGGTCGTCCCAAACATCAGATTTGCAGCAGCGAACGACCTGACCCTAACTCATCACCTGCACAAACGACCCTGGCGCATCTTCCAGGATGTCCAGTTGACCTTCCCCCGGCATTCGCGCCGCGACCTTGTCGCCTGATTTGGCGCGCAGCCAGAGCTCCCATTCGTCCCACCAGGAGCCGGGGTGCTCGGTTGCGCCTTCCCACCAGTGCTCGACGGTGTCCGGCAGGTCCGGGTTGGTCCAGTACTGGTATTTGCCCGCTGCAGGATGATTGATCACGCCGGCGATATGGCCGGAGCCCGCGACCATGAAATTGATCTCGCCGCCGAACAGATGCGTCGATTTGTAAACCGAGCGAGAGGGCGCAATGTGGTCATCCTTTGAGGACTGCAGATAGATCGGCGTCTTGACTTTGGAGAGGTCGAGGGTGACCCCGCCCAGTTCCATCTTGCCTTCGGCGAGGGCGTTTTCCAGATAGCATTTGCGCAGGTAGAACATGTGAACGTTCTTTGGCATGCGCGTCGCATCGGCGTTCCAGAACAAGAGATCAAAGCGCGTGGGGTCCTTGCCCATGAGGTAATTGTTCACCACATAGGACCAGATCAGGTCATTGGAGCGCAGCATGTTGAACGTATTGGCCATGGTCGTGCCTTCAAGATAGCCGCCCGAGGCGTCAATCTCGCGTTCAAGGGATTGCAACTGCTCCTCGTCAATGAAGACCTTGAGCTCACCGGCCTCGGTGAAGTCTGTCTGGGCGGCAAAAAATGTTGCCGACTTGACCTTGTTGATCTTCTTCTTTGCCATATAGGCCAGCGAGGCGGACAGCATGGTGCCGCCGATGCAATAGCCGATGGTATTGACTTCTTGCTCGCCGGTCGCCGCCTTGACCGCGTCAAGTGCAGCAAAGACACCTTCGAACATGTAGTCCTCAAAGGTTTTCTCGGCGAGTTTCTTGTCCGGATTGACCCACGAGACGACGAAGATCGAGTAGCCCTTGTCGAGGAAATACTTGATGAACGAGTTCTCCGGGCGTAGATCAAGAATGTAAAACTTGTTGATCCACGGCGGGAAAATCAGCAGCGGGGTGGTGTAAACTTCATCCGTCGTCGGCGTATATTGCAGAAGTTGGATGATGTCGTTCTGGAAAACAACCTTGCCCGGGGTCAGCGCAATGTTCTCACCGACCTTGAAGAAGTCCATATCGGTTTGCTTGATGTTGAGCTTGCCATGGCCGCGCTCAAGATCCTCGAGCAGGTTTTCCAGACCGTTGACGAGGTTTTCGCCATTGCTGCTCAATGTCTCGCGCAAAACCTGCGGATTGGTTAGCACGAAATTGGATGGCGAGATCGCATCGACATATTGCTGCGTATAGAATTCGACCTTGCGCCGCTCTTCGTCGCTGAGGTCTTCTGCCTCGTCGACCGCCTGATTGAGCCAGTTGGCAGTCAGCAGATAACTTTGTTTGATGTAGTCAAAGACGACGTTTTCGTCCCACTCGGAATCGCGAAAGCGCTTGTCGCGCGGGCCAGCCTTGACCACCGGCTCGACCGCTTCGCCCATCATCCGTTTCGCTGTGGTTTGCCAGAGGTTCATATGGGTCTGCCACAGGTTAACCTGTGCCTCGGCAAATTTTTGTGGATTGGACATCATCGCGGTAAACAGGCTGGTAAAAGCCTCCTGGATGTTGTTCGGGTCGAGGATGCCAGGGTCCGCCATCTTGCCCGGGTCCATATGGCTCAGCTGGTCCTTTTCCTGATTGTAGAACTCTTCAACCAGACGCTGGCTGCGTTCGCCAATTTCCTTCAGGGAGTTCTGGAACTTGAAAGGATCGAAATCGGGAAGTCCACTCGGTGTCTCGGTGCTATCAGTCATATCCAATCCTTCTTTGGCTGGCGTTCCTTGATCCAGATAATACTTTCGTTAGGTACTGGAAGTAAAGCTGAGGTATTGTGCCCGTGGAACCATGAGATGGCACAGAACACGTTAGCACGGTCGGGACTATGAAGTTTTTGATAAACTGGGTGATATTCGGCGGCCTGGCGCTGGCTTTGGTGAGCGCGTGTTCATCCGGAGAGCTGGCGGAACTCGAAAAGACCTGGCCGGACCTGTCCGATATTCAGCCGGCTGCAAACAGTCAGGCAAGCGCCATCGAGCCTGAAAGTGTGATCCGGGCTTTGCGAGAAGAGGCGGAGAGGCGCAAGAGCGAGGGATATCAGGCCCCTGAAGTCACTCCACAAGTGGCTCCAGACGTAGCCACGGAGACTACGCCAGCCGCCATACCGGCCGACCCACTGGCCGCCCCGGGGGCCGAACCACTGGCCGACCCACAGGCCGAGAGTGGCGATTGACCTTTACCCTTTTCCGTCCTAGGAAACCCGAATTGGCCCTATTTGCTGTATAAGGGTCCAAATGTAACCTCCACCGTCTCACCAGAGCCCCACCAGAGTCTTCAGTCCATGATTAGCGAATTTCACCAGATCAAGCGTTTGCCGCCCTATGTCTTCGAAGAAGTCAACCGGATCAAGGCCGCTGCCCGCAACGAGGGCAAGGATATCATTGATTTTGGCATGGGAAACCCGGATCTGCCGACGCCCGACTTCATCGTGGAAAAGCTTGCAGAAACCGCATGGGACCCCAAGGCGCACCGTTATTCATCGTCCAGAGGCCTGCCGGGGCTGAGAAAGGCGATTGCCGGATACTATGACAGGCGCTTCCAGGTTGGTCTTGACCCGGAGACGGAAGTTGTCGCCACGCTTGGGTCCAAGGAAGGCTTTGCCAATCTGGCGCACGCAATGACCGCGCCAGGCGATGTGGTGCTGGTTCCAAACCCGACCTATCCCATTCACGCCTTCGGGTTCATTCTGGCTGGAGCGGCGCTGCGCCATATTCCGATCTCTTCGGGCGATGCCTTTTTTCAGCACCTCGATCAGGCGGTGCGATACTCGGTTCCCAAGCCGATCGCGATTGTGGTGAACTTCCCGTCCAATCCAACAGCCCAGGTTGCTGATCTTGATTTTTACAGGGAGCTGGTCGGGTTTGCCCGCAAGCATGAGATCTATGTCTTGTCAGACATTGCCTATTCCGAGATTTACTTCGACGACACCCCGCCGCCATCAATTATGCAGATCGAGGGCGCCAAGGACATTGCGGTGGAGTTTGGCTCGCTCTCCAAGACCTATTCCATGCCGGGCTGGCGCATGGGATTTGCGGTCGGCAATCCGAACCTTATTTCTGCCCTGACCCGGATTAAATCCTATCTCGATT
>CBFDBJ010000025.1:0-41306 GCA_965603015.1 uncultured Alphaproteobacteria bacterium
ACAAACATCAGCTTCTCAGATCAGGATCGAATGAACAACGTCTTGAGAGGTCACAACTAGTGTGCACCCGTGCTCGCTCCCTTTGTCCGGCAGGGTGTGCACGGCACACCCGAGAGGGGCCCCACATTGGCCCCTGCTTCGGCCCGACCGGTCAACTCCCGCCTGACAATCCGGCTGACGTTCACATTCGCGTGACCTGAAGAACAGAGATTGGCGATCAGAAACATTTGAGGTACAAGTTGCTCTGTGCAAGTCTCAGCAAAAATAGCGGTCCTGGTTGTCGCCGCACTCCACTTCGGTTTCCTGGTGCTGGAAATGTTTCTTTGGGATCACCCCATTGGACGCGAGGTGTTCTCCATGAGCGCTGTCCAATCAGCCGAGACCGCAGTATTGGCCTCCAATCAGGGGCTCTATAATGGATTTCTGGCGGCGGGCCTGCTCTGGGGTCTGGTGGCCGAAAAACGTGACATCACAGTCTTTATGCTCCTGTGTGTCGTCATCGCCGGGATTTTCGGCGGGGTCACAGCAAATCCATCTATCCTGTTCCTGCAGGCCCTGCCCGGCGCTGTGGCAATGATCCTGCTCCTTCGGTCGGGCGCAAAGCCGCAGTGATCCTTCAACAAACCAGAGGAATTCCCCGATGGCCCGGCGACGTCTACAAACTCGCCCATGCCCTGCGCGCTCGTCTGGAAAAAGACGCGGCTTAAAGGCTCAATCGATCTCGATAGATTGAAAGCTTTTCACCAGGTCATCGACCTGTTTGGCCTGAGAGAGCAGCTCCTCAAGCTTATCCAACGGCAGTGCGCTTGGGCCGTCGCATTTGGCTTTATCGGGATCGGGGTGGGCTTCGAGGAAGAGACCGGCGATGCCGCAGGCGAGCCCTGCCCTTGTGAGTTCCGGGGTCTGGGCCCGGCGGCCACCTGAGGCCATACCGCCGCCCACAGGATCATTGGCGCCGGTCTTGAGGCTAAAGGTCTCGCGGCATTGCAGCGCGTGGGTGACATCGAAAATGATCGGATGCCCGCCGGTCACCTGTTTCATCACCTCGAACCCCAGCATATCCACGACCAATTGCGTCGGGCCGTTCTGACTACCGCGTTCACACACAATGATCCTGTCATTGCCGCACTCGATGAACTTGTCGACGATATTGGCAACCTGATCGGCGCCCATATATTGTGGTTTCTTGGCATTGATCACCGCGCCGGTTTTGGCCATGGCCTCAACGAGGTCCGTCTGGCGCGCAAGAAAGGCCGGGATCTGGATGACATCGACGACATCGGCCACGATCTGTGCCTGATGCACCTCGTGGAGGTCGGTGATGACCGGAACATCGAACGTCTTCTTGACCGCCTCGAAGATCTTCATGCCTTCATCAAGACCAACACCGCGGAAGGAATGTATGCTCGTCCGATTGGCCTTGTCGAAGCTGGCTTTGAAGACAAAGGGGATCTTGAGCTTGTCAGTCTCAGTCTTGAAAGCCTCGGCCGCATAGAGCGTCGAGTCCAGATCCTCAAGAACATTGAGCCCGCCGAACAGCACAAACGGCAGGTCATTGGCGACGGTGACGGTGTCTGTAATCTGAATAACTTTTTGTGCTGTCATGGGTCTTCTCTCACCGTATTAAATTTCTTGTCGTCCCGGCCGGAGCGCAGCGCAGAGCCGGGATCTCCGGGCACCTTCGTGCCACACACTCGGCTCTCTGTTTGCCTTCCCATCCTACCCCGAGATCCCGGGTCGCGCTTCGCTTGCCCGGGATGACACTGAGGGGAACTAAACCAGCCGTGACTGCTTCACCGCTGCGTCAATGAACGAGGCAAACAGCGGATGCGGTTCAAACGGTTTTGACTTCAATTCCGGATGATACTGAACGCCAATAAACCACGGATGCGACGGGATCTCGACGATCTCGGGCAACAGGCCATCAGGGGAGACACCGGAGAAGATGACGCCGTGTTCTGCCAGTTGCTCGCGGCACTCCATGTTGACTTCATAGCGATGGCGATGGCGCTCAACGATGTCGCAGGAGCCGTAAATGTCGGCGACTTTGGACCCCGCGGTCAGACTTGCATCATAGGCACCCAGACGCATGGTTCCGCCAAGGTCATCGCCTTCGACACGTTTCTCGAGTTCGTTGCCCCTGGTCCATTCCGTCATGATGCCGACGACGGGATTTTCACTTTCGCCAAATTCGCTCGACGTCGCGTTTGTGTCCCCGACCAGATTGCGCATGGCTTCAATGACTGCCATTTGCATGCCGAAGCAAATGCCGAAGTAGGGAACGTTCTGAATGCGGGCAAACTCGGCCGCCTTGATTTTTCCTTCGGCGCCGCGTTCGCCAAAACCGCCAGGCACCAGAATGCCGTGCACGTTCTGGAGGTGATGCACTGCGTCTTCAGAATCAAACACGTCAGCCTGGACCCATTTGAGTTTCACCTTCACATTGTTGGCAATGCCGCCATGGGTCAGCGCTTCACTGAGGCTCTTGTAGGCATCCTTGAGGCCGGTGTATTTGCCGACAATGGCAATGGTGACTTCGCCGTCCGGATCAATCACCCGATCGCAAATGCCTTGCCACATTTCAAGCTCTGGTGCCGGGGCATCCTCGATATGAAAGGCGCGCAAGACTTCATCATCAAAGCCTTCCTTGTGATAGGCAATCGGCACATGATAAATTGAATCTGCATCGAGCGCCTGAATGACCGCTTCGGCGCGCACATTACAGAACAGGCCAATTTTGCGCCGTTCTTCCTGGGGGACGGGGCGGTCCGAGCGGCACAGCAGAATGTCCGGCTGAATACCAATGGAGCGCAGTTCCTTCACCGAATGCTGTGTCGGCTTGGTCTTGAGCTCGCCGGCCGTCGGTATGTAGGGCAACAGCGTCAGATGAACATAGATGGCCTGATCCCTGTCGAGGTCATTGCCAAGCTGCCTGATGGCTTCAAAGAACGGCAGAGCTTCAATGTCACCAACCGTCCCGCCAATCTCGCACAGTACGAAATCGACATCATGGTTTCCGTGCAGAACAAAATCCTTAATGGCATTTGTTACATGCGGGATCACCTGGACGGTCGCGCCGAGATAATCGCCGCGGCGCTCTTTCTGAAGTATCCCCTGATAGATTTTACCGGTGGTGATATTATCATTGATCGTCGCCGGGACACCGGTAAAGCGTTCATAGTGGCCCAGGTCAAGATCGGCCTCGGTGCCATCGTCGGTCACAAAGACCTCGCCGTGCTGATACGGGCTCATGGTGCCCGGGTCGACATTGAGATAGGGGTCAAGTTTGCGAAGGCGAACGGAATACCCGCGGGCCTGCAAGAGCGCACCGAGTGCTGCTGAAGCCAGGCCTTTTCCGAGGGATGATACCACGCCGCCAGTTATGAAAATGTAACGCGCCATGGGCCTTGAACCTGGATGATTCGTGTTGCAGTGGGAAAGGAAAAATCTCCCTGTCCAAAATTTTTCCGGCTATTCAGGAATTTGCGGCCCATCGTCTTCAGCGCCGGTTTCCGCGTCCTTGCTTTCACCCGCAACGCTCGGATCCTCTTCCCCCATCGGAACCGCAGGGATATTGAGCGCAGGCATGGTTGTCCCGGTCGGTGCAGGCGCTTCCCCCTCAACGCTGAAGTCGAGACCATTATCCGCCAGACCCCGCGCCAGAATGGTGAGCGTAATGGAGCAGATGAAAAACATTCCTGCCAGAATACCCGTCGCGCGTGTCAGTGCGCTGCCGACGCCCCGGTTGGACATCAAACCGCCGCCGCCGCCACCGCCGCCCATCCCGAGCGCGCCGCCTTCGGAGCGCTGCAGCAAAACGGCAGCAATCATCGCCAGAATGACAAGGATCTGAATAATCAATACGACTGTGAACCACATAGGTCAGCTTTCCGGTCTTTTGAGGGGCCACACACCAGCCCGCTAATGCGTGGGTCTTGTAGCGACTTCGGCGATCCAGGACAAGCTTTTGATTGCTCCCCGGCCTCGGGACCGCGCGGTTTCTGCAGCCCGGCTCAACAAGCCGATATAATTCCGAAGAAATCCTTCGCCTTCAAACTGGCGCCGCCGACAAGACCGCCGTTCACATGTGGAATTGCGAGGAGTTCTGCGGCATTGCCCGATTTCATCGAGCCACCATAGAGAATCCGGATCTTCGCGCCGTCATCGCCAAACCTGGCCACGAGCTTCTTGCGGATGAACCCGTGGACTTCCGCCACTTCCGCGAGGGTTGGTGTTCTGCCCGTGCCAATCGCCCAGACCGGTTCATAGGCCACAATCGTGTTCTTCGAGGTGACGCCCTCAGGGACGGAGCCCTTGACCTGCTTGCCAATGACCCGAAGCGTTGCCCCGGCGTCGCGTTCCGCTTCGGTCTCGCCGACACAGATAATGGCTGTCAAACCGGCCAAATGGGCGGCTTTGGCCTTGGCAAGGACCATGGCATCGCTTTCGCCGTGATCGGTGCGGCGCTCCGAATGACCAACAATCGCCGCCTTGCCACCCAGATCGCGCACCATTTCGGCGCTGATATCGCCGGTATGGGCACCCGAAGCGTTCATGTGGCAGTCCTGCGAGCCAATCGCAACTTTTGTGCCCTTCGCCGCTGCGGCCAGCGTCGAAATGAGCGTCGCGGGCGGACAGATCATCATATCAGCGCCAACTTTGCCCGCTACCTTTACAGCCTTGTCGAGCGCCCTGATCTCTTTGACTGACGCTTTCAGCCCGTTCATCTTCCAGTTACCGATGATAATCGGCCTTGGTTGCTTGATCTTCGCCTGAGCCATTTTCTGCCTCTTGTTCACCGTGGTGGATTCGCCGCGACACTAGATGATTCCCGCGTCACATTCGCAGAAGTTTCTACAGATGTTTGCTGTGAAGGTTAACCGCTAAAATCCGGGCTTGCGGCGCGGCGGTCCACCCCCTAGGATGCGCCGCTTTCCGCGGGCGTTTTGCCCCCTCAGTAATTGATGACCACATTGACAACAAAGGACGCCGCTTCATGGCACTTTCAGGACTTCGCAAGGTAGCAAGAACCCCCCTGGGCAAGGGCATATTGATTGTTATAGGCATTACCTTCTTTTCCTGGGGTGCGTCGACCATGACCGGCTCTCCCAACCGGGCTGTGGCCGTTGTCGGCGGCGTCGAAATCCCTTCCTCGGCCTTTCAGGCCGAGTATGAGCGAACGATCCAGCGCCTTTCACAAGAGCGCGGCGGCCGCATCAGCATTGGTCAGGCGAAAGAAGAGCAGATCCCTGAGGGCGTCCTTGGCAATATGATTGTCCGCCAGGCGGTTCGAAACCACGCAAATTCAATCGGCGTGACTGTCTCTGATGCCGAGGCCATCAAGCAAATTAAATCAATCGAAGCGTTCAACGGCATTCTCGGCAAGTTTGATGAGACGACGTTCGTCAATGTTCTGCGACAGAGCGGTTTTGCCCGATCAGAGTTCGAGAGCAACGTGCGCAATGACATTGTGCGGGAGCAAATGACCAATGCCGTCGTGTCAGGCATGAGCCTGCCACGCGGTATGGCCGAAGCAATTGTTCGCAATCGTCTTGAGCGCCGCAACGCCAGCTACATCGTTCTGGCGCCGGATCTCGCGGGCCGGATTGAAACCCCTTCTGACGAAATCCTGCGATCATTCTACCTCGACAGAATTTCCGATTTCACAGCCAATGAGTATCGAGACATCTCCTTCATTACCATGGGTCCGGAAGACTTCACCGCTGGAATCGCGATCCCGGAGGACGATCTTAAGGATCTCTATGACCAACGGGTTTCAACCTATACATCGCCAGGAACACGTAACATTGAGCGGCTGTTTGGTTCCAGGCAAGACATGATCGCTGCCAGGGCTCGTGTCGAATCGGGTGAAAGCTTTACCGCTGTGGGTGCATCCCTTGGTCTGGACGCCGACACAATCGTTCTCGGCGATATTGATGCTTACGGCATAACCGATACTGCTGTCGCCAAAGCCGCCTTCGACGCTGAAGCGCCTGGCCTTATTGGTCCCATCGAAGGGTTGAGTTGGTCCCTTGTCCGGATTAATTCAATTACGCCGGAATCCACCAGATCATTCGCGGAAGTCCGGAATGAACTGCGTGAGGAACTG
Source organism: uncultured Alphaproteobacteria bacterium (assembly GCA_965603015.1). Lineage (GTDB taxonomy): Bacteria > Pseudomonadota > Alphaproteobacteria > M2410 > M2410 > JAUWTJ01. The sequence goes on from CBFDBJ010000025.1 coordinate 6,110, forward strand.
ATCCTGCGCGAAGCTGATCGCACTCTGGGCGATAATATTGATATCATTGACGAGGCCATTGCCTCCGGCCAGCCCCTCGAAGCGGTTGCCAAAAAAGTGGGTCTGCCACTCAATTCAGTCAAGAAAATCGGTGCCTCCGGAACACTTGAAGCTGGTGGCGAACCTGGCACTCTGCCCGATGATCCGAGTTTCATGGAAGAGGTTTTTGCATCGGTCAAAAATTTCGACAGTGATCTCATCGAGTTCGCTGGCAATCATTACTTCGTCGTGCGCGTCGACGAAATCTACCCTTCGGCCCCCCGCCCCTTTGAAACGGTCAAGGATGACGTTGAAAAGGCATGGCGGACAGTTGAACGCAGCAAACGCCTCGTTACGCTGGCATCAAGTATTCTGGACCGTGCTCGAGCCGGCGAGGATTTTGCAAAACTGGGCAATGAAGTCGGACGCGGCGTTCTGGAAGTTCCAAATGGCCTCGGAAGAAATCAGAACACAGATCTCTTTAACGCGAACCTCTTGAGCAGGCTTTTTGCGTCAAAAGAGGGTGCCTATTTCCATTCTCCAATAGATCTCGGGGAAAGCCTGGTCGTAATGCGTGCGGGAAGCACGATAGCTGCTAAAGACGATGAAATTTCGGCCTATGTCGACATCATGAAGCAGCAGCTCGATGCAAGCTTTGTCAACGACGCCGAAAGGCAGTACCTCAACGCCGTACGGAACATGTTTAAATCCAAACAAAACCCGGACTCTATAGCCCTTGCCATTGGTGATGTAGCTCCCTCCTCGTTCTGATCAGGCGCAGGTTCGTCACTGGTTCGCTGCAGGCCACGAAAGTATTCGACCCATGAGTATCGAACCTGCCTTTTCGACGTTTGAGGAGACCTATCAAAGTGGCAGGGCTCAGGTTTTGTGGACCCGTCTCATCGGCGATCTGGAAACACCTGTATCGGCCATGATGAAACTGGCCGACGGACAAGTGAATGCGATGCTGTTTGAGTCCGTCGAAGGTAACGAGGTTCGTGGTCGCTACTCGATTATTGCACTGAAGCCGGATCTGATCTGGAAATGCCAGGATGGCGTTGCGTCAGTGAACTCCAATGCTCGCTACAAGCCTGATGAGTACACCCGGTGCCCGGAGACACCGCTTGAGGCCCTGCGCGCCCTCATTCAGTCCTCAAAGATCGACCTCCCCGAAGCCCTGCCACCCATGGCCGCAGGTATCTTCGGGTATCTGGGCTACGATATGGTGCGGCTCATGGAGCACCTGCCAGATGTTCCCGAGGACCCGCTCGGACTTCCCGATGCCATTCTTGCGCGCCCGACGATTGTTGCGATCTTCGACTCGGTCACCGATGAGATCATTGTCGTAACGCCCGTGAGACCTGAACAAGGTGTTTCGGCCCGTGCCGCCTACGCGCGGGCGTCCGAACGCCTGAGCGACATACACAATGATCTTGATCGCGCCCTGCCCGTTCAGGACGTCGAGGATAATGTAACCTTCAAAGACAGCGACCCTGTCTCCAATACACCGTATAATGATTATCTGGAGATGGTCGAGACGGCAAAGGAATACATCCGGGCCGGCGATGTCTTCCAGGTCGTCCCAAGCCAGCGTTTTTCAAAACCGTTTGAGCTGCCGCCCTTCGCGCTCTATCGCGCCCTGCGCCGCACCAATCCATCGCCCTTCCTTTACTTCCTCAACTTTGGCGGCTTTCAGGTTGTTGGCTCCAGCCCTGAAATTTTGGTCCGTCTGCGCGATGAGCGCGTTACGATCCGACCGATCGCGGGAACACGCCCGCGCGGCAAGACGCCAAAAGAAGATCTGGCGCTTGAGGCCGAGCTTCTTGCCGATGCCAAGGAGCGCGCCGAACATTTAATGCTGCTTGACCTTGGCCGCAACGATGCGGGCCGCGTGTGCAAACCGGGCACGGTCGAGGTCACGGACCAGTTCGGCGTCGAGCGTTACTCCCACGTCATGCATATTGTCTCGAACGTCGAGGGTGATATCGCCGACGACTTTGATGCCGTCTCGGCGCTGGTCGCAGGCTTCCCCGCTGGTACCGTCTCCGGAGCACCTAAAGTTCGCGCCATGGAGATCATCGACGAGCTGGAACGCGAAAAGCGGGGGCTCTACGCCGGTTCTGTCGGCTATTTCTCGGCGGCTGGCGATATGGATACCTGCATCGTGCTCAGAACCGCCGTGGTCAAGGACAAGACCATGTATGTCCAGGCCGGTGGCGGTGTGGTCTATGATTCAGACCCTGACTTCGAGCACCGCGAAACCGTCAACAAAGCCAGGGCACTCTTCACCGCGGCCGCAGAAGCGCACCGGTTTGTGTCCGGGCGCAATAGGTAAGTCTGGTTTGCGCGCTGCTGGTATCGAGGCGACAAATCCACTTTTGTCCGGACTTGATATTATAGCGATGATGAGATCGCCAGGCTTTCGCATGTCAGCCCAATGAAACTCGCGCAGAGCCCATAGTATGGAGTAGTTTTATCTGCATGCTGCCGAATAGGCAATGCCACTTATTATCAGTGCAGTGCGTCAGGATTCTTTACACCTGGAAATATTATTCTTCTAATAAGTTTGATACCTCATTGTTTTAGCTGGACAACATTCTTTGGCCTAAATCTTGCTTAGTGACCTGGTGTGATCCGATTGCACTGACAAGGAAAGAGGGTATTATGTTTAGAGGTATAAAGAATAAGTTATTGGGTGCGGTTATTGCTGGCACACTTGGTTTGTTTCTGGCGATGCCTTCTCAAGCTGTAGTAGTTGATGCTGATATTGTTTGGGTCATCGATACATCAGGCAGCATGGGTGGCGATATCGCTCAGGTGAAAGCAAGAATTCTTGAATTCAATACAGCGATGACCGCTAACGGCATTGATGCCAAATATGCCGTTGTGCGTTTTGGCGGCAGCGAGACCCTGATTCAGGATCTCACAGATTTTGCAACACTCAGCGCTCCAGGCCCGTTTATGAGTCTTACGGCCAATGGCGGCGGTATTGAACGTGGTTCGAATGCAACGCTTCTGGGATTAAATACAGTTAGTTTCCGTGCGGGTTCGGTTCACAATTTTATCCTCATCACCGATGAAGACGACGATGGTTACAAAAGAGCTGAACTGGATGCAGCTCTGACGGCAACTGGCGCCCTGTTTAATGCGATTGTTGATCCCAGATCCGGGACCGCGCACTATGGCCCTCTTGCAACAGGCCACGGCGGTGCTCTGTTCGATATCCTGGCTTTCCGATCAAATCCCGATGCTTTCTTTGACAATTTCATTAAGACGAAAGTGAAAGAAATCATAGACCACGGCAAAGTTCCAGAGCCAGGCGTTCTCTTCCTGATGGGCTTTGGCCTGATGGGTATGGGCATTGCCGGTCGCAAGGCTCGTAAATAAGTCAAAGGTTTCCTGAACAAGATTTGACGGACAATAGGGCGGCATCTTCCCGGAAGATGCCGCCTTTTTTCTTGATCAGAACCACCGGATTTTGTGTTTCCCCGTAGGGAACAATTTCATCCAGCCTTTACACAGTGTCTGTGGCTCTCAAAGATACAGATACTCTGGCCAGCTCGGACTTCATAGAGTTTCATGGTATCTCTTGCCACTCGCCTATTCCTGCTGCGCGACCTGCATCACTTCCGGGTGAGTCTGAGCCGCCGTCAAGCGGGACACCGTAACAAACTCGATACCGCGCGCCTTTGCGGCGGGGATCCAGGCTTCAAGCCCGGCCAGCGTTTCGACATAGGGGTGCCCGATGGCGATGATTTCGCCGCGCTCAAGCGCAAGAGCTTCGAGCTCGGCAAGGCGCTGTTCGACCAGCGCCGCGTTGCCCTTGGCGTCATGATCAATGAAAAAATCTCTCTTTAGAAACGGCAGCCCCCAGGATTTTGCAACGCCCGCCCCTTTGCTTCTCGGGGATGTCAGGCTGTCGACAAACAGAAGGTCGCGGGCTTTCACCTCCGCCATCAGCCAGCTCATGGACATGGCATTCTGCGTAAACCTGGAACCCATGTGATTGTTGATCCCGGTCAGACCGGTAAACTCCGAAAGCTGAACATCAAGCAGGGATTTTATTTCGGTTTTGCCATGCCAGGTCATCAGGGCGTTCGGTCCCGGGTCTTCATCTCCGCCTGGCTGCATCGGGACATGAGCAAAAATCTGATGCCCGCGCTCGAAGCCATATTGCGTCTGATCCCGGATGTGCTCTGCGTAGGGCAACCAGGACAGTGTGAGGGCGGCAGGCAAATCCGCAATTTGCCTCGCCCTGCCCTTATGGAGCCCCAGGTCGTCTATGATGATGGCGATGCGTGCCTTCGTCATGACAGGCAAGACATGCGCGGACAAGGCAGGTGCCTCCACAAGCGTACTTGCGGGTCCTACCGCGGGCGCGGTCACGACATCATCAACAACGCTCTTGTTGGGATCAAACGCCTCCGGAAACTCTTCTTCAAAGCGCACAGACATCAGCCGCGCTGTCGGCTCTGAAACCCCGGGCCGCAGATCCGGTATCAGAATGGGCTGAGAGACAGCTTCAGGTGTTACTTCCGGTCTGGTTTCAGATGTGAGGACGGGCGATGTTGCGGTCAAACCCGGAGCAGCGGCCTCCTCCGGATTGGCAAGCGTCTGGACGAGAATTGTTGGCTCGATGCGGGCTGCGGCTTTGACGCCAGCCCATGTTCCAACAGCGACGCCGACCACCACAATGAGCCCGACAAGACGTAACGCATGACGCCCTGTCTCGCGTGGGACCCCGGACATGCCAAGGGTCTCAGCCAGGCTCTGAATTGGCCCGCCATTGCGGTGATATCGGCTCATTCGTCCAAAAGCTCCACTTTGCCCCGGCAAACCCTTGTTTACTGCTTGATGCGAAGATAGGACCAAGGGTATTAATGATCCCCTGGAGCCTGACAGTCATTTGTAAGGATGGCGCAATCTCGACCAAACTTGAGTATTTCTCCCATGATTCTGCTGATCGATAACTATGACAGTTTCACCTGGAACCTCGTTCACTACTTTGGCGAGCTTGGGGGCGAGATTGAAGTCCACCGAAACGACGCCATAACAGTGGACGAAGTGCTGAAGAAGGCCCCTGAAGCCATCGTTCTGTCACCTGGGCCTTGCGACCCGGACAAGGCCGGTATTTGCCTTGAACTGGTCAAGCGCGCCGCCGGCAAAATCCCGATCTTCGGCGTCTGCCTTGGTCACCAGACCATCGGTCAGATTTTTGGCGGCAAGGTCATTCGCGCGCCACTTTGCATGCACGGCAAGATGAGCCGCATAGCTCACGAGGGCAAAGGCGTTTTCGAGGGACTTTCTCAGGACTTTGAAGCCACGCGGTACCATTCGCTGACCCTTGATCCAGATCAGATGCCGGATTGTCTCGAAATTACAGCTCGCGCAGACGACGGCGTGATTATGGGCATTCAGCATAAGGAGCTGCCGATTTACGGCGTCCAGTTCCATCCCGAGAGTATTGCTTCGGAACATGGCCACGACATTCTGGCCAATTTCATGAAGCTCGCCGGTATCCGCGTCAAAGAGATGGCGTGATCTATGAGCCGGACCGACGATTTCAAATCTCTCATTGCCCGCGTCGCTGATGGCAATGTCCTGAACGATGACGAAGCCTATGCGGCCTTCGACATCATGATGTCTGGCGAGGCAACGCCGGGGCAGATCGGCGCGTTCCTCATGGCGCTGCGCGTACGCGGTGAGGCGGTTTCGGAAATTACTGCCGGAGCCCGGGTGATGCGCGAGAAGTCGCTCAAGGTCAAAGCGCCTGCGAATGCCATCGACAATTGCGGAACCGGCGGCGATGCCTCCGGCACATGGAACATATCCACCGGCGCAGCCTTTGCCATTGCCGCCTGCGGCGTCCCCATGGCCAAGCACGGCAACCGCGCCCTTTCCTCCAGATCCGGCACGGCGCAGGCCCTTGAAGAGCTTGGCGTCAAAATCGGTATCTCCGCCGCACTGATAGAAAAATGTATTGCTGAATGCGGCATGGGGTTCATGATGGCGCCGTCGCATCATGCGGCCATGGCCCACGTCGCTCCGATCCGTGTTGAACTCGGCACACGGACCATCTTTAATCTTTTGGGGCCACTGTCCAATCCGGCAGGCACCAAGCGCCAGCTTGTCGGGGTCTTTGCCGAACAATGGGTCGAGCCCCTCGCCCATGTGCTCAAGGATCTTGGCGCAGAAAAAGCCTGGGTCGTCTGGGGTTCCAACGGCCTTGATGAAATCACCACGACGGGCGAAACCAAAGTTGCAGCGCTGGAAAACGGCAAGGTCACAACCTTCACAGTGACGCCGCAAGATGCAGGCCTGCCTGTCGCCGACGGCGCCGATCTCAAGGGCGGTGATCCCGCGCTCAATGCAGCCAAACTCAAAGCCATGCTTGAAGGCGAAAAGGGTGCTTACCGCGACATCGTCCTCATCAATGCCGCAGCAGCGCTTGTCGTTGCCGATAAAGCCGATGACTTGAAGGACGGTGTCCGGTTGGCTGGCGAGGCCATTGATTCCGGCGCCGCTCTCAAGGTTTTGGAGACCCTCATCCGCGTCTCCAATTCGGAATAGCCCATGGCAACAGTCCTCGATAAAATCAAAGCCTACAAGCTGGAAGAGATCGCCGCCGACAAGGCAAAGGTCTCGCTCGGCGATGTTGAGGCGAAGGCGAAAGCTGCCTCTCCGGTACGCGGTTTTACCAAATCTCTCTTCGCCGCACGAGACGCCGGGCAATACGGCCTGATCTGTGAAGTCAAAAAGGCCAGCCCTTCCAAAGGTCTCATTCGCGCCGACTTCGATCCGCCGACCCTGGCCAAAGACTATGAAAATGGCGGCGCAACCTGTCTGTCTGTCTTGACCGACACGCCGTCCTTTCAGGGCGCCAAGCAATTTTTGGTGGACGCTCGCGCAGCAACCAACCTGCCTGCCTTGCGCAAGGATTTCATGTTCGACACCTACCAGGTCGTCGAGGCGCGAGCCCTGGGTGCCGATTGTATTCTGATTATTATGGCGGCCGTGTCGGACGCTCAGGCGCTTGAGCTCGAGGCTGCGGCTGTTGAGTACAATATGGATGTTCTTATCGAAGTCCATGATGAAGGCGAACTGACACGCGCCCTTAACCTCAAAAGCCCGCTCATCGGTGTCAACAATCGTAACCTCAAAACATTTGAGACCTCCCTTGAGACCAGCGAACGCCTTGCACCGCTTGTGCCGACGGATCGCCTGATCGTGGGGGAAAGCGGCCTTGCGACAAAAGGTGATCTGGCCCGCCTCGCGACATCCGGGATAACCTCCTTCCTCATCGGCGAAAGCCTGATGCGCCAGGATAATGTTGAGGCCGCAACCCGCGCCCTCCTGAAAGGATAGCGATATGTCAAAGCTGTCACACTTCGACGAAAGCGGTAAAGCCGCCATGGTCGATGTTTCCGACAAGGCTGAGACCACGCGCATTGCTGTGGCAAAAGGCTCGATCCGCATGGCACCTGAAACCATGGCGCTGATCAAACAGGGAACCGCCGAAAAAGGCGATGTTCTAGGGATCGCCCGTATCGCCGGGATCATGGCCGCCAAACGCACCCACGATCTTATTCCCCTATGTCACCCGCTTCCCCTGACAAAAGTTTCCGTCGACTTTGATCTCAATGAAAAAGACAGCGCTGTTGATATCACGGCAACAACAAAGGTCACCGGCAAGACCGGCGTCGAAATGGAAGCGCTTACGGCCGCATCCATCGCCGCCCTCACAATCTATGACATGGTCAAGGCAGCGGACAAGACAATGGTCATTGGGCAGATTTATGTCGCGACCAAGCAAGGTGGCAAATCCGGCAGCCACGCGTTTGATGGAGAAACGCCGTGAACGAAAGCCGTCTCATGATCTTAGTGGAAGACGCCCTTCAGCGCATCACCGGTGCCATGCCGAAATTGTCGTCGGAGACCGTTGGTCTTGAAAACGCCCTGGGCCGCTTCCTGGCCGAGGACATCATCTCACGCCGGACCCAGCCGCCCTTCGATATCTCCGCAATGGACGGTTATGCAGTGCGGTCAGAAGATGCCAAAAACGCGCCCTTCACCCTGACGCAGATCGGCGAGGTCCCGGCCGGCGGGGCCTTTCATGACACAATTCCATCGGGACAAACCGTGCGGATCTTTACCGGCGGACGCGTCCCTGCGGACACCGACTGCGTTATCATGCAGGAACAAACCACCGTATCGGGCGACCAGATCACCTTCAGCGAGGCCAAGGAAGCCGGCAATAATATTCGCGGCGCCGGCGGTGACTTCCGCGAGGGCGATCTCGGCCTGAGAGCCGGAAGGCGCCTTACGCCGCAGGATATCTCGCTTTTGGCGGCCATGAACATCCCCTGGCTCCAGGTGACGCGTCGGCCAAAGATCGCCATTCTGGCGACCGGCGACGAACTGGTGCGCCCCGGCGAGCCCATCGGGCCCAACCAGATCCTCTCGTCCAACAACTATGGTGTCGCCGCCATGGTTCGCGCCTGGGGCGGCCAGCCGCTTGATCTTGGTATTGCGAAGGATACAGATGAAGACTTGCGCAGAGCCTTGCAAAGCGCAAAGGGCGCCGATGCTCTGGTCACGCTCGGTGGTGCGTCTGTCGGCGATCATGACCTTGTTCAAAAGGTTCTGACCGAGGATGGTTTTGATCTCAATTTCTGGAAGATCGCCATGAAGCCTGGCAAGCCGCTCATCTTTGGCAATTGGGACGGAATGCCCGTGATCGGCGTTCCGGGCAACCCGGTTTCGGCTCTCGTCTGCACGATCCTCTATCTGAAGCCCGCCCTCTTCGCCATGCAAGGACACGCCGCCCCGACCGAGGCGAACCAGACAATACCGGTTGTCCTTGGTCAGCCTGTCGCCGAAAATGGTCCGCGTCAGGATCATATGCGAGCGCGCCTCGAATCAATTGACGGGACCCTCACAGCTTTTCCTTTCAGCTCCCAGGACAGCGCCAGACTTTCGGTCCTGTCCGCCGCAGATTGCCTGATTGTCCGAAAGCCACACGCAGAAAAAAGCGCCGAGGGTGAGATTGTCCGGGCAATACCCCTGATGGACCTTTGATCCAGGGCCTTTCCGGGCTTTTTCGAGATGCGGCATGAAATCCCCTTGACGGCGCATGAGAACCAAACTAGAACAAATGCCATGTTTCACTTTTGTTCCATAACGGGGGACTGACATGCTGACGCGGAAACAACACGAGCTTTTGATGTTCATTCATGAGCGGATTCGTGAAACCGGGGTTTCGCCGTCTTTCGACGAGATGAAGGAAGCCCTCGATCTGAAGTCCAAATCGGGCATACATCGTCTCATCACGGCTCTCGAAGAACGCGGATTTGTGCGGCGTATCGCCCACAAGGCCCGCGCCCTCGAGGTCTTGAAGCTTCCTGAGTCTGCCCTGCCCGTGGGAACAGGAATATCGCGCGGCTTTGCGCCGGAAGTTATCGAAGGTGGCCGCGAGGACGCCGGTTCCACCCATACATCCCTGCCCGAAAACAGTTTTGATGTACCGGTTCTGGGTCGGATCGCCGCCGGGGTCCCGATCGAGGCCATTCAACATCGCACCCATGATGTCTCTGTTCCTGCCAGCCTGATGGGCAGCGGCGAACACTATGCGCTTGAGGTCCAGGGCGATTCGATGATTGAGGCCGGAATTCTCGACGGTGATACCGTCATTCTGCAGCGCTGTAACACCGCGCGGAATGGCGAAATCGTTGTCGCCCTCGTTGATGACGAGGAGGCCACGCTCAAACGTCTTCGCAAAAAAGGCAATTCCATCGCCCTTGAAGCGGCAAACCCGGCCTATGAGACCCGCATTTTTGGCCCCGACCGCGTCGATGTCCAGGGCAAGCTTGTTGGTCTGATGCGGCAGTATTGAACATTCTCCGAGTGTAAGTTGAAAATTTAGGTTGACCGACCTGCTTTTGGTATTAAAACCCCGTCCTCTTATCAATTACAGATGACGGGATGGTCACGATGAGCGAATTTTCTGTTGGCTGGGAGGAATGGCTTGCGCTTCCCAAACTTGGCATTCCAGCCCTGAAGGCCAAGATCGATACCGGCGCCCGCACGTCGTCGCTGCACGCTTTTTCAGTTCAGCCCTTTGGCACGGAGGCCAAGCCGCGCATTCGGTTCGGCCTCCACCCGATCCCGGATCGCCCGGATATTGAGGTCTATTGCTCGGCCCCGGTGGTTGACCGCCGCGAGGTGACATCTTCCAACGGTCAGGTCGAAATGAGATACGTCATCGCGACGCCGGTAACCATGGGAGATCGGACCTGGGATATTGAAATTACTCTTTCAAATCGCGAGTCCATGTCCTACCGCATGCTCATTGGACGTCAAGCCCTTGAAGAAGATGTTCTGGTTCAGCCCAATGCCTCGTGTCTGCAGCCTAAATTGAGTTACGACCTTTATCGAAACCTGAAAAAAAAGGCGCCGACAAAGCGCCCTCTTCGCATTGCAATTTTGACCAGAGAACCTGACAATTATTCCTGCCAGAGACTCGTTGCGGCGGCCGAAGCCAAGGACCACAGCGTTGAACTCATCGATACCAAACGGTGTTATCTCAATATCAAAAGTCACGCCCCGGAAGTGCACTACGATGGCGAAGCTTTGCCGCACTATGATGCCGTCATTCCGAGAATAGGGGCTTCACTGACATTCTATGGCATGGCGGTCATTCGGCAATTTGAAGCCATGGGAACCTATTGTGTCAATGGTTCAGACGCGATCGGTGCATCACGCGACAAGCTCATGGCACACCAAATTCTGGCGCATCACAAAATTCCCATGCCAACGACGGCGTTCGCCAACTCGCCGAAAGACACAGATAGCCTGCTGGCACTGGTCGGAGGTGCCCCGATTGTCGTCAAGCTTCTACAGAGCACGCAAGGGCGCGGTGTCGTCCTTGCCGAGACAAAAAAAGCCGGTGAGGCCGTGATCAGCGCCTTTCAGGGCCTCGACGCAAACTTTCTGGCTCAGGAATTTGTCAAGGAAGCGGCTGGCCGCGATCTGCGCTGTTTCGTCATTGGCAAGCGCGTCATCGCCTCCATGATGCGCATCAATGACGATGGTGACTTTCGATCCAATCTGCATCGTGGTGGGCGCGCGGAAAGCGCCCGTATTACGCCGCGCGAGCGGGCAACGGCCATCAAAGCGGCAAAAGTACTCGGCCTCAAGGTCGCCGGTATTGACATGCTGCGTACCGAAGAAGGCGCCAAGGTTCTCGAGGTCAACTCCTCGCCGGGTCTTGAAGGTATCGAAAAGGCCAGCGGTATCGGGGTCGCCGAAGAAGTCATCGCCCATATTGAACGCAATGTTGCGCCAATGGTCGGACGCCTGACAAATGGCAGGAGCAAGAAAGTCACCGCCGAATAGTATCCCTTTGAGCTCACTCAACTGCTGGACAAAAAAAGGCCACCCCGCAGGATGGCCTTTTCAATTTCGTATTGTATTCGAAGCCTAGCGCTTGGAGAACTGGAAGCTCTTGCGCGCCTTGGCCCTACCGTACTTCTTGCGTTCAACAACCCGACTGTCGCGAGTAAGAAAGCCGCCCGCCTTGAGTGCGGGGCGAAGTTTTGGTTCAAAGTAGGTGAGCGCCTTGGAGATCCCGTGACGCACCGCGCCAGCCTGGCCGGAAAGCCCGCCGCCTGCGACGGTACAATTGATATCGTACTGGGTCGAACGATCGACCGCTGTCAAAGGCTGCTGTAGCATCATCTGCAAAACAGGCCGCGCGAAGTATTTTGCATACTCCTTGCCATTCACAATGACCTTGCCGGTACCGGGTTTCAACCAGACACGGGCAACAGCGTCCTTCCGCTTGCCGGTCGCATAAGCCCGGCCAAATTGATCAAGCTTGGGCTCAACAGGAGCCAGAGGGGCTGCGATGGTATCGCCGCTGGTGTCAGCAGGCGCTGCTGCTGCCGCGCCTTCCATGGCGTCTTTCAAATTTTCGAGTGTTTTTGTTTCTTCGGCCATGGATCAGACCCTCTGCGAGTTTTTAGGGTTAAGGGCCGCAACATCGAGCTTTTCGGGTTGCTGCGCTTCATGTGGATGCTCTGCGCCCACATAGACACGAAGGTTTGAAAACTGTTGGCGAGCAAGCGGCCCCTTGGGAAGCATGCGCTCAACTGCCTTCATCATCACACGTTCGGGATGCTTGCCGTCGAGGATCTTGTCGGCAGTCCGTTCCTTGATGCCGCCGGGATGTCCGGTGTGCCAATAGTACGTCTTGTTGGTCCGTTTATTACCGGTCAGCAAGACTTTCTCAGCGTTGATAACGATGACATGGTCGCCACAATCAATATATGGCGTATAATGCGGTGAATGCTTGCCTCGCAGGCGTGTCGCGATGAGCGCGGCAGTCCGGCCAAGAACAAGGCCCTCGGCGTCGATAATAATCCATTTCTTATCAACGTCGGCGGATTTGATATTATAGGTCTTCATGAGTCCCCTCTGTGCCGGGCCCGCTCTTTGGCGTGCCACGAAAGACTGGAGTAGCGAAGGGCGTGTTTTAGGCACGGGCCCGACCTAAGTCAAGCGCATCTTTAGTAGATAAGGCTAATAAAATCAATGACTTGTAATTATGGTATTAAAATACCCCACAAAAAGAGACCTATATGCCCGAAAGTACAAATCCGCCACCTGAATCAGATGCTCCTTATGTCCTCCAGGAGATGTCAGGGCAGGTCCTCTGGCTCACTCTGAACCGCCCGGAGATGCGCAACCCGCTTTCACTGGCAATGATAGCCGCACTCAAGACAGCGCTGGACGAGGCCAATGAGGCCCCTGATGTCAGCGTAATTGTCCTCGCTGCGCGCGGCCCGGTTTTCTCCGCTGGTCATGACTTGCACGAAATGGCCATGGACAGCCCATCCGAGGTGCGCGGAACCAACCAGCGTGAAATCCTGACCCGCTGCGCCGAAATGATGATGACCATCCTCCATGGCGCACGGCCTGTGATCGCCTGCGTCGAGGGCACCGCAACTGCCGGCGGCTGTCAGCTCGTCTCGACATGCGATCTGGCGATTGCTTCCGAGACAGCCAGGTTCTGTACCCCGGGCGTCAACATCGGAGGCTTTTGTACGACCCCGCTTGTTGGCATTGGCAGAAAAATCCAGAGGAAACACGCCATGGAGTTGGCTCTCACCGGTGATATGTTTTCAGCAGACGACGCGTTTCGTTTTGGTCTTGTCAACAAGGTGGTCTCACCGGAAAAGATTCGCAGCGAAACCGAGGCGCTGGCGCAAAAGATCGCCGCCAAATCGAGCACCGCCATCAAACTCGGCAAGAAAGCGTTCTATCAACAAATCGATATGCCGATAGAAGAGGCCTATGCCTTCGCACTTGAAAAAATGATTGAAGTCAGCGGCACTGCTGATGCCGCGGAAGGCACCAGGGCGTTCTTCGAAAAGCGAACGCCGCGATGGACGGACATTTAAGCCTCATGCCTCTTCAAAGTGATGCTGATCTTGCTGCGCTCCTCAGCGAAACAAAAACCATTGCCCTCAAGATTGCCAGCCCAAAGCCGCACCGCACTTCCAACAAGGTTCTCAATTTTCTCGTTGAGTCCGGCTATGACGTCTACCCGATCAATCCTGGCCATGCCGGAGAGGAAATCGCCGGCCGTACAGTCTACGCGGATCTGAACCAGGTCCCCGTTGCCATCGATCTCGTCGATATTTTTCGCCGATCAGAGGACGTTGCGCCGATTGTGAGCAAGGCGATCGAGATTGGTGCCAAAGCCATCTGGATGCAGCTCGGGATTATCGATGACCTCGCCGCAGCCCGGGCCGAGGCCGCAGGGCTGAAAGTCGTCATGGATCGCTGTCCCGCCATTGATCTGCCAAGGTTACAAAGGCTTGGACTTATGTATCTTTGACGGTGACTTCGGCACTTTGCGAGGCCTGCAGCAGATATGCGTAATACAGCGCCAGCCCCAGAACAATGAGCGCGCCGCCTTGATGCAGCACGGCGAGCCACAATGGTACAAAATAAATCAAGGTGAAAATGCCCAACGCCACTTGCCCGAGGACCGCAAGCCCCAGCATATCCAACACCCGCCTTTGCTGTTTGGTCACGCCGGCCTTGAGGCTGAGCGCGTAAAGCACGCCTGCGAAGATCATAACCAGATAAGCCAACATGCGGTGATTGAACTGCACCGTCATGACGTTTTCAAACGCGCTGGCAGCAAATGTACTTTCGCCGTAGAGCCCCGCTGGCACAAATGCGCCGTCCATAAGCGGCCAGGTATTGTAGCCAATTCCCGCATCAAGCCCGGCGACAAAACCGCCCAGCAATATTTGCAGAAAAACAAGGCCGGTAAAAGCCAGTGTGACGCCGGCAAGTGACCCGGTTACTGCTTTTTCCAACCGGTCTTTGGGAACAAGCAGATCAAATGCTACCCAGAGAGAGAAGATGAAGAGCACGACCGCGAAACCCAGATGGGCTGTCAAACGGTACTGGCTGACGTCGACCCGATCTACAAGGCCGCTCATAACCATATACCAGCCCAGTGCGCCCTGCGCGCCGCCCAGAAGAAAGAGCAGGATCAGGCGCGGCGCCATGGCCCGGTCTATCTTCCGTGTCAGGAGGAAATAGACAAGAGGGATCGCGAAGGCAACGCCGATAAAACGACCCAACAAGCGGTGAAACCACTCCCAGAAGAAAATGAATTTGAACTCGCTGAGGGACATGCCGGCGTTGACCAGAATATATTCGGGGATCTGCTGGTATTTCGCAAAGGCCTCCGCCCAGGCGGCCTCGCTCAGCGGGGGCAACGCGCCCATTATGGGCTTCCACTCGGTAATTGACAGGCCGCTATCCGTCAGCCGCGTGATACCGCCCACGATCACCATGAGAAAGATCAGCCCGGCAATCGACATAAGCCACCATCCCACCTGGGCCCGACTTTTCGCCGTATCCGTCATCCGTATTACCTCTTGTTGCATTTGGTTCGCGTTTGATGCAGATAATCGCAAGAGTCTGATGCCCGCAAGGCCAATAGTCGCGGCACGGTGTCACGCAAACGCCCCCGATGGAGAGCAAAATTCAATGACCGCACGTGTGAAAAAACTTCTGGGCAGCCTTGCCCTGCTGTTTGGCCTCTTCGGTTACATCATTGTGGCCCTTCTGATCGGGGCCCGCCTGCCCCATATTATCTTCATAGAACTGCCCTACTACCTTGTCGCCGGTCTGGCCTGGGTGTTCCCGGCTCGCTCCGTTATTACCTGGATGCATCGCTAACAAGATCCGGCGGCGAAAAGCCTGTTGTCCCGGCGAAGCAAAATCACTAGATTGGGCCGGATTCGATTATACCATCGCCGAATGCGATAAATTCGGCGAAAAAGGAGTTCTTCAATGACTGCAATTTACGCCATTGTCATCATGCTTGCCATTTTCGCCGGGCTCAATCTGATGAGCCAGGGCCGTATTGATTAGAGTTCTGCAGGGCTCTGCATGTCTCATCCGGTCACTGTGACCCGAAAACAACGTTAACACCCAATGTCCCGCCGCCCCATTGCCCCCACCGCGTCCATTTGTGACAATGGGGGACAGATGCGTATTATCTGAGTAGTGGGGTGTGAGCTGTGTCTGAGCTCAATTTTGTATTTGCGTTAGGGTTCCTGGTCAGCGTTGTTTTTGCCTTTTATCTTGGCGAGCATCCCGAGCTGCGTGCCGATGGACGTGCCGCCACCCATCAGACAATCCAGCCACAAACGAATACTGAAGCATCCCTGATCACCGCGTCGGTTAAGCACTATGTGACCAACGACGCAGCCATCGACATCCTCAAGAGCTACGAGGGTCTCGCCCTGGAGGCCTATCCCGAGGCCGACTATTGGCTCATCGGATATGGTCACAAGGGCAAACAAGTGCGCCAGGGCATGACGATCACCGCACTGACCGCAGAACGATATCTCCGGCAGGATCTTCGATCACATGAAGACTATATCCGATCAGTGGTCCATGTCCCGCTCAACGAGAACGAATTTTCAGCATTGGTTATCTTGAGTTATAATATCGGCAATGGCGCTTTTCGAAATTCAACCGTTTTGCGTCTGCTGAACGCGGGCGACCGCAAGGCTGCCGCTGATGCCTTCTTGATGTGGAACAAGATCAAACGAAATGGCAAGCTCTCTGTCAGCGCTCCGTTGGCCGGCCGCCGCAAGGCGGAAAGAGATCTCTTTCTTGGCAACAGATAATGTTTTCAAAGTGAGAGTGTTACTCAAATCTTAAGACATCAAGATCACCATCGACCGCGACAAGATTTTGTTTGCTTTTGACTGCTAATGTCTCGAAAACCGGAAACAGAGACAATGATGCAACTTTCAGATTTCAAATTCCTCGTGGTCGACAAGACTGCCTTTGCTTGTAAACTGGCGCAGGAAACCCTGTTTGAAATTGGCGCGCGCGACCTGACCCATGCGACAAAGATCAAAGACGCGATGGATCATATTCAATCCGGCGGCGTGATCTTTCTTGTCTGTGAGCACTACCTTGATGGTGAAGATGGCATCGAATTGATCAAGACTATACGCAGCAACGGCGATCAAACGATCAAGCAAATGCCGGTTGTCCTTCTGACCACCATCACCGACAAGAGTTCAATTTTCTCGGCCCGAGACGCCGGGGTCGATGAAATTGTCGCCAAACCTTTCACAGCTGGCGCCCTTCAATCCCACATCCATGCGGTCATGACCAAGCGGCGCACCTTCATCGAGGAAAGCGCCTTCTCCGGTCCCGACCGCCGCCGCCGCCTCAAGGACATCAGCGGCAAAGATCGACGTGGTGATTGAGCAATCAATCTTTAGATAACTGGTCGGAGCGAGTGGATTCGAAACCGTGTGAAATGCTTCGCAATTCGCACCACCACCGACACAGCTTAAAAGACTGGGGTCTTTTGAGCCTCCGCCGTCACGATCCAAACAGCCGCCGTTAGAGCACAGTCATCCGACCTGCCATGTTTTTCCAGAGCCTCTCGAACCGGTTCAGACACGCTATCGCGAAACTGAGGGTTTTCACGAATGATCTTGCCGAGTGGTCCAAAGCTCAGGGACAGCTCAAGCATAGATGTCATATCACCACTGCTAACGGCTTCATCATGAGGAACAATCTGGATGTTCCGGAACCCGGCATCCTCCAGAACACGCCTTGTGTGCACAGGCTCCGAAAATGAGAATGGGGCCGTTTGACCTAGATCCGAAGTCAGCGTCTGAGGCAAAAAAGGCAAGCCTGCTTGCAGGGGGACACTGTCGAGATCGTTCTCTTCAAGTCTTCGCCAGCACACAAATGCCAAACGCCCGCGCGGCTTCAAAGCTCTGCGTAAGTTGTTAAAAGCAGCTACAGGGTCTCGAAACGCCATCACACCGAACCGAGAGAAAAGAGCATCAAAGGATTTGGCCGGAAACGAGAATGTGTGTGCATCACCTTCCACGACCCGGATCGTTGACAATGGCTTGGTTCGACGTTTCGCAGTGGCGACCATTGCCGGGGAAATATCCACCCCGAGAACACTCCCTGAATGACCTACAGCCTGCGCCAATTGAATGCAGGTCTGTCCCGCGCCACATCCAATATCCAGGATGCGCTCACCTGCTTTGGGCTCGAGACGAGACATGGCCTGAAGACCAAGTGGTGACAATTGCCGGTCAAGGGCCTCATATACATTGACCCAGGTACGACCTGCGAGATCACTTGTGTCAGAAGACTTCATGTAATCACCTACACCCTTGCCTCTTTGCGGGTCCACAACGCAACACCCCCGATGCTGGACAACCCCTAAAATTGACAACACCGCCCCTTGAGGTGCCTAAATCTCATCCCTCCAACTTCTGAATTCGCCTTTCATGTCGTCCGCCATCAAACGGTGTCTCAAGCCACGTTCGGACGATGTCCTCTAGCATGTCTTCATCAATCATTCGCTCTCCGAGGGACATAACATTCGCATCGTTATGTCGGCGAGCCATTTCTGCCGAAACAACATTCCAACAAACCGCACAACGAATGCCTTGAACCTTGTTTGCGGCCATGGCCTCCCCATTGCCAGAACCACCAAGAACAATCCCACTGTCGTATTCGCCTGACGAAACTGCTTTTGCAACTGGGAAGATAAAATCGGGATAGTCACATGACTCATCACTGAAAGTACCAAAGTCTTCAACCTCGTATCCATGCGAAGACAAAATGGCTTTGATCTTCTCCTTATACCTGAAGCCCGCATGATCTGTTCCCACGGCTATTCTCATGACTTCGTCCTGCTTTGTGATTCGCATAGAAAACTCATATCAATGAAATCAACGAAGCAAAACGAATTGCTGTCGAAAAACCCTCAAATCACCCGCGCAGCACAAAACCCTCGGCACCCTTGATGCCTTTAACCGATTGAAACTGAAAAGGAAATATTGGTCGGAGCGAGTGGATTCGAACCACCGACCCCTTGTCCCCCAGACAAGTGCGCTAACCTGGCTGCGCCACGCTCCGACAGGAGGCTGGCCACAAAGGGCAGGCCTCACGGTCGCGGACTATAGCGGCGGCAGCGGGGAAAACCAGCAAAAAATGGCTCTGACAGGGTAGTATGTCGCCCGCTGTGAAAGCGAGCGGCGCGGCTCACTCCGGCGCGCGCATTTTGGCAAGAAGAGGCATGTCCTCTTCGTCGCGAGCAGAGTTGCGAACATCGTCGACCCGTGTCTTCAAGGCAACCAGATCCGCCAGAACGCGGTTCATAACATCCCGCTGCCTGGGGCTCAGTTCAGCCGTCGCCTCAGCAGAGGACGTCGGCGCGTCCGGCGCAGTGGGGGCAGGACCGGTCTTCCCAACCTGCGACAGAGCGGACGGTGGAACTGATGGTGGAACTGGCAAATCAGCCTTGCCCGCTTCAAGGTCCACAGGGCGATCCGTGATTGCCACGCCGCCAACCGCCAGTTTGTTCTTGCCGTTGTCCACGACAAAGCGGACACCCTGATCCTTGAGGATACGTTGAACGCCCTTGATGGTATAGCCGTCGCCATAAAGCAGCGCCTGTATCCCGCGAATGAGGTCGACATCACCGGGACGGTAATACCGCCGCCCGCCAGCCCGTTTCAGAGGCTTGATCTGACTGAATTTGGTTTCCCAAAAGCGCAGCACATGCTGCGGAACATCAAGTGCCGTCGCAACTTCGCTAATCGTCCTGAAGGCATCCGGCGATTTGGCCACCGCGGTTCTCTTTCAATCGGTGTGCTGACAGATACTCAGTCAGCCACGTTCGGGGTCAATGCATTATTGACCAGATCTTTCAATACATGTGACGGCTTGAAGACCAGGACCCGGCGCGGGTCAATAGGAACCTCTTCACCAGTCTTGGGGTTCCGCCCCATTCGCCCCACCTTGTCTCGCACTGAAAACGCACCAAACGATGACAGTTTGACAATCTCGCCCTCAACAAGTCGGTTTGAAATTTCATTTAACACTGATTCCACGAGTTGTGCCGACTCTGTTCTGGAAAGCCCTACTTCACGGAATACAGCTTCCGTCAGATCTGCGCGCGTCAGTGTCTTGTCTGTCATGGTCAATTCTTCCCCGGAATCTACCGATCTCATATCGATCAATGCACCCTAAGCGGTGACGAGAAACCCGTCAATATCAAAGGGATAGGGAATTTTCTTGATTTTAATATCCGGTTACCAGCGGAGCAGCGCAGAACCCCAGGTAAATCCGCCGCCCATGGCCTCCATCAAGACCAGATCTCCGCGCTTGATACGGCCATCTTCCAGCGCTTCAACCAGCGCCAGCGGGACGGAAGCTGCAGACGTGTTGCCATGCTTTTCGACGGTAATGACGACTTTTTCGGGGTCCAGATGGAGGCGCCTGGCTGTCGCATCCAAAATACGCCGATTGGCCTGATGGGGCACAAACCAGTCAACATCCGACACCTGGATCCCGGCACGGTCGACACTGGTTTGAATGGCATCGGCGATATTCGTCACGGCATGGCGAAAGACCTCGCGACCAAGCATCCGCAAATGGCCAACGGTTCCGGTCGAGGATGGGCCGCCGTCCACATAAAGCAGGTCCTCATGCGAGCCGTCGCATCGCAGGTAGGTCTGAAGCATACCCTGGTCTGCCGTCGTGCCCTCACCTTCACCGGCCTGAAGAACAAGCGCTCCGGCACCATCACCGAACAGGACGCATGTCGAGCGGTCTTCCCAATCCAGAATGCGCGAAAAGGTTTCGGCTCCAATGACCAGAGCCGTGGTGGCCTGCCCCGCCTTGATGAAATTATCGGCCGTTGCCAGGGCATAAATAAAGCCGGAGCAAACGGCCTGAATATCAAAGGCGGCGCCTTTTTTAATGCCGAGGTGCGCTTGCACGCGGGCGGCTGTCGCCGGGAATGTGCGGTCCGGCGTGGCGGTGGCCAATATAATCAGGTCAACTTCGGAGGCGTCGACGCCAGCGTGTTTGAGCGCCCGTTCGGCCGCTCCGATTGCCAGGTCTGATGTCTTTTGCCCGTCGGCGGCGATGCGCCTTTGCCGAATGCCGGTGCGCTCGACAATCCATTCGTCGGACGTATCGACCATCTTGGCGAGCTCATGATTAGTGAGAATTTTCTCGGGGAGATAGGCCCCGGCGCCCACGGGAATTGAACGTATCATTTACTCTGCTCCGTACTAGCCAACAGCGTCCTCGGATGCGTCTTCGAGTTCGTCCGAATTCGCAGAACTCTTGCGCGCACTTTCAAGCGACGCCAGACGCCGATGAATGATCTCGGCATAATCACTCTCGGCCATATCCAGAGCGACCTCAATCGCCGAAGCAAACCCGTTCTTGTCGGTGCCGCCATGGCTCTTGATCACAATGCCATTGAGCCCAAGCAGCACACCGCCATTTGACTGGTTTGGGTCCATCTTGTGCTTGAGCGCACGAAAGGCCGACATGGCAAGGAGGCCGCCGAGCTTTGAAAGCCAGGTCCGGCGCATGGCAGTCGATAACATGGCGGCAAATTGACGTGCCGTGCCCTCGGCCGTCTTGAGGGCAATGTTGCCGGTAAAGCCGTCTGTCACCACCACATCAACGTCGCCCATTCCGATATCACTGCCCTCTACGAAGCCAATGAAGTTCATGTTGGTAACCGATGTGCGAAGTGTCTGGGCGGCACTGCGAATCTCGTCGTGCCCCTTGAGTTCTTCCTCGCCAATATTCAGGAGTCCGACCGCAGGCTTGCGGATCCCGAGCTCAACGCGGGCAAAGGCTTCACCCATAATTGCAAAGTCGACCAACTGCTTTTCGTCAGCTTCAACATTGGCGCCAAGGTCGAGAACTACGGTCTCTCCGTTGAGGCTTGGCCACAACCCGGCTATCGCAGGACGCGAAATACCCGGCATGGTCTTGAGCTGGATCTTGCCCATAGCCATAAGAGCGCCGGTATTCCCGGCCGAGACAACCGCCCGGGCATCGTCCTGACGGACCGAATCGATGGCCCGCCACATGGAGGTATTACGGCCCCGGCGGACGGCCTCACTCGGCTTGTCTTCCATGGACACCGTTGCTTCTGCATGGATCACTGTGGATGCCGCAGCAACAGACGGGTGCTGTTCAAGCAGCTGCTTCAATTGGCTTTCATCGCCATGCAGTAGGAATTTGATTTTTGGATGTCGAACCAGCGCTATTTCAGCACCTTCAATGACGACCGTCGGTGCCGCATCCCCGCCCATCGCGTCCAGAGAAAGGGTCGTCTGATTCTTCAAACCGCGCTCCGATTCACTTTGCCCGAAAACAAAGCATCTATTGTGCTCTGTCCAGCGGTCATACCTGCCACATATAATTTTGCACGACTCGTGCAGGCAGAACTATACGGCCTTGAGGAAGCTGTTGCGACAGGCAATCAGGGAAAGGCTCAAAATGGCCTCAAACCCGCTCTGTTAAATCGCAGCAGGATCTTTCAGTACTACCCGACCGTCATAATGCCCACAGGAGACGCAGACATGGTGCGGACGCTTGAGTTCGCCGCAGTTTGAGCATTCATTATATGACGCTTTTGCAAGCTTGTCGTGACCCCGGCGCATACCACGCTTGGACCGCGACACTTTCTTCATTGGAACTGCCATTGCTCAAATCTTTCTTCTTCTATTGCCGCTGCGCCCTGGTGCTTGCCAGCGGTAGTCGCGCACTGCCCGGACCAAATTAGCGGCTCAAAACCAAACCAAAAAATCGCGCCGACAGAGGCAAACAGCCAATATCGAAGCGAGGCGCACAAAATACTCATTTCGAAGCTCGACGCAAGGTGAAAGTTTGCCGATTTCACCTATTCGCCAAATCAGGTCCTGCCGCCGGAAAACCCCGGTTATTCTAGTGCTTGAGCTGTTTCAGCACATCAAACGGATTGGGCCTGTCCTCACCGTCTTCACCTGGTTGCCACTTCGGATCAATTTCGGCCCCGTCCTTGCGTGGCCAGGGATCCAGCCCCAGGGCCAGATGTTCGGCAATAATCTCGAGTAAATTGACCGTATGACCGATCAGGGGCTCCGGCGGATCCTCTGCCTCAAGGACGAAATCAACCTCGACATGTTCGTCCGGTTCTTCCTGCATGGCCTCTGCCTCGGGAATAAACGTTCGTTCAAATGGTTCAACGACTTCTTCAGGCACCGGCTCAAGGCTCACCACACATTCCTGAACAACGGAGGCGCGAAGTTCACCCACAAGCATAAAGCCGGTCTTGTGCCATGGCTTGATCCGGACCTCCCCTTCCAGCCGAGAGAGATCAATAATACCAATAATCTCAAGGACTTGTGCCAGTTCGTCGGGGTCTGCCGTGAAGCAGATATCGGCTCCATTGGCATTGACACCGCCCAGGTCCAGCGGCGCGCCCAGAACCACCTGTCTCGCCGTCCGCTTTGTTTTTTGCACGCGTTTTTTCAAGCCGCATCTCCGAAATCAACCAGACCAAGATAAAACCGTTCCAGCGGCTGATCGCTCAAATGTGACCAGGTCGCCAGCATATAGTCTGACATCGCCTCTGTAACACCGTCTTTCACCGCTTCGCCGCGGAACAGATTACGGGCAACGGCGGCGGATAGGGCTGCCCGGTCACCATCGATCAGGGGCACCTCGTAGGCATCGACACGGCCATAAAAGGCTGCCGCCATCTTCTTGATCCGTTTGCCGACCGACAGGTCGCCAACCCCCATCTCCCTGAGTGCGCTGTCCATATTCACAAACATGGTATCAAACACGGCTTGCCCCAACTCTTCCGCCGGTTTTCCCTCAACCTTAAATCGTCTCAGGACCAGAAATGCATGCAATATGGTCATGTCAAAACGGCCATCTATCGTGTCGGCCACGCCATAGTCCTCAAAGAATACAGGTTTTCTCGACTGCCGGACGATCCGGGTGTAGAGCGCTTCGGCATTGGATTTTGTGGATTTTTTACTGAACTTGCGATTCACGGGAGTCGGAACGGGAGCCATGGGAGCAGAACCTGAATTTGTGCCGAATTAAAGATGCTGATAAAACCGGCCTTGAACTAAACTGGCTGGCAGGATAGGTCAAAGTATCATTTAGTTGATCAGGCGATAAGAAATTCGTCTAAGTGCCAATATGTCTTGTATGAGGATATCAGAGTGAAGCTTGCCCCCCTTCGGACCGGACTTAAACAATCATGTGTCCTGGCCCTGCTGACAATCGCTACAGTCGCCTGTGCCCCGGTGGTAACCAGTCACGGTTACTTCCCCAGAAATGCAGATATTATGACCGTCAAGGAAGGCTCCCACTCGCAGCGACAAATTGAGCTGATGATGGGGTCCCCGTCGACCATCGGGTCTTTCGACGATAACACCTGGTACTATATCAACTCTCAGAGCCACTCTTTTGCATGGAAAGCGCCTGTTATTGTTTCAGAGCAGGTCCTGGCCATAAAGTTCGACAGCGAAACCAAAATGGTCAAGACCGTCAACCAGTATTCGATCGAGGATGGCAGGGTGATAGCCTTTTCCGACGACGTGACACCGACCCGGGGCCGCGAGCTTTCGTTCCTTGAGCAGCTTATCGGCAATGTTGGTCGAGTCTCCTCAGATCAGCTCGAAAGGCAGACTGGCGGCGACCGCTAAAATTCTTGCGTAGCCGGGCATCTCCTGTACCTTTGGGTCATTCCAGAGTGATGCAAGGGAGAACGGGATGTCGGCTGAATTTGATTTGGTGGTGCGCGGTGGCAGGATCGTCGATGGCACGGGTGCCGAGCCCTTTGACGGGGATGTTGCGGTAAAAGACGGCAAGATCGCAGCCGTCGGTCATTTCTCCGGAAGCGGTACCGAGGAAATCGATGCCTCCGGCAAGATTGTCACCCCCGGCTTCGTTGACATTCACACCCATTATGATGGCCAGGCGACCTGGGACAGCTATCTGACGCCCTCGGCCTGGCACGGCGTTACAACAGCCGTCATGGGCAACTGCGGCGTCGGGTTTGCCCCGTGCCGCCCGCAAGACCACCAAAAGCTGATCCGCCTCATGGAAGGTGTTGAAGACATCCCCGAGGCAGTTCTGGAAGAAGGTCTTGAATGGAACTGGGAAAGCTTTGGCGAATTCCTCGACGCTCTTGAGGCGCGGCCGCACGATATCGACTTTGCCGCCCAGCTGCCCCACGGCGCCCTCAGGGTCTATGTCATGGGCGAGCGCGGCGCCAACCGGGAACCGGCGACAGCGGCGGACATCGAGGCCATGAGCGCCCTTGCCGAGGACGCCATGAACGCCGGGGCGATCGGCTTTTCAACCTCCCGCACCCTTAACCACAGAACCTCCGAGGGCCAGCCGACGCCGACCCTGACCGCCTCCGAGGGTGAACTCACCGGCATTGCCATGGGGCTGCAGCGCGCCGGCAAGGGCGTACTCCAGGTGGTTTCCGACTTCAAGGATCCGGCCAATGAATTTGCCATGTTGCGCCATATGATGGAGCAATCCGGTCGCCCGCTCTCCGTGTCGCTGGCACAGGCGGAAGCCGCTCCGGACAGCTGGCGCAGCGTGCTCGCCGAAATCGAGGCCATGGCCGCCGATGGCCTGATGGTCAAGGCCCAGGTCTGCGGCCGCCCTGTTGGCCTCATTCTGGGGCTGTCCGCGTCGCTCAACCCCTTCGTTGGTCACAAGGCGTATCAGGCCATCGCCGACCTGCCGCTTGACGAGCGGGTCGCCAGGATGCGCGCGCCGGAAACCCGGGCCGCCATTCTTGGAGAAGATGCCGCCAGCACAAACCCGTTCATGACGGCAGTGCTGCGCAATTTCGACAAGATGTTCGAACTGGGCGACCCGCCAAACTACGAACCAACGCCGGACATGAGCCTCGGCGCGCGGGCACGGGCGAGCAATCAGTCCGTAGAGGAATTTGTTTACGATCTCCTCCTTCAGGACGATGGCAAGGCCTTCCTTTATTTTCCGTTCCTCAATTACGCCAACCACGATCTTGAGCCCTCAAGGGAAATGTTGAGCCATGAGCACACCGTACCAGGGCTCGGCGACGGCGGCGCGCACCTCGGCATGATTTGCGATTCAAGTTTCACCACCCACCTCCTGACCCACTGGACCCGGGATCGCACCCGCGGTGAAAAGCTCACCCTGCCCTTCGTAGTCAAATCTCATACCCGGGACACGGCGGCGGCTGTTGGCCTCTACGATCGCGGCATCCTTGCGCCGGGCTACAAAGGGGATCTCAACGTCATCGACTATGATCGCCTCACACTCCACGCGCCGCAAATGGTCTATGACCTGCCACTGGGCGGCAAGCGGCTGATCCAGACCGCTGACGGCTACGAGGTCACCATCGTCAGCGGCCAGGTCACCTACCGCGAGGGCAAAGCCACCGGCGCCCTGCCCGGCCGCCTCGTGCGCGGCGCACAATCAGCACCGCAGAAAATCGCTGCAGAATAGAGGGACGCGCGAGGCGCCCGCTCAACGTCCGGTCAAATACCGGCAACCACTGGGGCAAGACGAAGGTGATCAGTCGGCTGGATGCGGGTTAGCGGTGGTTAATACGGGGACGGAGCGAGCAGGTGCACGGGTTAGCAGGCGCTTTGCAATTCTGGTTGTTGGTGTCGCTACATGTCTTCCCTGCGAATGTAGGAGTAATGGGTCTCTTCCCATACCTCGTCTGGAAATGTAGGCTTGTAGACTTTGCGTTTGACAAGAAATCCATCATTGTCAAACACAAGATTCGCAAAGTAGTGTGACGAAGTATGTCCGCCTTCAATTTCCAGAATTGCGCCAGAAGTTGACCTTGTAAGCTTCATGCCGATTATGTCGGTCAGGTCAGAATATACGGACAGGGGAACAAATCTCTTCTTGCTATAGGTAATACTGATCTTACTGATTATCGTTATTGGCCCACTGCCCGCTCCCCACAGTTTATCCGAACCCCACCAAACATCATTGTCGTAAGGATAGTTCTTTGCTTCGAAATCCACTATGTCGACATCGATTCTCAGTGGCTGACCGCTCGGGAGAGTTTCCACAATTGTAACACGACCTGCTTCGTAAATACCGGTCGCAGGGGTGGCATCACAGCCAAAGACCGCAATTGCCAACAGAGTACTTGTGATGACATGCGATTTCACTATGGAATCACCCTCAAATCATTGTCGCCGCTGTTTCCTATCATCCTTCTCGTCTTCCTGTTCAGGATAATACAGCCATCGGAGGCCGATTGACACATACAAGAATTGTCGCCGTGAATGAGGAACTTGTTTCTTCCGTACATAATGTTTCCGGCGCTGGGGTCAGATTCATGACGTCTGGGCCCAGTCCTCTTGGATGATTGTATAGTGGTCCAATAGTATAGTCGCCCTGCGGCAAAGGGCCAACAAAAGGCTGATCTTGGGTCGACGGATTGTTGAGACCTTTGCCATTTCCGGCATATCCTGAATCG
The DNA here is from genome assembly GCA_965603015.1 of uncultured Alphaproteobacteria bacterium. Classification (GTDB taxonomy): domain Bacteria; phylum Pseudomonadota; class Alphaproteobacteria; order M2410; family M2410; genus JAUWTJ01. Next base: position 33,030 of record CBFDBJ010000025.1, read on the forward strand.
CTCGTGCCGGGGTGCTGTTTTTCCGCCGACCTGTTGTTCAATGGTCCCCCCTGATTGCGAATAGACCCATTCCAGCCCAAGTGGATCGGTACGAGTTACCGGATTCCCTTCAACATACCCATAAGTATTGATCCCGCCAAGCAGCCCTATCGGATCGCTCTCGATATAGCGTCCCGTCTCGGGATCATACTCCCGGTGCCTAGTCCGCGCACTTCGTGCACGTGCTGGCTCCCTTTGCCCGGCAGGGCGTGCAAAGCACGCCCGAGAGGGGACCCCTACGCCGGTCATCGGCAACCGGCTTGCGGTTGACCCTACTCTGCCAAAATCCCCGGCCAGTTTGCGTCGGCCTTTTCAATGAAGCCCGGGATATCCTTTTCCCATTTCTTTTGAATACCCCGGCTGATGTTGAGATAGAGGCGGCCCTCGTGGAGGGTCCAGACTTTCGGGGCGCCCTTGGCGAGGTTACCCATCGCCATGGCCCAGGCGCAGTAGCCGCCGTATTGCGGGGCGAAGGCATCGGGGTCTTGCTCAAAGGCCTCGAGGTTTTCCTGTGAGGAAAAGCGCCACGTCGCGCCTTTGTAGTCCAGGGTGAAGTCCATGCTGCCCTTGACCGGCTGGCCTTCAGAGAAATAGGCAACCGTGTCGTAGCCGCCAACCGCCAGACTGGAACCGAAACCGGTGTAGATTTCAGGTTCATCGGCAAGGGCCGCTGGTGCCAACAGAAGCACAAGGAGCATGAGACCGGCCAACAAGGCTGGACGCGATTGCAGAAAGGAATGTATTACCGACATGGTGAAAAGACCTCGATGATTGCACACATTGCGCAGCCTGAGCGCAAATGCCGCGAATGCCAAGCTCGGAGACACTGACGGGCCTTCAAGACTTCGTGAACAAACCTCCTGGCCCAAGTGTAAAGCCTCAGGCCTCAGGCTCAAGGCCGATCACATTCAGAATGGCCTTTGCGGCCCGGATGCTGGGCGCTTCGCCGCCCATGCCCATTTCGGTGAGGGCCTGGTTCATCTCGCCGCGCTGCGCCTCGCGCGCGGCTTCGGACGTGAGCAACTCGGACACCGCAGCCGTCAGATTTTCCGGCGTACAGTTTTCAGCGAAATATTCCGGCATGATCGCCTTGTTGCGGATGATATTGATCAGCGTAACATAGTCCGTCATCAGAAGTTTTTGGCCAATCCACGAGGTGATCGCACCGAGCTTATAGGCGATGACGGTCGGCACACCGGCCATGGCAAGCTCTGTCGAGACGGTCCCCGATGCGGCGAGCGCCACCTCACAAGCAGCAAAGGCACCGGCCTTTTCCTCCGGGCCCTCGACCACCGTCACTGGCGTCGGCCAGCTTTCGGCAAGGGCGCGGACCTTCGGTGCCACATGAGGAACCGTCGGCAGGACGCAGTGCAGATTGTCGAAGTCGGCGCCGAGCCTGCGGGCGGTTTCCGCAAAGACGTCGCCGAGATGTTTGACCTCCATGGAGCGGCTGCCCATCAGGACGCACAGCGTGCGCGCACCCTCCGCAATATTATGCCGCGCGCGAAAGGCGGTGCCATCGGCCTTATCAAGGCGCTCAACGGCAGGATGCCCGACAAAAGTTGTTGGCAAGCCGTAGCCTTCAAAGAACTTTGGCTCGAACGGCAGCAGCGCCAGTTGATGATCGATGATCCGGCCCAGTTTTTTGGCGCGCCATGGCCGCGTTGCCCAGACCTGGGGTGCAACATATTTGATCACCGGGATATCCGGCGCGACTTTCTTGAGGCGTTTGGCAACCCGGTGGGTAAAGTCCGGCGCATCGATGAGCACCACGGCATCAGGCCGCTCGCGCCTCGCAAACTCTGCCAGCTCGCGGATTTCTTTCAGGATCGCCGGGATTTTCGGCAGCACCTCCTGAATACCCATGATCGCCGTGGCATCCAGCGAATAGAGCGAGGCCATACCTTGCTCCGCCATATGGACCCCGCCAACCCCGGTCATCTTGATCGTGCCGCCGGTCAGCGTCTTCAGGGCGGCCATAATCTCCGCCCCGAGGAGGTCACCGGAGGGCTCCCCGGCGATGAGCATGAGATGCGGGCGGGTCAAGGCTCAAACCCCATGACAAAGAGGCCCTCGGCATTTGCGAGCGCCACCGCCTCATCCCGATCCAGGAACAAGGCACCGCCAGCAGCGACCGCAATCCCGGCGAGGCCCGCTTCGGAGGCCAGTTCAATGGTGCGCAGGCCGATGGTTGGCAGATCGACGCGGCGCTCCTGCCCCGCCTTGGGTGTTTTGACCAAAACCCCTTTGCGATTGGTCTTTGTACCGCGTATTTCCTCAGGGAGATTGGCGCAGCGGAGCAACATTTCGTCCGTGCCCTCGGCGGCCTCAATGGCGAGGACGAGGCCTTCACAAACAATCGCGCCCTGCCCTGCGTCAAACGGGCTCAGCGCAGCGATGAGCTCCCCGGCACGTACAATGTCTGTCTTCGCCAGGTCATCTGGCTCGACTGACCCAAAACATCCCTCGCCAGCCAGGAGACCGGCAAAGATCGTCTCACTGCCGACGACTTTGAACCCGTGCGCTTCAAACGTCTTGACGAGAACGCCGAGCAGCGCGTCATCACCCTTGCGCGCGGCCGCGATAATCTTCGGCAAAAGCCTGGCGCCAGTTACATCGAGTTTGAGTTTGGAGAAGTCCGGCCGCTTGACGTAGCCGGCGATAACAACGCTGTCGCATGCCGCGTCCTTCAACAGCTTGAGCCCCTTGCCGACCTGCCCGAGCCCCATGCGGTCGTGATCATAGGCCTCGATTTCCGGACCTGCCCAGCCATCAAGACCGATAATGTGAAAGGGAATGCCGGAAGACCGGCAGGATTCGGCCAGTTTCAGAGGAAGATCACCACCCCCGGCGACGATGCCAACCTTGCCGAGATCCGATGCCGCGTTGCCATCCACGGGTCAGCCTCCGCGTTCAGTTTTGGGCAAGCAGATGGAGCGCGATTTTGACTCTCGAATGAAAGTGACCATCGACATCGCCTCTTTACTCCCGGCGTAGAGTGTTGCGGCTTCTTCCACGCGCTCCTGAAAAAGCCCGTCCTGCGAAAACAGCGTTTTAAAACAGGCCCGCAGTGTATTGATCGTCTCACGCTCCATGCCGCTGCGCTTCATGCCAACAAGATTGAGGCCATTGAGATAGGCGCGGTTAGCCTTGCAGGACCCGTAGGGGATGAGATCGCCTTCCAGTCCGGCCATTCCTCCGACGAAGGAGTAATCCCCGATACGCGACCACTGATGGACAGCGCAAAGCCCTCCCAGGTTAACATTGTTACCGACCGTTACGTGGCCGCCGATTGTGGCGTTATTGGCAAACGTCGCATTGTTGCCGACAATACAGTCATGAGCGATATGGGCGCCGACCATGAACATATTGTTGTCGCCAATGATCGTCTGCTGCCTGCCATCCTTGCTTCCCAGATGCATGGTGACATGTTCACGGATTTCATTGTTGCTACCGATCACCAGTGTCGTTGTTGCATCGTCATGCCCCCTGACCTGCGGACCCTCGCCAAGCGAGGCAAAGGAATAAATCCTCGTTTGCGCGCCGATGGTCGTGTGGCCATCGACCACAACATGGGGCTTCAGAGTGACGCCGTCGCCAAGGGTCACCCCGGATCCAATGTAGCAATAGGGCCCGACTTCGACATCCGCGCCCAGTTTTGCGCCATCTTCGATGACGGCTGTTGAATGAAGTTTACTCATGGAGGTTTACTTGTCCCGGATCATGGCGCCAAACTCGGCATCGGCAACCACATTGCCATCAACTGTGGCGACACCCTTGAACTTCCAGATCGTGCCGCGATTTTTGGTCACGCGAACATCCAGCTCGAGCCTGTCGCCGGGCACCACAGGCGCACGAAACCGTGCCTTGTCAATGGTCATGAAATAAACCAGCTTCTCCTGGGCGCCGTCGCCAAGCTTGAAAACGACGAAGGCGGCGGCTGTTTGGGCCAGAGCCTCGACAACCAGCACCCCGGGCATCACCGGATGATCCGGGAAATGTCCCTGAAAGAACTCTTCGTTCGCGGTCACATTCTTGATCCCGACAGCGCCTGTCTCGACATCGATATCGACCATCTTGTCGATAAGCAAAAACGGATAGCGATGGGGGATCATCTCTTTGATCTTGTTTATGTCAGCAGTCGGAAGACCGGTTGATGTCTCTTTGTCGCTCATATTGTTCCCGGTGAGTTGTCACTTTTCTTGATCATGGAGCCAGAACTGGCAGTCTTATTTTACTGGTTTTCTTTTTGCTAGACGGCTGACCGTCGCGGCCTCGCGTTGCCATTCCTTGTAGGGTTTGGCCGGAAAACCTGCATAGACATTCCCGCCTGGCAGGTTCTTGGTTACACCGGCCCTTCCCGCGATAATTGAAAAGTCGCCGATTTCAACGTGATCGACCACTCCGACCTGGCCGGCCATGGTGACAAAATCGCCGATCCTGGTGCTGCCGGAAACGCCAACCATCCCTGCGATCAGGCAATGGCGGCCAATTTGGCAATTGTGAGCAATCTGGACCAGGTTGTCGATCCTGGTGCCTTCGCCAATCACCGTATCATCCATTGCGCCGCGGTCGATGGTGCTCCCCGCTCCGACTTCAACGTCATCCTGCAGGATCACCCGGCCAATTTGCGGCACACGCCTGTGCCCCGCCGCCGAGCTTGAAAACCCGAAGCCATCCGCCCCGATCGACGCGCCGGGATGGATCCAGACGCGGTCACCAACCAGAGCGTAGCGTACGGTTGCATTTGGGAAAATCCGGCAATCACGGCCGATCTTTACGCCATGCCCGATGACAGCGCCTGCGCCAATCAGGGTCCCTGCTCCGACCTCTGCGCCCTCACAGATCACCGCGCCAGCCTCAACCGTCACACGGTCTTCCAGGCGCGCACTCGGGTCCACACAGGCCATGGGGCTAATGGCTCCTGATTGCTCATCGGGATAGAACAGCGCCGCGGCATCAATATAGGCAAAGTCAGGCGCATCGACGACAATCGCCCCGACGTGGCCCGGCAATAGCTCAAGGTCTTCCTGCTTGATGAGGCAGGCCCCTGCATTTGTCTCCTTAAGGGCGGCGACATATTTCTTCGAGGCAAAAAACGAAAGATCCTCGCCGCCAGCTCCGTCGAGTGGCTTCAGATCTTTAAGCACAACGTCACTGCGATGGGTCGCCGAGACCTGTCCACCCAGTTTATCGGCCAGCGCCTGTAGATCGAAAGGCCCGGAATAGTTAAAGAATCTTGGATCTGCCATAAGGCCTTTATAAGAGGAAATTCAGGGGCTTCAAACCAAAATAAAGGCGACGACCCTGTTGGGATCGCCGCCTTGATTTTTACTACGTCGGAGCACTCTTGCCCCGGCGTTCTATTTCTTCTTTTCCTGCGCTGCCTTGGCGCTGGCTTGCTGTGCTTCAAATGCCTTCTGCAACTCGGCAAAGGTCACCCGCTTGACCTCCACTGTCGGCATGCGTGCATCAAGACGCTTGATAACTTCTGTCGTAATATTGAAGTCCTGAGAGGTCATCATAATCACGCTTTGATCAAGAAGCAGCGTTCCTTTCCGCTCCTGCATAATCTCCTTGAAGATCGGTTCGAGACTTTGAGCGATAAGCCGCTGTACCCCGTCTTGCGTGAATTTGCGCTCCTGATCATACTTATACTTTGTATATTCAACCTTGCGCTGCAGTTCCATTTGTTTTTGGGCAAACTGGTCACCCAACAGGGCGCGCTGTCCCTTTAGATCCTGAGCCTCCTTGGCTATCGGCTCCATCTCGGTTCTTTCATCAGAATCGATCGTCCCCAGGATGGTCTGCATTTTCTTCGACGCGTCCCTTCCCACAAGAGAATTTTGAAGAACAGCGGCCTGATTGACCACCAGAACCTTGAGCTCAGCTGCTGAAGCAGAGGAGCCGAGCGCTACCGGAAGAACCATCATTCCCAGTGCCACAACACCGAGTGACCATAGCTTTAATTTTTTCATTCTTTGAATCATCCTAGAACCTTGTCCCCGCACTAAATCTAAATGTCTTTGTTCGATCGTATTCTTCCTGGCGCAGAACATGGGCAAAATCAAGGCGAATCGGCCCGAATGGTGAATCCCAGTAGACGCTCAGCCCGGCCGAAGCCCGCAGGGACAGATCATCCTTGATATCCAGGGAAAGCAAGGGTTGAGGTAAGGCTCCCAAGCCCACCAGCAAAATATTATTGGCGGCGATCAGCGCATTCTGGGTTTCGATCCGCGCCAGAATGTCCTGCTGGGCGTTGTCACTGATATAGCCAAGCGCCCCGGCCTCGATGAAGGCTGATGCCTCCAGACCGTAGGACTCCGGCAGTCCCGTCGGGAACCCGACTTCAAGGGTCCCGATGCCATAGGCCTGACCGCCCAGACTGTCGCCAAATTTCAACTTCTCACCGGATAACCCGGCAAGGTCTCTGGGTCCAATCCCGGAAACATCAAAGCCACGAAACGAGTTGCCGCCTTTGCGAAACCGGTCAGAAAGACGGACAAAATCGCCGTCGAGGCCCTGAATGTAACCCCATTTCCACTTTGCCGATCCAAGAACGTCGTCAAAGAACAACTTCTTGTAAGCCGTCATTTCCAGTTCGGTTTTGATGTACTTTGAATCTCCACCCAATCCGGCAAAATCCTGCTTGAACATGAATTCATAGCCTTTGGTAGGCCGGACCGGATTGTCCCGTTTATCCATGTAAAACGTATAGGCGACAAGCGATGTTGACCTCGAGCCAAGCTCACTACAGATCGCATTTGAAATTTGCCCGGAATTGAAGTAGCAACCCGGCGCGTTAATTTCATCCGTCTTGTACGTATAAAGCAGGTTGAGCCGCGCGCTTTCGGTGACCGGAAAACTTGTTCTCAAGGCGCCGCCTGTCGATGACAAATCGTACCCTGCCTCATCCCGGTAGTCAGTCGTACTGCGGTAAAGATCAAAGCCGGCACCGAGGTTTCGCCCAAACATATAAGGCTCATAGAAAGATATATCGGCTTGTTGACGCCGATTGGAGCCAGAAATCCTGAATCTCAAAGTCTGACCACGTCCCAGCAGGTTGCGTTCCGAAATAGACAGGTCGCCCGCAACGCTATCTGCAGACGAGAACCCGACACCGAATGAAAACTCGCCCGTCGATTGCTCTTTGACCTTCACCTTCAGAATTGTCTTGTCAGCAGATCCACCGGGTTCTTCCTCGATCTCAACTTCCTCAAAATAGCGCAAGGACTGAATAAGGCCCTTTGACCGGTCGAGGCGTATCCGATTGTACGCATCACCTTCTGACAGCCGCATCTGACGGCGGATCACCTGGTCGAGCGTTCGGGTATTGCCAATAATATCAACGCGTTCCACATAGACCCGAGGACCTTCTTTCATCCGGAAAGTAATATCGACGGTTTTCTCATCGGCCCGTTTTCGCGGCCGAGGCCTTATGTCAACAAAGGCATAACCAAATTGGCCTGCGACGAGCGTCAGCGCCTCTACGGTATCATCAATCTTGTCCGCATTGTAGATCTCACCTTCCTCGAAAGAGATCAGGCCTTCAAGCAGCGCAACGTCAAAGTCTTCGAATGTCGTATCGATTGTACCCTTGCCAAAACGGTACTGTTCACCCTCACTGACTGTGAAAGTTAAGAAGAATTCTTTTCTGTCCGGGGTCAATTCGGCCACGGCCGAGATAACCCGAAAGTCAGCGTACCCATGAGCCTCATAGAACCGACGCAAGAGCTCCTTGTCATAGGTCATCTTGTCCGGGTCAAAATTGTCCTGCGACGTCAGGAGATTCCACCATCGACTTTCGTCCGTGACGATAACGCCCCTGAGCTGCCGATCACTAAAGGATTTGTTGCCAAGGAAATTGACCCTGCGGATACCCGTGGTCGGTCCTTCACTGATCTCAAAGACCAGATCGACGCGATTTTGCGGCAACTTAACAACCTTGGGCTCTATCTCGACGGCGAACCGCCCTTTCCGCCTGTAGAGCTCGATCATCGCCTGCATATCGGTTTCGACATAGGATCGGGTGTAGATCAGCCGCGGACGCAGCTTGATTTCTTCAAATATTTCATCATCATCCAGCGCCTTGTTACCCTCAAGGACAACACGGTTGATGATCGGATTTTCATCGACTTCAATGACAACTGTCGTGCCACGACGCACAATCCGCACATCGGCAAACAGTTGCGTGTAGAAGAGTTCCTTCAAAGACCGGTCAATCTCCCCAACGCTATA
>CBFDBJ010000026.1:0-39736 GCA_965603015.1 uncultured Alphaproteobacteria bacterium
AGGCCGATGAGAACCAGGACACCGATGAACATCAGAAATTCCATAACCTGCTCCTTGCCTGATATGCGAGTGGCTCTGAATATGGAGTGATTTGCAGACCTTTGGCAAGGCGCACAAAAAACCCCGCCCTCCAGGGAGGACGGGGTTTCGCTGAAATTCGCGTTTTTACTCGGTCACGCCTATGAGCGTTTGAAAATCGATTTGAGTATCGATACGACGATCAGAGCTGCCACGAAGAATATCGCCCTGTTGACGATAAAGAACGGGTTCTCTCCATGAGCCGAGACAATCCCCATCGTGTAATCCAGTGCACCGCCGAAGTTCATTTCATTGGCATAGATTTCCATTCCCAGTGGAACGACCAGCAGATCAAGCACGAGCGCGATCAATACATAGTAGATCAATTGCCCGAAACGCGACATCATGAAGCCGACGAGCAGCGCTATGATGGCGCCTTGAATAAGAAGATTTGTATCGACCTGGAATGATGCAATCACCACGTCGATTACAGGCTGTAGTTGTTCTGGCATAAGTATCCCCATTTCCCATTGTCAAACACACGCCCCCCCACGCGATAGATGCATGGATGACGCCCCAACAGGTGGAACATTACAGCAAATTAATAATTAATGAAAGCGTCGCGACCAGCCTGACCTAAGGCCTTATAATTTCACGGCTTTTTCGGCGATCTGGCGGACATCCTTACCGGCGCGCGACAACGGGTAACGATTGATGATCGGTGCCTGCTGCCGGATCGCCTGTTTCACATCAGGGTCGCGGTGAATGATGCCGGCGAGCTTTGGCTCAAAACTGAGAAAATTCTCGCAGGCTTTGGCCAGAGTTGCGAAAGTCCGGCGCCCTTCAGCGGTGTCCTCGGCCATATTGACGACGATCTCGATCGGGATATCGGGATATCGCATGGCCATGACCTTGATATAGGCGTAGGCGTCCGTGAGGGATGTGGGCTCGTCAGTCAGGACAACATAAATCCTGCCGCTCGGGGTGCTCAGTATTTTGCAGGCGTTGTCGATACCGGCGGCCAGATCGCAGATCACATAGTCATAGTCTTCTGCGATGCCTTTGAGACTGTGAGCCAGGTCGCCAAGCTGATTGCGTGACAGCGCGCCAAGGGTCCCGGAACCAGACCGCCCGGCCAGGACATCAAATCCTGCGGTACGACGGGCAGCTTCGGGCGTGCCGTCGTCAATGATGGAAGAGGCGCCCCCTTCAAAAAGTGTTACGGCTTCTGAAAAGGGAACCTGGCCTGAAATAACATTAGCCAGATCGACTTTTGGTGTGAGACCCAGTTGCACATCAATATTGGCCAGCCCCAGATCACCATCAAACAACAAAACCCGTTTGCCCTTGAAGGCCATGGCATGGGCCAGGGTGGCCGAGAACCAGGTCTTGCCAACGCCGCCCTTGCCTGAGGCAACACTAATCAGATTTGGGATGATTGGCCTCTGATTTTTGACGATCTTCAGTCTTTTCGAGGTGATATTCATCGCGTTGCCTTCCTGGGCTTTTTGCTTCGCCGGGACTTGAGGTCCGGGGTCAGATTTGCCTTTGCTGTCGGCACTTCAATGAGAAGGCGCGCCAGAGACAGAGGATTAATTGTGCTAAGGCCCTGGGCCACATAGGGCGTAATACTGACCTGGGCAAGGGCGAGGTCCGCCGCGTCCATGGCTGCCAAAATGCCGCCCAGGCGTCGGGTGGTGTCGATACGTGTGACGATCATCCTGCGAACACCGAGCGATGCATAGATTTTCGCGAGATCTACAAAGTCATCCGCGTCGCCGCTGGCAGGGGCCACAAGTATTGGCTCGAGATTGCAGGTCTTGACGAAGTCATTGAGATCACCGAGTTCACCGCGCGAATAGGGATTGGTGGCCGGTGTGTCGACAAAGACTGTATGGTCCGGGTGATCATCCAAAATGGCTTGTAAAGCCTCGACACTATCAGCTGTATGCAGGCGGACCTTCAGGATTTCGGCAAATGCCTCCAATTGGGCAACGGCGCCGGCGCGCAGGCTGTCGGTCGTAACAAGGCAAACTTTCTTGCCGGCGAGGACTGACTGAGCGGCAAGCTTTGCTGCTGTAACGGTTTTCCCTGCCCCGGGACCTCCCACCAGTGCAATGGGACGGGCAGGGGCTGAGGAAACCGGATCCATGACGAGGCGGGCGTCGAGAGCGGCGCCAAGGGCCAGGGTTGCGTCTTCCGCATCCATGGCGGTGGCGGCGCGAATGAGGTTGGATTTCATCGGGTCAGGAACGTTGTGGAATGACAAGGGGCCATCAAGCTCACTATCTGCCCATGTTTTTTCGTCAAGCAGGCTGACTTCGGACTCTTTTGATTTGTTGATGCCGGATGAATTGGGCGCTAACGGGTCTCCTGATCGGGGCAGGACTTTGCCGAGAGGTGTTTTGAGAAGCCCCCCGATGCCGGTCTTGACCCATCCGTCAGGGCGTACTTCGTAGTCGAGGCGATCCGGGTAGTTCGGGCGACCTGGCTGCGGACTTGCCGGAGTGCGGCTTTTTTGAAGACTTGTCCCCTGGGGATTATCGACCACGTCGACCGACAGGGCTGAAATTTGAGACTTCATCTCACCGAGTAGTTCTCGCCTGAGACGGCGCTCCAGATCATCATCAATAGGCAGGCTGCTACTGGCCGGTCCGCCGGGCAGTTCAGGGCGGATGTTTGCGTCTTCAATGGCGGCACGGACTTCTACGCCGCGGCCGCGAGGACTCTCCCAGGTGGAAATGATGATCGCATCCGGACCCATGGTTTTGCGAATGTCGGCGATGGCCGCTCCCATGGTCTCTGCTATAAATGTTCTAATCCGCATGCATCAACTCTTTATATCTGTGCCATGGTCTTGAGCCGCGCTTGCGGATGAATTTCGTTTTGCGACATGACGACCGTCTGTGATCGGAACCTTTCGACGATCGAGCGAACGTAGGGTCTGATTGCAGGGCTCGTCAAGAGAATAGGGCTTTCGCCCTGCGCTATAACAGCTTCAAATTGATCTCGCACGGCGGCAATGAATTCCTGCAACTGGCTCGGCGCCATTGAAAGCTGTCTTTCATCGCCCTGGCCGATGATGCTTTCTGCGAATAGTTGCTCCCATTGCGGCGACAAGGTGACAATTGGCAGGTAACCAGAGGCACTTGAATTGGCATTGGAAATCTGACGTGACAGCCGCGAACGAACGTGTTCGGCGATGAGCACTGCATTCTTGGTATAGGATGTCGCTTCGGCAATACCCTCGAGTACCGTCGACAGGTCGCGAATGGAAATGCGTTCGGTAAGAAGCGTCTGCAGAACCCGCTGAATGCCACTGACCGAAATCTGTGTGGGCACGAAATCCTCGACCAGTTTCTTGTGGTCCTCGGGCAGTTGATCGAGCAGTTTCCGGGTCTCGGAGTATGACAGAAGCTCCGACATATTGTCCTTCAGGATCTCGGTGAGATGTGTGGTCAGAACGGTTGCCGGATCGACTACTGTATAGCTGCGGAATGAAGCCTCGTCCCGGAGACTTTCGTCAATCCAGGTTGCCGGCAGTCCGAAAGTTGGTTCCAGGGTCTGGTCGCCGGCGAGTTCTACATGACCGCCTTGCGGGTCCATGGCGAGAAGCTGGCCAACCCGAAGTTCGCCGCTCCCGACTTCGACCTCCTTGAGCCGGATAGAATAGCCGTTCGCGGGCAGTTGCATGTTGTCGAGAATGCGGATGGACGGCATGACAAATCCCATATCCTGGGCGATTTGCTTGCGCAGCGCCTTGATCTGATCGGTCAATCGATGACCCTGGGTGTCGTTGATGAGGGACAACAAGCCATAGCCCAGTTCAAGGCGAAGACTGTCAAGCGCCAGAAGCTGGCCAGGAGTTTCATCGACAGGCTGGGCGGCCTCACTTTCTCGCGCATTTTCCTCGGCGACAACGGCAGCCTCGGCTGCATCGGTTTTGTTACGTGCGAGAAACCATGCCCATGTTCCGGTGGCCGCTGACATTGCAAAGAAGGGAAGGACAGGAATGCCGGGCAAGACGGCCATGAAGCCCATGACGAAGGAGGCCATGCCGAGAGTTTGCGGGTAGTTGGTGAACTGCTTGAGAAGCGCCTTGTCAGCAGAGCCGTCGACGCCAGCTTTGGAAACCAGCAGACCGGCGGCCGTTGAAACGATGAGCGCGGGAATTTGTGAGACGAGACCATCACCAACAGTTAGCAAGGTATAGGTGTTCGCTGCGTCGCCAAATGACATTCCATTTTGTGCAACACCGATGATAATGCCGCCGACAGCGTTGATTACCGTGATCAGAAGACCGGCGATAGCATCGCCGCGAACGAATTTTGAGGCACCATCCATGGCACCGAAGAAATTGGATTCGCTTTCAAGGTCGGCTCGTTTGGTTCGCGCCGTTGTCTCGTCGATCAAACCGGCCGAGAGGTCAGCATCAATTGCCATTTGCTTGCCAGGCATCGCATCAAGTGTGAAGCGAGCGGCAACTTCGGCAATTCGGCCTGAACCCTTGGTGATAACAATGAAGTTCACAAGGACCAGGATGGAAAAGACGATAATTCCGATAACCACGTTGCCTTGCATGACAAATTTGCCAAAGGCCTGGATAACCTGCCCGGCTGCGTCCGTTCCGTTGTGTCCTTCTGACAGGATAAGGCGCGTCGAAGCCAGATTGAGCGAAAGACGAACCATTGTTGTGATGAGGAGGACCGTGGGAAAAGCGCTGAATTCGAGCGGTCTCTCGATAAAGAGGGAGGTCATCAGCACCATGATTGCAATGGTGATGGATATTGCGAGCGCAAGATCCAGCAGTTGCTTGGGCATCGGTGCCAGCAGAACAGCGAGAATGGTGACAATGAAAAACGCAAAGACCAGATCGCCGCGCAGAAGGCGCTGCACGATACTTCCCAGCGAAGGTGCCGAGGCACCAGCGCCGCCGGAGCTCTGATTTGAAGATACTTCGCTCATGTCATCCTGTCGGGTTCGAGTTTAAGTGGTTTGGGAGCAAAGTGATCAAGCCGACCGTGCCGCGCCGGGGACCGGGACTTCGACCCCGTCATCGCCGTATTGATTGAGCTTGTTTCTCAGTGTGCGTATTGAGATTCCAAGAATTCTGGCCGCATGTGTCCGGTTGCCCAGACAATGGTTGAGTGTATCCAGAATCAGATCGCGTTCGACCTCTGCGACCGTCTGGCCCACAAAGGTGCGTGCGGCGTTTTCTGCCGCGAAGGCGACTTGTGAAATAGCGCTGTCCGATGGAGAGATGGAGATCTCATCGACTCGCGATCCATCGGGAAGACGTATGGCGTCTTCTGTAATCTCGTTGCCGGTCGAGAGCAGGACGGCCCGGTGCATGGTATTTTCCAGCTCTCGGACGTTGCCTTGCCACGGATGACGACCAAGGGCGACGACAGCGCTCGGTGAGACCGGTTTGGTTTCAAGACCATTGGCCTGGGAATACTTCTCGATGAAGTGTTCCGTGAGCGCTATGATATCTTCCTTGCGATCGCGGAGCGGCGGCACTTTCAGGTTCACCACATTGAGACGATAGAGAAGGTCCTCGCGGAAAACACCTTCATCGACGGCCTTGTGCAGGTCCCGGTTGGACGTTGCGATAATGCGGATGTCGACCTTGACCGGTTTGTTGCCGCCCACTCGATCGAAAATACGTTCCTGAATGGCACGCAACAGTTTGGCCTGAAGACGCACATCCATTTCGCTGACTTCGTCAAGCAGCAGCGTTCCACCATTAGCCTCTTCGAATTTTCCCAGTCGCCGGGCGATGGCGCCGGTAAAGGCACCTTTTTCGTGGCCGAAGAGTTCAGACTCGAGAAGATTTTCCGGGATGGCCGCGCAGTTTACGGAGATGAAGGGCTTGTCGTGGCGGGCGGAGTGGCGATGCAGGTAATTGGCAATGACTTCCTTGCCGACACCGCTTTCCCCGGTGATGAGGATTGATGCATCAGACTTTGCCACCTGATCAGCAAGTTCAATCACTGACTTCATGGCGGGGTCACGGAAGATGACCTGACTGGATTCGTCAGCAACGGCTTGCAGGACAGCAGCGATCAGCTCGGCATCAGGCGGGAGTGGAATATACTCCTTGGCGCCTGCCTGAATGGCTGAAACGGCGGCGCTGGCGTCGGTTCCAATGCCGCATGCGACGACGGGCACAAAAATTCTTTCGGACTGCAACTGGTTCATCAGACCCGAGATCTCGAGGCCGACATCAATCATAATCAGGTCCGCACCACGTCCAGACCTCAGATGATCCAATCCGACAGTGATGTCCTCAACATGAGAGACTTTGGCACCATTGGCGACGGCGATGCGCGTGGCAGCACCGATTTGTCCATTTAGTGTACCAATTATGAGGAGGCGCATGTACTTGTTTCCTTACTTAAAATATCGCACGCGTTCTGCAGGCGGCAGCATTGAGTTCAACAGTAGTTCGAGTTTGCGAGGGCTTTCGCGAGAATTGATAGAAAATACCCCGGCACGATACAGCGAGATCTTCGCGGCTTCGGTTTGTGCATCTCTTTCGATCTTTGCCGCGACAGGGGAAAAAACCATATTCGCGAGAATAGCTCCGTAGAGAGTTGTCAGCAGGGCGACGCCCATCGCGGGTCCGATGGCAGACGGGTTCTGCAGTGAGCCCAGCATTTGGACCAGACCAACGAGTGTGCCAATCAATCCCATCGCGGGGGCAACTTCTGCGGCTCGGGAAAAGAAGCGAGCGCTCATATGATGACGCTGGAGAGAGGAGTGCACTTCTTCCTCCAGCATTCGCTCGACCATGGGTTCGGCAATCCCGTCGCCGAGGAGCTGGATGGCATGGGCAAATTGTGGGTGTGATTTCACCAGCATGCCCGAGCGGATGACAGCTTCAGTACTTGAGCGACGCGCTTTATCGGCAAACTGAAGGAGCTGCATTGCGGTTGTCGAAAGACACGGGCGCCCCCCCGCGAGGGCGGAGCCCATTGCTCTGCCAGCGTCGCGTGTTTCTTCCCAGGTAAAAGATACGAAGGTGACGGCAGTGGTGCCGCCCAAAACAATAAGAGCGGCTCTTAAATTGAAAAATGCGAGACTGTTGCCGCCCAGGGCTATGGCCGTAGCGATCAAGGCAAAAGCAAGCCCCA
Organism: uncultured Alphaproteobacteria bacterium; assembly: GCA_965603015.1. GTDB lineage: Bacteria > Pseudomonadota > Alphaproteobacteria > M2410 > M2410 > JAUWTJ01. The sequence continues at coordinate 7,155 of CBFDBJ010000026.1, forward strand.
GGCCAATGAGGGTCATTGGATTGCGGGCCGGGCCTGTGTTGGCTATTTGCGGCGTGCTCTTTGTCACAGTTCTATTCCTGTCAACCATCGTCTTTGATGATTTCTGTCATGGTGATACCCAATTGTTCTTCAACGACCACAACTTCACCGCGGGCGATCAGACGATTGTTGATATAAATATCGACCGCCTCGCCGACTTTGCGATCGAGCTCCACAACAGAACCCTTCTGAAGTTTCAGGAGGTCGGAGACCTCCATTTTCGTTTTTCCGAGAATTGCGGAGACGGCAACCGGGACTTCGAAGACCGCCTGTAGATCAGTTGCATTCCTGTCGCCGCCTTCGTCATCCGTCTCAACGGGCACAGGAGGATTTGATTCCATATCTGCAGAGAGCTCATCAAGCTCCATGCCTTCTTCCTGAATTTCGTCCGACATTCGTGTTACTCCTGATTATGAATTCTGTGTGGCGTTGGCCAGGATTTCGTTGGTTTCGGCGGTTTCGGCGGTTTCAGTGGTTTCCGGTACTGCGGCATCGGCGTTGTCGATGTCATCAAGGTCGGTGAGGACCGCTGTATTCCATTTTTGATCAATGATTGCGGCAATTGCCTCGACGATCTGCTGATGAGACCTTTCAATACCGCCGTTTGCCCATTCGATGCGTACGTCGGTCTCGCTCAGACCATCGGATGGGCTGATGTGAAGCTGGCCACCAAAGGCCCGGCCGTTGATCGTATCCTGTATGCGCGTCCCGACGTCTTCAGCATTTTGCGGATGTACCAAAATGTGCACATGTGGTTCGGATCTCAGATTTCCCAGGCACTCATCGATGAGGTCATTGATGCCTTTGGTAGGAGCATCCTCGAGCAGCTTTCCTGCGATTTTTGATCCCACCAAAAAAGCTAGCTGCGCAGCCTCGCGGCGAACGTTTTCGACCTCGTTGTCCATGACATTAAAAAGGCTTTCGACAACAGCTGACAATTGCTTGAGCGAAGAGGCGATAGCCTGGTCGGCCATAGCTTGAGCGCTACGTGTACCTTCTGCATAGGCCTCCGTACGGATCTCTTCGACGTCTTTCGCCAGATAGGACCTCTTTTGAGGTTTTGGCGGTTCATCCAGAATTTCGCCCGATTGGTCGAAAATCGTGTCGAAGGTGAATTTGGTAGCGTTCGTCATTCCCGGTGTTTTCCTGTTTTACTCTGCTTCGTCCAGTTGGCCCTAATAGATCAACTCGTCTTCGCCCTTGCTATCTGCCAACATGATTTCTCCCGTGGCAGCCAGTTCCTTGGCAGTGTTGACCATCAGCATCTGAGCTTCGTCGACATCCTTGAGACGAACAGGGCCCATGGATTCCATATCTTCTCTGAGCAATTTGCCAGCGCGCTCGGACATGTTGGAAAAGAACTTGTCGCGCAATGTGTCGGAGGCCCCTTTCAGCGCGAGGCCGAGCTTGTCCTTGTCAAACTTGCGTAAAAGGGTCTGGACACTGGCCGGATCGAGTTGATTAAGATCTTCGAACGTGAACATCAGAGCCCGGATGCGTTCCGCAGAGTCGCGGTTGCGCTCCTCGAGTGTGGACAGGAACCGCCCTTCGGTGTTGCGATCGAAGTTATTGAAAATTTCTGCCATCAATTCGTGAGAGTCGCGCCGTGTTGTTCTGGCAAGATTGGACATGAATTCTGTCCGCAGGGTTTGCTCGATCTTGTCGAGAATATCCCGGTTGACCGTTTCCATGCGCAGCATACGGGCGACGACTTCCAGAGAAAAGTCTTCGGGAAGGGATGAAAGAACGCGCGCGGCATGTTCCGGACGAATCTTTGACATGATCACGGCCACTGTCTGTGGATATTCGTTCTTCAGATAGTTGGCCAGTACCGTTTCGTTTACATTGGCCAGCTTGTCCCACATCGTGCGCCCGGCCGGTCCGCGAATTTCTTCCATGACCGTGCCGACGCGGTCGCCGTCAAGAAACTTGACCAACAGGCGTTCTGTTGCGTCGAAGGACCCCATGAGTGATCCGGTCCCGGACATATTCGAGACAAAGTCAATCAGTAGTTTCTCGGTCAGATTTGGATTGACGGATCCAAGACTTGACATGACCTGCGAAACTTCCTTGATTTCTTCATCATCGAGTTTTTCCCAGACAGCCGGTCCATGCTCTTCTCCTAAAGCCAGGAGAAGAATGGCGGCTTTCTCCGGACCCGAGACGGATCGAAGGTCCTCTGTTGTCGCTGCTGCAGCGGTCACGCGTTGTTACCTCACTCTTCGTTGTGGAGCCAGTTGCGAATAATGGCAACGGTCTCGTCTGGATGATTTTCTACAAGTTCGCCGACCTTTTTGAGTGATGACGCCTGGACCTCACCTTCGATCTGGGCGACATCAATATGGCCCTGAATACCACTGTTTCTCGGAGTCAGAATTTCCGGTGCAGCGGCTTCGCCGGCGACGGCCGCATTGCCTGGAGCGGCAAGCTGGCCGGCAACCTGCTGTTGGCCTATGGCACCACCACCACCGGCGAGCGCCAATTGCCCTCCGGCTGAAGGTGTCAAAACAGCTTTCATCAAGGGACGAATAACCAGGATGGTCAACAGGAGAACAATCACACCAATAATCAGAGTTTTGAGAACCTCAACTAACTGAGCGCTTGAGAACCCCATCATTCCGCCATCATCGGCAACACTGTCGAGGATCTCAACAGGTGTAAATTCCATACTCTGAACCACGATGGTGTCGCCGCGCTCTTCATTGTATCCAACAGCACCCTCGATGAGCCGCGTCAACTGCTGAAGCTCCTCGTCGGACCGGCGTGCGTATACCTGAGTGCCATCGGCATTTTGGGTGTAATTGCCATCCACAATCACTGCAATCGACAGTCTCTTGATCTCACCGGGCTGAATGGTCGTTGTTCGGCTGGTTACTGAATTGAGGTAGGAGATTTCCTCTCTTACGACTTTGGATTTGTCGGTTTTTTGAGGTCCATTTGCTGCAGTTTCCTCGGCCAGCTCTGCACCGGGCAAACTGTTGGCAACTGAGACGGGCTTATCAGTACCTTCGCTGTTGATATTTTCTTTTGTTTCTTCACTGTTGGTCGAAACCTTGATCACCTGGTTGTCCGGGTCAAAGATCTCAGACTGTTCTGTGATTGAGTTCCGTTCGACGTCGGCCTGAACCTGAACTCGCGCCTTGCCCATAGGGATAACACCAGAGAGGATTTCGTAGACCTTTTGGCGTGTCCGTTCCTCTGTGGAAAGGATTTTTTCCTCAATAGACGAAGCGCTGCCGGAACCATGGCCTGTTTCGCTGTTGCCGCTGGCAAGGAGGCCGCCGGTTTCATCAGCGATCGTGACATTGGACGGCGAAAGACCCGCGACGGAGTTTGCGACAATGTGCTGGATAGCGCGTACAGTGTTGAGATCCAGCGCGCCGCCCCGGCTGCGGATAACGACGGTGGCCTTGGCTGTTTCCTTGTTGCGCTGGAACAGTTCGCGTTTTGCGATGGTAAGATGGACGCGGGCGCTGTCAATTGAGTTGATTGATGAAATGGTACGCGTCAGCTCGCCTTCCAGGGCGCGGACACGATTGATATTCTGAACAAAGCTGGTCGACCCAAGAGTTTCGCTCTTGTCGAAGATCTCATATCCAACAATAGAACCGGTGCCGATGCCTTCGCCGGCAAACTGAACACGAAGCCTGTTCGCCTGACCTTCCTCGACCATAATGGTCGCGCCGCCACTGAGGGTCTTGTATTCAACACCCTGTTGATCCAGCGATATTTGAATCTTCAGAGAGTCGTCTTCGCTCAGGCCGTGCAGAAGGGGACTCATCGGAGTGCCGCCCATCTGCGCCATGAGAAAGTAGACCAGCGCAAAACTGACGAAGCCGCCAACCGCTATACCGATCAGGCGACCCATTCCCAGTGTTTTGATGAAACCTTGAAAGCCGTTCACAACTAACCCTTTATCTCACAGACACAATCGACGAGCTGATCGGTGCGGGCCGCGCTCTGGCGACTGTTCCGATCAAGCCAGGCAAAATTTACCGGGTTCCGTGTAAATAAGTATTTAACAGAACCGAGAAACCTTGAGTTAATCTTCGGTTGGCCGTGATTTGGGTGTTAGTTAGTAAACAGAGTGTGAACCTGGTGAGCGCGAGGGGGCATATCAGGGGTTAAGCATGTGTGGTCTCAGGCGTTGGTGAATCAATAGCGTATTCTTCCTCCTGATCCGGGGATGAAGATGCCAAATGGCTATTGTCGATACTTTTGCACACGCGTGGCTCTGAGGCCCGGCAGGCCGTGACGATCAATAGCGCGCTGCCAGGTAAGGAATTCCTCAATAGACAGCTTGTAGCGATCACACGCGTCTTCCAGCGTAATCAAACCGCCTCTTACGGCAGCGACAACTTCAGCCTTGCGACGAATGACCCATCGCTTGGTGTTCTGTGGAGGCAGGTCCGCTATTGTAAGCGGGCTGCCGTCGGGTCCGATGACATAATTAATCCGAACCGGTTGTTGATCCACCATACTCATAAAACTCCCTACTCGTTACTATGGCTCAGCATAGAGAAGGGGCTTTAAAATTTGGCTAAGTGACAGGGTAAAAAATTGGCTAAAATCAAAGACATAGTGTGCCAAAACATATCAGAAAAGGACGGAATTCGACTTCTGATCGAATTCCGCCCTCAAAGTCCTAATTTATCTTAACGTTTGATGCGGATCATTTCGTCCAGCATCTGGTCTGCTGTGGTGATAATTTTGGTTGACGCTGAATAGGCCCTCTGAACCGTAATCAGGTCGGTGAATTCCTTCGCAAGGTTCACCGTTGAGGCCTCCAGTGCGGAGGCAGAGAATGTTCCTGCGCCGCCGATAGTGGCTTCCAGCAGGGTTACATCACCTGACAGGTCAGTTGAGATGAACGCATTGCCGTTGACAGCTGACAGTCCATTCGGGTTCTGGAAAAACGCGACAGGTAACTGGAACACATCGCGTTGTACGCCATTGTCAAAAATGGCTTGCAGGACACCGTTTTCGTCGACCTTGACACTTTCCAGCCCACCGAACAGTGCGCCATTGGCACCACTTGAGAGCAGGGTCGATGCCCCTTTGAACTGTGTCAATCCTGTCGCCTCGCCAACCATACCAAAACTGAGGTCAATTGGCTGTGCGGCCAGGCCCGAAGCAACCGACCAGGGAACGGAAATGGAGGCGAGCGCTTCGGCAGGGGTGCCTATGGCCGGTGTCAGGATGGTACCGTCGATGTCAAAGGTGACCGTGCCGCTGGCGAAAGGCAGGCCAGCTGCAGTTGTGACATTTGCAGCATCGCCTTCATAGCTGATTTCGTACTGCCAGGTATTGGCAGCCGTTTTCAGGAATGAAAGCCGCACGGGTTGCGCGCCGCCTTGTGTGTCGAAGATTTCCAAAGTTCTTTCGAAATGCGGGGTAATGGCCCCGCTGGTCATGTTTGTTGCGGCGACACCGGGGACATAGGCGCCGACGTGATCCGATTGGCTTGCCTGAAGGTTGGCGCGCAGATTGATCTCCGTTGTTTCAGACGCTGTACCGGTCAACTGATTGAGATTGATCGGTTCAATGTCATTGCGGTTGCCGGGAAGGTCACCGACTGAGTCCAGTCGCCAGCCTTGCAGGTAGTAGCCGCCGGCGTTTCTGAGGTAGCCGTCGGCATCCTGGGTGAAGGATCCGGACCGGGTGTACATCAGCTCAGTACGACTGGGAGCCAGATTGAGGTTGTCCGTTACAGCAAAGAAGCCTGCACCATTAAGCGCAAGGTCCGTGTCGGATTCAGTTGTCGTGATCAAACCCTGACGCTGGATCAGGGCTTGCGCCGTCGCCTTGACACCGCCCGATGCTACACTGCCTGCTTCCGTCTTGGATGGCAGGAGAGTGGAGAACTGGGTCAGACTTGCCTTGTAGCCATTGGTGTTGACGTTGGCGATGTTGTTCGAGGCAATACCCAGTGCCTGGCTTTGTGCTGCGAGACCGGAAACCCCGGTAAAAAGTGCACCGTAAAGACTCATTTTCTTACTCCATTTGGCATTGATGTCTTTTGCATCTTCGCCTTTGTGTTGGGTGCGTACATTCTGAAACGCGAAATTTAAAACAGGTTGTTCAGTTTGTGACTGTGAAGGAGGTGTTAGGCCCCTGTACCAGTCAGGTCGACGATTGATATGATGTCCTGAAGCCGGACTTTCGTCCCGCCTACTTCCAGAACAGGTTGTCCGTTTTCAAATGTGACGGCACGAACCGTTCCTGTAACCTCGGCATTCCTGGCATCCAGTCCTCCAGCCGCGTTTCGGGTCCGGATAACGAGATTGTAGTCTCCATCAGGTCGCGTGGCACCATTGGTGTCCTTGCCATCCCACATGTAAGTGTGAGTACCCTTTGTGAGGGGCTGAGTTTTGCTGAGAACAACGTCGCCGTTTTTGTCCGTTATAGTAAGGATCGTTTCAGTACTGTCTTCGGGCAAGGTAAAGGACCAACCAGTGGAGCCATTTGAAAGATGACTGGTAAAGCTGTCGGCTGTCACTTCCTTGCCAAGATAACTGACCGCTGCATTTGCAGAACTTGCGGAGGACAGCGAGACCAGGCTTTCCAGGTGCTTATTGGTAGCAATGGACTGTTCGACACTGGTGAACTGGACCAGCTGTGATGTAAATTCACTTGAGTCGAGGGGTTCCAGGGGATCCTGATTCTTTAGCTGTGCCGTTAAAAGCAGCAAAAAGGTTTCAAAGTTGTCGGCCAGACCGTTGGCGGCTTTCGTCGCCTGTGTTTGCCCTGCTGCTGCTGCTGCATTAACTTCCATGATTTTCTCCTGATCGTCTTCTGCGACGTGAATTGGTATTCTCTAGATTGAAATATCGAGACGTTTCATTCGTACAATGTCGAACCCGTATGCGGAAATTTCGAGTTCGGCCAAATTCTCAATATGGCTGGCATTTTGTCCGTCAGAGGCTTTGTCGGCGACCTCCATTCCCAGCGACTTGAAGTCCGGGTTCTTGTCGCCTTTGCCTTCTCGCATTGAAAACTCCAGAGAGCTCTCGTCAGCATCAAGACCGGCTTCAGCCAGAGCTTTTTCCAGTGTCGCGCGATCTTTCTGCAAGAGATCGAGCGTTTCAGGTTTGTCGGCGACCAAATGAGCCGAGATCCTGCCGCTTTCAGCGATCTCGAGTTTTACTTCAATCCGTCCGAGTTCTGGCGGCGTGATGCGAATTTCAAAACGATTGACGCCGTCTGAAAGATGCTTGGCGATCTGGACGGCAATATCCTTGGCCGGTGTCTGGACCATGCGGGCGCGGCTGAACTGCAGGGTGACTTCAGACAGGTTCGGCGCAGACATTTTTGCGCTGCCTGTTCCGGAAAGATGCAGCGCCCCGGTTACAGGATCAACCTCCATCGTTGCGTTGCCGCGTGACAGGCTCATGTCGGCGTTGGTCGTCAGGGCGGCAAGATCGGGCATCACGGGTGCCGGAATCGTTGTGCCCTGAGCTGACTGTGACGCTGCCTGGGCATTGGTTGCTGCAGTGGATGCCTGAGGCTGTGCTGCCTGATGTGCCGGACTGGACTTTGATTTGTGCTGTCCCGGATCGAAAGGTGATTGCGGATTTCCCTCTGCCTTTGCTTTTCCGGCTTTGGCAACGCCAGCGGCGCCTCCAGGGGTGTCGTTTCCTTTTACACCGGTCCTCGTGCCGCGTTTGTCTGTGCCGGACTGTGCCAACCCAACGGCTTCGGCGGAAGGTGCGCCAGTCATTGGCATTTTGCCCTGACCGGAAGCGAGCGCCTGTGCGACTCCGGTGGGAGACGCATCGGGACTTGCCTTTGCGGTCGTTCCAGCTTGGGGATCGACGGGCGCCGAGGGATCTGTGTTTCGATTTGTCGCCGGTTGGGAAGGTGCGGATTTGTCAGTGCTGCCCGGTACGTTGGATGCCGCCGCTAATTTATCAGAAGCTGCTGAGCCGCCTTTGGCATCCCGAGATTCACTCTTGGAAGGGGAACCGTCGCCGGACACAGTCGTCGCAACGATGGTCGGGGCTTCCAGATTTGGTTTTGCTTCTGCGGTGTTAACAATCTGATCGGGGGCAATGGCCCCGGTGATATCTGTCTCAGTGTCGGGCGCTGCGGCAGGATCAAGCGTGGCTGTGGATGTCGCCGCTTCTGCTGGATCGCTTTTGATGTCGGTTGGAGGTGTCGTGCCGAACGCTCCCTTTGCCGCGGTTTCGGACTCGCTTGAGGATGTCTTATCGACATTTTTGGGATTGGCCTCACGAGCCTGAGTGCCACGCTCACTGCGCGGCGCATGTTCCGCACCCCAGCCAGGGCGCTCCGAGGCTTCGACCTTCTGAGCGTTTTCATTGTAGTGTGGTGTTGGTGTTTCCGATGAAGCGTCTGACGCGCCATCCAGAGGACCGGCATGGTCCGTCTTGCCGGGGACAGGATCATCACCGTCCGGTGCCGTTGTTTCAGCAGAGGCAGGCTGTGGCGGTGTGGGCGCTGTTCCGACCGGTGCCGGGGCTGCGGCGGCTTTGTCCTGACCGGAGACGGCCGGTTGTTCGCCATTCGGATCGCCTTGGGCTGAGGTTAAGTCGGGAGATGACAGTGAAGCAACGGCCTCCGCATCAGCTGGATTGGCCTGACCCGATATCACCTCTCCGGCCTCAATGACCGGCTCTGACTTGTTGACAGCAGCAGCCTTGACGATCATGCCCTTGTCGGGGTGTGCCACAGGGGCGGCGTGTGCCTTTGTTGTCGCATCCGAGGGTTCTGTCTCATTGGGGCCTTCGGCTGTTACGGCTACTTGTGAAACAGTATTGCCGTGGGTGTCTTGTGGTCTCTTCGAAGTGGTGTCCGAGTCGTTGTGAGACTCTGCCCGATGTGCTGCGCGATCATCCTGTGCCGCGCGGTCGTTGACCTCGTCGTTGAGATGTTTTTGAAAATTCGAATGATTGTCGTCTGTGGAAGCAGGGGTGCGATCTTCATATGTGCGCCGGCTTGCAATATCGCGATCCTGGTAATCGTCCCTTCTGGAGTTTTCGTCTCGTCTGGTTGTGTTATCGACCTGTGGACGAGGCGATGGACTGGTCTCTGGTGCTATTGATGCGAACTGATCAATTGAAAAAGTCATTAGTACTCATTTCTACTCTTGTTGGCCTACTCCTGGTGAGGCCGACGTACGGGTTCCGTTCGCGGTATGAAAAGCAATGATCGGGCCAGTTTTCAAAATCCCGGAGAACTACGGTTTTTTGTAGTCTGCCTGCTTTTGGCGAGGAGAATGAGCTCGAAAATACTGCCGATGGGGAAAATTGTTCTATGTAGATTCGGTCTTTTTTTCCGCTTCGCAGGTCTGTGTGCCTATTAACACGTATACTGAGCAATTAACGATTTGAAAGGTAAAACCGGTCATGATCTGTTAACCAGACTGCATCATCCCGGTTGGATCTCGAACTGGCATTGGCGTTGCAATGCTTCCTGCGCAAAGAAGAGCCACCATAGGGGTAGCTCGGAAAACAGAAACAGTGACTAGTCCGGTGAAAAAGAAAAAACTCTATAAAGTCAACAGGTTGAGCGGGATTTCAAAGTTCGCCCCTGGTGCGCCCTTTAGAGGTCAACCCGGCGTCTTGTGCCGTACGTCGGCAGCTTTTGCCGGGCAGAAACCGCGCCAGTCTCTCGTTCCTGACGCCAGAATTATCGTTGAACAGGAATAGCCACGATGTCCATCAGTCTTCTGCTCAATAATGCTGTCAGCGCCCTTCAGGCCAATCTGTCCGCGCTTAGCGTTACCGCGAACAACATGGCCATCCTCACCTCACCGGACTATGCCCGGCGAGAAGTTCATCTGGGCACGAGAGTCGCGGGGGACTCTGTTGCGGGTGTGGAAGTGGCCGAAGTGCGCCGCATTGTGAATGAATTTTTGTCAAAGGAAGTTCTGACAGCCTCGGCGGGTACGAATTTCTATGAAACCAAACAAACCTATCATGACCGTCTACAGTCGATGATCGGCAGTCCGGACGATGAACGCTCTCTCGCGGGACGACTGACGAGCTTGATCGCCCAATTTAACGAAGTATCTGTTGATCCGACCAGTCTGCCTCGCCGGGCGGATTTGTTGTCTGATCTGCAGCAACTGGCAGAGACAATTGATGGGCTTGCTTCGGACATTCAACAGTTGCGTACCGACGCGGATCAGCAATTCCGGGAAAAGGTGACAAGTGTCAACAGTTTGACTACGGAAATATTTGACCTCAATGCCAAAATTTCAACGTCGGTTCTCAAGGGTTCGGACCCCTCTGCCCTGTTTGATCGCCGGGATGGCGCGCTGAAAGAACTCGGTGGCCTGCTGGATATCACGATTTCCGAAGAGGCGAGCGGGCGTGTGAATGTGAGTACGACCAGCGGTATCTCACTGGTCGGAGCCATCCGATATGAGCTCAAATACGAGTCAGCTGGCCTTGCAACGCCGCAGACAGTCTTCCCGCGTGTTACGCTCCACCGGGTGGATGCAGCGGACGGTGCGGTTGATCCGAACGGACTTGAGTTTAATCACCACCTTCGGGGCGGGGAGCTTTCGGCTCTCGTTCAATTGCGCGACTTTGACATGGTTGAAGTTGCCAAATCCCTTGGGGCTCTTTCGTCGACCGTGGTGGATGCGCTCAACGCCGTTCATAACGACAATGTTTCCCTGCCACCGCCCAACACCCTGACGGGCGTCAACACAGGGCTTTTGGCCACCGACAATCACGGGTTCACCGGGAAAACCAGCCTGGCTGTCGTCGGCCAGGCGGGCGATTTGATCAAGCGGATTGATGTGGATTTTACGGCTGGCACCTATTCTGTAAATGGTGCCGCTCCTGCTGCGTTCAGCGGTGCAACGATCGGCGCTATAACAAGTGATCTAAATACGGCTCTGGGCGCAGACGGGGCTGTAAGTTTTGCTGCGGGTGTTATGTCGATCTCTGCGACGGCGGGGAGCAATGGTATCGGCTTGCTTCAGGATGCTGTTGACCCCAGCTCACGAGGCGGGCGAGGGTTTTCCCACTTCTTCGGTCTTAACAATCTGATGGGTGCGGATTCGCCAGCGCATTATGCGACTGGCCTGACAACGGCTTCTGCTCACGGGTTTACCGGTGGCCCGGCTGATATCCAGCTTAAATCCCCTTCGGGACAGATTTTGAAGGAAATTTCCATCACGCCGGCCGGGGCGACCGTCGCTGATTTGCTGGCGCAGCTTAATGATGTGAGCACCGGGCTTGGAGCTTATGGTGCTTTTGGGCTCAGCTGGGATGGTCAAATGAGTTTTACCCCAACCGGCAGCTACTCAGGTTCTGTCCTTGTATCTAACGGTGATGGGACCGTGCGCGGCACAACAGGCCTGTCCATGTCTGAAATTTTCGGTCTTGGCGAGCGGTACCAAATGGAGCAAGCAACCGGGACCTTTGTGGCACCCCGAATTAACACAGACAATCGCTATCTGGGTCTCGCAAAACTCGATCTTACAGCAGCAACAGTTGTGGGGGATTTTGTTATCACGCCTTCTGACTCGCGCGGCGCAGTCGCCTTTAATGACATCCAGGGGCGGACCTTTTCTATACCCGCTGCCGGGAGTATCGTCGCCATGAACGCTACGCTGGGAGAATATGTTTCCACCTTTTTGGCTGATACCGGCCAACGCGCAGCGCTGGCTGCGGTTTTTGCATCCAATAACAAGGCGCTTTTTCAAGAGGTGGAGGGGCGTCTTGCCAATGAGCGCGGTGTCAGCCTTGATGAAGAGCTGTCGAATATGATGGTCTTTCAACAATCCTATAACGCTGCGGCCAGAATGGTCACGACAGCCAAAGAACTATACGACATGCTTTTGTCAATTGCCTGAAGACGAGAAGGATAACCCATGACCCGGATTACGGACTACAATCAGCACAACACCATGGTGTCATATCTGATGCGCTCGGCTGAAAGTCAGGCCAAGACTGAAGAGATGATTGCGTCTGGCAAGAAGATCAACAGCTTTGCCGACATTCCGGGTGATACCGGCGTGCTCCTGTCTGCCAAGCGTGTTGAAGTGAACTTGCAGCAATATACACGCACCTCCAATGAGATTTTGAATCGGCTGGGCCAGCAGGATATTCAAATGCGTGAAATGGAATCTGCGGCGGATGACGTCAGGCAAATTGTTACACAGGCCATTGCGACGGGATCGGCCCTCAACCTTCATGATGGTCTCGACGGTATTTTCCAACGTCTTGTCTCTCTGCTCAATTCATCCGTTGATGGACAATATATCTACGCCGGCACACGGACCGATACGCCTCCGGTCAATATCAAAACTCTCGATGATCTGGCTGCGCTGCCCCTCGTTAGTGACGCCTTTGACAACAACACACTGAAACGGTCGGTCAATATTGATGACAGTGAGAAGGTTGAATATGGTTTCCTGGCCAGCGATCTGGCGACAGATATCTTTCAGAAAATCAAGGATCTCAAAGCCTATCATGACGGCGCTGGCGGTCCTTTTCAGGGCGCTCTGACAGAGACACAAAGTGCCTATTTGAGTTCAGAAGTTCAGGGTTTGATGGACGCCGCCAATACCATGACCGGGTTTACGGCGACAAATGGCCGGATCACGCGTCAGGTGGAACATGCTGTGACCAGGCATGAAAAATCGGAGACCTTCGTGAAAACCTTTATCGGCAACATTGAGGATGCGGATCTTGCGGAGGCGGTGTCCAAACTGTCCATGAACCAGCTGCAGTCAGAGGCGACCGCCAAGGTTATCGGCCAACTCAGCCGTATTTCTCTTCTCGACTATATCTGATATCCCCATCGGGCTTGGTTTGGAAACGGGCACTAAACCGGCGATCTGCATCGCAGGTGACCGGTTTTCCTTGTCTGGCCGAGGTATCTTGCTCTATATGCGGGCTCTGAATGAGCCACGTGTTGCAGCGATCCGGATATAGACCCGTTACAAAAATGAAACAGGCCCAACACATCGATACGAAACTGAATTCCCTCGGGTTCGCCAAGGCGCCCGAGGTGACACGCGTGGTTGTTGCCATGTCGGGCGGAGTGGATTCCTCAGTCGTCGCCGGGCTGCTGGCGCGCGAGGGCTATGAGGTCATCGGGATCACGCTGCAGCTTTATGATCACGGCGCGGCAATTCAGAAGAAAGGCGCGTGCTGCGCGGGACAGGATATTCACGATGCCCGCCGCGTTGCCGCTGCGCTCGACATCCCGCACTATGTCCTCGACTATGAGGATATTTTCTCTGACGCCGTGATCGACGAATTTGCCGACGCCTATCTGGCCGGGGAAACCCCGATCCCGTGCATCCGCTGCAATGAGCGGGTCAAGTTCAAGGACATGCTGGAGATGGCGAAGGATCTGGGCGCCGACTGTATGGCGACCGGCCATTATGTGCAGCATGTTATGGGTCCTGAAGGATCGCAGCTCCACCGCGGCGTCGATCCGGTGCGCGATCAAAGTTATTTTCTTTTCACCACGACGCGGGAACAGCTCGACTATCTGCGCTTTCCGCTCGGCGGTCTCGGCAAGGATGAGGTGCGCCAGCTGGCCGAAGAGTTTGGCCTTGCGGTGGCCTCCAAGCCGGACAGTCAGGATATTTGCTTCGTGCCGGAAGGCCGGTATACCGACGTTATCATGAAGCTGCGCCCTGAGGCGGGAGAGCCCGGCGCTATCGTCCATATGGATGGCCGCGTGCTCGGGCAGCACACCGGTATTTTGAATTTCACCATTGGTCAACGCAAGGGTCTGGGCGTGGCCACCGGCGATCCGATTTATGTCACCCGGATCGACGCGGAGACACGCGAAGTCATTGTTGGTCCGCGCGAGGCCTTGTTGTCAAAGCGCATTCACTTGCGCGAAGTTAACTGGCTCGGTGATGTGAGCCTTGAGGCGATCGGACCGGAAGGCCTGACCATTGGCGCCAAGGTGCGCTCGACACGCCCGCCGATGGCCGCGAAACTTTATCCGCAACCAGGCGGCGCCCTGGTCGTGCTTGATGATGGCGATGAAGGGGTCTCGCCGGGTCAGGCCTGCGTGTTTTATGCACCGGGTGGCGGCGAAATGCGTGTCCTTGGTGGTGGCTGGATTGAAAAGGTCGACCAGGAGAACGCCGGTGGATATTCGCCTCATTGAAAAATCCGATGCCGAGCTTGTTGCTCCCGTCTTCGATGCCTATCGACAATTCTATGAACAGGCCAGCGACGAGGCCGGTGCGCGCCATTATCTGGGCGAGCGCCTTGCGGCGGGTGATTGTTTCGGGGTTGTCGCGGTTGATGATACGGATCAGACTTCAGTGAAAGCTCGGGGCTTTGGCCTCGTCTATCCGACCTTCTCGTCGGTCCGCATGAAGCCCGTCTGGGTGCTCAACGATTTTTTCGTCGTGCCGGAGGAGCGCAGTTCCGGCCTTGCTGCGAGGCTCATGGTGCGGCTTTTCGCGCTGGCCGAAGAGCGCGGCATTGGCCAGATTTCCTTGATTACCCATGAAACCAACACCCGGGCGCAGGCGCATTATCGCAAAATGGGCTGGAAACAGTCAGAGTTTCTGCGCTTTGAGCGGGAAATCCGGCGCCAGCCCCGGGGCGACCAAAAGCCCTGAGATATTGACCGCTTACGGGGCTTGCAAGGGCGCGGCGCTATCGTATATAAGCCGGGTCTCGCATGGTCCTTGCCCGTCTCGGGCGAGGCGACCCCTTGGGGCGACGTAGCTCAGCTGGTTAGAGCACCGGAATCATAATCCGGGTGTCGGCAGTTCAAGTCTGCCCGTCGCTACCAATACTTTCAGTGATATCTCTTAATATACCAGAACACCCACAGGCGCGCTGCCCGCGGTGCTGGCAAGCGTACAGGTCGGCAGGGCTTGGTGGTGAGGTTTCCATGCGGGGTGCGTAGCATAGCGGCAAAGCGGGGTGTCAAGGCTTCAGGCTTCCCCGGTTGTATTGGCTGTGTTACGCTGTTCCGGGGCGAGTGCTGTTATGGGGGTCAAGGCGGGGGCTAAACGAACATGCGGCTAATCTTTTCAGCAATCCTGGCGGCGGCTCTGGTCTTCGGCGGGACGTTGCTGTTTGCGGGGTATATGGATGATGTGTCACTTCCGCGCCAGGAAGGGCCGGGCAAGACGGTTCCTGATCGGGACAGCGAGACGCGTCGTTCCATTTGGCACTGTCCGGACGTCCAAGCCATATTGGCTGATGAATATTCGGATGTGTTCGATCCTCCGTGTGAAGTGTGTTTGGCAGCTTTGGACGAAATGTATGCAGGCAATTATACTTGGGAATGGACGCAGGCAAGCTTGACGAGGCTTTATGGCGTCACTGATGGTATTGCTTCGGGGCATGAGCTCCAGTGCGAGTATATGGAGCCGTACGGCGATATGGCTGTTACTTTGTCGCTTTCCAGCGCGCTGGACGCTCGCGTTGTGGTTGGCAGCGGCACTTACGGGCCGTGGAACCCGTTCTATGAGGGAAAGGAATACCGCTGCCGGAATGATCGAGAGGCATGTAAATTCACAGCGTTCGTGGGCGCAAGGTGAGGGGCTAAACAAACATGCGACTAATCTTTTCAGCCATCCTTGCGGCGGCGCTGGTTTTCGGCGGGACGTTGCTTTTTGCGCATTACTTTGGGTCGATTGAAGTGCGGGATGAAGGAGCAGTTTCCGATGATGGCACCTACGGCGATGATTCTCAATCATCGGATGATCGCGTCGTTGAGCATTGTCCTTCGGTCGACGAATTCCTGGACGGCTCAATGCCGGAAAATTATCGCGTCGGCAGCCGTGAGTGGTTCCGGCCGGATGAGAACGGCGACTGGCCAAATGACTATTTTGTCTGGCCAAATGAGACTTTTGTGTGGAGATCTTTGCGGCTTTATGAACCATTCAGGCCGCGAGGGGAATATGCGTTTACCGGGACGCTGCAGTGTGGGTATGCCGAGGGAGAGCCAAGTGAGGGCCCGTGGCCCAAGAGTTTTTGGATTACCCTTGCGCCGGGCTTGGCCGCGGAACCCCAACAGCCGAGACTGTGGAACGAGCAGGGCGGCGGGGGACTTCACAGCCCTGCCTACGCCAGGTGCACGGGTTTGCTGTCAAACTGCGGCTTTTACATCGTTGAAGACGGGTAGGAACCAAACATGCGGCTAATATTTTCAGCTATTGTGGCGGCGGCGCTGGTTTTCGGCGGGACGTTGCTGTTTGCGCATTATTTTGGGTCGATTGAAAATGGACCGAGAGACCTTCAGGATGCACAGGAAGTACCGGGCGTTAAACCTGAATTGGAAAGCCCCCGACCGGATACTGAGACGCGAACTGAAGGGACAGGCCGAAGTGAAACACTAGGAACCAATGACTACGATGATTTTCCGGTGCTTTCGGCTTATTCGGAAGTCAGCTGGATGAAAGTGCCGACGGGCGAATATGTGCCGCCAAAACTGACCGTCCGAATACTGCCACGCTTTTCAGAAGGTCACACACCGACATTAGTCTACACTGTCGATGCACGGTTTTGCGTTACAGTCGAGGGGCGCGCCTCCGACATTGAGGTAGTGCGCAGTGATCCGCCGAAATTTTTCGATAGAGCGGCGACGAGAGCTGTGTCGAAGTGGAAATTTACGCCTGCAATAGTAGACGGGGAAGAAACTGAAGTCTGTGAGTGTGTTGCGCGCATTACTAACGAGACCATTGAGTAGAACCTTTGAGCCCTGTTTTCCAAAACCTGACATTCGCAAGGGATATAATGGTATACTGACGGAAAGTTTGCCAAGTATAATCGGAGCCTTCCGCCATTGATCTCGTAATCATAACCCGTAGGTCGGCGGTTCGAGTCCGCCCTTCGCTACCAATCTTTTCAAAGACTTGCTGACACGGATTGTGCGCCGCCGTGACGGACTCTGCCCGTCAGGCGCAGTTGCGGCATCTGGGGGTGTGGGGGATCAGCTCGAGGCGTTTGTCGGAAATGTCCTCGCCGCACACCACGCAGATGCCGTAGGATTTGTCCTCGATACGGGTCAGGGCGTGTTTGATGGCCGTGATTTCTTCAAGACCGGCCATGCCCAGTTGCTCGAGAACTTCGTCGCCCTCGCGCTCGGTCGCCCGTTCCTCGTCGTCG
The DNA here is from genome assembly GCA_965603015.1 of uncultured Alphaproteobacteria bacterium. GTDB lineage: Bacteria > Pseudomonadota > Alphaproteobacteria > M2410 > M2410 > JAUWTJ01. The sequence continues at coordinate 24,275 of CBFDBJ010000026.1, forward strand.
GCGGGGCTCGGCTCGATGAGCTCTCCCTCGATGCCGTGCAGGCGCGAATCGAGCTCTTGCAGACGATCAAGCAGGCGTTTTTTGTAGTGCTGCCGGTTGGGCATGATTGTCCTCCATCAGTCCCTGACTTTGGGGGGGAAACCTTGAATTAGACGCATTGTTACAAATTAGGCCCGGTATTGCACTGGAGCAAATTGACGCTGCCCTATCGCCGGCTTGGCGCTGACTTGCCGCTATTCAGGGCTGTTTTACCCACACAGCGATGGGATCATCGCGGCCACGCAGGGGCATGGGGTCCCGGGCGGTGAGGGGGCCGAGCAGCGCCTTGCGGTCGGCGTTGCCGGATGTCTCGACGGCCTCGATCAGCGCCCCACTGACGACGAGGGCGGTGCCCAGCTCCCGGGTGAGTTCTTCGAGCCGACTGGCGACATTGACCGCGTCGCCAATGACGGCAAATTCGAGCAGCCGTTCGGAGCCAATATCGCCGAGGATAACGTTGCCATAGTGAAGACCAATGGAAAGGGTGACGGGTTCCTTGCCTTCGGCGCAGCGCGTTTTATTCCAGCGCGCCATGCGGGCGAGCATATCGTGGGCGCAGGCAAGGGCATTGCGCGCGTCGTCGGGGCCGGGCTCCGGCGTGCCGAAGGTCGCCATAATGCCGTCACCGAGAAACTTGTGCAGGGTGCCCTGATGATCGAAGACTGCGCCTTCCATGTGGGCATGGAAGTCTCTGAGCAGAGCCATTATGGCCTCGGGAGACTGGCGTTCTGCAAGCCCTGTGAAGCCAACGATATCGGCGAACATCACGGCGGCAGTTTGTGAGCGGACGGCCCCCAGCGGCTTGTCGCGCGCCGCCATTTCATCGACGATGTTGGGCGGGAAGTGCCTCGCCAGATTGGCGCGTTCGCGGGCGACCTCGGCCTGCCTCACCAGCAGGCGATTGGTGCGCCATCCATTGAGGGCCAGGATCGAGCAAACAATGATGAAGACGACAACCTCCTGCAGGCGGTCTCCGATATCGACGCGGTTCGGGTCGATGAACTCGAGGATGCGTTGGTCATGGCCGACGGCTTCGAAGACGCGTTCCGTCATGCCTGGCGCGTGGTACCCAAGAAACAGGATGAGGACTGCAGCCGTCATCCACAGACCGCCAACCCAAATCCCGTAAGTGACAAGTGTACGCCAGGAGTAGGCCATGGTCGCCGCGGCGAGCAGGACATAGAAATAGGAAAAATTACCGATGTGATATTGCAGGGCCGTCGGCCAGCTGTCTCCCATGAAGGGATTGGGGACTGTGAACGTGAAGGTCATCAGGGTGAGATCGGCAAATATCAGCAGGACCTCCGGCCTTGAGCGACCAACCCGGCCAACGCGCAGCTGTGCCCAGCCGATCAGGGCGAAGCCGACAATCAGCGCCTCGTAGTAGAACACGGATATGTCGAAATTGATGATGGGCAGGAAGCAGGCAATGACGGCCAGGGCAATCCAGCGTGCGCGCACCGCAAGCACCAGCCCTTCTTCCTTGTGCCGGGTCATGGCATCGTGCAAATACTCGCCGGAGGCCGCTAACTCGTCGTCGTTGCTGCGCATGTCACGCAGACGCATGCCCCCGACAGACAACCCGTGTTTTGGCGAAACAGGGTCGTCTGATTTTGGCGTCTTTCTCAATCCATCTGTCATAGGCCTCGCTCAACTGGCGACACCATCATCATCACAAGAGGCTCTAACAATTTCTCGTTCACTCGGGTTTCCCGAGACGGAGCAGAAAGCGATCGGTCTTGCCTCTTATGCTCGGGTCAAAGGGAGTTTTGGTATGATCATCGTCCGGGTTGGACAGGAGATCGGATTGCCCGGCAATTTCAAAACCGGCCTGCTTTGCCGCTGCAATCACAAGATCAATATGGATACGGTGGAGCGCGGCGTTGTCGGCATCTGCATTACCGTGGTGATCAATGAGACCGAGCGTGCCGCCTGGCTCGAGGATCGCATAAACATCCTTCAGCGCCTGGATGCCGTCCTCTGCCTTGTCGTTGTAGAGATCGTGGAAGTTGAGGGCGGTAATCGCGGCGTCGACGGAGCTTTCCACGATGCCAGAGTCCGGGATATCGGTGTTAATGCGCTTTACATTGGGCAGACGGTTGCCCGCAAGGCGTTCTGAAAGTGCTTTTTCGTAGTAACCGTCGTTCCATTGGAGAAACCCGGGAGGGTTTTGTGCGTAGACTGTTCCGGTTTCTCCAACCGTCAGGGACAGGACTTCCGTGTAGTACCCACCGGATGCCATGACATCCATCACCGTCATGCCCGGGCCAATACCCAGAAAATGCATCACGTCCGCAGGTTTGCGCCCTGCGTCTCTGGCCTTGTCGGCGTCGGGCCGCGAGGCACCGTCCAGCGCTTCGCGAAGGGCGGCTGTATCATCGCTTGCCGTTGAAGGGCTTGCCAATGAAAGAGTTGCCGGGCCAAGCAGGCCCAGAGTGAGGGTGAAGGCGGCCCCAAAGGACATAAGTTTTGATTTCACAAGAAATCCTCCTGCTGTTGAAGCCCCCCGCGGGCACTCTACAGTCAGACCCGGCAAAAGGCCAGCCTTGCAGGTGGCGCCTTGATGGCTTTACCGGCGGTTCAAAAGCAACTAACCTGCGCCGCCTTGACTAGCCAAATGACCCTGGGGAGGGGACCAACGCGTGACCAGTTCTGACGCTGCACTATCCGAAAAGCAGGCCGCCGCCGACAATGGGGATTTTTCCACAGGGTATCGTTATTATGTGCTCGGGCTTTTGTTGGCTATCTACACAGCCAATTATATGGACCGCATGATCCTCGGGATCCTGCTCCAGCCGATCAAGGCGGATCTGGGCGCGTCGGATACGATGATGGGGCTGCTTACCGGGCTAATGTTCGCTGTCTTTTATGCGACGATGGGAATGCCGATTGCCTATTGGGCTGATCGGGGCAGCCGGAAGACGATCATTACTTTGTCGCTGACGATCTGGTCCGGCATGACCGTGGTTTGCGGGCTGGCGGCGAACTTCTGGCAACTCGCTGTTGCCCGGATGTTTGTTGGTGTCGGCGAGGCCGGGGCAGTCCACCCTCTCATTCCATTATTGCCGACTTGTTCGAAATGAACAAGAGATCGACGGCCCTTGCGATCTTTGCGCTTGGTGTGCCGCTTGGCCTGTTGTTCGGATTTCCGATTGCCGGCCGCATCAATGAAGCCTGGGGATGGCGCATGGCCTTCATCTCGCTTGGCGCTCCTGGACTTTTTCTTGCCGTGCTTGCCTTCTTTACGTTGCGCGAGCCACCGCGCGGACTGTCCGAGACCGTCAAGCAATCCAACAAAGGGGAGGCCCCGGCCTTTCTGGAAGTATGGACTTTCATGTGGAGCCAGAAGTCCCTGCGCCACCTCATTGCCGGAACGACACTGGCAGCGCTGGTCGGGTATGCCGGTGTCAATTGGCTGCCATCCTTCCTGGGCCTCAGTCACGGCATGACAACCAAACAGATCGGCGACTCGCTGGCGCTGTTGATCGGCATTGGCGGGTTGATCGGGACTTTTGGCGGCGGCTTCTTTGCGGATTTTCTTGGTAAAAAGGATGTCACGTGGAAGTCGAAGATTGTCGGCGCAACAATTCTGGCGATTTTTCCGATCGGCGTTCTGGTCTATATGACTGGCAACGTGACAATTGCTCTGGGCGGGATCCTGTTCACGTCGATTGCCGGAACTGTCTATCTTGGTCCGACGTTCGCGCTGGTTCAGGCACTGGTTACCGTGCGCATGAGGGCGCTGGGTGCGGCGATTATGCTCTTTATCCTGAATCTGTTAGGCATGTCGATTGGTCCGACCATGACGGGCGTGCTCAGTGACCTCTATCGCCCGATGTATGGTGATGACTCTGTGCGTTGGGCTCTCTTCACGGTTGGCTTTGTTAGCCTGTGGGCGGGATTTCATTTTTTCCGGGCGGCGATTTATCTGAAAGCTGATTTGCAGCGTGTCGAGGAAATGAATGCGGCTGGTTAGTGGGGCCATGTAGCAGTAGAGGACAATATTCATGAGTGAACACAGCTATGCGCTTGCCATCCACGGCGGGGCCGGAGTGATCCTGCGGGAACGTCTGACAGGGGACATGGAAGCGGAGTACCGCGCCAAACTGCTGGACTCGCTGGAGGCCGGCGAAGCGGTTCTCAAGGCCGGTGGCACTTCGATTGATGCGACCGTTGCGGCGGTTCGGGTGATGGAAGATTCCGAGCTGTTCAATGCGGGCAAGGGCGCCGTCTTCACGCACGAAGGCCGCAATGAAATGGATGCCGCCGTGATGGATGGCCAGACCATGGATGCCGGCGCTGTTGCGGGCGTGACGCGGATCAGGAACCCGATTGAGGCGGCATTGCGGGTTATGACCCATACCGGCCACGTTATATTGATGGGCGAGGGGGCGGAGGAATTTTCTGTGGAGCAGGATATCGAACTGGTTGATCCGTCGTATTTCCATACCGACAAGCGCTGGGAACAGTTGCAGAAGGCGAAGGCGATGGGCGCGGAAACCTCGCTTGATCATTCCGACAACAAGTTCGGTACGGTTGGCGCTGTGGCGCTTGATGTTCACGGTAATCTGGCGGCCGCGACCTCCACAGGGGGCATGACCAACAAGCGCTGGCGCCGCATTGGCGATACGCCGGTAATCGGCGCGGGGACCTATGCACAGAATGCGACGGCCGCGATCTCGACGACGGGCCATGGCGAGTACATGATGCGCTATACTGTTGCCCGTGATGTCTGTGCCCTGATGGAATTCAAGGGACTTGATTTGCAAGCTGCTGCGAAGGAGGTTATTCATGAACGCTTTGGCAAGGCCGGCGGGGATGGTGGTCTCATTGCAGTGGATGCGCGCGGCAACATTGCCCTGGAGCTCAACACACCGGGGATGTATCGCGGTTCGGTCAAGGCGGGCGAAGCAGTCAAGATAGAGATTTTCAGGTAGACTTGCGTTTGGCCGCGCGACGGATCAAACGTCTTTGGCGAGCGCGCCTGATGCTGTTTCGGATCCGTTGCAGGATTCGCAGTGTAAAGACAATGGCAAAGAGCACACCCCAGATCTCAAGGAAATCCACGATCTCCTCGTTGGACGCAATAATACTCAAGTCGAAGACGCCTTCGAGCATTGAAAATCCCCTGGGTTCCGTAAGTGCTTCTCCCCGCACGTTCCGATCACGATATCCGGCGTGCGATGCCTTGGCAAGTTTGCAGACTATCGGGGCAGGGGCGCTGGCAACAGTGATCGGTGAAACCCGGGACAGCAGACAAAAACAGAGGCACCGAAATATTCCGGCGCCTCTGGTCAATATCACTTGCGATATTTGAAATGCAGCCAGCCTGTGACGAATTGTTTTTATGACTGGTCACGTGGGTCGAGATTGCCCAGGGGAGGTGCTTTTTTTCGACCCGGGTTAATTTGAACGGATTTCGCTCGCTATGTCCAGTGGCCGCGGCAGCGCGAATTGTCGCAGCTTTAGACACGGGCAAAGGGCTTGATCAGATGTTTATTATTATGAGTTCAAAGATCTGTGTTGGCAGGAAGCGTCCACAGGAAGCTGGCAACCGGTGCGCAGACAAACAGAATGAAAGCCAGACAGGCCAGACTGCTGAACACGTATCCGATGACGAGTGCACTGAACAAAAGCGAAGCCAGAGCGAACTGCCTGGCAGCTGTGGGAATTGTCCGATGCGTCACCCAGTTTTGTAGCGCCGGACCAAAATGCCTGTGGTTATAGAGCCAATCGCGCATCCGGGCAGACGACCTTGTAAAGGCCCACAGGGCGACGATCATGAAGACGGTAGTGGGCAAGCCGGGAACAAAGACGCCGATGGTTCCGAGCGCTACACAAAGACCACCGAGCGCCATGTAGAAGAGTTTTCCTGTGCGGGAGACATCTGCATGTTCGGATAACGTGGCGTCTGGATGCAGGTGTCTGGAGACCGCTTCCAGTTCCTTGCGGAGGTCGTCGACGTCAACGGCTTCCGGTGTCAGGGTGGTCTGTGAGGTGGATTGTGAGGTGGATTGTGAGTCCGGGTGGCTGTCGGTCGCGGCAACAGGCGGCTCCTGCTCAGGTGCCTCCTCATAACCGAATTCTTTTGCTGCTCCAGCCATTATCGGAACCTGACCCATTCCTTGTCGCGATAAGATCATTTTGATTCAAAAGTACCTAACAAAGGGTCAATTTGGCCGGATGGCAGGCGAAATTGCCGATAAAGGGTCGAGAAGATACAGTAATGGCGGAATTATCGCAGGAGTGCCACGTATTCAAACTCGCATGATTCGGAAATTCTTGTTATCTACCAAAAAAACCAGGGCAATCCGGGGTGGCGAAAGCTTCCCCTGATCATGCCATCGGACTATAAGCAACATTCACACACCCCAAATCAAGGGATCAGGACGACGCTCATGGATGGCGAATTCAGCAAGGACAAGGCTCTGGTGCTCTTTTCCGGCGGGCAGGACTCCGCGGTATGCCTTGCCTGGGCCCTGGACAGGTTTGACCATGTCGAGACGGTCGGGTTTGATTACCGGCAAAGGCACCGCGTTGAACTGATTTGTCGCCAGACCTTTTTGTTGCGAATGGGCGTGCGTTTTGCCGACTGGTCACCAAAACTGAAGGCGGATCATGTTCTGGATCTGGGTATTATGTCCGAGATTGGTGATACGGCCATGACCCACGATCTGGACATCAAGATGGAAGACAACGGCCTGCCGAACACTTTTGTGCCGGGCCGTAATCTGATGTTCCTGACGGCTGCCGCGGCGCTTGCCTATCGCCGGGGGATTGCCAATGTGGTTGGCGGGATGTGTGAGACCGATTACTCCGGTTATCCGGATTGCCGCCTCGATACGATCAAGGCGCTGGAGACGGCGGTCAATCTGGGCATGGCTGCCGACATCGAACTGCTGACGCCTTTGATGCACATCGACAAACAGTCAACGTGGGAGATGGCGCAGGAGCTGGGTGGTGACCGTCTTGTTGATCTCCTCATCGAGGAGACACACACGTGTTATATCGGGGACCGGGAAAACCGCCACGCCTGGGGCTATGGCTGCGGCGCTTGTCCGGCCTGTGAGCTTCGGGCTGCGGGGTATGAAGGGTTTGCCGCGATGCGAGAGACTTCCCGGGAAGCGAGCCCGGCGGTTTCATGACCTATTCAGTCAAGGAAATGTTTGCCACCTTGCAAGGCGAAGGGGCGCAAGCCGGACGAGCCGCGATCTTCATTCGCTTCGCCGGATGTAATCTCTGGTCGGGGCGCGAGCAGGATCGTGCGCGCGCAGTTTGTCAATTCTGCGATACGGATTTTGTCGGCACAAACGGGGTCGGTGGCGGCAAATTCGCATCCGCTGCAGCGCTGGCGGAAGCTGCGGTTGCGCTCTGGCCAGATTCTGATGCGAAGCGTCGTTATGCGGTTTTGACCGGCGGCGAGCCGATGATGCAAATTGACGATGATCTGGTTGATGCCCTGCATGATCAGGGCTTTGAGATCGCGGTTGAGACAAATGGAACGCTTGTGGTTCATAAAGGCATTGACTGGATCTGTGTGAGCCCCAAGGCCGGAGCGGATCTGGTGCAAAGGCGGGGCCATGAGCTCAAGGTCGTTTTCCCGCAGGACGGCCACGAGCTGTCTGAATTTGAAGCTCTGGATTTCGGGCACTTTTTTTTGCAGCCCATGGACGGACCCGATGTCGCGGAAAATACCCGGGCGGCGGCGACCTATTGTCTTGAACACCCCCGGTGGAAACTCAGTCTTCAGACCCACAAACTCATTGGCATTGCCTGAGTGAAAGTGCTGACAGAAAATGATGGAAGTAAAACACATGCTAATCCGACCTGTACTACGGGCGCTCGCAGGAGCGCTTTTTCTTCTTGGCGTAGCCATATCAGGGGCGGCGGCACAGGATGCCCGCGAGTTTGTGCCGGGCACGAGCTATGATGAAGCCGTGCCGACACTTGAGAAGGTTGTCGGGCACCGATTTGGCGAGCGAATCACATCTCCCGGGGATGCGATTTACTATATGGAAGCCCTTGCGAGGGCTAACCCGGAACGGATGAAACTTGTGACCTATGCACAAAGCTGGGAGGGGCGCCCGCTCGTCTATGCTATTGTTTCGTCGCCGAAGAATATTTCCCGGCTCGATGATATCCAGGCGGGCATGCAAAGCCTTGCCGATCCCCGTGTAACGAACCGTGCTTCGGCCCAGGCCCTGATTGATGACCTGCCCGGGGTCGCGTGGATGACCTATGGCGTCCACGGCAATGAAATATCCTCAACCGATGCAGCGCTCTTCCTGACCTGGCATCTTCTGGCCGCCCGCGGGGACGCGCTGGTTGACGAAATTCTTGAAAAAACGGTGGTGCTTATTGATCCGATGCAAAATCCGGATGGACGTGCCAGGTTCGTGCACAATTTTGAAATCGCCGAGGGCCTTGAACCGGATGCGGACAGGCTAGCAGCAGAGCATAGAGAGCCGTGGCCCGGCGGACGTACCAACCATTATCTCTTCGATATGAATCGGGACTGGTTCGCTCTGACCCAGCCGGAAACCAAGGGCCGCATCCGCACCTATCTGGACTGGTATCCGGTTACGGTTATTGACGCTCATGAAATGAACGGGGATTCGAGCTACTACTTTTCCCCGCCGGCAGAGCCCTTTAACCCGCATATAACCAAAACCCAGCGCGATGGTCTGGAACTCATTGGTCGAAACAATGCGAAGTGGTTCGACAAGTACGGATTTGACTATTTCACCCGCGAGGTTTTCGATGCGTTTTATCCAGGCTATGCGGACATGTGGCCGACGCTTCAAGGGGCTATTGCGACAACATATGAGCAGGCATCGTCGCGCGGGCTATTGTGGCGAAAGGACGATGGCAGGGTGCTGACTTACAGTGATACCGTCCGCCGCCATGTGACAAGTTCCATCGCCACGCTCGAGACGGTCGCGACCCATAGAGCGAAGCTTCTGTCTGATTTCCATGACTATCGGCGAACCGCGATTGAAGAGGGGCGGGCGGAGCGAAATCGCGTCTATTTCCTGGACCACATTGAAGACCCGGCGGGCGCTGAAAAACTGGTTCAGATTCTGGAGACGCAGGGAATTGACGTTCACACCGCTGCCTCCGGCTTCAAGTCCTGCGGGAAGGCTTTTGAGCAGGGTACGTTTGTCATCAATGCGGCGCAGCCCTCCAAAAGACTGATCCGCAGCTTGCTTGAAGTGGACGTTCCAATCAGCAAGACCTTTATGGCGGAGCAGGAACGTCGACGCGCCAAGCAGCTCCCGAATGAACTCTACGACGTAACCGCCTGGTCCCTTCCTCTGATGTATGGTGTGAAGATGACGACTTGTAACGCCATGCCTGATGTCTCGCTTGTCGTGTCGGGCGACCGACAAACGGCTGCTTTGATGACAGGGGCGAGTGACGCTGCCGTTGCCTGGATTGCGAGCTGGCGCGACGCGTCTTCTGTCCGCCTTTTGACCGGTGCGTTGAGGGCGGGATTGACTGTAAAAAGCGCGGATCGCTCGTTCGAGATCGGCGGGGCGGAGTATCCTGCCGGATCACTTATCTTCCCGGCTGCGGAGAATGATGATGATCTTGCTGTTGAGCTTGAAGCCCTGTCCCGAACAAGTGGCGCTCCCGTTATCGGTGTGACGTCAAGCTGGATTGATAGCGGTCCCAATTTCGGTAGTGATAATGTTCACCCCGTACCGGAGTTGAAAGTGGCGCTTGCGTGGGACACAGGCGTCAGTCCCAACAGCGCTGGTAATACACGCTTTGTTATCGAGCGACAGTTTGGTTATCCGGTGTCAGTCATTCGTACTCTGACACTCTCAACTGCGGATCTTTCAAGATATGATGTGTTGATTTTGCCGGAGCAGGACTTCGTCGGATATAATCGAACATTGGGTGAAACGGGGTCCAAAAATCTCGCGGAATGGGTGGAAGAAGGTGGTGTTCTCATTGGTCTGGGGTCGGCCATGCAATATATGAGCGATCCGGCTGTCAATCTCGTCTCGGTGCGCCGGGAGTTTGCGGTTCGCGATGAAGAGAGTGTGAAAGAGGCCGGGGACGGTGAAGACAAATCTCATGTTGCAGGGCAGGTCATAAAAGACCTGGCGACCTATAAGGCACTTGTCACTCCGGAGGAGATGCGCCCTGACTCGGTACCTGGCGTTCTTGTTCGCGCCGAGGTCGATCCAGATCACTGGATCTCCTCGGGACTTCGGACGATGAATGTTCTCCTGTCCGGCCGAGACGTTTACACACCGCTGACACGCGATAAGGGCGTCAACGCCGTGCGTTTTGCCTCGGCAGATAATTTGCTTGTGAGCGGCTACCTGTGGGAGGAAAGTCGGACCCAGATTGCCTTTAAACCCTTTGTCGTCGTGGAGCCGAGGGGGCAGGGCATGGTGATTGGTTTTACTTCCAGTCCGACGACACGGGCCTATCTGGATGGTCTCAACATGATCTTTATGAACGCCGTTTTGCGGGCTCCGGCGCATTCCAGCAAGCTCCGGTAAATACAAAAAACCCGCCGCTGGAGTATTCGGCGGCGGGCATTTTGGTTCCGGCTGGATGGTGCCTATTCGGCAGCAACCGGTTTTGGTGACCAGATGGCGTTGCCGTTCTGGTTCAACTCTTTGAGATAGAGAATGCCATCATCCGCAATATCGTCGCCAATCATGCGGTCGCCTTCCTTGTGCAGCTCCGTCATATCGATGTAGGCCGCATAGTTGGCGCTGGTCCGGTCTGTAATAATACCGGCCTTCAGCAAGGTCTTGATCAAGACCCGGAAGATGTTCGTTGATTCCTGCATGGAATCGCGGATGTGCTCATCTGTCATGGCTTCCATATAGGCCGACTGGACCCATTCCCAATCGAGACCGACAGAGGCATAGACATGCTTCTTCTGCTCGGGACTTGCCAGATTAAAGAGCAGCACCTGGAATACTTCCCAGGCCCAGTCCTCGATCTGAGCGCGTTCGTCTTCGGGCAGATGGGGAACCGTGCGGTCAGCCCAGATTTTACCGAATTTGTGATGGAAGGCTTCATCGGTCATGACGAGCTGCATCAGCTTGACCATGACCGGATCGCGGCCATGCTTGAAGAATGTCGCAAAGGCACCCATGGCGAGACCCTCAACCATCATTTGCATGCCAACCAGTTTCTTCCAGACCAGCTTGGAGGTGACCATATCATTAAGGAGACCGCCGAGCGCCGGACCAACAGGGGCGGGCGCGCCCCAGCGGGCGGCGGTGTAATTGGTGAAGGCGGTGACGTGGCGGGCTTCCTCGCGGGTCTGGTTGGCGGCATATTCCTGCGCACCCGGGTCTGACAGAATGTTGCACAGGCTTGCTGAAAGGGAGAGGGCTCCCTGTTCGCCGTGCATAATGGACGACAGCGACCAATGGACGTTCATGTTGACCAGTTTGATCTTTTGGGCTTCGTCCAGTTTGTCAGCAACCGCTGTCTTCAGGTCCATTTCCTGATCCGGATCCATGAGATATTCGTTCTCAAGGTCGAAGGGCTGAGAGAAATCGATGTATTTTGTGTCCAGCGGATCCCAGAAATGGTCGTGGGTGGCCGAAATGATCTTGTCAAAAGCGGAGGAGCGATTGCCGTAGCGCTCGACCTCCAGCAAAGACATAAAATCCGATGGATCGACCGCCTGATAGGCCGGGTCGATGGTCAATTTATTCAATTCTGCATTCTTGCCACTCATGGGAGTCTCCGCTGGTTGATCAGACTGGAACGATAACAAGAGAGAATTAAAAAAGGGAGCCTGAGTCAACAAAAATGAGACAGGCGTCACTTTTTAATTTCCGAGTTGGTTCAAGGGTTTCGAGCGGAAACCAGCCATGTTTTGGTGCCAAGATGGACTTTCCCGCCCTTGCTGTGGGCGCCAAGCGCGTCAATGACGGCATCAGTGACCCTTTCGCGCAAATCATCAGACAGATCTGCCACCATGCGGCCAAGCGGGCCGGAGCGGGTCAGCTCCTTACCGGCTTCCTCAATGCCCCTGCCTTTGCCGACCTCCATATCCAGCTCGAGACCATCGATGGAAATGTCTGCGAAACCGGCATCCTTGAGAATGCCGTTCAGCCTGTCTGCGTCACCGAAGGCAAACGGTCCCGGGGCATTGGCTACGGGAGGCTCCGGCGTTGGCAGGATCGTCAGGGCCGCTGCGGTGGGGACCAGAAAAAAGTCATTCATAGCCATAGGCTGCCAGCAGACAAAGGCGGTTCGGCCACCTGAACGCAGAGCGCTGCGCATATTGGCAAACGCCGATGTTGGATCGACAAAGAACATGACGCCAAACCGGGAAAATAGCAGATCAAAACGGGCTGATTTGAATGCGTAACTGCTGGCATCGCCAATCACGAAGCGAGGGCATGGCAGGCCCATGGTCTCGACAGCTGCCGCTCTTGATTTTGCCCGGGCAATCATGGGTTCGGAGATATCGAGCCCAACGGCATGGCCTTCAAGGCCAACCGTATCTGACAGAATTAGTGTGGTGTCACCGCAGCCACAGCCGATGTCCAGCACCTGGTCACCGGATTTGGCCGACGCAAGCTGCAGAGCGGCATCAGCAAAGGGTCTCAAATTCTCGTCCATGGCCTCCTGGTTTTTTGCCCATTGCTCACCGCCAGGTCCGTTCCAGAATTTGATTTGATCGGCGTTGGGGCTCACGATTGCAGGTTCTGCCATGTCGGCTATCTTTCCGTTTATTGTCGGGATTTGTTGTTCTATGTGCAAGTCAATCACAAGGCAGCGACGAACGCTACTGTTAGATGTGGCGAGGTTCGCAGGAGGGAATCCAGGGGGGTGTCTGACTGTCAACAACTAGAGGCGGTCGTAGTGCTCGGCCAAAATTGTAGCGTTGGCGCAAAAGGTCTCGTTTTGCGTCGAAACGTAGTCGATGGCGCGTTCGACAAGGACCAGTCCGTTCTTGATTTCCTGGATGGTCTCAAAACCCTCGTCGAGATTGGCCAGTCCCATGCCCTGAGGGGTGAGGTTGACACGGCGAATAACCAACTGGCCGCTGGTCGCTTCTGAAAGCGCAATTACGACATGCGAGCCATGGCCGTCGATGAGATTGAGACCGTTAACGGTGGCGGCATTGATGTAGGAGACAAGTTTTTCCCGCATGTTTGCGACCTGGGCCGCGATCACACTTTGTTTCGCATCATCTATACCATCCGGATTTTCAAGAGCGGTCAGAAAGAGGCTACGCGTTTCGCGGAGCATTGTGTGTGCCGCGTCAATACTCAAAACGGCGCGCTCAAGAGACTCCAGAGCTGTCTGGATGGCTTCCTTCTTGGAATGGGCATATTTAGGGCGCGGCTGTTTTGCAAAGCGTAAAGCTCGCTCCATGCCGACGGATCTGGATTGGCTCACATCCAGATCCATGTGAGCACCGGCATTTGCCGAATTTCCACGACCAAACAGTTTAGACCCAAGACCCATTGCTTATCACATCACTTGAAACCAGCCAAAACAGGCGGTGTTTTCCGGTGTCCCATTGTTGACCAATTTTGGTTAGAAAAGTGTGTACAAATGGGGGAAGGAAGGAGAATTCATCCAATGTTGCAGGCATTTCAGCGCAGACTGGTTGCGACCGGTTACCAAGTCCTTAATCCACTGCGTCTTGCGGTTCGCAAATTGTGGTATCCGATCACCGTTGGTGTGCGGGCCATCGTGGAAAATGAGGAGGGGCACATTCTGTTTGTTCGCCACACCTATGTTGATGGCTGGTATTTTCCAGGTGGCGGGGTTAAACGGCGAGAGACGGTTCGCACGGGGCTCCACAGAGAGCTCTGCGAGGAGGTTGGGGTGACTGTCACCGGGCCGATTGAACTCTTCGGTGTCTACTCAAATTTCTATGGTTACAAGTCAGACCATATCGCGCTGTTTGTCGTGCGAAACTATGACATGAGTTTTCGAGCCAATCAGGAAATCGCTGAACACAGGTTTTTTCATCCCGCTCAATTGCCGGACGGGATCCGCCCGGGAACCCTCGCGCGGCTTGAAGAATATCGAGGGCTCCGGGAGAAGGCCTTTGAATGGTAATCAGGCGACAAGAGGCGGCTTCATGTCAATCCAGGGTGAGGCCTTTTCAAGCTGCCCGGCAAGCCGGAAGAGGGTGGTTTCATCTCCGAACGCGCCGGTGATCATCGTGCCAACCGGAAGGCCCTTGTCGCTCCAGTGCAACGGAAGCGACATCGACGGATTTCCGGTGATGTTATAGACCGATGTAAACGGGCAATAGGTGCTGATCCGTTCGACGTAAGTGTCCATATCATCCGTATTCATATCAATCCATCCAAGCGGGGCAGGCGGCATGGCCAGGGTTGGCTGAATAAAGGCGTCGTATTTCCTGAAGAATGTGCCAATCTTGCGGGATTCGGTTTGTTGCATAATCTGCGCTCTTGCGTAGTCGGTCGCCGTGATGGTCTTTGCCATTTCGGCAAACGCCCAGGTTTGCGTTTCAACATCATTTGATGTGAGTTCACGGCCAAGGGCTTCGGCTCGAAGGAGCAGTCCTGTGGTACAATGGGCGGCGATGAACGTGACAAGTGCCATCCCGATCGCGCCGGCATCATAGTCCGGCCAGGCCTCTTCAACATGGTGTCCCATGTCTTCCAGCAGCTTTGCAGTTTTTTCGACCGCCCGGGCGCATTCCGGATCAAGCGCTGATCCCAGAGGGGTACGGGTTGAAAAACCGATCTTCAGGCGTCCAGGACCGGTTGTCACCTCGTCGAGGAAAGGCTTCGCCTTGTGGGGGGCTGCGTAGATGTCGCCGGGTGCTGCGCCTTCGGTGGCATCGAGCAGGGCGGCACTGTCTCTTACGGTCAGGGAAACCGCGTGGGAGATGGAACAGCCGTTCCAGCCTTCGCCCCGGTCCGGGCCGGACGGGTTTCTGGCGCGCGTCGGTTTCATGCCGAAGACACCGCAGGCAGCGAGGTCGGGATAGGCTCCTGCATGGCGCTCCAGAGGCAGCTCAGGATTCTCAACCTGACGACATGGGAGGCCGACGCCGCCCAGATATCCGAATGGCGGCGGAACGGGGCGGAGTACGGAAGCCCGATCAAGGTCGGCGCCAAGTTCGCCTTCGCGGTCTTCTGGGAACTGTGCTCGGAGGCTGTCCAGCACAGGCTGCCGATGAAGCTCGACTACTGAGCCGTCCCCCGGCGCGCCCGGCCGCGAACCTGCTCCAGGCCCAGCGGGACTACTTCGGCGCGCACACGTACGAGCGGGTGGACAGGCCCAGGGGAGAGTTCTTTCATACGAACTGGACCGGCCGCGGGGGGACGACGGCGGCTTCGACGTATACCGTGTAGCCGGGCCTTGATACTGCAGCGGCTTCCCGCGGCCGTCATGCCGGCGCGTGCAGGGCGCGGCTCTTCTCTTCGAGGGACCGCGCGA
>CBFDBJ010000027.1:0-37431 GCA_965603015.1 uncultured Alphaproteobacteria bacterium
AACAATGAGACCGATTGCGCGACCGGCAAAACCGAGGCCCAGCTGTAGCCGGCAAGATTCCACGGGAACCCGGTCAAGATGTGACCGCGCAGCCATTCCAGGAGCATCCACAGAACGGCGAAGCCTATAACCCGGGCCGGGCCGGGCACCCGATCAAAAAGCGCGCGGGCAAGGACCGCAAAAAGCGCCGTGAAAAGCGCCAGGCCGCCGGGCATCAGCACAGCCACAAAGGGGATCATCCAGGCATAGGCGTCAGGGTCGACGAGAAAAGCAAACCCGATCCAGTAAATGCCGGCGAGGTGATAGCCAAAGCCAAACCACCAGCCAATGACCCCCGCCGTGCGCAAGGGCTTTACCGTGTCCGCCGCGCCGTCGATCTGCCACACGAGACAGGTGAAGCTGACCAGCAGAACCGGCACAAAATCGAATGGCGCAAATCCGAGCGCCGCGAGCGCGCCGGTGAGAAAGGCCAGCGCCCAGCGCTGCCACGGGGTGGTCCGACTGGTCCGCATGGCCAGATGCGCCACACCATCACTTATTTGTTGTACCAGCTTGTCGATCTCAGGCCTCGCGAATGGACTTGGTCGCGGGCTCGGGCTCGGGCGTGTCGCCAGACGCCTCCGGTTTCTTTTGTGCCACAGCACCCTTCGGGGTCGCTCCCTGGCGCGTGGCTATCGTCTTGATACGGATTTTTTTGATGCGCCGCGCATCAGCGTCAGCGATTTCAAACTCGACGCCGGCGGGGTGTTTGATCAATTCGCCGCGCTGCGGTACCCGGCCGATCATATCGAAAACAAGCCCACCAAGGGTATCGATATCGTCATCGCTGTCTTCAAGCAGCAACGCATGCCCGAGCGTTTTTGTTACGTCCTCAATCGGAACCCGCGCATCAGCAAAATAAGTCCCCTTTGACGTTTCTGTCAGCAGAGGGCCTTCCTCGGTATCGTGCTCGTCTTCGATTTCGCCAACAATTTCCTCGACGAGGTCCTCAATCGTCACAAGGCCATCTGTCCCGCCATATTCATCAATCACCAGGGCCATGTGAATACGGGTCGCCTGCATTTTGAGGAACAGGTCCAGCACCGCCATGGACGGTGGCACGAACAGAACCGGACGGCGCTCCCGCGACAGCCAGGTCCCCGCCGCTTCCGCGCCGCTCATCTGTTTGAGCACGACCGGAAGCAGATCCTTGATATGATACATGCCGACAGGATCATCAAGGGTTTCGCGGTAGACCGGCACGCGCGAATGACCGGCCTCGCCCAGCGTTTGCAAAATGTCTTCGAGACTCTCATCCTCATCAACAGCAACAATGTCGGCGCGGGGCACCATAACATCCTCGACCCTGAGGGTGCCAAAGCTCAGGATATTGAGCAGCATGGCTCGTTCCTGTTCGCTGAGATGGCCTGCGGCCTCGGGATCCGTTCTGGTGTCCTGGTGTTCGTCGATGACGCCCTGGAGACTCTCGCGCAAGGTCACGCCCCGATGCGCAATGCCCAGCAGGGCTTTGAATTTTTGCACCAGTCCGCCGGGACGCTTTTGATCGGGTCCGCTGATGGCCGGGGCGCTGTCCTTGCTGTTGTGTGTCATCGTTCCTTTCGCATTCTCAAATATCATTCGATTCATTTATTTTCGCCAATTCCGGTATTTCCGGCAATTCCGGCATTTCCGGCGAGGCGGGCGCGTAAGGGTCGGCGACATCCAGGGCCGCCAAAATACTGCGCTCCAGGTCTTCCATCTGTCCAGCCTCCTCGTCGGTTTGGTGATCATAGCCCAAAAGATGAAGAACTCCGTGAACAAGCAGATGTACTACATGATTACGGAAAGCTTTTTCCTGCTTTGCGGCCTCGCGGGTAATGGTCTCGAAGGCAAGGATCACATCGCCGAGAACCCTGTCCTCCGCAATGTCTGTATCCCCTTTGTATTCCACCCCGAAATCTTCATCCGGTTCGGCGGGAAAGCTGAGGACATTTGTCGGTCCGTCCTTGCCGCGCCAGGTCCTGTTGAGAGCCTCGATCTCGGCGTCATTTGTGAGCACCAGACAGACTTCGCCGCCGCCTGGTGTCGACCCTTGAGGGCCTTTTGAGACCGCGTCACACAGCAACGGCAGGACAAGCGAGATCAGGCCATGCCAGTCGCTGTCATTACCCTGGTCTGCCCAGCGTTCATCCTTTATTTGCAAGGCAAAGGGCATCTGCAAGGCAGCGCGCGCGGATTTTGTCAGACTGTCAGAAGAACAGGTCACCGGTCAGGTTTTCTCACTTGCATCAGGATCACCGGAGCTTCCGGGCAAGCCCGGGAAAGAGCGACCCCGCCCTCCCCTCGCCGGACGTTTTTCTTCTTCATGCAGATTATAGGCCTTGACGATACGTGACACAAGAGGATGGCGCACAACGTCCACTTCGGTGAACCTTGTGAAGGTCGCACCCTTGACATTTCTCAAGACTTTTTCGGCCTCAAGCAAACCGGACGGGACCGAGTGGGGCAGGTCGATCTGGGTCGGATCTCCGGTCACGACCATACGGCTTCCCTCTCCCATCCGTGTCAGGAACATCTTCATTTGAACCTGGGTCGTATTTTGCGCCTCATCGAGAATAACGAAGGCTCCCGACAGGGTGCGCCCGCGCATATAGGCCAGCGGGGCCACTTCAATCTCGCCTGTTTCAAGGCGTTTTTCCACCTGCTCCGCCGACATGGTGTCATAGAGCGCATCATAAAGGGGTCGCAGATAAGGGTCGACCTTGTCGCGCAGATCGCCGGGCAAAAACCCGAGCCGCTCGCCAGCCTCCACCGCCGGGCGCGACAGAACAATCCGGTCGACCTTGCCCTCTGCCATCATGGAAACCGCAGCCGCCACAGCAAGATAGGTCTTGCCGGTCCCGGCCGGGCCAATCCCGAATGTCAGATCAAAGGTCTTGAGCGCCGTAATGTAGTCGGCCTGCACCGGAGACCGCGGGGAGATGACTTTGCGCGGCGTGCGGATCTGCAGCTCAGGATTGAGACTCGAGGCCTTCGGGCTGCCGCCTTTGACCAGACGAATGGCGCCGTCCACATCGGCCAGCGAAACGTCGAGCCCGTTGCCGAGCCGCGCATAAAGTTCGAGCAGAACCTGCCCGGCCTTTTTTCGGGGACCCGGCTTGCCATCAATGTCAATCCGATTGCCGCGCGGCATCAACGAAACGTCAAACGCCGTCTCAATGCGTGCAAGATGACTGTCATGCTCACCAAACAGATCAATCAGTTTACCGTTGTCTTCGAAGACCAGGGAACGCTCCGGGTCGCCGGAAACACGTTCGACTTCGTTCGGGTCTGCTTTGGGTGGTTTGCCGGATGAAATGTGGCTCATGCCTGCTGTGTACTTTCAAGGGTCAGGATTTTGCCGGGCCGGGCTGCGCCGTCGCCGGCCCCGGTCTGAGCCGCAGGTGCCGAAGCCACAGGCGCCGACGCTGTCGTGAGCGAACCGCCAAGGCTGTTGGGCTTCACATCATCAATGCGCACCTGTTGAATAGTGCCCAGCAGGCCTGCCGATGCTTCAACATGAACCGACTGCAAGTACGGTGAGCGCCCCAGCATCTGCCCCTCAATGCGACCCGCTTTTTCAAGCAATACCGGCATGACGCGCCCGACACAGCTTTCATTAAACTCGCCCTGGTGACGAATGATCAGGGCCTGCAGCGCGGCCAGCCGGCGGGATTTCACGTCTTCGGGCACCTGATCGTCAAGTGCCGCGCCCGGCGTGCCGGGGCGCGGCGAGTATTTGAACGAGTAGGCCTGCGCATATTTTACCGTCTTGCAGATTTCCAGTGTGGCCTCAAAGTCAGCCTCTGTTTCACCCGGGAACCCGACAATGAAATCGGACGACAGGGCAATATCGGGACGGGCGGCACGAATGCGGTCAACCAGTGACATATAGTCCTCCACCGTGTGCTGACGGTTCATCGCCGCCAGAATTCGGTCGGAACCGGACTGGATTGGCAGATGCAGGTAGGGCATTAACTGATCCAGCTTGCCGTGAGCCTCAATGAGCGCATCATCCATATCCCGGGGATGACTGGTCGTGTAACGAATGCGCTCAAGGCGGTTGATCGAGGCCAGACGGGTGCAAAGATCCGCGAGGCCTGTGACCACGCCCTGCGCCGTCTCATCATGGTAGGCATTGACGTTCTGGCCAAGCAGCGTCACTTCACGTGCCCCGGAGGCAACCAGCGCTTCGGCTTCGGCAATAATCTTGTCGGCAGGCCGGGAATACTCGGCGCCGCGCGTATAGGGCACAACACAGAACGTGCAGAACTTGTCACAGCCCTCCTGGATTGTCAGGAACGCCGCAGGCCCGGTCAGGGCGCGCGCTTTGGGAAGATGGTCGAACTTGTCTTCGGCGGGGAAATCCGTGTCGAGAATATTCCTGTTGCCCGCCTCGGCAGAGCGCACCATATCGGGCAGCCGGTGATAGACCTGTGGCCCGAACACCATGTCGATGACGGGGGCGCGGCGCATCATCTCGGCGCCTTCGGCCTGCGCCACGCAGCCTGCAACGCCAATGATGAGACGGCGACCGGCTTTGCTCCGCTCGGTTTTCAACTGGCGCAAACGGCCAAGTTCGGAATAGACCTTTTCGGCGGCCTTTTCACGAATATGACATGTGTTGAGAATGATGAGATCTGCGTCGTCCGGACTGTCAACGCTCTGGTAACCCAGCGGCTCGACCACTTCGGTCATGCGCTGAGTGTCATAGACGTTCATTTGACAGCCGTATGACTTGATAAAAAGCTTCTTGTTCAACTCGTGAAACCGCGCCGGTTCGCGCGGCCCGCTCCTCTCTTGATACCTTGATCCGGGGACTTTCCGGCGCACAATGCGTCCCCGGCCAGTCCAGTGGCGCCCTGTATGAGCCATTTGCGGCAAAAACACAAGGAATGCGGCATCTCGCCGGACCCCGGTGAGCCGCCCGGCGGGTCAGCCCGGCGCGCGTTTGCCCTGAAGGGCAGCCCCCATGGTGGTTACGATCTGGCTGTGACAATGCTCGGTGAGATGTTTGCGCGAGACGAAATCTGCGGCGCGCACAGGGGCAAGAAAATGCACCTCCACTTCACAGGGCCCGATTTGCATCAGGTCAAACAGATGCGGCATCAGCTCCATATCCCCGTACCAGGCAAATTTCGGCCGCCGGACCCGACCCATGGGAAGACCGTGGATGCCGGTGTAGGCGATGGAAACCGGCTGTACGCGCGGCTGTGCGCCGTCAGGCATCTGGCCCTCTGCGGCGCTGAAGAGCGTGCTTTTGAAGCGCTTGACCTTGTTGCCGTCATTGCTGGTGCCCTCGGGGAAAAGCACGAGATTGTCGCCGGAGGCCAGACGGGCGACCAGGGTATCGCGCTGCAGTCCGGCCCGGGCACGACGCTCGCGCTCGAGGAAGACGGTTCGGGAGGCGTGTGCCAGCCAGCCAAAGAAGGGCCAGCCGGCCACTTCAGACTTGGCGATGAAACACGCCTCGATGCGCGATCCGAGTACAATCACATCAAGATAGGAGGCGTGATTGGAGACAAAGAAAACCGGCTCGCCGACGACGGCCTGCCCCTTGACCGCAACCCGCATCCCGACCAGCCGGAGCATGATGCGGTGAAACAGTTTGGGGATTCTGCGCGCTGTCGGTTTGTGCACGATGATCGCGGCAAATTGCAGGGGCATGAGAGCCAGCCCGGTCACAAAAACACCGATAAGTTTAAGGACAGCAACGACGCGCCGCATGAAGGCTCCCGCAGAGGCAGATGTGGCTGGCAGCCTCCCTCTGGAAGCTGCACTCGGCCGCACAGCCTAGTCGCCTTTGATCTCGGAGGAAAGCGGTATGCCGTAGAGCTCGAGCCTGTGGTCGGCGAGCTTGTAGCCAAGTTCTCTGGCGATTTCCTGCTGCAGGGCTTCGATCTTCGGATTGTTGAACTCAATGACCTTGCCGGATTGCATATCGATCAGGTGGTCATGATGGTTTTCCGGCACCTCTTCATAGCGCGAACGTCCGTCGCGGAAATCGTGACGCTCCAGAATACCGGCTTCCTCAAACAGACGAACGGTTCGATAGACAGTCGCGATGGAGATCCGGGGATCTTCCTCCGCCGCGCGCTGATGCAGCTCCTCCACATCGGGATGATCATCCGACGAAGACAACACACGGGCAATCACACGGCGCTGCTCGGTCATTCGCATGCCTTTTTCGATGCACAAAGCTTCAATCTGGTTCATTTTTTCGCCTTTCGAGTAGCGTAAGACCGCAAGAGACCCAATCTGCCATAGGCAGAGTAGCGGCTGTCGCGGCTGCTTCGCAATAGCTGGTCTTGCGGCACAAGGACGCGGGATAGTTTATTTTGCGTGCCTCGTCGAGGGGGCAAAACCTTTCGAACGCAGTCAAAGCCGCAGCGCCATTACAGCCGCATCAGCGCCGTTTTCCGATTGATAATACCCGGGCCGCCGCCCGGTCTCTTCAAACCCGAAAGTGGTATAGAGCGCGCAGGCGGCCGTATTTTCAGTTGAAACCTCAAGAAACAGTGATGCGGCGCCGCTGGCCTTTGCCGTGACGATGGCCTGCTCCAGGAGCGCGCGGGCGATACCGCGGCGGCGGTGGTTCGCGGCAACCACCAGGGTCAGGATTTCCGCCTCATCGGCCACGAGGCTGAGGAGCAGGAATCCGAAGAGTTCCGGATCAAAAGCCCCGAGACCGACACAATGAGCGCTGCCCAGCAAAGTCTCAATTGCATCGTGCGACCAGCCGGCGGCAAAGCCCGATTGATGAAGCGCGCTCATGACCCCGCTGTGGGCCGGAGCGAGGCGGGTTATTTTCAAGCCGTGTTGTTCCATGGGATACCCGGTCAATCCAGTGGGTTGCGGCTGGGGACTTTTGCATCAGGCGCGCGCAGGTAAAGCGGATCGGGCGGGGCTGAGGCCGGATCCGCTACCTTTGCCGCGAGACGCGCGACCTCGGCGGCATCGGGCTGGGACCTGGCGTCTGAAATCAGGGCCAGCGCCGCGCCCCCAATTCGCGCTGCAATGAGCGGTGCGCCGGTTCCAACGAGGCTGACCTGATGCGCCGCCGCAGATTTTTCGAACAGGACTTCGCGAGTGAGGGCTTCAGCGGCTTCATGGGTGAGTACCGACGACGGTGTGAGGGGTTTCAGGGTCTGGCCTGCCTCAAACAACTGGCCATAGACCTCGCCGCGTTTGGCGTCGAGCAGGGTTAGAATCCGATCGCCGGATCCTGGAACATTTGAAGCAATTGCCTGGAGCGTGGTGATGCCGACGAGTGGCAGGCCAGTGGCCAGAGCAAGACCGCGCGCGGCGGCAAGGCCAACCCGGAGGCCGGTAAACGTCCCCGGGCCGACAGTCACACCAAGCCGGTCGCAATCGAGAACCCGAAGACCGGCCTCGTCCTCGACCTCGCCGATCAGCCGCATCAGAACTTCTGCATGACCACGGGTCAGCTCCTGATAACGCCGGGCACGGACGGTATCGCCCTCAAGCAGGGCAACAGAGCAGGCGCCAAGCGCGGTATCAAGAGCAAGAGTGCGCATTAGAGAATGTCGCACGCGTCGTCAAACGCAAGGCGCGGACTGCGGGCAAAGATGCTGGTCGGATCGCCGGTGCCCAGTGAACAAATAAAGTTTGAGCGCCACGGTGTGCCCGGGAAAAATTCTGCGTCGACACCGCTGCGGTTAAAGCCTGACATCGGACCGCAATCATAGCCGAGCGCGCGCGCGGCGATCATCAGATAGGCGCCCTGCAGGGTGCCATTGCGAATGGCGGTCTCTTCAATCAACGCATCATTGCCGGCGAACCAGTCGCGCGCCCCTGGATTATGCGGGAAGAGCTGCGGAATTTTCTCATAGAATTCAAGGTCATAGCCAATAATTGCCACAACGCTTGCAGCCATGACCTTGTCAACATTGTCCGGAATGAGGTGTGGCTTCAGCCGCGCTTTTGCAGCGTCCGAACGCAGAAAGACAAAGCGGGCCGGAGAGGAATTGGCACTGGTCGGACCGAACGCCGCGAGGGTATAGAGTTCGCCGAGCGCTGCCGCGCCGATTTCAGCGGCCTGCCAGCCATTGTAACTGCGGGCAGTACGGAAGATCTGGTCAAGACCGTCTGCGTCAAGAGCCTTGCTCATGGTCACCTCGTTCGGGATGTCAATAATCTGCAAGTCAGATCAGGGATGCGCAAATCAGATCAGGCCTGTTCAACCCGGCTGACTTCCGGCACATAATGGCGCAGCAGGTTTTCGATGCCGGACTTCAGGGTCATTTCCGAGCTCGGACACCCGGCACAGGCGCCGCGCATCTGAAGATAAACCGTGCCGCTGTCTGCCTCGAAGCGATTGAAAACGATGTCGCCGCCATCCTGGGCAACGGCCGGGCGCACGCGGGTATCGATAAGCTCGATGATCTGGCTGACCACTTCATCCTCGTCGCCGGTCAACTCAACATCGGTACCGGAACTTTCGGAGTCAAAAAGAGCGTCGCCGCGCGTGAAATGATCCATGATCGCGCCGAGGACGGCAGGCTTGAGATGCTGCCATTCGCCGGACGATTTGGTGACCGCAATGAAATCGGCGCCAAAGAACACCCCTGAGACATCGGCAACGGCGAACAGACTGGTCGCCAATGGCGAGCGGGTGGCTGACTGAGGGTCGGGAAAATCCGCTGCCGGGGCAGTCCCCATCACATCGCGTCCGGGCAGAAACTTCAGGGTTGCCGGATTGGGTGTGGCTTCGGTTTGAATAAACATGGTTAACAGAACCTTTCAGCAGCTGAAGTGGCGACGTTCCAAAAGTCTGGCAAAACGCCGACGATCGGGCTGTCATAGCAGAAAACAGATCACATTTCCCGGCATATGGTCACAAATGTGACGGCCTTGCAAATTCACTGTTGCGCCGGGACGCCCGGCCCCCATATAGCCCGGAGGGTCGATCACGCAGAGTTGAGTAAATTACCCCCTTGAAGGCATCATTTAGGGGTATAAGGGGCTATGGGCCCAAACAAACCAAACGATCGGGCAACCTTGATGAATGATCTGAGCAACCCGCCGAACCGACCTGCAGACCCCTCTGAAGACAGGCCTGAAGACGGCAATCCGAGCTGGTCAAACAATACTGTCGCAACGTGGCTGGCGTCCCATAACGGGGTCTCCGCCGGTGCCGGTGCGCTGCTTGGTGAGCTTTGCGACCGCCTCGCGGCGTCGGGCATCCCGCTCGACCGTGTCAACATGGCGCTTGATGATCACCACCCGCAGATTGCGGTGCGGGGTTTCAAATGGGTCAAAGGGGGCGATGTCGAGGAACTGGCCTTTCCGCTCGGTGAGGGCAGCGGCAGAGAATACCAGAGAAGCCCTGTCATGGTGATCCGTGAGGGCGGGGTCAGCGGCATTCGCCAGCGGCTCGACGGCGCCGAAACAGCCGGGCTCTACGGCGTGATGCTCGACCTGCGCCGCGAAGGCTTTGTGGACTATGCCGCGATGCCGCTCAATTTTTCCAACGGGTCGGTCCAGTTCATTTCCTGGGCAACCAAAGCCAAAGACGGTTTCACGACAGAGCAGCTCAAAAGTCTTTATGATCTCCTGCCGCTGATGTGCCTGCGCTTTGAGCTCGACCATTCGCGCCTCGTCACCGAGACGTTGCTCAACACCTATCACGGCAAGCGAGCCGCAACGCGCATTCTGGGCGGCACCATCCGACGCAATCAGGGCGAACGCATTGCCTCGATCCTGGTCTATTCTGATCTGCGCGGCTTTACCGCCATGGCGGACCGCCATCCGGCGGAGTCTGTTACAAAGGCGCTCGGCGATTATTATGAGGCGGTCGCCGGGCCGATCGAGGCGCGCGGCGGCGATATCATCAAGATGATCGGCGACGGGTTGCTGGCGATCTTTACCTATCAGGATCCGATGATGGGGCCGTGTGAAAACACCCAGGCCTGCGAAGCGGTGTCCGCCGTTATCGAGGCCCACGACAACCTCAAGGCCCTGCGCCCGGACGACCTGCCGCCGGGGATCGACGAGCTGCGCGCCGGCTTTGCGCTACACACCGGCACAGTTATGTTCGGCAATGTCGGCAGTTCTTCACGGCTTGATTTCACCGCTATCGGCTCCGCCGTCAACGAGGTCACCCGGCTTGAGAGCCTGACCAAGACCCTTGGCGCGCCGATTTTGGCGACGTCGCGCTTTGCCCGTCTTGAATGCTCAACCGAGATGTCCTCACTGGGATTTCACGCGCTGCGCGGCGTTCGCGAGGAGCAGGAAATCTTCACACTGAGTGAGTTTGCATAATTTAATTCGGGACAGTATACTTTTTGGCGTTCGGACTTTATCCGGGACCAATAGCCGGTGATCCAAAAAGTATACTGTCCCGAATTAAATTACGTCACCGCGTTGATATCGTCGCCGGACAGGTTGCCTGGCACGACAATAACCGGGATCGGGAATTGTGAGGTCTGATCGCGGCCGGCCAGTGACGAGACCAGAGGGCCGGGACCATCCTTGCCGGAGGCCGCACCCAGAACCAGAATTGCGATGGTCGGGTCTTCCGAAATCTGGGCAAAGATCTCTTCACGGATCTTGCCCTCGCGAATGACCAGTTCGGCGGGCCGGCCTGTCACATCCTGAACCCGGTCAGAGAAACCCTTGAGAATGTTCTCGGCCTCGTCGCGCGCTTCCTGGCGCATGATGTCCTTGACCGACGCCCAGTGTTCAAAGTCAGACGGCTCGATGACATAGAGCAGCGACACCGCGCCATCGAGATGTTTGGCGCGCCGTCCCGCGTAATAGACTGCCACGTTGCATTCGGGCGAGGCATCGACAACGCAGAGAAACTTGCGCCGCTCGGTGAGCGGGACGCTCCCCTCTTTGGGGGCCTCTTTGGCTGCGTCTTCGGGTGCCTGTACTTCGGCAAGGGCTGGTTCATCTGTGTTCATGGGCGCGAGTCTGTCAAAGAATTCGCCCCCTGCCAAGCTGAAAAGCTGCGATCAGGGCGGTAAAATATCCATAACCCCTTTATTTTAAAAGGATATTCGTGATTTCCCTGAGCTGGGTCCGGGCCCGCAGAAGGTAAAACCCCTGCCCGCAGAGGTGGCACGGGATAGCCTGACTGTCCGGATCGCCATTGAGGATGATGCCCGGTTCCTGGCTCGCCGTGATCTCGAAACTCCTGAGCATTTGCGACCAGGGTTTTTGCAGGTCGCGGTCGGCGATGATGCCGGCAAAATCCTCGCCGAGAGCCTTGAGGATCATGTGGTAGCCGTACATCTGGCCCTTGACGGTGTAGTAGACATCGTCCGTGGTGCGATGAAAGGCAAAGCCTGACTCGTCGCTGACATGGGCATCGATCACGGCCGATGAAGATCCCAGATCAAGCGCGATGCGGTCGAGGGTGGCCAGAAGATTATCCGAGCGGCGCTCAAAGACCGCTGTACCCGAGGCGAGGCGATCATTGTAACTTTGCAGCGCTTTGGCCGCCTTGCGATATTGCTGCTCGGAGGTAGCGGTCGGAAGGAGGGACACGGACGGATCCCACAGCCACCGGTCTCCGGTATATTGCAGGAGCCCGGAGGCATCCTGAAGATCACTGTCAGCCTGACTGGAGCCCCGGGTGCGGCCGAGCTGATCGGTCAGCTCAAAACCGAAGCGCGCCAGAGCGGCGACCATGCCCTGTTGGAAGTTCGGCATGTTGTCGAGGATGGCCGTCGGCTTGAAAAACGGATCATTGGCCGCCCAGCCGTGGTCATCCACTTCGCGGCCAATAAGCCCGACGGCCATGGCGACGGCGGCGCTTTCACCCTGCTTCAGGGTCAGATCCGGCTTGAAATTGATATCCGCATCGACATCCTCCATGAGGAGGGCGCCGCCGAAATAGTAGAGCGCGAGGAAGGCTGCCGCGCCGCCTCCCCCCCGGATGGAGATTTTCTTGAGATCGCGTTTGCCTGGTTCGGATTTTTCCCGCTTTACCGCCGTGGTGAGCCACGTCCCGGCATTTTTGGCTTTGAGTCCAACACGGCGAATATTCTGTCCGATCCCCATGGGAAGATCTCCTTTTCGGTGGTCGCGGGCTTGTCCCTACATGGGGGGAGGCGCGGGGGAATGCAAGGGGTTTGGCCAGAGCGGGAACAGGCGCGGGGGCCAGGTTTAACTCCCAAGGCGCTTCAGAACCCTGGCGGTCAGATCTTCCCCGGATGACGCTGCTTCGGCGTCCAGACTGGCCAGCCCCAGCCGCTCGACCGCCCGCCTCATCGCTTCGTCGTAGCGCAGGGTGCGGGCGAGGAACTTTTCGATCATCTCCCGGTCGCGGCCGCTCTTGTTTTCGAGGCGACTTGCATTCTTGATCCGTGTCTCGAAGACATCGTGGCTGGCGGTCAGCCAGATCGCAGCGACGCCTTTGATGTCGAGGGCCGTGACAAATTCCGGCCACAGGGCCGAGCCTTCGAGCACGAGGCGATCCGTGTCCGGATCAGTGGCATGCGCGGCAATCAGAGCCTCGATGCCTGGCCACATGGACCTGTAATGGCGCAGCACATCGGCAACAAGCTCATCGACCGACAGGCTGAGATAGTGTTCGGCGACATGGGTTCGCACTTTATCAGGCTCAACACTCCAGGGTCGCCCGGGGTGACGCGCCAGACTGTCGGTGGAGATGTGGGTCCAGCCCGGCCTCGCGCCAAGCGATGCGCCAAGGGTCGACTTGCCGACATGGGATGAACCGCCGATGAGGATGACGCGGTTGTCAGTGTTTGGTGCCGTCACAGCGCCCCCGAGCGTTGCCTAGACGAACCCTACCAGATCCTTCACCTCGGCGAGGATCGGATCGGCGATGGCGCGGGCGCGGGTGGCGCCCTGCTCCAGCACCGTGTCGATGGCGGCGGTGTCGGTCATCAGCTCATTGAAGCGGTTGCGAATGGGGCCGAGCTGCGCCACCGCAAGATCGGCCAGCGCCGGCTTGAAGGCGCCAAACCCTTGACCGGCATAGTCTTTGAGCACCTGCTCCTTTGAGATATCGGCCAGAGTAGCGTAGATCTCGACCAGATTGTCAGCCTCGGGGCGCTCTTTCAAACCGGCCAGTTCGCCGGGCAGCGGCTCGGCATCGGTGCGCGCTTTTTTGAACTTTTTGGCCAGCAGCTCGTCATCGTCCTTGAGGTTGATGCGGGTCATGTCGGAGGTTTCGGACTTCGACATCTTTTTCGTGCCATCCCTGAGCGAGCGTATGCGCGCGGCCTCGGCGCCGATCAGCGGATCGGGCAGCGGGAAGAAGTGTTCCGCTCCCGGACGAAGTGACCCGTAGTCATTGTTGAACTTCTGGGCGATGTCGCGCGCGAGCTCGAGGTGTTGCTTTTGATCGTCGCCGATGGGGACATGGGTTGCCTTGTAGAGCAGGATGTCGGCGGCCATCAGGTTGGGATAGGAGAACAGACCAACGGAGGCATTCTCGCGGTGCTTGCCGGCCTTGTCCTTGAACTGGGTCATGCGGTTGAGCCAGCCCATGCGGGCGACGCAATTGAAGATCCAGGCCAGCTCGGCGTGGCCTGAGACCTTTGACTGATTGAACAGAATGTTTTTGTCCGGGTCGAGGCCCGAGGCGATAAACATCGCGGCCAGTTCGCGGGTGTGGCGGGCCAGCTCTGCCGGATCCTGAAAAACCGTGATGGCATGCATATCAACCATGCAATAGAGGCACTCATAGTCGTGCTGCATGGCGACAAAGCGCTTGATGGCGCCGAGGTAATTACCGAGATGGACGTTGCCGGTGGGCTGGATGCCGGAGAAGACCCGTTCGGGGCCTTGATAGGTGGGTGCACTCTCACTCATGAGATCGCTCCTTCACTCTTGCGGCGCAGGATATGGACACCCGCTCCTCCCTCACAGCGCCAAAGGGCCAATCCCTCTGCAGCGGTGCAACGTGGCGGGCTTTATGGACGAAATGCTCGTCTCGTTCAAGTTCGGAGATTGAATTCCACACAAGCGTTTTGTCGTCCCGGACTTGATCCGGGACCTCAGGGCACAATCGAGCAAACCGGGAGAGACCGGGAATAAGCCCCATCCAGCCATGAGGCCCCGGGTCAAGCCCGGGGTGACAGTGGTGGATTATTCTAGCGGCGGAAGGCAGACTTGAGATCGGCGCCCCTGACGCCGCCGACGAAGACGGCCAGGACGCCGTAGGTGGCGATGCCCGCGACGACCAGCAGGCCAAGCTCCGTGACCTTGTGGAGCTCTATGCCGTCAAGCCAGCTTGCCAGAGCCCAGACCAGCGCGCCCATCAACAGGCTGGCGAGCAAAAGGCGCGGCAGGATTTTCAGGAGCCGGGCATCGGGCGTGTAATGGCCGAGCTGGATGAGGCGGCCAATGAGGAGAAGCGTATTGACCCATCCGGCGACAGAGGTGGCGACGGCGATGCCGACGACGCCGATGCGGAAGAACAGGATGTAGCTCAGGACAATGTTGATCGCAGCATTGATGAGGGCAAAGACCATCGGGGTCTTGGTGTCCTCGCGGGCAAAGAAGCCCGGCGCGAAAACCTTGTTGAGCACGAAGGCAGGCAGCCCGAGCGCAAAGATGGCGATGGCGGCAGCAGTTCGGGCGCTGTCGTCAGCGGTGAACTTTCCGTATTCAAACAATCCGGTGACAATCTCTCCTGGAATAAGAAACAGCGCGACACTGGCCGGCAGGACCAGAAGGCAGGACAGCTCCACCGAGCGGTTTTGTATTTCCAGCGCGCCGGTCTCATCCCCGGCACGCAGCAGCCGCGACAGGCCCGGCAGCAGCACGACGCCCATGGCGGCGCCGACGAGGCCAAGCGGCAGCTGATAAACCCGGTCGGCATAAAACAGGATCGACACCGCCGAGGTTTCAAACGACGTAATCAACGTGCCGACCATCAGATTGATCTGGGTGATGCCGGCGGCAATAATGCCAGGCACCCCGAGGATCACGAGCCGCTTCATGTCGGCATTCCAGCGCGGACGGCGCAGGGCGGGCATGACCCCGGCGCGCTTCACACCCCACAAAAGCGCCAAAAACTGGGCTATTCCGGCCACAAGCACGCCCCATATGAGGGCGTGACCCGGTGTCTCGGTCAGCGGTGCAAAGACCAGCAGCGCGGCAATCAGGATGATATTGAGGAGGATCGGTGCGCCGGCGGCGAGGGCAAATTTCTCCAGCGAATTCAGGATGCCCGACAGAAGCGCTACCAGAGAGACAAAGAGCAGATAGGGAAAACCGATCCGGGCGAACAGAACCGCCATGTCGTATTTGGCGTTGGTCCCCGTGTCAAACATCCGGGCAATGCCCTCAATCCAGCCGAGGCTTTCTTCCGGCTCGACCAGAAAACCCGAGGCCATGGTCAAGAGAAACCAGGGCATGGTAACAATCGCGATCAGTGTAAAGAGAAAAAGCACAAACGTCAGCCCGGACATGGCATCCGAGGCAAACTCGTGCGCTGCCTCTGGCCCCTCGCCCTCAAGGCGCCTGGCATAGAGCGGCACGAAGGCCGAATTGAAGGCACCCTCGGCGAAGAACCGGCGAAACAAATTGGGAAAGCGAAAGGCAACCACAAAGGCGTCGGCGACCGGGCCGGTGCCGAGAAACCGGGCGATGAGCATATCGCGGACGAAGCCGAGAATACGGCTCGTCATGGTCATGCCGCCAACGGTGGCTACGGATTTAAGCAGGCTCATCGGCGAAGGCTCCGTGCGCTGTTCTGCTCTTCAATGAGCGCCGCCGCCTTTGCCGGATCTTCAAGGGCGGCTTTCAGACCGGCACGCACCTCGCGCAGGATGACCTCATGGGTGACCTTGAGGCCATTGGCATCCTGGACATAATAGACGCCGACGGCCTTCTCGCCGAAGGTGGCGATATGGGCCGAGGCCACCGACAGGCCGAGCAGCATGAGGGCGTCGGAAATATCATAGAGCAGGCCGGGCCGGTCCAGGCCGCTGGCCTCGATGACCGTGCTGAACTCGGAGGCGCCGTTGTCGATGAGCACTTCGGGCTCGACGGAAAAGGCCGAGGTGCGGCGATGCAGCAGTGATTTGGGCATCATTGCGCGAAGCGACGCCTTGCCGTCGAGCGTATCGCATATGAGCTCTTTCAGACGGCCCAAACGATCAGAACCAAAGGGGCCCTCCTCGTTGGTGTCCTGAACCCAGAAGACATCCAGCGCCATGCCGTCCGTAGTCGTATAGGCCCGCGCATCGGAAATCGAGCCGCCGCAAGCAGTAATGGCGCCGGACAGGGAGCCAAACAGGCCGGGGACATCTTTGGTATAGATAGAAATTCGGCTGACATCGCGGAAGCTGTCGGGTTCGGCGTGCAGCGTCACGCGCTCGCGGGCTTCGCCTTGCGCATCCGCATGGGTCAGAAGATGCGCATGACGCACCTGGGTCTCCTGGTCAAGACCGAGCCAGTAGTGATCTTCAAGCCGTGCGAAGAAGCGCTGGCGGTCTGCCTCGGGCATTTCGTCCAGGGCCTCGGCAAGATCCTTCTGGCTATGGGCCACGCGAGCCTCGCTATTCTCAGAATGGCCGCCACTCAGGATGCGCTCGGCCTCATAGTAGAGCTGGCGCAGGAGCTCGCCTTTCCAGCCATTCCACACGCCAGGCCCGACGGCGCGAATATCGGCGACCGTGAGGATCAGAAGGAGCCGCAGGCGTTCCGGCGTTTGAATCAGGTCACAAAAGGTCTGAATGGTTTGGGGGTCACTGATGTCTCTGGTCTGGGCGTAGTCGGAAAAGACCAGGTGATTGTGCACCAGCCAGGCGACAAGTTCGGTTTCGCTGGCATCAAAACCAAGCCGAGGGCAAACCTCGCGCGCCACTTCGGCGCCGAGCTCGGAATGGTCGCCATCGCGGCCCTTGGCAATGTCGTGCAGCAGCACGGCAATATAGAGCACCTCGCGGCTCACGACCTTGTGAATGATGTCATTGGCAAGCGGGTGATCTTCGGACAGCTCACCGCGATCAATTTGAGACAGCAGGGTTACCGCCCGAATGGTGTGCTCATCGACCGTATAATGATGATACATGTTGAACTGCATCATCGCCTCGACCTTGCCGAAGGCGGGGATATAGGCACCAAGCACACCGGTTTCGTGGAGACGGCGCAATACGCGCTCGGGATCTTTTTCGTGCATCAGGATGGCGAAGAAAATTCGGGCTGCTTCCGGGCTGTCCCTCAGGTCATCGTCGATGAGATGGAGGGAGCGGGCCAGTTCGGTCAGGGTC
The DNA here is from genome assembly GCA_965603015.1 of uncultured Alphaproteobacteria bacterium. Taxonomy (GTDB): domain Bacteria; phylum Pseudomonadota; class Alphaproteobacteria; order M2410; family M2410; genus JAUWTJ01. The sequence continues at coordinate 17,238 of CBFDBJ010000027.1, forward strand.
GAGGGGTGCAGCAGGACCTGCAGGTCGAGGGCAAGCAGGAACATGCGCAGAATGTTGACCGGGTCCTTCTCAAAGACATCCGGTGCGGCCATGGACATGCGTCCATGGGCGATGACAAAGCCCTTGTTACCCGTGGGCCGCGCGCCCGAGGCTGCGGCTTTCTTGCGCCGCCTGAAGCCAAAGAGACTGCTGGCCATGCCGGTCACGCCTTCACCGAGGCTCATACCGCTGCCGGGGAGAGGCGCTTGCCTGCGCTCCTGCCACTCAAGGGCGGCGCAAAAGATCCGCGTCAAATTGCCGACATCCATGGCGGCACGGAAATAGTCGGTCATAAAGCGCTCGACCGCCGACAGACCGGCGCTGTCCTCATAGCCCATGCGCCTGGCCATTTCCGGCTGACGGTCAAACGACAGACGATCCTCGGCGCGACCGGCAAGGAAGTGCAAGTGGCAGCGAACGTTCCAGAAAAACTGATCGCGCTTTTCAAACAGTTCAAACTCTTCCTCATTGAACAGCCCCTTGCCGATGAGATCGCGCGGCTCGTCGACCTGATAGACATATTTGCCAATCCAGTAGAGTGTATGCAGGTCGCGCATCGCACCCTTGCCGTCCTTGATGTTAGGCTCGACAAGAAAACGCGAAGCCCCGGCGCGGCTGTGGCGGGTGTTGCGCTCCGCGAGCTTGGCATCAATAAAGAGGGCGGTGTCGGTTGCCTCGACCACCTCTTTCTCAAAGCGGCTCATCAAATCATAAAAGAGAAATTCATCCCCCCACAGAAGACGCGCGTCAATGAGGGTGGTTCGAATGGTCATGTCGGCGAGGGCCTGTTTGATACATTCATCAACCGTGCGGGTCGCATGGCCAACCTTGAGCCCCAGATCCCAGAGGATATAGAGCATATATTCAACAACGCTCTCGCCCCAGGGGGTTTGCTTCCAGGGCAGGAGAAAGAGGATGTCGATGTCCGAGCCCGGGGCCAGAAGCCCCCGGCCATAACCGCCGACGGCGACGATAGCCAGTTTTTCCCCCTTCACATCGGTGGAGGCGCGATAGGGAAAGGAGGTTGTGAAATCGTAGAGAACGCGGATGATAATGTCCTGAACCCGGCAGAGCGTGGCGGCGGTCTCTATGCCCGAGGCGCCCGCCTGAAGCTTTTGTTCGGCAAAGGCCCGGCCCACAGCAAGGGCCTCTTTCAACAGGGTCAATACCGCCTTTTGCCGGGAAAAGTCCTTCAGTTCCGGGTCCTTGCCAATCTCGATCAGCCGCTCACGCAGGGCGTCAGCGTCGGGCAGTTCAGGCCGGGTCAAAAGATCTTCGCTTGCTGGGGTCACTTGAAACTCATTCGAAATAAACTCATTCGGAATTCGGGGGGATCAGATTGCAAACAGGTTTAAGATTACACTACTTCAAGGTCCCTTTAAGACGATAAAGTGCGTCGAGCGCCTCTTTTGGCGTCAGGTCATCGGGGTTGATGTCACTGAGTGCCGCCTCCAGCGGATGCGGGCCTTTTGCGGCGCCCTCTTTCTTGACCTTGTTAAGCGTTGCTGAAAACAGGGGCAGGTCATCAATGACGGGCGTGCGCTGGCCTTCATCGCGGGATTTTTCGAGGGTTTCGAGAACGAGACTGGCGCGTTCGACAACGGCTCTTGGCAGACCGGCGAGCTTTGCGACCTGGATGCCGTAGGAGCGGTCGGCGGAGCCTGGCACCACTTCGTGCAGGAAGACCACGTCGCCTTCCCACTCTTTTACTTTCACCGTGGCGTTGGCGAGGTGATCGAGTTTGGCGTTGAGCGCGGTGAGTTCATGATAGTGGGTGGCAAAAAGAGACCTGCACTGATTAACGTCGTGGAGGTGTTCGACGGCGGCCCAGGCGATGGAGAGGCCATCAAAGGTTGCGGTGCCGCGGCCAATTTCATCAAGGATGACGAGGGCACGGGGGCCTGCCTGATTGAGGATGGCGGCGGTTTCGACCATTTCGACCATGAAGGTTGAGCGGCCCCGCGCCAGATCATCGGCGGCCCCGACCCGTGAAAAGAGCCGGTCGACGACGCCGATATGCGCCTTGTCGGCAGGCACAAAGGAGCCCGCCTGAGCGAGGATCGCGATCAGGGCGTTTTGCCTCAAATATGTTGATTTACCGGCCATATTGGGGCCTGTCACCAGCCAGATCCGCCTTGCGTCCGGGTCATCGTCAAGGGACGAGAGCGTGCAATCATTGGGGACAAAGGGGACGTCGCCGCTGCGCGCCAGCGCCTGTTCGACCACCGGGTGACGCCCGCCCCTGACTTCAAAGGCCAGCGACGTATCCACGTCAGGTCTGGTGTAGCGGCTTTCGGCAGCAAGGGTCGCCAGGCCTGATGAGACATCCAGAACCGCCAGCGCTTCAGCGGCTGAGGCCACAGCGACCCTGGCCTCCATGACACGGGTCAGCAGTTTGTCAAAAACCTCAAGCTCCAGAGCGATGGCCTGCCCCGAGGCGTTGGCGATCTTGCTGGCAAGCTCGGACAGTTCCGGCGTGGTGAAGCGCACGACGTTGGCCAGGGTCTGGCGATGGATAAAATTCTCAGCGCCTTCTCCTGCTTCTGCACCCGGCATCAGCTTGTCGCCGTGAACGGCTGTCACTTCAATGAAAAAACCGAGCACATTGTTGTGCCGGATCTTGAGCGAGGCGACGCCGGTGGCATCGCGATACTTTGCCTGCAGCCCGGCAATGACCCGCCGGGACTCGTCGCGCAGCTGCCGGATCTCATCAAGCGCCGGATGATAAGCTTTGGCAATGAACCCGCCATCGCGGGCCAGCAGCGGAAGGTCCTCGGCCAACGCCTGCCCGAGTTCGGCCTGGAGATTTTGCAGGACGCCTGACCTGTCATGCAGGGCGGCAAGGGCGGATCCGAGCTCTTGCGGCAAGGAACTGCCGAAGGCGGAGCCGAGGTCGCGGCGCAAGTCAAAGCCTTGTGTCAGACCATCTCGAATAGCGGCAAGATCGCGCGGGCCGCCGCGCCCCAGCGAGATCCGGCTGAGCGCGCGGGCCATATCCGGTGCGGCCTTGAGGCTTGTCCTGACCTGATCGCGGGCGAGGCTTTGAGCCACAAAGGTGGCGACAGAATCGAGACGCGCCTTGATCTCCACCGGGTCCGTGCGCGGGCTTGAAAGCCGCGCGGCCAGCAGCCGGGCCCCGGGGCCGGTGACCGTCCGGTCAATGGCGGCAAGAAGCGAGCCCTGCTTTGCGCCTTGCAGGGTCCGGGTGAGTTCGAGGTTGGCGCGGGTCGCCGCATCGATCGACATGATGGCGCCGGCCAGGGCCATCTGCGGCGGTTTGATGGCCGGCAGTTTGCCCTTCTGGGTCAGCGCGATGTAATCGACGAGGGCGCCGGCGGCGGCAAGCCCGGCGCGGGAAAAGCCGCCAAAGCCATCAAGGGCGCCAACTTCAAACAGGGCCTTGAGACGCGCTTCGCCGGCGGCGGAGTCAAACCTGGAGGCTGGCAGATCGGTCTCGACGCTCGCGACTGTTTCAAAGGCAAGCCGGACGCACTCCTCGTCGCGCAGCTGTTCGGAGACCAGCACCTCGCCGGGCATCAGGCGCGACAGATCCGCGCCGAGACTTTCGGCACTGGTCGCCGCGAGCTGGAAATCGCCGGTCGAAATATCGATCCAGGCCAGGGCCCATTCGGCGCCCGCCGCCTTGCCGCCGACCCGCGCGAGAGCGGCAAGATAGTTGTGGGCCCGGGCATCAAGGAGGGTTTCCTCGGTCAGGGTTCCGGCCGTGACAAGGCGGACCACAGCGCGGGCGACAACAGATTTTGCGCCGCGCTTTTTAGCCTCGGCAGGAGCTTCGGTCTGTTCGCAGACGGCAACCTTGAAGCCTTTTCGGATGAGCCGCTCCAGATAGCCGTCAGACGAGTGCACCGGCACGCCGCACATGGGGATATCCTCGCCCAGATGCTTGCCGCGTTTGGTCAGCGTGATGTCGAGCGCCTCGGCGGCCTTTACGGCGTCATCAAAGAACAGCTCGTAGAAATCCCCCATCCGGTAGAACAGCAGGTAATTTTGGTGCTCCTGCTTGATTGCCAGAAACTGCGCCATCATCGGCGTGGTCGCAGCATCAGCCTTCAGCGCAGCTGGCGGGCTGGCTGTCTGGCTAGCCGGCTCATTCTCGTTGGCTGAAAGCTGTTCAGCATTTTTGGATGTGGGCGCAAAGCTCATCGCGGTGAGGCACTCTTGACTTCAGGGTCCTTTTCGAGCCTAGAAGTGCATGGGCGGCGGGCCCGGGTCAACAAGGTTTGGGCTGTTGTGCATTTCATCCACAGGTAAAGGAGGCTTTTGCGTGTGTTGAGACCTTACCTCTTCCTTGCCCTCGGCATGGCTTTTACCGGGGCGACCGTGGCGATCTCAAAGCCGCTGGCGAGCGTGATGCCGATCTTTCTCCTCGGGCTCTTGCGCTGCCTTATTGCTGCGGCTGCGCTGGCACCCCTCATGCTAAGGAGCCGCCGGACGACTTTTCACGGGCTGGGGCAGGTCAGAGGGCCGCTGATTGGCCAGACGATCAGCGGGGTTGTCCTGTTCACGTGCTTCCTGTTCTTCGGCGTGCGCCATTCCACGGCGCTGAGCGCCGGCATCATCACCGCCACCCTGCCCGCCGCTGTTGCGCTCCTGTCCTTCTTCTGGCTGAAAGAGCGGCTCAGCCGGGCTCAGGCGCTGGCCATTGCACTGGCTGTCTTCGGGGTCGGGCTGCTCAACTTTGTCGGCGGGGACGCGGGCGCGGGCGGCGGCGCTATCGTTGTGCTCGGCACCTTGCTCCTCGTCTGCGCCGTTTTCGCCGAGGCGTTCTATACAATCTATGCCAAACAAACTGCCGCGCACCTCGCGCCGCTGCCAACGGCCTTCCTCGTCAATGTCATCGGCGCGCTGTGTTTTCTTCCCTTCGGGCTGTGGCAAGGCCTCTCGTTTGACTGGACGCTGGCTGACACCGGGATCTGGCTGCTGATTTTCGGTTTTGCCATTGGCTCCTCAATCTTCGCCCTCGTCTTCTGGTATATCGGGGTTAAACATGTCAAAGCCAATGTGGCCGGGCTGTTCACCGCGGTTGTGCCGCTGTCGGCCGGAACCATTGCGCTCGTCTTTCTGGGCGAAAGGCTCAGCCTGTTCCATGTCATCGGGGCAGGGCTTGTCATTGGCGCGATCATTCTTGGCAGCCTGAACAACCGGGGGGGCAGCCGGAGCAAAGACGCCTCACCGACAAGCTCGGCATGAAATACACAAGATTTCCGGACAATTCCTGCGGGACGGGTTGCTATTACCCCTCGTTCGGGCCTAGATAACCCGGAAACCTGCGGCTTTAGATGGACCCCGGGATGTGCCCGCCGGTTGGCCGGGCCTCAACAACAACAAGAAAAGACAGTGACATGACAAAAGCAAAAGACCCGGTCACAGACGAAGAAGCCCTGCGCTTTCACGCCCGGGGCAAGCCCGGCAAGCTTGAAATTACGCCAACCAAGCCGATGGCGACACAGCGTGACCTGTCACTGGCCTATTCACCAGGGGTTGCCGCGCCGGTCAAGGCGATCGCCGATCAGCCGGAAACCGCCTATGACTATACGGCCAAGGGCAATCTGGTTGCGGTGATTTCCAACGGCACAGCGATCCTCGGGCTCGGCAATCTGGGGGCGCTGGCCTCCAAGCCTGTCATGGAAGGCAAGTCGGTTCTGTTCAAGCGTTTTGCTGACGTTGATTCCATCGACATTGAAGTTGATACGATGGATGCGGACGAGTTTATCAATTGCGTGCGCTTTCTGGAGCCAACCTTTGGCGGGATCAATCTTGAAGACATCAAGGCGCCGGAATGTTTTATCATTGAAAGCCGCCTGCGCGAGGTCATGAACATCCCTGTGTTCCATGACGATCAGCACGGCACGGCGATTATTTCCACCGCCGGGCTTATCAATGCGCTCGACCTCACTGGCCGCGACATCAAGGATATCAAGATGGTCGTCAACGGCGCGGGCGCGGCGGGCATTGCCTGTCTTGAACTGGTCAAGGCGATGGGCCTGCCGCACGACCAGGCGATCCTGTGTGATACCAAAGGCGTTATCTATCAAGGCCGCACCGAGGGCATGAACCAGTGGAAGTCGGCCCATGCGGTGGTGAGCGACGCGCGCACGCTGGCCGAGGCGCTTGACGGCGCCGACGTGGTGTTTGGACTTTCGGTCAAGGGCGCCATCACGCCGGATATGGTGCGCTCGATGGCGGACAAGCCGATCATCTTTGCCATGGCCAATCCGGATCCGGAAATCTCGCCGGAAGAAGTTGCGGCCATCCGCGACGATGCGATCATGGCGACGGGACGCTCCGATTATCCCAACCAGGTCAACAATGTGCTCGGATTTCCCTATATTTTCCGCGGTGCCTTTGATGTGCGGGCCACCACGATCAACGATGAAATGAAAATCGCCGCGGCCACCGCGCTGGCCGAACTGGCGCGCGAGGATGTGCCCGACGAAGTGGCTGCCGCCTACCACGGCGAGCGTCCGAAGTATGGGCCGAAATACATCATCCCGACGCCGTTTGATCCGCGCCTCATCACCAAGGTGTCTTCGGCTGTTGCCACGGCGGCAATGGACTCCGGGGTTGCCCGGCGCCCCATCATCGACATGGATCGCCACCGCGAGGAACTGCATGCCCGGCTCGACCCGACGGCCACCATGGTCCAGTACATCACCGGCAATGTGAAAGCGCACCCCAAACGCATTGCCTTTGCTGAAGGCGAACAGGAGCCGGTGCTGCGTGCCGCCCTTGCCTTCCGCGCACAGGGCCTCGGGACACCGGTTCTGATCGGCCGCGACGATATCATCCGGCAGAACGCCGAAGCGGCGGGACTGGATGACGTTGACTCCCTTGAAATTCATAACGCGTGGCACTCAGAGCACAATCCTCTTTATGCGGAAGCTCTCTATAAACGTCACCAGCGTAACGGCATGTTGTGGCGCGAGGCGGACCGCCTGGTCAACACGGATCGCAATATCTTTGGCGCCAGCATGGTAGCTCAGGGTCATGTCGACGGCATGGTGACCGGCTATACGCGAAATTATGCGACGGCGCTGAGCGAGGTCCAGATGATCATCGACCGCGACCCGGCCCAGACGATCATCGGCACGTCGATCATGATGGCCAAGGGGCGCACGGTGTTTATTTCCGACACGTCGGTCACGGAAATGCCAACGCCGAAAAAACTGGTCGACATCGCCATCCAGACGGCCCGCGTGGCGCGTCAGTTCGGCGTCGAGCCAAAAGTCGCGTTTCTGGCCTATTCGACATTCGGCAATCCGCCAGGAGAACGCTCTGACATTCAGCGCGAGGCGGTTGAGCTGCTCGACCGGCGCAGTGTGGATTTCGAATATGAGGGGGAAATGGCTGCCGACGTGGCGCTCAATCCCGATCCGCTGGTCTACCCCTTCAGCCGCCTGACCGGACCGGCCAACTGTCTCATCATGCCCGCCTTCCACTCGGCAGCGATTTCAACCAAGCTGCTCGAGGTCATGGGAGGGTGTAACCAGATCGGGCCGATGCTGTCGGGTCTGGCAAAACCCGTCCAGATCTGCTCGCTCGGGGCTTCGGTCAACGAGATCGTCAATATGGCCGCCATTGCTGCCTTTGATCTTTCCAGTGATCGGGTGAAATAGAAGCGCCCTATTCACTTCTCTTGTGTGTCGTCCCGGCCTTTCTTGAACCGGATCTCCGGGCACGATCATGCCACACACTCAGTTCACAGTGACGTCTTCCATCCTGCCCTGAGATCCCGGCTCTACGCTATGCTCCGACCGGGATGACAATAATATTAATGGAGAAAAGGTCAGGCCCCGAAGCGGTGGAAGTAGCGCGCCTCAACGTCTTTCACCTGGAGCATGACAAAGACATCGACCGTGGAGAACTGGGGGTCGATGACGGCGCCATCGCCAAAGACGCAGCCGGAACGCATATAGCCGCGAATGAGCGGCGGCATGAGGCGCAGGGCGGTGCGTTCATCAATTTCATCTTTAGCCAGAATATTCATATCAACGAACTGACCCTGCAACGCCCGGACATAATACTCCGGCGGGGTCTGAAGAGTGTGGTGCAAAAAGGAGAGCGGTTGGGCGAAGGTCTGCGGATCCGTGCCCGGAAAACTGGCACAGCCAAACATCACATCGATATTATGGGCGGCGATATAGTGGCCGATGCCGTGCCACAGCATATTGATGGTGGGGCGATTGCGATGATCCTTGTGGACGCAGGAGCGGCCCAGCTCAAGGAAGTTTACGCCGGGCCCGGCGCGGGCGATCATCGGGCCAATGTCATATTCGCCTGCTGTATAAAAGCCGCCGTGCGCCTCGGCAACGTCGCGCCGAATGAGGCGATAGGTTCCGATGACCCTGCCCGCCTTTCGCTCAGGTCCGGGGCCAGGACCAGAACGATCAATGACCATCAGATGATCGGCGACATCGTCAAACCGGTCATAGTCGAGCCGCCTGGCAGACATGTCGCCAACGGGTTTGGCCGCCATTTCCTCGTAGAAAACTTCATACCGCAGCCGCTGGCAGGCTTCGATATCGGCCGGGCTGCGCGCCAGTCTGATTTCAAGATTGCCGGAACAATGAGCCAGGTCTGATTTGGCCCGCGCCACATCATACCGCGCCTCTTTCGCCGCATAATCAGTGTTATCCGAGGCGATACTCATAGGGCTGCCGCACTCCCGTCTGTTCCACTTGATGGGAGACAATCATAGGGGTGTGACGACTTTGAGACAAGACGGTTAACATCTCACGATTGTGTGAGCCCCGTTTGCAAGAGGCCTACACATCATCCTGAAGCGCGGCAAACAGCCGTCGCCGCGTCATTACCCCGAGGAAAACAAGGCCTGGCACCGCCGCGAGCGTGGTGATGAGAAAAAAGGTGATCCAGCTGGAGTGATCGACGATCCAGCCACTTGAGGCGGAGAAGACCACGCGCCCCATGGCGGCAAGGGAGGTCAACAAGGCAAACTGGGTGGCGGTGAAATCCCGGTTGGTGCACAGCCTCGAGATGAAGGCGACAAAAACAACGGTGCCAAAGCCGCCGGTGACGTTCTCGATGGTGACGGCGGCGACAAGCACGCCGGTTGATTGACCGGCGATCGCCAGCCAGACAAAGGCGAGGTTGGACAGCATCATCATAAGACCCGCTGCCCACAGGGTCGGCGTCAGCGGAAAAACACGCTGCACATAACCCCCGGCAAAGCCGCCAAAAAGAGACGCGCCAAGACCATAGACGCTAACAATATTTGCATAATCCGTGCGGTCAAATCCAAGGTCTATGACAAAAGCCGGGGTCATGCTTCCGGCCAGCGCGTCGCCCAGCTTGAACAGGAGCACGAAGGCAAGGAGGGCTGCCCAGAGAGGCTTGCGCATAAAGTCTGTAAACGGATGGATGACGAAATGTACAAATTGTACCGCGATGCGCTCCGCTGTCTTGTCGTCGCCGCCGCGGTCGGGTTCGCTCGCAAGCAGGGCTGCACCCATCCCGACAAGGACCAGCACGGCCATCGCATCATAGGCAAATCCCCAACCCTCCTGCGACGTTAGCCCCCAGGATTCAAAAAAGGAAACGAGGTAAAAGGCGCCGGCGCCAGAGGTCAGCATGGCAATCCGATAAGCCGCGACATAATTGGCCATGCCGGGGCCAAACTGGTTTTCCTCAAGATATTCGATACGAAAGGCATCGATAACGATGTCCTGAGTAGCAGATGCAAAGGCGACAAGCAGCGCCATGAGGGCCATCAGAAATGGTGCGGCAACGGGGTCGATGCTTCCCATTGTGACAACAGCAAGCATTAACAAGCCCTGAGCCAGGACCAACCAGGAGCGTCTTCGCCCGAGCCATCTATGTAGGAGGGGCAAGCGCACCGCGTCGATCAGTGGAGCCCAAAGCCACTTGAACAGATAGGGCGAGCCGACGAGCGAGAACAAGCCAATGGTGGTCAGCGAGACGCCTTCTTCGCGCATCCAGATGTTGAGCGTGGAGCTGGTGAGTGCCAGCGGCAGGCCCGAGGAAAAGCCGAGCGCCAGAATAATCAAGAGCTTTGGCTTAAAATAAACGGCAATGTCGGCGAGCCACCCAGCGCCGCTCTCCGTTGACTGTTTCTCGTCGTTAACCATAAAGATCCCTGCCCTGCCTCGCGCGCTCACAAGAGAGGGGTTCGCAGAAACTGTCAAGACGGGGGGAAGATGACGTTTGCCCGGTTGAGTGATGGGGCGGTTTTCTTGTCAGGCACGTATTCCTGTAGTAGCATTGAGTTTGGGGAAATTTATGGGGATTTATAATTATGTTGTGGACGTTCGCGCGCGCCTTTGTCGCTGGATTTTTTGTGTTTGCCGCCAATACAGGCGCATCTGCACAAGTTTCGAGCCCTGGGAAGGTTTATCCGACCATTGAGGTTTCGACAGTTACGGCAATCCTGATCGAAGCAGGAATTCCATTTCAGCTCTCTCAATTGGAGAGCGGAAGGCCGATTATCTCGGCTCTCCTGGGCCCGGGTAAAACTGTTCTTATGGCACCTGCCCGCTGTAAGTCAGGCCCTGGAGCCGAATGCTATTCGCTGCTGTATATGGCCATCGGTGGCACATCTCAATTGCCTTATGCATCTCTTGGTGAAAACCTTGTCGCTACGAATTTTCTGAATGCCATGCTGGACCTTTCAGGAATCTATATGAATCCGACGTCTGACAATCCGACGGTCGTCAGTGTTCTGAATGCTGATTACGGGGTCGCAAAAGGAAATATTCTAGCCACGCTCGGTCTTCAAATCTTCGCCGCAGACTATGCCTTTGGCGAGATGGCGAAGATGAAAGCCGAAAACAACACATTGTCGTCCGCGCCATCGAACAACGGCGCACAAGTTGACATGTCGCAGAATACTTTGCGTCATTTGCAATCAGTCGTTCGGCCTGCGTCGGAAGCCTGGTCGGAGCAAAACAAAACATCTCAGACATCGGCGCCCTCTCAGTTCCTGTCCACAGGAGGCGTCGTAAAGAGTCTCTTTGATGACCCGACTTTTCAGGCTTTGTTGGCGACCGAAGATTTCCGGAGAGACTTTACTTACCGGATGACCGACTGATCCTCGCCGCGCTCACCGATAGTTCGGGGCGCGGCGGTAGGACAGGGCTTCGGCGATGTGGACGCGGGCGATGGCGTCTTCACGGGCGAGATCGGCGAGGGTTCGCGCCACTCTGAGAACCCGGTGATAGCCGCGCGCGGTGAGGCGCATGCGCTCGACGGCATCGGTCAGAAGCCGGCGGCCCGCCTCATCAGGATTGGCAACCGCTTCAAGCACCTCGCCGTCAGCTGTCGCGTTGGTGCGCACCAGATAGTCGCTGACACATATCAATCCCGCCCTTTCAGGCGTTGGCACCCCGGTTATTACCCAGATTATTTGCCACTGAACCAAGCGGTGCGAGACGGTTGGAACGTCGCAACCGGCCACGACTTGCCATTCAGCGGAGGGCCATGACCTGTACAGACGATCCCAAACAAAACAGCTCCGATGAGGGTTGCGCTCTGATTGAAATGGAGTCAGCATAACACCGATAGTTCAATTGGTCAGAAGAAGGATCATTGAGTATGAAGAAGCTGTGCAGGATACTGTTGTTTCTGGTCCCTGTTCTCTACATTTTCGGCCCACTCCAAACATTTGGCCTGGCGGGGGAGATCATTGTTGATGATGAGACCGGGGAACGATCGTGGGACGGTTCTGTCCGTCCCGAAGAGGTCTGTGCGAGACTTCTCAACGACCCGGATTCTGTAGCCGTCATTCGCCTTAAAAGTAAAACGGGCCTTATGTTGTGCGGGAAGATAGACCAGCATGACGCTGAAAAGGTCCGCGTTGAAACTACCGATACGGAGCGACAGGGCAATTCGGAGTTTGCGATCTTCGAGTACATAACCACTGAGGGGAAACCGATTTGGGTGGCCCTGGATGATGAGTTTCTCAAACATAAGCCCTACACTGAAATTGTCGTGAGGTCATCAGACTCCGGGAAAGGGAAAGTAAACCCGCGATACTTCCAACTGAAAAAGGTGCTCAAGGGAGATACGCTGTGGGACATCGCAGTGGCCCACTACGGTGAGGGAAGGGGCTTTGAATATGAACGGATATTCAGACTAAATCTGTTTAGACGGAACAGCCACTGGATTTACCCCGACGATATCTTTCTGGTGCCTGTGCCCCCACCAAGCGAGACAAACAAGAATCAAAGTGCAGATGAGGCGCACGGAATTGTTTTGTCCATTGCTTTTCAACTCGAAACTGTACCTTTCATTATCCCCGAGGCTCCGCCCTCAAAAGCGCGCATTCTAGCTAATTTCACTGAGGTTATGGAGCTGATTCCCGACGTTCCACTAGGAACTAGGTGGATTGTGGATATTCCGGTCTCTGCCCTCCAGGAGGGTCAAAACACGTTCTCCTATACGGTTGACGGTATCGATGGTGTGCCCACTGCGGGAGGCACCACACAAAACTTCCAAAACGATGAAGGCATACGGCCATCCTGCAAGTATCGCAATTTCTCGGATTGGTCTTACAACAACGACACTTTTTCACCCGATCCTGAAGATGGGCGGGTGCCGAAGGTCATCTTTCAGCCGGTAAAGGGCGTACGATCAAGCACTGAAAGCCCACTATGTCGCTATAGACTTGAAGGCTATGTGACAGACTATGATAGATATCCGTCAAGCTATGTGAGGGTTTCGCAGTGTGATGACTCTATTGTGGTCCTTGCCCATCCGAACGACGCGGGTCACTGGCAGGCCTTTCTTGATCTCCCCCCCGTTGCGGCACCATCGCCAGACTTGACAACCTGCACCAGGGCCCAACTGTTCAACGGGGAAGGAAGACCTGTTAGTTATTCCTCCACTCCCAACGATAAAACTCAGTGGGAACAGTGGGCGCGAGAACTGCTGCAGGGGAAAGGGCGGATTTGCCACTCCTTCCCCTCCTCATCGACAAACAGCCAGAGTCCCGACGAACCAAGTCCATGCGCCAGACAATTGGGCGATAACATTATAGCAGTACGCGGCCAGTCATTTGATGAAGACGCCTCTGCTGGTCCTTCCCAAGAGATCCTCCCCCGGGTTTCCAATACGGAACGTCGCGCTGTCCTTTGGTTCGAGCTCCCAAAGGCGGATTTAGAAAAACTGAAAAATATGTGGCAGCAAGCTCTTAGGGCCTCAAATGACAACTTTGCACCAAAGTTCGAAATTGCGCCCCGCGCTGGTGCAGGTCTAAGAATTAGTAGCTTGGCAGATTCTTCACGAACCGTGGAGCTGAGGCCAAAGGAATTATTTTATCAAACGCCATTTCTCTTTGAAATTGAAGTTTTGAAAAATAATAGTACCCCCTCTATCGCAGGAGACAGCCCTAGCTTATTCTTACAGTGGTTGAAATTTGTTCGCCTGATAAAACCGAAACAAAGCGGCCACATCAATCACGAGATATACTTTGACATTGCAGAGCCAGGCGGCACGGCGCCCGTGGCACTTGGGAATGCGCAAGGCCTCGTCAAACTAGACATTGTAGACCAATGCGAGACAGATTGGGCTTTCGGAGATGTTTGTGTCACAAACAAGACGGGCATTGTGGCCACAGGCGTTATCAGCATCGTACTAATAGTCTTGGGGTCACTCTTGTGGCTACTCCGGGTAGTCATAGGCGAGTGGGCGAAAGCTCATTTTAGGGCCAAGGCCGCCGACAGACTTGATGTGCCAAACGGAGAAATTTCAACTGACTGCCCGAAAAACAAAGAAGGCGGGAAAGCCACGAGTTCAGCGCAGAATAGCCTAGATGGTACCGCCGCCAAAGACCGGCAAATCGAGACGCCCTAGGAGGGCATTCACCGATAGTTCGGCGCGCGGCGGTAGGACAGGGCTTCGGCGATGTGGACACGCTGGATGGCGTCTTCACGGGCGAGATCGGCCAGGGTTCGCGCCACTCTGAGAACCCGGTGATAGCCGCGCGCGGTGAGGCGCATGCGCTCGACGGCATCGGTCAGAAGCCGGCGGCCCGCCTCATCAGGATTGGCAACCGCTTCAAGCACCTCGCCGTCAGCTGTCGCGTTGGTGCGCACTTGAGGCGAGCGGGTAAACTTTTCATAGCGGCGGGTCTGGATGTCGCGCGCTTCGGCAACCCGGGCAGCAACCTCAGCCGAGCCTTCAGCGGGCGGCGGCAGGGTCAGGTCAGAGGCGCTGACGGCGGGCACATCAATGAAGAGATCAATGCGGTCGAGCATCGGGCCGGAGATTTTTGCCAAATAATCCTCGGCGCATTTGGGCGCGCGCGAACAGGCTTGCAGCGGATCGGCCAGATGGCCGCAGCGGCACGGGTTCATGGCGGCAACGAGCTGCACGCGCGAGGGATAACGCACATGGGCGTTGGCGCGCGCCACCACAGTCTCGCCGGTCTCCAGCGGCTGGCGCAGGCTGTCGAGCACCTGGCGCGAATATTCCGGCAGCTCGTCGAGAAAGAGCACGCCGTTGTGCGCCAGAGAAACCTCTCCCGGTTTGGCTTTGGTGCCGCCGCCGACCAGCGCCGCCATCGACGCTGAGTGATGCGGATCGCGAAACGGGCGGCGGCGCGAGATAATGCCTTCGGGCAGGCTGCCGGCGATGGAGGCGATCATCGAAACCTCGAGGGCCTCGGCGGGCTGCATCGGCGGCAGAATGCCGGGAAGCCGCGCCGCCAGCATGGATTTGCCCGACCCCGGAGGCCCGATCATGGCCATGTGATGACCGCCGGCAGCGGCCACTTCGAGGGCGCGCTTGGCGCTTTCCTGGCCCTTGATCTCGCGAATGTCGAGCGTGAACGTCTCGTCGCCGGGCGGCACCGCCTCGGGGGAGGTCAGAACCTGCGTGCCTTTGAAATGATTAATCAGTTGAAGGAGGGTTCGCGGTGCCAGCACGCGCAGGCCGCCCGCCCAGGCCGCCTCGGGACCGCAGGCCTCGGGGCAGATCAGGCCGCGGTTATTGGCGGCGGCGGCAATGCCGGCATTGAGCACACCGGTGACCCGGGCCAGCGCGCCATCAAGCGCCAGTTCTCCGACGGCGGAATATTCGGCCATGACCTCGGCCGGGATCACCCCCATGGCGATGAGCAGACCAACCGCGATTGGCAAATCGTAATGACTACCCTCCTTGGGCAGATCAGCGGGCGCGAGATTGACAATGATCCGCTCGGGCGGCAGCGCCAGACCGATGGCCATCAGCGCGGCGCGGACCCGCTCGCGGCTTTCGCCGACCGCCTTGTCCGGCAGGCCAACAATATTGAACGACGGCAGCGATGTCGGGCTCATCTGAACCTGAACATCGACGTCACGCGCATCAATGCCGACGAAGGCAACGGTGTGGACATGGGCAACGCTCATGGGAACCTCGAGGAGCGACAGTTGTGACGGGAGGGAACGCTGGCGACAGAAGATCAAAACAGGAACATTGGTAATCCGTAGCACGGGCGGGTTGTGGCTGTCCATGGCTGCATCATCGCTTCGCGATATCAAATCGGTTCCCTTTGCACAAAAAGGGCTCTAGCCTGCGGCCTATGCGAGACCTTGTAAAAATCCTTTTGTTGCCGCCGATGGTGCTGTTTTTGGCCATGGGTATTGGCTTCATGCTGCAGCAACGGCGCCACCGCGCGGGCCTGCCGCTGATGGCGGGGGCTTTCGCGGTGCTCGTCCTGCTCAGTCTTCCGGTGACGTCAGGCGGGTTGATGGGGCTGGTGCAGTGGGGTGTTGAGCCTCTTGACCGGGCCACTGAAGCGAAGGCAGGCGCCCTTGTCATCCTGTCCGCCGGGCTCGACGAAGTTACGCCCGAGGCCGGTGGCGCGCCGAGCGTGGACGCCATGACCCTTGCCCGCCTGCGCTATGGCGCGCGGCTGCACCGCGAGAGCCATCTGCCGATCCTTGTCACCGGAGGTCCGTGGGGCCAGCGGCACACCGTGCTCGGCGAGGCGATGGCAGACAGTCTGCAGACGGACTTTCTGGTCAAGACCCGGTGGATCGAACGGTTGTCGAAAACCACGCGCGGCAATGCCGAGGGCAGTGCGGAAATTCTTCTGGGCGCGGACATTGATACGGTTGTGCTGGTCACCCATGCCTGGCATATGCCGCGCGCGAAACGCGCCTTTGAGCGTGCCGGGCTGACGGTCATCCCGGCGCCGATGGGATTTGAGCGCTCGACCGGTCTGCGGCCAGGCGACCTGCTGCCAAGCGCCAAAGCGCTGCACATGAGTTACTATGCGTGCCATGAACTGCTCGGGCGCGTATGGTACCGCATCTCCGGGTAACGCCTTCAGGCCTAACTGACTCGCGCCTCGATGGCGTCCCAGATCAGGGCGGCAATGTCGGCGCCGCCGAAGTTTTTGATTTCCTGGATGCCAGTTGGCGAGGTGACGTTGATCTCGGTGAGGTAGTTGCCAATAACGTCGATGCCCACGAAGACAAGGCCGCGACGCTTCAGTTCAGGGCCAATGATCTCGCAAATCTCGCGGTCGCGGGGCGTCAGATCCGAGGCGAGCGCCTTGCCGCCGACATGCAGGTTGGAGCGCGCCTCGCCCTCGGCGGGGACCCGGTTGATGGCACCGGCGGCAACGCCGTCGACCAGGATGATGCGCTTGTCGCCCTTGCGCACGTCAGGCAAATAGGTCTGTACGATGACCGGCTCGCGGGAGATTTCGCGGAAGATCTCAAGCAGTGAATTCATGTTTTCATCGCCGGGGCGCAGCCGAAAAACGCCAGCGCCGCCGTTGCCGTAGAGCGGCTTGATGATGATGTCCCTGTGCTCTTCGCGAAACGCCTTGATTTCATCCGTATCCATACTGATAAGCGTTGGCGGCAGCAGGTCACCATGCTCACCGGCGAACTCATTGGCAAAAAGTTTTTCCGGCGCGTTGCGCACATGAGCCGGGTCATTGACCACAAGGGTCCCGGGGTGCACATGATCGAGGATATGGGTCGTGGTGATGTAGGACATGTCGAACGGCGGATCCTGGCGCAGCAGAACCACATCCAGCGCCGAAAGATCCGTGGCCTCGGGGGACCCTTTGGTGACGTGATTGCCGGCCTCGCGGCGCACGGTCACAGGGCAAATTTTTGCGATGGCCTTGCCGTCTTTCAGGCTGAGGTGCCTCGGCTCATAGACCGCGATGGCATGGCCGCGCGTCTGGGCTTCCAGAGCGAGGGCAAAGGTAGAGTCCCCGTCGATATCAACCGCTTCAATCGGGTCCATTTGGATGGCAACCGTCAAACCCATCAGGCGTTTTCCTCTTTGGTCACTGTGTGTCTGTTTTACACAGTCTTTTAGCTGTTGTGGCAGCTCTCTTGGCTGTTCTGCCAGCTGTTCTACGCGCCTTGCCCGGAAATTGCCAGATTGAGGTGATCACACTTCAGAGGAAATCGCCTGCTCCTGACCAGCGATTAAGGCGATTGCCCGCTGGCGTCACGCGGCGCCGCCTTGCGGCAGGTCCGGATCAAGGCCGCCAAGCTCGCGGACCATGCGAACAAAGGGCGTGGCGGCTTCCAGCATCCGGTACGGCGAGCACCGTTCGCGAAAGTCTTCAACCTCCCGACTGAGGCGCCCGCCGCGTTCGTCCAGCTCGGACGGGGCCATAATAATAACCGTCCGGGTGATGCCGTCTTTTGCGGCTTCTCGCTCTTCGGTGACTTCCGTGTTGTGGGCGGTAACCCTTTCATTGAGCGCCTTGACCTCGATGAGACATTCGATGTGACGGGCGGCATAATCCATCAGCGCCACGGTTATCGGCACCATGGCCAAAAAGGCCTGCCGCCGGGTTTCGATGCGCCCGTCTCCGCGGTCCTGCGCCATGGCCCAGTCCGGGCGGATGAGCCATTCCCTTGATCCGGCGACCTGGAACCTCTGCACATTGTGGCCGCTGACTACGACATTTGTGATGCGGGCGATTTCGGTGCCGACGGGCAGGGCGACGCAGTCGCCGGATTTAAAGCGCTCGACCACCCAGTGGCGCACCTTGCCAACTCCGGCGGCATCAAAGGTCACCTCGTTGCCGATGCGCAGCGCTGTCGCCGCATTAAAGCAGGCGTAAAAAGGCGACTGAACAGGCAAGGCGCGCGCCGCGACGCCTCCCTGGTTTCCGCTTTGGGCGTATCCCGGCAGGCTGAAAGCCGCACAGGCAATTGCAGCACCGGCGATGACGGCGAGCCTTGCAAGGCACGGTTTGGTTCTGGCAAGGCACGGTTTGGTCCTGGCAAGGCGTGGTTTTGTTCTGGCCATGGGGAAAGGTTAGCAAAATCCCGACGGGCTGAGAATAGCCAAACGATCACGATTTTGTCACCCTTCTGAGCGTGATGTTTAGCCGCCCGCCGGCCGGAAAGCCGTTTTCGGCAAGCAGGGTACTGGTTCCAGGATAGACCCGGTCAATGCCGTGAAACGCGCGGCGTGCCTCTTCTGCGAGAGATACAACATCGCCGGATGCCAGCCGCACCGAGCGGGTTGGACCCTTGCGGGTGAGCCCGCCGATGCGAAACAGCGCCGTGTCCCCGAGAGACAAGGACAGGATCGGTGCCGAAAAATCCTCTTCATCGGCATCGACATGGAGGCCCATGCGGGCTTTGGGGTCTTCGTAGTAGTTGATGAGACAGCACTGCGGCGACGGGGCGCCGGGGTGCACGGCGCGCCAGATCGCCAGGATGTCATGCGGGATTTGCGGCCATGGACGCGCCGTCTGCGGATGACAGGGCTGATAGCGATAGCCCGCCGCCTTGTCTGAAAACCAGCCATGGCTGCCAGCATTGGTCATGCGGACCGAAAAGGGCTTGCCGGTGCGCGGCATGCAGGGCGTGACAAGGGGCGCTGCGGCGACGATTTGTGCAACATCGCGCACCAGGCCCGAGGCCGCCCTCCTGTCCAGGAACCCCGGCAAGAGTTTAAATCCATTAACCATTTCAGAAGACATGGCGCTTAACCTTCGTTAACCGGATGACCCGGACACGCGTTTTGTGCCGAAGAATGCCCTCGCAGCACTGCTTTAGCTGATTTCAGCCCTTGCGAGAGCCGACCGAGGCCCCTATATACCGCGTAGCCCGTGTCGCATGACAGACCTGACTTTATATCAGGCAGGACAGAGACACGCAGTAAATCTCATATGGGAAATTTTGAAGGTGCATGATGTGGCCTTCGATAAATTTCGCCGCGACAGGAGAACAAGAGAATGGGAAAAGTCATTGGTATTGACCTGGGGACGACAAATTCGTGCGTCGCCATTATGGACGGGGCAGACCCGAAAGTTATCGAAAACGCCGAAGGGGCCCGCACAACGCCCTCGATTGTTGGCTTCGGAGAAGATGGGGACCGGTTGACCGGTCAGCCGGCAAAGCGCCAGGGGGTCACCAACCCCGAGCATACCTATTTCGCTATCAAGCGCCTGATTGGCCGGAAGTTTGATGATCCGGTGACCAAGAAGGACATCAAGATGGTGCCCTACGCGATCGTCAAGGCTGACAATGGTGACGCCTGGGTCGATGGCCGCGGCGACGAAAAATATTCACCGTCACAGATCTCGGCCTTCCTGCTGCAGAAGATGAAACAAACCGCCGAAGATTATCTCGGCGAGGCCGTAACCCAGGCTGTTATCACGGTTCCGGCCTATTTCAACGACGCGCAACGCCAGGCAACAAAAGATGCCGGCAAGATCGCCGGCCTTGAAGTCCTGCGGATTATCAATGAGCCAACAGCCGCAGCGCTGGCCTACGGCCTCGACAAGAACGACGGCAAGACCATCGCGGTTTATGACCTTGGCGGCGGCACATTCGATGTCTCGATCCTCGAGATCGGCGACGGCGTGTTTGAAGTTAAATCCACCAACGGCGACACGTTCCTTGGCGGTGAAGACTTTGACATGCGTCTGGTCGACTATCTGGCTGACGAATTCAAAAAGGAAAATGGCATTGATCTGCGCGGCGACCGTATGGCCCTGCAGCGCCTCAAGGAAGCCGCCGAAAAAGCCAAGATCGAGCTTTCCTCGGTTGCCCAAACCGAGATTAATCTGCCGTTTATCACGGCTGATGCCTCCGGCCCCAAGCATTTGACCATCAAGCTGACCCGGGCAAAATTTGAGTCCCTCGTTGCCGATTTTATCAAACGCACCATTGAGCCGTGTAAGGCC
>CBFDBJ010000028.1:0-37186 GCA_965603015.1 uncultured Alphaproteobacteria bacterium
GCACGCTTGAACAAGGGGCCCTGCCCGTTGGCAAGCACTGGAAATATAACGACGTGCGCGTCAACGTTCTGGCCCTGGCACTACTCTATGTTCTTGAAGAGCCTTTACCGGATGTCCTGAAGCGCGAGTTCATGGATCCGATCGGGGCATCAGACACGTGGGTCTGGCATGGCTATGAAAATTCCTATGTAACCATCAACGGGCGCAAGATGCAGTCGGTCTCCGGCGGCGGCCATTGGGGTGGTGGCATGTTTATCTCGGCGCGCGATCTGGCCCGGCTCGGCCTGGTTGCCCAGCGCGACGGGAAATGGGGGACACGGCAAGTGCTCTCGAAGGACTGGATCGCCATGGCGCGAACACCAACGGACATGAACCCCGGTTATGGCTACATGAACTGGTTCCTCAATCTCGACAAGGCGCGCTTCCCCGCAGCGCCCGAGACGGCAGTCGGCTTCTTCGGCAACGGCACCAATATGGTCTATGTCGACAAGGAAAATGATATCGTCGCCGTGGTGCGCTGGATCGATCGCAAAAAGACGCAGGAATTCGTCGAGCTGCTGCTTGGTGCACTTGCGAGTGAGGAATAGGAATGCCCAAACTTACCGCCGCAGACGAATATTTCTATCACCAGATTCCCGAACCTCTGCCGAATGTTGTGAACCGTCACCCTTTCTGGCGGGAAAGCCTGTTTTTCATCATGCATCCACGAGAGGAACTCGGCGACACGGTCATCCTGACGATGGCGCAGTATCCGCATGCAGAAAAGGTTGATGCCTTTCAGCTTGGTATCATCGGTGAACAGCCGATCTATCTGGTTCATGAGCGTGCCTATGACGGCGACCCCCATACGCTGAAGGTCGGGCCAACAAGGATCGAGATTGTTGAGCCCTACAAGGAAATGAGAGTCACAGCAGATGGCAACACATCGCCGGTAGGCCTTGATGTGACGTTCACGGCCCGCACCCGCGAGCGGGGCCTCAGACGCGGCACCATGAAGCGTGGAGACGAGACCATCTGGGACCAGAGCCATATGATCCAGTCCGGAGTCTATAACGGGACCTATTCCTTTGATGGAAAAACCTATGACGTCAAAGACTGGTGGGGCCAGCGCGACCATTCATGGGGTATTCGCGACCACGCCCGCTGCCCGATGTGGATGTGGCTGGCGATCCAGCTACCTGACTGCATGATTGCCGTCTGGAACTGGGAATATGCCAGTGGTGCCCGGGTCTATACAGACGGATGCCTCGCCCCGACAGATATGAGCGAGCCCGTTGTCGTTACAGATTTCCAACATGACCTGAACTGGCTTGATGCCGAGGGCAAAGTTGCAAGCTACGGGCTCGATGGCGGCAACATCTTCGGCCTTGCCGGCGGCGTCTCGTTTACATTCGCCGATGGTCGCAAGGTCGATATCGAGGCAGAAGGTAACTGGGCTTTTCGCTACGGTCCGATGGGCGGCGGCCTTTCCCGCATGAAGGTTCGCACGTCCGACGGACGCGAGGGTACGGCTATCTACGAGATTACCGGCGCGCACCATCACAGGTATTTCCCCGAGCCGCGCGCAGAAAAGTTACCGACAGGACTATGAGCATGACCAACATCCCCATAGAAACCAGCCCTGAAGACATATCAACCGGCTGGCTGACCAATGTCCTCCATAATTCAGGGGCGCTCCACAAGGACGCTCGGCTTGAGAGTTTTGCCTTCAAGCCTATTGGCACGGGTCAAATGAGTAATTCTTTTCGGATCACGCCGATCTGGTCGGGCAATGATGGCCCTGCAAGTTTTGTCATCAAATTACCGTCTGCAGATGAGGGTAGCCGCAACGCCGGTGAAAGCATGGGGGCCTATGAGGCCGAAGTGAATTTCTACAAGCACTATGCGCCAAAGCTTCCGATGCGGACCCCGTTCTGTCATTTCACGGGCATTGCCGAGAACAAGGTCGATTTCGTGCTCGTGCTGGAAGACGTGGCGCCGGCTAAACAGGGCGATCAGATGGAAGGCTGCACACTTGAGCAAGCACGCCTTGCCGTTGTCGAAGCGACCAAACTGCACGCGCCCTTCCTGAACAATCCGATCCTGGAAGAAACACCCTGGCTCAACAGAAGCAAAGGGAGCGCGGCAAGTTTTCGGCCCCTGCTGAAAGACTTCTACAAGGGCTTCAGGGAGCGCTATGAGGGCCAGATTGAGCCGGAGATCTTCGCCATGGGCGAGAGATATTATGGCGGGATGGACGACTACCCGGAACCGGTTCACGAACCATTTTCCCTGGTTCACTCGGACTATCGCCTCGACAACATGCTCTTTGCGACCCCGGAAGGCGGGCCGCCGATTACGGTCGTTGACTGGCAAACGGTCACCTGTGGCAGCCCCATGAGTGATGTGTCCTATTTCATTGGAGCCGGGCTCCTTGTGGAAGAGCGCCGAGCCCATGAAGAAGAACTCGTGAAGCTCTATCACGAGACCATGCTTGCCTCTGGTGTCACAGATTTTTCCTGGGGCAAATGCTGGGATCAGTACCGGGCAAACTCCTTTGCCGGGTTCATGATGGCGGTGCTGGCATCAATGCTGGTAGAGCGCACGGCGCGCGGCGACGAAATGTTCCTCACAATGGCGAGACGCCACGGCCAGCAAATACTTGATCTTGATGCAGAAGAGTTTTTGATCCGTTAAGCCGTCTCTGCCTTGCGAACAGGCTGACAGGCTCGAGGATCACCCTTGCAGCAATCTTCGGTCAAAAACTCAAGCAGTGAGCCCATGCCTTCGAAATTGACCGAGTAGATTATCTTTCGAGATTCGCGCCGCGAATTGAGCAACCCGCCGCTCTCAAGTTCTTTTAGATGAAACGAAAGAGTCGCCGGAGCAACCTCGAGCGCCTCACCAATTTCGCCAGCCGGGGTTCCACCCGTGCCCCGCTCAACCAGATGCCTGAAGATCCTGAGACGGGTGTCCTGCGCCAGAGCAGAAAGGGCTTTTACGGCTTGTTTTTCATTCATAGTTCGATAGTAATGGAAATGTTGGGGTAGTGAAAGCCGGAATTTTCGAAACCATGCACAATTCTCAAAGCGCCCTCACCACGAAGCCTTTCTATTTTCTGCGACACGGCGAAACCGACTGGAATAAGGAACGCAAGTGGCAGGGCTCACAAGACATTCCACTCAACGACACAGGCATCGCACAGGCCAGAGCAGTCCGCCCGTTGCTTGACTCTCTGGGCATTAAAACTGTCTGCGTTAGCCCTTTGCAACGAGCCGTCAAGACTGCAAACCTGGCTGCAGGGCACCTGGCAGCCCCAATTCAGATCATTGAAGATTTGCAAGAAGTTGGTTTTGGTCCCTATGAAGGAGGCAATCAATACCTCAATCCATGGCACGAAGGATGGAAGGAAGGTGCTCATATAAAGGGCGTTGAGGATCTTCAGGCTTTCCTAGCGCGTGGCCTGTCCGCAATCAACAAAGCCCTCAGTTTTGACGGCCCGGTTCTGATCGTCTCTCACGGCGGCACCTTTTGGTCTGTGAGGAAATACGCTCGACTGGATCCTGATCTAAGCGCGTGGAATTGTTCACTGTTTGAGCTGAGACCACCTACTGAGCATCGACCCTTCTGGCTGCATGAAGCACTCAATCCTCAGGATTGATCTGCCCGCGCCAACAAGGCCTTGAGTTGTGGAATTTTCACCTTGATCGCCTCGCGACCGAGTGCGATGAGCTCGTCAGCCTTGTCAAACTCGATCTGGGTGATATGGCCGACCTTTGGCTCAATATAGACGTCAGCGGGACAGGTCGCTGCATGCCCGCGCGCGATTTCGCGAAGGATCAAGGCACTGGACGTAAGCGCGACCCCAAGAAAACCCGGCTCCTTTGCCTCCCCTCGAAAAAACCTTGCGACTGACTGGCTCAGATTGGCAAACGCAGCTCTCGCACCTGCCGTTTCACCGCCCTTGCCCGGCGTTGCCTGCTCATCGGGACGGCGCAACAAACCGGCTGCGGCGGCCTGACCTTCAAAATCACCGACAATATTCACGCCAATGACCAGGTCGGCACCGAGATCCCGGCAGGTCGAAACGGGAACTGTGTTAAGAAGCCCGCCATCGACCAGAAGACGCTCGCCACTTCGCACCGGTGTAAACACGCCAGGAATGGAAATCGATGCGCGCAGTGCGTCGATAACATCGCCTTTATCAAAAATCACCTGATCACCGGACACAAGATCAGCGGCAACAGCGGCAAAGGGCCTGTCGAAATTCTCGATGCGGCTGTCGCCCAAATGTTCACGCAGCAACGCGACCACCGGAGCGCCGGCCAGAAAACCGTTTTTGCCAATCTGGACATCTGCAAGGCGGATCATGCGGTGCCAGTTCATACCGCGCGCGACCTTCTCCAGCGCCTCCATCTTGCCTGCCACATAACAGGCGCCGACGATCGAACCGATGGATGTCCCGGTTACAATATCCGGCTTGATGCCATTCTCGGTCAAAACCTGGATGATGCCGATGTGGGCCCAGCCGAGGGCCGCGCCGCCGCCAAGGGCCAACCCGAGTTTTTGTGTCATAAAAAGACCTGCCGTTGTTCAAGTTCTCGCAACAAGAACTAACGCAGGTTTGGCACTTCTGCAATCTGATGATGTTTTGCCTGTGCCGTCTCAGTGCAAGACAAATTCCTCAGCCGCACCGACCTCGCTGGCGGAAATCAACTCCATGGCACCAACGGTCACCGAGTGGAGACGGCCATCCAGATTGTTTTCCCAAAATTCAAGAAATTTCATGAGGCGGGGATACTTTGGCGACAGATCGAGATTCTGCCAGACGAATGTTTGAATAAGGGAGGGATGATCCGGCATATGGTACAAGATCTCCGCTGTCGCGAGGCGATACCCCTTGAGTTGGCGCGTAAATTGTTCATCTGTCATGGCTTATACTCCTTACACCACCAAAGACTAGAACAGACAGGTTAACAGTTTTCACCCCTTTAACACTTTCCTCCTGTTACAGATTGTCTTTTTGGTGTTAGCACTCCAAGGCACGGCTGCCAGATATGAACAAACTCGCCATTGACCGGACTTATCGAGATATGCTCACTTCACCGGAGCCGGAAATGCGTGGACACTGGATTTTGCCATGGCCATCTCACCCGTTCGTAAATAGTGTTCGACGACGGCAGCAAAGGCAAGCCAGTCATCCGGAGCCACGATCCCACATGCTGTCACATAGTCAAGCGCAAGAACTCGAACTCTCTGATCTGTATCGAGATCTTTTAGCAGGAACGGTAACGCGGTCATCTCTGCCCCCTATTGAACGAAAAACTCTGGAACAGGTTTTGCACCAAACCTCTGATTCATGATCCGCCTCTCCAAAAGGCTTTCAGGACATCAAGCAATGCACCTGATACCAGGCCGGCAACGCCGCCAATCCCCAACAACATCCCTCTCGCGCCCGCCCTGGTTTTCACGTAGCTCCTGACGTGTGGGTCGACCTGAGTTGCAACATGATTACTCAAAATGGTGTGTCTTTCCTCGACAACATCAAGCCGCACTACGGCCTCGACCGAGTGCTTGATGAGCGCCGTGTGCAACTCATCCATCTTGCCAAAGATCTTCGATGTCTGGTCCTTGACGGTCTTCATGTCCGCTTTCAGACCTCCAATATCCTCTTCGACACTCATAGGTTCTCCGTCAAATTTTCAGTGCAAAAATTGTGTAGTCAGCGGAACCTTCTACCGCTCCCGACGTTGGCCGGATCTCGACCGTCAATGTTGTTGTCACTTCAATTCCGCTCAGCTTGACACTGTCCACGTTCTCCCACGCCCGATCAGTGGACAATGGGAGCCATGACCCCAGTCCGGCATTCAGAGAGTTGGGTGGGTTTGTGAGTCCAGAGGAGTAAGTGGCTCGAATTTCATAGTCATCACCTATCGTCACTTCAGGAACCGAGATCCAGTCCTGGTAGTACGTCCAACTGGCCGAGGAGATTGTAACATTCCTGTATACCTTCCCGCCACGGGTAAACTTTAACCCGGAATAAGGATCGACGGTATTGGTGTGAGATGCTGAGCCACCGGCAAGCGTGACCGATAAGCCACCCGCCGTATTTGCAACGACTGAAGTTGAGACAAGAAGTGCGGGGATCATGGCGCCACATCCCCATAGGCGGCCCAGGTATCGGATGCGACTTTTACGATACACATCACTGCATATTGCTGTGAGGTCTTGAGACCATTCGGAGCCCGCAACAATACCGCCGCGCCGGGCGCAATCGTCACTTGACCAGCACCCGACTGAAAAACCTGAATCACTGTCCCGATTGAAAAGTTCACTGAAGAGTTTGGCGGCACCGTCCATGTCACCGCAGCGGCTGATGTGCTGTCCTGCATAGTATTCGCATCGGTCAAAGCGAATATCTTCGCAGATGCCTGCGCAACCACCTTTACACCAAAATCGTCCAGACCAATCTTCCTGTGGGCAGACGCCGAATCGTCCCATATCAGCAACTCATCCGCTGAATGATCCAGATCGTTCGCGGAGATGGCAATAAGTTGATTGATGGGCAAAGCAGTGTTTCCAGCAACTTTTAGGTTGCCATTTACTATATCAAAATTCCCCAAGGAATCCACTACTGCATTATTCGCTCCAGCGGTTCCAATTCGAAGCCGATCATTGACGTGGTCGTATACCAGATACCCTCTATAAGCTTGATCTCCGACTAGACCATCGGCAAAATAAATGTTGGCATTGCTGCCGGAGCCAGCGTAAATAGTTAATCCCTCGGCATCTAAGCCCGAACCCACAACAAGATTGTTGGCATCTGCATATAGTGCAGATGGTGTTACAAAGTTGATTCCCACCTTGTCATTTACTGAGTCTACATAGAATGTACTCGTGCCAAACGTTGCATTTCCTGATGCAGTCAAAGTTTCAAAAACGTTGAATCGCGGGTTGTTCTGGAGCTGAAACTGCGCTCCATCATAGACGACAATTACAAGACTACCTACCCCAATCTCACCACCTGTCAATGCAGCCCCGTTCTTCTGAATCGTTTTGGGGCCTAAGGCATTTACATCTACCGTCGATGCTCCGGTATTTTCGTATGACGCAAAAAAGTGAAAAGTTTGTCCGGCCGCATAGGCTGTGATGGCGGGAGCCGGAGAAATGGCATAGACATCGGCCACACCGGTGTCAGCCGCGTAGGCTGATATCCCCCCAAGACTTTCATCCCACCACGACTTGATCGCAGACATCATTCCGCGAGCTGAATTATTTACTGCAGATGGTGCCATGCCCTCCTGCCAGTTGATACCTGCATCCGCTATATCGTTGGATGCCGGGGCCGTTGACCAGTCTTTAATATTGTTTGTCATTTGCCTTTTCCTTCAGGATTGACCAGTCAATCCGCTATAGATCGCCGTTAAACCAGGTGCGATAACTCCGAAATCCGGGAAGTTGCGGCGATCTCCAATTGACCTTCCCTCGCTCCCAACTCCTCAGCACTAAAGACGGCCAATCTGGCTAGCCGAGCGACGAGAGCACACCGAGGGCGGATGAGAATATGTCAAAAGGTCCCATTGTATTTTTGACCGTTGTAGTTTGAGTGCCATTGCGGGTGTTGCCCTGACCTCCCATTCCATTTAGCGCCCGGGCGTAGAGGAGCAACTTCTTCCATGGGTCATCCTGTTCAAAAGTATGGCGCTCCTGAAGATCTTCCAACTGACTTTGGGCCAGTACCTCATGTTGGGCTCCCACAACCTGCAGGGCTCCAGCATCCAGGTAGGGGACCATTGCAAGTCGCTCTGCTGCGCCTACCGCATTCGTACGGCGGGAGTAATCGTCCTCCCACGCACTTTGCAGTTTCGAAATCGCATCGATCTGACGGGCCCGCTCCTGCTGATAGTTTTGAGCGTAGATTTCGTTCGCTAGATTTCCGAGCTGTGACTGCAGCAATTGTTGATGAGCCCCTGAGCCTGCCCGACCTCTCAATCCAGCCGTACCGTTGATCTTGTCCGTAACCTTGTCAGCCGCCTTATCAAACATCGTGTCCAACCACGGATTGCCATCGAGATTGTCCCCTTGAGCTGTACCGGTTAGATAGTTGGCAAATGGACTGGTGCTGTAGTTCCCGATCATCATGTTCTGGACTTGCTCGTTTGCGGTGTTGATGAGCGAAGACCCGTTCCGTGCGCGGGTTTCTATCATTCCCAAAGCGTCTCCTGTCTGGTTGGAGAAGGGAACCGTTGTGGAGAATGGGAAATAGGAGTCATTCCGCCCTTGTTGATAAAGCGAGCGGGCTTGCCCCATAATATCATTCAGATATGGCGCCGCCGGTTTCCAGGGGCCCTGTTCGGACTTCTCGACAACTTTGGTTTTCGATCCGCTGCTCATAGCTTCTTCTCCAGTAATACGTGTGACATTTTGTAGTCGGGCAGTTCCCTTGCCCAGCCGCGCCGGGCGAGGACCTGGGCGATGCCGCAGCCCTGACCTTTGGCCCACTCTTCGAAGGAGGCGAGGACATGTTTCCAGTCCTTGCGGCCTTCGCCGGTGAGGATGATGACATCGGCGACCTTCATGCCGGTCGGGTAGACCAACAATTGACTGACGCCGACGGCGCGGGCCTCGGCTTTTTCGGTGTTCCAGACGATCCAGAGCTGCTGGTCGCCAGTCTCGATTTCGGCAAGGATGGCGTCAGGCGTGAAGCGACCATTTGATCGGCCGGTGGCGTCCCTGATCCAGGCTTCAACGAGGGCCCAGGTCTGACGGGCGGCACCCGGCGGTATTTGGACGAGTTTCATCATCTTTGAACAAAGCTCATGTCCAGCAGGCCGCGCCGCCGACCGGCAGGGCCATATGGTGTGCGCGCGTAGAAATTCGGCGGCAAAATAGGCGGCAAGACTGGCGGCGTAACAGGCGGGACCGGCGGCGGGGCTGGTGGCGCGACTGGCAGGTCATAACCTTGCGTATAGCCGGGCACGACAAACTGGTTGCCATCCCAGAAGTTGACGGGGGGGATTGGAAACGGGGGTCTTTGTTGGGTCATTATCCACCTACTGTTGCAAAGTTGAAGATACGGTCGATTTGGGAGTTGTTCGCATGCTGGATGGTCGCTGTGCAGCTGGCGCAGGTGATCCAGATATTGGACTGTTCCGCCGCCGCGTTGGCGGTCTTTGGCATCAGAAGAATAACGCTGTCGGGGCCAATATAGGGCCGCGTGATTATCGTCGATGACTGGCTGGCCGTCAGGGTCACTTCTCCGACGCTGTTAATCTGCCCAAGGAGGAGCTTATTTATGGCGAAGGCCATTTCACGCGATGTCGCGCCTTCCGGTTTCAATCTGGGTCTTCGGGTCATCGGGCACCGTCCTCCACTGCTATGAAGTCAACGCCCTGGGCGTGAGTCCAGGCGGCGCCAGCCGGGATCCTGAGGCGGGCGCGCTGAAACCGTCCGGACGAGCGCACCGGGCAGCGCCCTGACGCTGTCATTGCCGCCTCGGCCGTATAGCTCGGGCTGGCCGAGAGGACTTCGCGGCGGCCAAGGGAGATCAAGGCGGTATCTGTATCAACGATGGGTCTGATTTCGCTGACAAAGGCTCTTTGCCCCGGCAGCAGCTCGGCTTCACGGGTCTCGAGGGTGGCCTCAAGGGGCGGGCCTGTGAGCAATGCCAGCCTGTCATCAAGGCCGAAGATGCCGAGCGCCAGAGCGCCGTCGGTCCACAGGCGGGAATCGAGCGAGATACCCAGAAGATCGAGATCCGCCGACATGGCGTCCAGCCCCTCCAGAGTGTAGCCCGGCGCCAGCACCGGAAAGATGAGACGCGCATCCATATCGGCCTGGGACCAGCCGCCCGTCACCCAGTTGTACATGATGAACCGGTCGGGCTCCCCGTCAACGGACTGCGTACTTGCATACGACCAGATCACGATCTTGTTGATCGGGTCAGCAATGCCGGTCATGCGCGACAGATAGGTTTCGTCGGCGTTGGCAAAGAAGGTTTTGTCGATCTTGTGTGCACCGATCGGTGTGCTGCGCCCCCCGTCAAATTGATAAAAGCCGTCATGGGCGAGATAAAAGGCGGTCCGTCCCACCTGAACCAGAGATCCAGGCGCCCTCAGACCACGACCCTTTTCCACAACATCGAATTGAAAAACGAATTCGTCGCCTGTTGCCACCATGGAGATAATCGCGCGTTCAAGGAAGATGAAGCCCTGCTCACCGCCGATGATGCCCTGGACCCATCCGCCCTCCGGGAAGTTCTGGAAGTCGGATTGATCGGTACCGATGGTCCAGCTTTCAGGGTCACCAAAACCCGACCAATGAATGCCGTTCCTTTGAGTGGACAAGTTTCCCAACACGACAAAATCACGCACCACCGCCATGTAGCGTGCCTGTGGCGGCGTTCCGCCGAGATCGACAAACGAACTGGTCAGAGACAAATCATACTTCTGTGGTACGTCGGAATAATTGGAGGCAATGATGAGACTGCCAAACTGGGCGAACGTCCATTTTTCATCGCCGGCCGTGGCATAGGCACCAGAGGTCCTTGTAATATCCTGCCAGGCGGTGTCTGCCAGCCTGTAGAGGCCGGTCTGCGTGCCGGCAAAATTGACAACCGCGCCATCGCCGGTCTGGGCCGAGGTGCCGCCTTTGGCCGTCGAGGTCAGCGCATCACTGCTGGTTTGCGCCGAGCCGACCGGGCGATAGGAGGTCGCCGCCGGAAAGACGTTGTTGATCCAGGGCGTTCCCGGATTGTTGAAATCTGCCTGGTCCGGAAGCCACTCGCCGAAGGGGATCATGGAGTGCCTCCCTCGACCTTGATGGACCAGGTTGTTCCGGATGATTTGGTTTTTTCATCCTGCCGGGTGAGAGCCATGGCGGCGCTGGCATAGCGAATGAGGTATTCGTCTGCGGCCTGGCGATTCCGCGTGTAGATCGCCGCTTCAACGAGTGCTGCAAAGAGATAGATATCCGGCGCACTTTGGAGCAGCGAATTTGTATCGGCGTCCAGTGACAGCGCAGGGAATTTGGCAAAGTAATTCAGCTGGACAGCGTTGGATGTGTCGGGGGCCGGGCTCAGGATGAGGTCGTTGCCCTCAATCGTTGCCCGCACCGGTTTGCCGGTGGAAAGCCCTGCATCCATGCGCCAGAACAGTTCGGGCGCCAGCAGCTGGATAACCTGCGCCGGGTCCGACAGGAACACGATCCGGCGGGCCTCGAGGAAGTCTGCCGGTAAGGGGGCGCGTCCTGATGTGATTGTCAGATCGACCTCGGTCTCCATGGTGCGCAGCCGCACCGGCTGCAGCATCATCGGGCCCTGCGCCGAGCCATAGTGAATGCGCGTCTCTGCAAAGCTGACAAAATCCGGGATCCGGCTTGTCAGATCCGACCGGTCGAGCCAGTCCGCAATCGCGGTTTTCAGTTCACCATAGTTGGTAATCGCCATGACTTCGTCCGCTCTGTGATCGCCCGGACGCCATAAAACGTCGGGTGTGTTTCATTCAGTGAGTGGAGGATAAGTCAAGTTTTCAGGTGGGGGATAAGTCGCAGTGACTTTTTTCTGGTGCTTTCCTGGATGCCTGAAGTTTACTCAATAGTCACCTGGAGTTCACTTAGAGTTCACCGGGCCAGGTTCTGAACAGCGCGTTGTCCGGATCATTGGCCCAGTCCTTCCAGGCCTTTGGATCATTGAACCAGCCTTCACGGAACGCCTTGCGGACTACAAACTCGGGGATCACCGCAGCGTGGCGAAATTCCTTGCCTGGTTCCAGCTCTGACAGGCGCTTTGCTTCCTTCAGGATTGGCTCTACGTCATCAATCTCTTCAAGAATGAGCGCTTCAGGACGCTCGGCATCTGCATGGATGATGGTGATGCCGTTTGCTCGCAAATCAAATATGCCGGGTTTGGTCATTGGGTCTCCAGGGGTAAAACTGTTTCATGTTGCAATCTACCCCGGATGGAGTTGCGGGGGATTGGCCATGGGGGAACATGTCTGGTCAGTTTGCACCTGAGGGGCCGGATGCGGGGGTGCCCTGTTCTTGCCGGGGCCGAGGTTTGGGAAGGCTTTCGAGAGCCATATCCATTGGCTCCCGAAAGCTAACTTGTCAGATCAGGTATTTGTTACGCCCCTTTCGGGTGTGCGAGCACACCCTGCCGGGCGCAGTATCTGGCGACACTACGCGATATCAAGATCGGCGATGACACCATGTGCCTTCTCATTCTTGACGCACAAGGCGTATTCAGCGACGACGTATTTGCGCTCTGAATCACCTGTCCGGGCAAGATCCTTGACTTGCGGTGGACGCAGGAAAGCGATCTCGGCATATTCCGGGTCAACCACAAGAGCAGTGCGTTCGCGCTGGAAGCGGTTCGGCATCACCTTGATCTCGCCAAAGTCAGAAGCATAAAGATGGGCTGCCGCCTGAATCTTGTCGTCAGCGATTGCCTGTCGCGCCTGAGAGCGCCCTGTGAAGCCGGAAACAACACCCTTGTTGAAAGGACCCACAGAGAGAAAGTTCGGTGAAGCCCCTTCTGTGTAGCAGCTCTGAATCACGCCTTTCAGCATGGCCTCGGTAAAGGGCCGAGCGGTGCCATCCGTTGCAGCATCCGTTGCTGCTGCTGCATTGGCGCCGGTCGCGCCGCGGTCAACGTTTGTCACCAGGAAACTCTCGATGGAGCGTGTACGCCGGGCTGTGCCGGTGGCGCCGGCGTTATAGCCCTGGTTTCCGACGATAACCGCCTCGATGTCGCGCTTGAGCTCTTTCAGGCGCTTAGCCACCTGATAGCCCATTTCGCTTGAGCGACCGGCCTTCTTGACTTTCTCCTGGGTGGAGGAAACCACCACATCACGGCGCGAGATCTGACAATAGTTTTTCTCGCGGGTGGTCGGCGTCGATGCCGTGCCATCGACAATATCGCCTTCCAGAACTGCGTTGTTTGCATCGGCGGCAGCCAGCGCATCGGTTTGCCACTCGTAAAGAATGCCCTTGCCATCGGTTGACCCGATCGCGTTCGAAAACGGGGTTTCTTCCGGTGACAGGCTTTTTATGACCTCCGAGAGATTTTCGCGATTGCCCACCGCGTCGTAGGTGAGAAACGCATTGGTTTGTACTGTCATAGTTCAAGTTCCTTTGTATGTTCTGTTTGTATATTTCGATATCGAATTTACTATCAAGGTCACGGGATTCATCCTGACGCTTTGGGTGCGTCGACGTGAGCGATCAATCAAGCAATAGTGCTGATCAGAGCATGAGCTCGATCACACGGGCGGCGTCCTCGACGTGACCCGTCTTTTTGAGTTTGGTCATAGCCTGGCGATAACCCGCTTTGGGGTCTTCGCGTCTCACATGTCCTGGCGTCATCACCTGATGCGCGCGCCTGTGATCTCTCGCGCGCCTCGCAGCTTTGACCTGGCCTTGTTCAAGTTGATCGTATTTCATGGCCTTGTGGAGAATGGCGATCTCTGTGGCGCCGGCATCGGCAAACCGCTCATCGTCAAATCCTTGCACCTTTCCATAGGCCCTGATCTCGTCCCTGAGCTGATCGCCCCCTTCAGGATCCGTTAGTTCGGGGATCAATTTGGCAAGTTCAACGCTCTCGGTTTCAAGCATACGACCTCTGCGGAATTCTGTCAGTGTATTGGCATAACCCTCGGCCTGCTGCAGCGCGGCACTGCGCGTCTGCAGGTCAGCAAAACGCGCCGGGTTAGTCATGGCGAGCGCCTGAAGATCCTGCGGTGAACGCAGGTCGGCAAAGTCACCCAGAAGCTGGCGCTGCAAGGAGGGGATAAGAGAATTGATCTCGGCATTGGCGGTTTCAAAGGCAGTATCTATTTCGCCGCGGCGCTGCGTGATTTCAACTGTGCGGCTTTCAACCTCGCCAGCCTTCGTCCATGCTTCTGTGAGTTCGGACAGAGGGATCGTCGTCTCCTTGCCGTCAATTTCAACGGCGACCAGTGGGTCGTCAGAAGGCCCGTCCTCGGTCGGACCAGTGTCGCCTTTATCTGACGGGTCCAAGTCGTTGACAGTGTCCACCTCGCGCTCATAAGCACCAGCTCCGAGGATCTCGTCGATCTTCATGGCTGCCTGTTCAACGGAACCCTCTGTCGGGTTATCAAACCCCTCATCAAGCAATGCCGCTTCGCCTTCATCAGGCTCAAGGTCGGAAAAATTGGTAAAGTCGTTCATCGGGTCTCTCCTGAGTTCTTGTGATCATTATCGATTGAGTTCAGCGCCAGAAGCGTTCGCGCCCTTCAAGGTCGGCGCTCTGCCGCGACGTCAGGGTGCCGGTGAAGGCAAGGCTCGCCAGGTGATCGCGGAAGCGGCCAACAAGACGGACGAGGCGATGGGCATCCTCGCGCGCATCGAGCGTTCGGGCCTGTTTCCAGGCCTTGACGTATTCCTCCTCAAGGCCCTCGAGGGTCGCTTGCAGCAGCGGATCTTTAAGGAGGATTTCGGCGCGCTGACCGCGCTCAACCTTGTCAAAAGTCCCCTCAAATGCCGGATCATTCAAACGCGCCATGTCTCACCCTTTTTGCTTCAAATTGTCGTTGAGGCGAGTATCGGTCACGACAACGGTTCGGGGAGAGATGGGGGGATATTTTTTGATGATGTAATACCGACAGGTAATTGGGGAACACAGCCAACTCAAATATGTCCGGACCAAACCGAAAGAACCATGTTTTTGGTGTCAGGATTCTTTACAATTAGATTATGATGCTTTTGTAACGTACTGTTTTTGTTAACTTTTTATTATGGCATGAAATTTGTATATCCTTGCGATAACAAGGCACCTTTTTTGTGAGCGAAAAATGGGGATTTTTCCAAAGGTTCCTGAGGAGACGAAAATAATGAAGTATATTACCGCAATAGCTCTCGCATTGATGATGTCAGTCAGTGCGAACGCAACGTTGCTCCTGACCCCTGGTGGTGAGGTTGCCTCTGGACCGGAAACGTCGCAACCCTTGATCGATGTGGCGATTGCTGCCTTTTTGGGGACATCGACAGAGCTCTATAAAGAGAATGTTGGAGACGGGTTCGACACTGGATCGGCCGCCGGTTGGTATTCAACGACTTTCTCTAATTCGGCATTAGACCCTATGGATGCGGATATTGTGTGGGACGGTGGGTCGTTCATCTCTGATGCAACACACTTGTTGGTCAAGGATGGGAAAGGCCCTCCCGGCTGGTACCTGTTTGATATTTCTGCCTGGGATGGTCAGATGGATATTCAACTTCGCAACTTCTGGCCTGGTAGTGGAGCTATCTCCCACGTGGCGATCTACGGTGGTGGCCGCGATGTTCCAGAACCCGGACCTCTTGGGCTCCTCGGAGCTGGCATGATCGCGCTTTACATCGCTCGCCGGAGACGCTTCCTGAAGTAATCAGAGGCCAATTGACGACAGAATACAAACCGGAGCAGATCCCACTGCTCCGGTTTTTTTGTATTTCACGTACAGCCTTCAGTATACGTAAGGTGTCAGGTTTCTTGACAGTCCACGCACACGGGATTTTCACCCCTCATGAAAATAGTTTAAGTATCTGGCGCAATTCATTGATTTTCCTTGTGGTGAGCAAATATGCCTCCAAAGCCTCAAAACTGGCCCGCGACTTGCTTGTTATTTGACAAGAAATAATTATGAGGCGTGGGTCCTATGTTTTATTTGATCGAAGATGAATCCATCCGGTTTTCAGCAGGGCTTTATATACTCACGATGCTGATCGGCTTTGTGTGCATCCTTTAGTTACCGGTTGGTGGTTCCGGGCACATTTGCCTTTTCGCGTTTTAGTGCCATGTCCAGACTGGCTGTTTCGCGCTTCAACATCATGTCCTGAGCGGCTTCCTCGCGCTTCAATATCATCTCATTTTCAAGCTTCATTTGATCGACCCTGAACTTGTGCTGCAGTTCCAGCTCCTTGAGCTGTCGATCCTGTTCAAACTTTATCGCATCCTCCTGCATCTTCTGTGCGAGCTCAGCCTGCTTGAGGGATGCCTGGTTTTGCATGAGAGCGGCCTGCTGCGCGGCAAGACGGTCCGCATCGCTCTGCCAGGGGGAAGACGTGGGCTTCATACCGTCTTGCACCTGCGGCACAGCTGGCAGTGTGAAGAAGCGCTCAACGCCCTTGAAGCCCATGGCGCCGACAATAATCTCGGCGGTTTCCATCATATTGGCCGGTGTTGCAAAGCCCTGTTCAAAGGCCATTTTTTGCAATTCGAGAAGTTTGAATGCGCTGAGTGTCTGGCTCTCACGATCACCGATCCCAAGCCCGACCGAAACACGCAGATCCATTTCGCTATCCCACTCGCGCGGATCCATCGCTACCCATGTGTTGCGCAGCCGAACGATCCGCTCGCGGTTCTGATATCTGGATACCAGCGACAGGATGATCTTGAAGGCGCGTTTGACGCCGGTCTCGGCAAAGATCCTGGCAATAAGTTCAATTTTGCTCTGGGAGGCGTTGAGCAACATGCGCTGGCCGGACGCGGTACTATGCAACGGATTGTCTGACAGACCCTGCGTGCGCGGGCTGACACCGGACCGATTCTCACGCATTCCGTCTGCATAGGCGAGCCCCTCCATCGCCTGGCCACCGATAAAACCTGTCATCAAAGGCCTGATGGAGCCAGGCTCCTTGACGCGAATAATGCCGCCGGGGCGAGATGTGAGGAGCTCGGACGGTTCGACGATATTTGCCTCGACCGCCTCCTGACGAGGATTATTGGCCAGATAGAGCCCGTCGAGGTACTGCCTGAGAATGGTCGACTTGATAAGCTGGATATCTTTGACAAGGTCCGCCATGGCGAGACCATAGAAACGATGCGGCATGATGACGGGTGTAAGAGAAGCGAAGGGAACCGGTCCTTCCCAGATCTCATTTTTGAGGACCCGCGCCTCGGGACCGGCAACGGTTATCTGCCTGCGCTCGGCAATGCCATCTCCGTCAAGATCGACATGTATGTAACACTCGGTGACCTGGACCTCACGCATGGCAGCGTTCGAAATCAGGCTGCCCGCCAAAGACGTTGCAGCATCGACCGTGTCGCGCGCCAGGGCCTCTTCGCTCAGGTGGTCGTTGTCAGAAACCAGTTCCTGGATCTGATCTTCTGGATAGCCTTCCTGAATGAGTGAGGAAAGCGTGCGCCTCTGACGATGGCCAACGAAGCGCGCGTCCTCGAGGTCTTTTGCCTCCGCAGAAATGAGAAACTCTTCCGGCGGTACCGGCTCGATCCGCACGCGTCCTTCAGATTTTTTCCGCCCCACAGCAATGTCAAAAACGGTGCCCCCCTCCCCGGCGACGCGTTCCGTCTCCTCGAGACTTTCGACTTCCGGATCGGCAAGAATGTAAAGCCGCTCCTCCTTTGTCAGGCCTTCATAAGTCTCGCGTACAAGATCGAAATGATCATCCCACCAGATCTTGACGAACCCGTTCTTCGACAGGAGCGCATCCTTGAACCAGGTGTAGAAGTTGAGAAAACCGTCGTTGTCCTGGTTCCAGATATGATTGACGAAATGGGTCGCCTGTTCTGCGACTTCAATGTCCTCGCGTCCGGTGGGCTCAAACGAAACCGTATTTTCGCCCGATGCAAAGATGCGCACCAGATGCGGCAGGATCCATTCAATGGTATCAGCAACATCGGTTGAAACGACCTGGCTGCGCCCTTCCTGTTCATTGCCAAATTTTTCACCAAGGTAATAGCGCGTGTTTTCTGCCCGCTCAGCTGACAGGGTCGAACCTTCGCCGCCCAGCGCCATTTCTATTTCACGCTGGATCAAAACCTGAAGATCATCGGTATTCATGGAATATCCTTTCCGTCGCCGCACATCGCCTTGTGGCCTCGTGTCATCATCGGTCTGAAGAATACGGTGGCAGGCATGCCGGGGGACAAATCACACTGATCTTTTTGCGTGACACGCTTCAGACGACCCAGTCCGGCTTTGGCTGTTGCCAATCACGACTGCACTTTGGCTCGGAGAACCGAAGCATCATCAATGCAATACGTGTTGCACTCATCAGATCATCGCGCTCCTTCACAATCCGGCCATCCTTGCGATGATACAGACGAAATTCCTGCCACCAGTCCTCAAGGTGGGCGGCAACCTTGAACCGGCCGGACTGCATGCGCTCCAGCATATCCATGATGCCCGCCTCAAGACCAAAACCGCCTGCAGCATGCGTTGCTTTTTCAGGCAGAAGTTTGAGCCCCTGTTTGCGATATTGCTCGGCCAGTTGATCCCCGGAACCCTTGTCGTGCTGAAGGCCATCGTGCGGCCAGGCCCAGTTGAGGGTCTCGCCCCAGGGGCGCAGATGAGCGGCATGAATGACCGGAGTCTCGTTCCTGATCCGGTAGGTCTGGGTAATGTGAACAATATCGCTGTCACGGTCCCAGATCAGCTTGACCGCCGCATAGGGGTGATCCCAGCCGAAATCCATCCCGCCAATGACCGTCCAGTGGCCCGGCATCTCAAAGGCCTCTTCCCTCAGACACTCTTCCGACACCGGGAAAACGCGGCCCGATCCGAGTTGGGGAATACCTCTGGCGCGCGCTTCTCGTTCATGGGGAAGATAGGATGCTATGATCTCTGCCCGGTCTTCATCGGTATAATGTTCGGCATCGTCAATGGACATCTGCGTGATATGGCGCGACATGGCAATCCTTCCTTATCGTGAAGAAAATCGGCAATGTAAGGGTTCGAAGTGAGCTGAGGACAAGTGATCTGGTAACAGACAATTCCTGTGCAATATTCAGACGGTACTGAATTGCCCATCTGCCTCATTGAGAAAGAGCCGGACTACATCGCTTGCCCCTTGCAGCGGTGTGAATGTCAAAATGGAAAAGAGTCCGCGCGCCTGGGTACGGGTCAAGCCTTCGGTATAGATATCGAGCGGCGGTTCCTCGTCGAACCAGACCCCGTCCAGGGTCTCGCCCTGCCATTTTGCGCGGCCCATTTCATAGGACTTGAAGGACAGCGTTGATATGCCGCCCGAGGCGTGGCGAATTTTTACGGTATCAATGGCGTTTGCAATGCCGCGCGCGCGGGACCAGTCGAGAAGACAGAGCTTCGGCACAGTGCCTGTCCCCCAGGCCATCTCGTCCGACGGCGGGCCAATGAGTGTCCTCTGGGGATTGTCCCTTGTGCTTTGACTTGTGACACCGGCCGCCCAGAACCGCACCGGCCTCTGAAACCTGCGCCCTTGCCATCCCCTCGGATAGTGCCCGGTGAGGTGAATGGCCCATTCAGCGGCGCCTGCCGTGGTCTTGCCGACCTGATTTCCCGCCATAAAAACCCGTTCGCTATGCTTTAGTCCCGCTTCGTGAAACAGGGTCTGTTTTTTGTAGGGTTTGTAGAGCGACAACCTGTTTTCCCGCGCACGGCGCAAGCGCTCGTGGGCAAGCTCAAGCGCCGAGGTCAAGGCCAAGCGATCTGATTTCTTCAAGCGCTTCGTGGAAACGGGTTTTGAGGTCATGGTCGCTCATTCCTTCAAAGGGTTCGAGGGTTTTGCGAAATTCTTTCGGAGCGTAGGTCGCAACCAGTTTGAGATAGGCGTCCGGCTTGGTGGTGCGGCAGTTTTCGATGACCCCGCCGCCATGGTCCTGCCAGTCTGTAATCAGATCCACGAGAAATGTCTCGCCGAGGGCTTCGGTCATCAATGTCCCCGGAGGTGGACCTGACTTTACCGCTGCCTTTTTCTTTACCGACTTCTTTGCAGTCTTCGTCGCAACTTTCTTCGGGAGGCTCTTCCTGCCAGAAACTGATTTGGCGGCTGGTTTTACGGCCGTCTTTGGCTTTGCTCCGCTTTTCGATTCAGTCGATTCGCCAAGTTCTGTCATGGGCCGCCTCCCGTGGAATTCACAACTGTGCTACCACGGCGCAAATAGTCGGGGAGAGAGCCGCGAGGCCTCGACCCGGCCAGACACAGAAAAAAGGGCATGCCACCTGGACACGCCCTTTCCAATCAACTTTTGAATCTGCTGCTTTAGGGGGATCGTCGATTCGCTCAACGCTGCCACAATAGGCTGCTAGTTCAGGGGATCATCCTTCGCCATTCTGCGCATCATATAGGCGTCGAGCTTTCCGGGCGCCTTGTAGTAATTAACCGAAGGATCGACCCACTCAATATCATCATTTTCTGACCACGGATTAACAGTCCCCGGTTCAAAATCCGCAGCTATGAAGACCCGCCGGGTTGGATCGTCAAGTGTTGCGAAGCGACTGCCGCCACCCTGAGCCGCAGGAATCGAGGTCAGGAAATAGATATACATCATGGGTGACCGGTGAGTATCGGGAAGCCCCGGAACGGTAATAACCGACAAGCGCTCACCATCAAATTCACCAAGTTCTTCTCGCGCATAAGAGGCGGGCATACGATAGGACTGAATTTCCGGATAGTCGGGGCCCGCATAACAGGTCGTTGTTGGATCCGGCAATACCGTCACCGCAAACCAGCCGTCTCCATCTTCTTCGATAAAGATTGCTGCGCCCTCCTCGGACACCCAGAGGCCAAGCCAGTTTTCTGACAGGCCGGATGCAGGCGGCGCCAATCGATTTTCGGGTTCCAGACGCAATG
The DNA here is from genome assembly GCA_965603015.1 of uncultured Alphaproteobacteria bacterium. GTDB lineage: Bacteria > Pseudomonadota > Alphaproteobacteria > M2410 > M2410 > JAUWTJ01. The sequence goes on from CBFDBJ010000028.1 coordinate 20,548, forward strand.
GTTCAACATGACGCTCACCCGCCGGGACGGTCTGGCCACCGGCAGCGCCTGGTTCTACAAGGGGATCGTCAAGAACGAACACATTGTCCGAATCCATCCTGTCAGGTATCTGCGTGGGCTGCGATGCCCCGACATCCTGGCTGTCGACAACACGGCGCAGGTTGGCAAAGCTGTCTTCAGGCGGCCGGGTGCTATCAGACCCGATTGAGACATCGTCCCCATGTAAGGGTCGAATTTGAGTTCCCTGCTCATTTGACCGTGGGTCGAGGGCATCAGAACGGGGATCCGGCCGGGATATTGGGCTGGCTTCCGTCCTGGCACCCTTCCTCATAATGCGCATTCCAAGTGATCGCCGCCGCTGAGGCTCTGGCTCTGGTTCCAGCTCTGGCGTAGCGCGCATGCCAGACAGAATATCGTCGGGCTCGCGGGTCACTTGTTGAAGCGGATTGCCGAGCGGCGGGCGAGCAACCCCGGGGCCCCGCATGGTCGGCCTGGGAGCGGAGACAGGTTGCGGGCTCGTCGGAATCTCGCGCATATTCTCATCAAGAAGCAACTCGTCGGGATTGTTGTCCGGGGGTTCTGCAAAGTCATAGGCGCCAAACTCTGCGGCCGGGTCGCTGTGATCAAATCCAACTGGTCCTGGCCCGAATTCGCCTGCATCGGCCTCGACATCTCTGCGTTTGCGACCCCAGCGCGAGCGAGCGGCTTTGGCGGCGCGTTTTTCTTCTTTCACCAGCTCACGTTCTTCAAGTTTGGCTTCTTTCGCGGCCTCTTTTGCAGCCGCCTTCTCGGCCTTGCGTTCTGCCCGTGTTGGCTTGTTACCCTGGTTCCACCTACCCATTCATACTTTCCTTACTCAATTCACAGCTTGCCAAAGTTATGTGAGGCTTGCCAGGGCCTCTTTGGTAAAGGGCGACAGTTCATCGAACCGCTCCGCCCGAATCTTGTTCGACCAATCCGGATCGACAAGCAATGCCCGTCCAACAGCGACAAGATCAAATTCTTCGCGCTCAAGGCGCTCCAGCAGATTTGCAAGGCCCTGCTCGCCGGTTGTCTCTGAGGATTGCCCGACCATGCTGCCAAAAAAGTCATCTGCCAGACCGACGCTACCCACCGTAATCGTCGGCTTGCCGACAAGCTTTTTCGTCCAGCCAGCGAGGTTGAGGGACGAACCTTCAAATTCCGGCTCCCAGTAGCGCCGCGTTGAGCAATGGAAGACATCAACCCCCGCATCAGAAAGCGGTCCAAGAAATGTCAACAGGTCTTCCGGTGTGTTGGCGAGCCTGGCTTCATAATCGCGCTGTTTCCACTGCGAATAGCGCAGGATAATCGGATAGTCACTGCCGACACGCTTGCGGGTTTCTTTTACGATTTCTGTGACAAATTCCGTGCGACCAGGAATATCTCCACCAAAGCGATCCGAGCGCTCATTGGTTCCACTCCAGAAGAACTGATCGAGCAAGTAGCCATGGGCGCCGTGCAGCTCGATGCCGTCAAAGCCAATTTCCTGCGCTGCTACTGCGGCATCAACGAAGGCTGTGATGACATCCGCGACCTCTGTTTCGCTCATCGGCTCTGAAATTTTCTTTCCCGGAGCAAGAAGGCCTGATGGACCAATGCTTGGCGTCTGGGCATTGGGGCCAGAACCGATCTTGCGCTCCATTCCCTGATGCCACAGCTGCGGCATGATTTTGCCGCCGACGCTATGAACTTCATCGACAACCTTTTTCCAGCCTGCCAGAGGTCTTTCACCATGGAAGACAGGAATGGCATCGCTGTTGACAGCAACCGGATGATTGACCGCCGTGCCTTCGGTAATAATCAGGCCAGTGCCGCCTTCTGCGCGGCGGCGATAATAGCCTGCCACTTCGTCGGTCGGTGTGCTGTCCGGCGAAAAGTTGCGGGTCATCGGCGCCATAACAATGCGGTTTTCGAGATGGAGCTTGCCAAGATCAAAAGGCTGAAACAGCAGGTTGGTTTTCATTTCTTATTTTTCCCGGTTTTCCAGTTGTGCCACGTTATTCTCACCTACCAACCACTTGTGCCAAAATGGCCCGCAATCGCCAGGACGAGGGATGGTTCTTCTAGCACACAGTTTTACGAAGCACGAATCACGCCATCCGCCTCAAGGATTACAGTACAGTATCACCTTCTATTGGATCAAAAATATGTCTCTGCTATATCCCCAGCCAGCGCTCCGCGATGCCCAGATCTTCTGGCGTATTGACGTTGAAAAATGGATCCAGCGGGACAGTTTCAAAGCTGACTTGCTGGAACCCGGTGTCCTGATAGACATCCTTCATGCTCTCAATGGATTTTTCCTTCAATCCTGATGTTATTTTACTGTGCATATCTCGTGGCCATAGGGCGGCAAGCGGCTGAAGCCGATTACCGGACCGGGGAATAACGGGAAGGCCCCTGCCGCTCTCTTCAAGAAGGCGAGACACAAGATCTGGCGGGAGGAACGGCATATCTGTCGCCGTCACAAAGACAAAATCGGAGCTGGACTTGATCTGCGCAGCGTAGTCCATTGCCGCCAGAAGTCCGGCAAGCGGCCCCCTTCCGCCAGCTATGGCGTCAACTCTGTGGTCCAGTCCCCGCTGCTCGGCCCACACGGGCGGGCCGCCGATGATGGCCACCGAAGAAACCTGCGGCGCAATATTCTCAACAACCCGGTCGAGAAGCGGTTTGCCGCCGAGGCTGGTCAGGGCCTTGGCCTCACCCATCCGCCGCGAGGCTCCGCCCGCCAAAATCGCCCCGACGGGCAAGTTGTCAGATACTGGTTTTTGGGGACTTTCGGTAGAATTGGACATCGAGCTGAATTCCGTTACGCTTCCTCCAGGCAACAACAAGTGTCGGTTTTAAGGAAACAATGTCAAACCCTGAATTTGAGGTCTCATCCGAACTCAATCCCTGCGTCGTGCCTGTACTATGACGCATGAAACCTCGATCCGATCCAGCCTGTTTTCCACAATCGGTGAAACTTACCGGCTGCTCTATCAATGGCGCGGCGATCTGCTCCGCCTGATCTGGCCATTTGTCCTGCTTGAATTTATCTATCTCTGGGCACGGTTCTTTGCTTCCGGCGGTCCGCAACACGACGAAACTTCTGTTATATCGCTGGTCTATCTATCGTTGGCATTTGTGACGATCATTCCCCTTGCGGCGCGCGTGCAGCAGTTCGCTCTTGCTCCCGAGCCGATCGATACCTGGCTACAACGCAGACATTCGCGGCGCAACCGGCTTTGGGTTCGAGCCTTTTGCGCGTGGTGCCTGCCGCTTGTGCTTACACTCATTCTGGCCTCCGCCCTGATGATGCTGGTTTCCAACCCCGCTGTTTATGGCGTTACGTCCGTGAATGCCACGATCGGCCTTTTGATGACGTTCGCGCTTTCAATCATGGTGGTTCGGCTGATCCTGGTTTTTCCGCTGGCGTTTGAATCAGGGACTATTGATCTGTCAAAAGCCTGGCAGTTGTCGAAAGGCCGGTATCTCTTCCTGTTCCTGCTTTTCGGCTTTTCAACTGTCCCTTTTCGTCTTGTCTACCGCCTGTGCGATCTCATCGGTCAGGCGGTCTGGGCGAGCCCTGATCTACCGGTTGCCAGCAAGCTCGCATTCTATTTATTCGCTGTTTTCCTGCCTTCGACACTGGCGATCGTCGCCCAGATGATCGTCCTCATCGTCGCCGTTACACTGGTTTATCGTGAGAGCATGACAAAACTACCGGACCATTAGCCTGCCTTCGGGACATAAGCGATAATGTCATGATCAATTTGTAGCCCCTTCTCAATCATGTCAGCGACCTCGCGGTCCTGAAAACAACCGATCACCGTTTCAAAAGCGATTAGCACAGAATCGAACTGCGGATTTTCCCGCCGATCCTCGACCCGTTCGATGCTGTAGCGCACCGTGGTTCGGTCTCGCCGGGAGACCCGCCCAATTTCTTCATAGTCAACACTGAGACATGTGTTTGCCAGGTACATGCCGAGTTGACGGGCTTCATTGATCCACCTCTCGTGCCGGGTGTGCGCCTCAAAATCCTCCGAACTGACGCCGTAGAACATTGCAGCCAGCGTGTTGCAAACAGTAATTTTTTCAGTTGGAGTGGCCTGCGCCAAAGACCCTGACCGCAACAGCGCCTCTTCCGCTTGCTCATCGGAAGACGACGCCGCGCCACCTTCCCCCTCATTCCCTTCATCCCCCTCTTGTGGCGGTGTTTGCCTCAATGCGCCGGTCTGCTTCATGTCTTGCCCTTTGTGTTGCCGGAACCAAGAGTGCTTCAGGCCATGCGGCGGGACAGACGATGATTGTTCATCCCGCTACTCTTGAAGACACATTCGACTCACTATTCATCCCATGGTTTATTATCGTACGTATTTTACGTACACTGTCAACATAAATCAATTGTACACCTAAGACTAACGCTATTTTTACGGGATATATGGTGGTTTTTAATGCATTTTGCGTTCATATGAGCTATGAACATCTGGCAACATGAAGAGGCAGACAAAGATGGCAAGGAACGTCGGGACCGACAGGAGCAAGGCGCACAGGGACGCGCCTGAGCGAAATACTGGTGAGTCCCGCCACTCACCAGATCGCGATGACAGGACGGGACGGTCGAAAAAATCCGCCAGAGGATCGGCGGTTTCCGGAAGCTCGCAGCTACTTAAGGAACTGCGCACGGAAGCCAGGCTCTCTGTCCGTGCCATGGCTGAAAAACTCGGCACCAGAGCCTCGACCTATCAGCACTATGAAGACCGGTACAAGAAAGCCTGGTTGCCGCTTGATCTGCTCGACGTCGTTGAGCCGGTTTTGCTGGAAAATGGCGTGCGCAAGGAACGCGTCGATCTTCTGTTTCCCCATACCGCGAATGTCGTCGATGATGTTAAAGGCATTCTGAGGGCGCCATTGATTTCGTGGGTGCAGGCAGGCTCGTTCGAAGAGGCTGTGGATCCTTATGCGCTTGGCGGATTCGAAGACCAGGTGATGGTTGAGTACGAATACGATTCCATCATTGCTCTGCGCGTCAGAGGTACCAGCATTAACCGCGTCGCGCCTGACGGGGCGGTCATTATCGTTGACTACTCTCTGCAGGAACTCGTCCCTGAAAAGTTTTTCGTCATACGGGTGAACGGTGAAGCCACCGTCAAGCGGTTCATGACAAACCCGGATCGCTTTGAGCCTTTCTCAACCGAACCGGACCATCCGATTGTTCTTCCAACAGAAGATCTCTATATCGTTGGCCGCGTTATTCGTGTTGTTATGGCTCTTTAAAGTACAGTCACAAATGCGGGACCCGTTATTGCGAAAGAAAGTGCGATGAAATGGAGATCAGGGAACGCTTGCTGACTCAATGACCAATAAAACTGAATCAATACTTTCTGGCAAGAACAGCGCGACTGACAAGCTCATAGCCTACACCGTGACTGATCAGACGGCGCGTGAGCTTCAAATCCAGGCGGTCCCGGTTGCGTGACATCTCATACCGGATTTCACACGGTCTTGCTTCATCCCAGCTTACTGTCTCCACAATAATGCGCCATGTGCGCCGGTCGCGGCCCAGGTCCAGACGCGCAATGTTATAGATACTTGTTTGACGCGCGCCATCTGCAAAGATCGTTCTGAAAAGTTCACCTGCCCCCTCCTCTCGACCCCAAACGTCAAAGGTTTGATGACGGCCCTGCCGGCCACTCACCTCATTGTGGGCAATCACATGGGTTCTTTCAGGATTGAGTTCAAATTCGACACAGAGCGACCTCTTGATTTCGGTATCACCAGCACCCGTGACGCGTTGGTCGGGCTCATAGTCGCATCGCACGCCGGTCCAGGCCCCGCAAAGCCCGGTCAGAAGATCCAGTGCAACAGAGGCACGATCTTCCTCTGCCCGAGGGGACCTTTTACGATGTGCTTTCCTGAACAAGGCCATTTTGCGCGGCAAACTCTCCGATCATACTTTTGGAGCGAGCACCGTGTTTTGAGGAAGGGAGGATAGATCGTCGCTCCAGGCTTAATGTAGATATGGTTTGCGTCATTCGCTGCAAACCCGCTTACAAAGGAGCTGTCTACAAATGCAAGAAGGGATCTGCCACGCCTGTCCGATCATCTGCAGCCCGTTGAGACAATCAAACAGGGACGTTCCAGATCCCCGAGGACAAACTACCGAACCGGCGACAGGGAGGATGCAAACCACTTTACAATGCCGCAGATTTTCCCCGAGCGTCGGCAAGATATGCCGGAGCCCTGGCAGATAAGTCCTGTCCCGCCGGAACAAAAAAATATAGTGAACCGATCTTTACGCTGGGTCGTTGCGGCTAGCCTGACCTTTCAGGTTTTGCTGATTTTGGCATAAACAATGCAAATCTTGAGGTGCCAGGCGGATGACGCAGACCCCTCCCTCCCCCTCAGGTTAGCTTTTGCGTCTCCAACCCAAGCCTGGCCTGGCGGACCGGTTTCCCTCACCGGTCCGCCCCCCTTCAAATATTTCTTACCCGCATTATCCCCGCGCTCGCCGACTGCCCTAGCATTCTGTTTCACGGCGACAGAGGACGAGGGGCTTCAAATGAAGGGTAAGTCCCGGCTGGCAAAGACATCCATTCAGATTCTTCAAACGGAAAAACGTGCATTCAGAAGAGCGGCACGGCGCGGCGGACTTGAGTATTCAAGGTCGCGTGATCTACGAATAGTTTTGTCGCCAAGAAAAGAGTGGCTGCATGGAGGCGAGGATTTCGGTCCGGAGATCCGTCACGCGCTGCATCTTGCACTCAGATCAATGATCCGGGCAAAGCGGCGGGGATCATGGCGCTACAGTCGATCAAGACATCTTGCCTTGTTGCAAGTCCTGGCCGGCGAAATGCGCCTTGCCAGGTCCGGCAGTGCGACCTGTCAGACGGCAACCGCCCCGCCGAGCGGCGTCATGGGTTCGATCGCCCCGATGGCAACCCCGTCTTCAACAGAAATTCCGCTCGGGATCGCAAAGTGATTTGGCGATATTGCACGTTCAAGCACTGCAGCCGGCAGGACAGCATTGACAGCCTCAAAGACCTCTGCGCCAAAAGCCGGGTCAACAGTCGACACGCTGGTACCGCTGACATCGATGCGAGGGGCGTGCAGCGCAGCCGATATGTCCATTTTGAAATCAGTCATCATGGAAATAATTTGCACCAGGCTTGGGAAAATGCGCCTGCCGCCACTGGCGCCAAGTGCGGCGAAGGGCGAGCCATCGTCATTGGTCATGACCGTCGGCGCCATATTCGACAGAGGCCGCTTGTCCGGAGCCAGTGAATTGGGCCGACCAGGCCTTGGGTCGAACCACATGATCCCGTTGTTCATCAGAATGCCGCTTTGCGGCAAAACAACCTTGGCACCAAAAAAGGACAGCAATGTCTGGGTCAGCGCGACCATATTGCCTTCACTGTCAACCACAGTGAGGTGAGTGGTACAGGCAGGATCGCCTGAATCGTCCACATCGCCGAGCGTCTCAAGCCGGGTCTCATAGGATGATCTTATGGCTTCTGCCCAACTGGCAACATCCCGAGCGGTTGGCCCTGATGCTGCCCCCGACAGGGGCGCCATGCGCTCAAAGGCAAGCTTCATAGAAGGCCCGGCGGTCAGACCACCCACGGTGTGAATATGTTTGCCGCCATAATCAAAGCTCAGGGCGCCGTGCTCTTCAGCCTTGTAGGACGACAGGTCTTCGCTTGAAAGATAGCCACCTGCTGCCTCTATGTCCCCGACGATCGACCTTGCCAGGGCGCCATCATAGAAAACTCCGGCGCCTTCATCGGCGATGGCTTGCAGCGTTTCGGGGAGATGGCCGAGGGGCAAATATTGCACCGGCTGCCCTGCAGTGCCGACCGGTGGCAAGCCATCCCTCAAATAGAGCGACGCTGCAACCGGGTCCTCGCGCAGCCGCGCGGCGGAGGTGGCGATGCGAAGAGATGTCGGCCAACTAACCGGCAATCCCTTTTTTGCCATGGCAATCGACGGCGCAAAAAGATCTTGCCACTTCCAGGTTGCCCAGCGTCTGTGAGCGTGATCAAGGCCGGCCAGGTGCCCGGGTACCCCGATTGCCTTCCAGCCATTGACGTTGATATCCCCTTCAACACCGGGCCAGGCAAAGAGATCACCGCCCTCACCCGAGGCCTTCAAGACAAAGTCCTCTACGCGCAGGTTCTTCGGTGAACGCATACCAAAATGAACTGTACGGACGGACTTATCCGACGCCGAGTAATAGGTCAGAAGGCTGCCGCCGCCGATGCCGCTCATCCATGGTTCAATGACGCTGATAGCGATGGAAGTCGCAATGGCGGCATCAATGGCATTACCGCCCTTGCGCAGCACATCTGCACCAACCTGCGAGGCCGCAACGTGGTGGCTGCAGACCATCCCGCTGCGTCCAGAGGCGGCAGGCTTTTCAAGCGTCCAGTGTTGTTGCATATCTGTTTTGGGGATTTCGAAGCGATTTGTCATGCGGCCAGTGTGACGGTTCTGCGCTGCAATATCAAGTCTCGCCCTGACCAGCGGATGTTGCCGGCGCAAGCAGGCGGATCGATGAAGCCTCGATCAAACCGGCGCTGATCGCCCTTCGCGCGCGGTACAAAACAAATGCTGCCGCCCCGGCGGCAACCAGGAGATTTGCCGCTGCGCCTGCCGCAAAGATGCCAATTGGCCCAAACAACCAGCTGCCAAGGACGGCAAGCGGCAGGTAGATGATCGCAAGGCGCGACAGGGACATCAACACAGATGGCTTCGGGTTGCCCATGCCGGTGTAACTGGCGCCCACGACTATCGCCATTCCCATACCGATATACCCTACGGGCACGACAAGCAGAAACAGGCCTGCTGCCCGAATCACGGAGGCATCAGAGTCGAACAAGGCCGGAATGGCCTTGTGAAAGACCGCCAGAAGGAGCGCGCAACTGATCCCATATATTACGACAAAGACAAACCCCTGCCTGATCGCCTCGACGATCCTGTCGAACTTCTCCGCTCCATAATTTTGTCCGGCGATGGGGCTCATGCTGGAGCCGACCGCAATCAGGGGAATGACGGCAAGGGCTTCAACGCGCGCGGCGATGCCGAACCCTGCCACGACGGTCTCGCCGTACCCGGCCAAAAGGAAAGTCACAACGGCAGTGGACACCGGTGTTACCAGATTGGTCAGGGCAAGCGGCGCACCGATGCGCAGGACCTGCTTCCAGGAATCAAGGACAGCCGACAGGGCGGGAAGATCAAATGTAATCAGGCGATTGCGGTAAACCAGGATGTAAAAGGTGGCGACAAAGGAGGCAAACCTGGAACACACGCCGGCCAGAGCCGCGCCTTCAATTCCCATTGCCGGGACGAACCAGAAGCCGAAAATAAATATCGGGTCAAGGATCACATTAACAAGGGCCGCCGAGATCATCACATAACTTGCGGCCTTGGGGTTGCCCGACGCCCTCAAGGCGAAGTTCCCGATCAGAGGGAACACGAGAAAGATCATGGCAAAATACCAGATGCTCATATAATCGCGGATCAAAGGCAGTGTCGCCGGGCCTGCACCCAGGGCCGTAAACAGCGGATCAATGGTGAAATAGCCCAGGACACTGAAGAAGAGCACAAGCAGCGCCGCAAGCAACATGGTCGAGAGCGTCAGGCGGTGGACTTTTGTGTGATCCCCTTCGCCGAGCGCCCGGGCGAGCAATGAGGAAAATCCACTGGCCAGACCCAGCGTTATGCTCATGAAGAACATCGCTACGGGAAATGTGAAGGTTATTGCAGCAAGGTAGTTTGTGCCCAGCCGGGCCAGAAAATAGATGTCAGCAAGTGCCGCGACGACGGTTGCCAGCATGCCCCAGAGCATCGGGATCGCCATGCGGGAAATATGATGCCGGATCGGACCTTCCGTAAACAGGACGACGCCGCGTAGTCCCCTGCCGCTTGACGGCCCGCCGCTCGCGGCGCCTTGCCCACCCTGCCGGGTCATTGGCGTTTCCCTGTTATTCATTTTGATTGTTCAGGAGCACGTCCTGCGGCCGCACAGCCCTGCCGTCCGCAACAAGGGTAGCGCCATTCGCCCGCCAGGGACAACGGTGATTTTTCGATGTGATCCTGATTGCCTAAAGGCGGCTGATCTGGAGAAACTTCAGGGCTTCCTCGGTATCCGAACAGGCCGGATAGAGCGCTTCAACGCTGAGCTCCTGCATGGTTATGTCGCGCGGTGCGGAAAACCTTGTTGATGCTGCAAAGAAGGTCAATGTCATGCCAGATCGCTTGATCACAATAGGGACGAGCATATTCGACGCATCCGTATTGTAAAAATTACGCGGCCCCGACCCCGCCTGCTGATCGATTGTACCCAGCAATTTGTCAAGCAAGTCAAGGATGGCCCGGTCCGCGCCGTTGGTTTCAATCTCGTGGTGCAATCGACGAATAATCTCCACGACCACTTCATTCCAGTTTGATATCGTAGACCTCAGATGAGGATCTTCAATGAGCCATCGCAGGATGTTTCTGTCTCCAGGCGCGTGATGAATTTCCCCGCCGACGAGAAACATCAGCAACTTTCGTCCGGCTTCATTTGTGCGCAGAACATTCCAGTGCCCATCAAGAACCACGGCCGGGCCAGGCTCATGACGGCCCAACATGAAATCAAGCGTTCGAGAAATATCTGAAGCATCTGATCCGTGCAGGCCAGTTTCTCTAAAGGCCGGATCGTAGCCGGTTGCCTGAAGCACTTCATTACGAGACCGATAGGGAAGATCCAGAACTTCGCACAATCTCAGAACCATTTTCCGGCTGGCTTTTGAACGACCGGTCTCAATAAAACTGACGTGTCGACACGAAACACCAGCTGCAGACGCCAATTCCTTTTGGCTCAGATGGCGCCGCTCACGCCATTTTCTGATCAAATGACCGCTCGTCTCGCCACCGGTTGCGTCAGTGTCTTTCGCTGTCGCGGGTGCGGCCTCATCTGTGAAACGTTGGTTAATAGTCATTCAATTCTTCTTTCGCCGGACTCTTTCATCTGGATCAAAGGGAGACAGGTGTCGCCCCTTTTTCCAGCCAACCTGACCAAACGCCGTCGAATTCATACACTTCGTGCAAAAAACCGCCGTCATCAGGCCGATACTCCCGACACCGTTCAAGACAGGGGCCAAACCAGACCAATTTCGAGATCGAAATGGTCTGGTTTGGCCTCGACTGCGGCCGGGCGCTTATGCGCCGCCTCCCAAACAAATCGGGGAAGCCGAGCGCTTTCAGCGCACTAGCGTGAGCGAAAACAGAGAGAAGCTCGATTCGACCAATGTCGAATCGAGAGTAGCACACGGCTTCCACCCACTGCAGATTTTCAACTTTGTAGGGAAATAGCCTCTCGCCAGCGACCTATTTGTTCTTGTCGAGAACAGATTGAATCATTTCCAGCAAAGAGGCCTTGTTGACCGGCTTGGAAAGATAGGCATCCATGCCACACTGAAGATAGCGCTCGCGATCGCCAACCATTGCATGGGCGGTGAGCGCAATAATCGGAATCGAGGAAACAGGACCGTCCATTGCACGGATAATGCGGGTCGCATTTTCGCCGTCGATGACCGGCATTTGAATGTCCATCAAAACAACGTCAAAAGGAACATCATTGTCATCAGCCATTCCCCCACGGATTGCTTCAACAACTTCCTTGCCATTTTCCGTCGTGGTGATTTGAGCGTCGGTATCCTCGAGCATTCCTTCAATGACGAGGACATTGACATAGTTATCCTCCGCCACAAGAATTCTGATGCCTTCAAGTGAAACCTTTTGGGACCGATTATCACTCATCCGATCATCCAACCTCGCACATTCAGTTTAAGACAGCTCTGTTCAATCCGGGTATGCCGACCACGCTCCCCAACCGGGCGATATCAAACCAGGGGGCCGCGACCATATCGGCTCACCAATAGGTCGTTTTACGCGGAAAAACAATATAAATTATAACATTACAGTGGAAAGGGTCAATGTGAGCACATCCTGCGGTACGGGCGTAAAGTCTCATTTTTCCCTGCCGCGGGCATTCAGAAAATATTCACCATAACGGTAATGAAATTTCGCCGGTGCAGCAGTTGCTCAGGATTTGCCCTTGGGCACTGGCTCATGGATCAAAGTGAACTCACCAGCGCGAATGCGCGCCGGGAGGCCTTCAGATATCTGGGCGACAAACTCCTCGCCGTGATTTTCAATCATATCAGTCAATGCGGCAAAAATCGCCGAGCTCGACAAAATCTCCGGCTCAATGCCCTCTTCCAGCCCGGTCTCCCAGGCGTCCAGAATAATCTCAAGCGCCAGTGCCTTGCGCGCTTCTACTCCTTCGCCATCCTTGCTCAAAAGATCCACCTCTGACGAGTTTGTTCTGAATATATTTCAAGAGTTTGCTCAAATACCCCGGATCCTCATCAGGGCGCTCAACGTGCCACGTTTTTCGCAAGGGCGTCAGACAGCTGCTCACCTTCAATGGCAAGAGCAACGGCCGCCCGGCTGGTCGCGCGTCCGCACGACGGATATTGGCTTCTTGCCCTTTCATAAGCATCGTTAAAACCGGCGACCATTTCGTTTTTGCGTGCTGACGGCGGATTTTCCAGCCTCACGAGTTCCATCATATTATCCCGCCAAAGTTGCTGCTCACCGGAAACACAAGTTCCGCGCAGGTGGTGCAACTTCCCCAGAATGTGCGAAAGGTCCAGAAGCTGCTCCTGATATCGCCCCTGATCGTAATGAACCGCCTGGGCCATCACGGCCTGGCTTTGAAGGGAACCCAGGGCCGCAACAAAGATCGCCGCAATCATTGTGCGGCTTGATTTTCCGGTAATTTTTAGCACGATCCTCGCCTGCCTCTGCCTGGTATGGTCCCGCCAGTCTATCAGTGCATGTGGATTTGGCAAAGCCTCGCGAGGGAACCCGCGATCACAGCGGGCCCGACACACCTGAGCAGCTATGCGCGAAGCCTGCATCCGCGCACTCAACCTTTCTGGGTAAAATCGAGCCTGAGGGTCCGACGGTCCTGATTTTTCAAGATTATGCTTGATTCGTTTCCCCAATTGCGACGAAGATCATGAAAAGGCTCAGGGACTTTGCACTCATGATTATTGCTCTTCGGACGCTCGCTGCGGCTCTCGTTGCACTGACACTTTCTCTTGCCTTTGGAGAAACCCCTACAGGGGACAAGGCCTCTGCCAGCAGTGCGGCGCCAATCTGCCAGGCCATGCCCTGTAATTGAAGGGGCCCTGCTGGCCGGCCCCCCCCCAATACGGCCAGGTCAGGCACTCATTAAGATAATTCGCCTGGTCTCCTGCCAAATCTCCATGCCCTCAAGATCTTCCAGCGATAGCCACTGGACATCGACGGCATCATCTCCGGCCCTGGCCTCGCCGCTCAGCCAATCACAGCGAAAGTCAATCAGCGTAAAGTGATGCCCGGTCTGACCCTCTGTGCCCGGTATAATGGCATCGACGACATCCACCAGGCACAGTCCCTGGACCTTTAATCCGGTTTCCTCATGGATTTCGCGCTGGACCGCTTGCCTGACTGTTTCACCCCACTCCTGATGACCGCCAGGCAAACTCCACTCGCCCTTGCGCGGTTCCTTGCCCCGCTTGATGAGCAGAAACCGATTGTCTTTCCAGATGACGGCTGCCACACCGACGGCGGGGCGCAAGACTTTATCTTTGGTCAAAGGAGCTCTCTTTGCTGGCTGACTATGACAGGGCCCTTTTCGCAGGTGCCAATCAAGGATAACATCCCGCCTATGTGTGGTCGATACTCCATTACGACGCCGACGGAGGCCTTGCGGCAGCTCTTTGATTTTTCGGGGCATCCCAATCTTGGGCCGAATTACAATGTAGCGCCGACCAGCATTGTGCCTCTCGTCAGGGTGGGAAAAGGGGGTCGGGAACTCGCCATGGCGCGTTGGGGATTTATTCCGGACTGGGCAAAAGAAGTACGATCAAAACCTCTGATCAACGCGCGCGCCGAGACCGTTCAGGAAAAACCGAGCTTTCGGGGCGCCTTCAAATATCGCAGATGCCTGGTGCCCGCCGATGGCTATTTTGAGTGGCACAAGCAGTCGGATGGATCGAAGCAGCCATGGTACATCTACCAGCCGGACCGTGAGCCCTTTGGTATGGCAGCGATTTGGGAGACATATCTTGATCCTGACGGCACCGAGATTGATACGCTGGCGATCCTGACATCGGCAGCCAACAAGACCCTCGCCCCGCTTCATCACCGTATGCCGGTGGTCATCGCCCCCCGACACTTTGAGCGCTGGCTGACGGGCGATCCCAAACGGGCCAGCGATCTGACTGACCTTCTTAAGCCCGGGCCGGAGGGCCTCTTCACGGCCCATCCGGTGAGCCCCCGCGTTGGCCGGGTCGGTGAAGATGATCCCGATATCATCAAGCCGGTCGGCCCGGCCCTTGACAGCGCCCCCCCAAGCCCTGAAAAGGATGCGGACGACGATCAACTGTCCTTTCTGTGAGCCCCATGCCCTCAGCTACCCTTACCGGGAAAACCCTCCGCCTCGCCTTTCTGGCCTCCCACGGCGGCAGTGCCATGAAGGCGGTCGCAGAGGCCTGCGCTGACGGGCGCATCAAGGGGGCACCCATTCTGGTCATTTCCAATAACAAGACACCCCTCGCGTTCGAGCGTGCGGCTGATCTCGGCATCAAGACGTTTCACATGAGCCTCAAGACCCACCCCGGTGAGGGCGAGCTTGATCGTTCAATTTGCGAAACCCTTGCCGCTCACGAAATTGATCTCATTGTGCTCAGCGGCTATATGCGCAAAATTGGACCCGAGACCCTCAAGTCCTTTCACAACCGGATCCTCAATGTTCACCCGGCGCTCCTGCCCCACTATGGCGGACAGGGCATGTACGGGGGCCGCGTCCATCAGGCGGTTCTGGATGCCGGCGACAAGGAAAGCGGTGCCACGATCCATCTGATCGACGCTGACTATGACACCGGACCGATCCTTGTGCAGGGCCGCGTCCCCGTACAACAGGGCGATGACGCCAAAACACTGGCGGCCCGGGTCGCCGGGGTGGAACATGAGCTTTTCATTGAAGCCTTGCAGGGCATTACATCCGGCACAATTGATCTCGACAAGGCCTGAGGCGGCGGGGTGTCTACTCTTTGACAGCCAACCGGCCTAGTATCGTGAAAACCGAATCAGCCAGTTTTATAAAATGGGGAGAAATCATGAGGATGCATCTCAAATCCGGTCTTGCAGGGCTTGCCTTCCTTGGACTTCTTGCTTGCAGCGATGCCGCGCCGATTGTTGAAGAGAACGCGGCGCCCCGCCTCAATCACATTGCCTTCGGGTCCTGTGTGGCTCAAACATTACCGCAGCCGTTCTGGCCTGTGATCGCTGGTGAGAACCCCGATCTGTTCATTTTTGGCGGCGATAATGTTTATGGCGATCTCGCCGTCGTTGACGGGCAACCAACAATCGGCAAAGGCGACCCCGCGCTCCTGAGCACGGCCTATAAGTTGCTCGGCAGCAATCCCGAGTTCAGCGCCTTCCGGAAGCAGGTTAAAATTCTTCCGGTTTGGGATGATCATGACTTTGGCGAGAATGATGCCGGCGCGTCCTATGCGCACAAAGCTGACTCGGAAAGCCAGTTTCTTGATTTCTGGAATATCAACGCTGATGACCCCAGACGCGCGCGCGCGGGGATCTACACCTCATCCATTCAAGGGCCGGTTGGCGAACGTGTACAGATCATCATGCTGGACACACGGTATTTTCGCAGTGATCTGGTCAAGAATGTGGACGGTGAGCCCGGGACGCAGCACCTCAATTTGCCCAGCGACGACCCTTCAACAACCGTTCTTGGCGAAGCCCAATGGGTCTGGCTTGCAGAGGAGCTCAAGAAGGAAGCTGATGTGCGCCTGATCGTTTCATCGATCCAGGTTCACGCCGAAGGTCACGGCTATGAGCGCTGGGGCAATTTCCCGCATGAACGCAGCCGCCTTTATGACCTCATCGCGGAAACCCGTGCCAACGGCGTGATCTTCCTTTCAGGAGATCGTCACAGCGGCGCGCTTTACGTCAAACGTAGCGAGGATCACTATCCGCTGTTTGAAATGACTTCCAGTTCGCTCAACCGCCCCTATCCGAACCCTGACGAGACCGGCCCGTATCAACTGGGCTCGCTTTTTGGTGAGGTGAATTACGCAACCGTTACCTTTGACTGGGAAAATCGAGCGGTGGTCCTGCAAATCAAGGACATGGATGGCCAGCCGGTTCGCTCCGCCGGGCTTGAGATTGACGAGCTACGTTAGCTTTTCTTCCGTGCAAGAATGATTTCTTTTGAGAAATCAACGCGCGTCGGCCAGGTCATATCAAGCGCCATCAGGCGTGCCAGAAAATCGTCCCAATATCCCGCCACGTCACCTGTGGAACGAGCCCAGGCACCGCCGGTTGATGTCGACGCCATATGACCTTTAACCCCTTCCTCAGCGGAAACCCCTTGGCAAAGGCAAAGCCGGAGGAAATTCAGGTCGTCTTCGTGCTGCTCAGCCACGGACACGACGACCATCTCGGCGACGCCCTTCGGTAACGTTCGAAATCAAGACATATTTCTTTGTAATACAGCTTGATACTTCATGCCCTATGCATT
>CBFDBJ010000029.1:0-36750 GCA_965603015.1 uncultured Alphaproteobacteria bacterium
GACTGATCCTGCAACGAGTGCAGAAGCAACCAGCAAGCCCGATGCTGCCTTGAGTAGCCTGTTGGCCATGTGCGTATCTCCTGTGGCATATGGTTTGATTAGGGAAAATTCGATCCTGCGAAACTAGAGAAAAACCGTGGGGTGCTACCTTGACTCTGGTCAATTGCAGGGGGCGAATTCAACTATGATACTGAGTCTCATTGTCGCATGCGCGACATTGTGTCACGATCGCATGGATAGCTCCGCTCTCGTAAGATAATTAAAGTGATAGGAACTTGCAGGCGAAATCTTGAGGACATTCGCTCTGGCCTGCTTGTAGGCCAAGGGTCCTGTTTGGTGGCAAGGAAACTGACCCATAGCTGAAGGACGAAGACCCCGCATGCGACAAGGACGTTTCTTCACAAGCCTGATCACCTTTCTGGCGGTGTGCTTCTTCTTTTCTTTTGCCTCGGCGGTTTCAGCAAACGCGACAGGCGCGGCTCCCGTTGATGCCGAAGCGGTAGCAATGTCGTTTTTTCCGATCGCAACGCATATCGGGGCCATGGAAGGCGAACCGCCGTCCGCGGCGGTCTATCAGCGCGGGCGGATTGTCGGTTATCTCCTTTTCACTCAGGACGTTGTCGCCTCAAAGGGGTTTTCCGGAAAACCGTTTAATATCGCTCTTGGCCTCGCTCTTGACGGCACGATCGCCGGTGCGCGCATCATCGAACAACATGAGCCGATTCTCGTTATCGGCGTAAGTGCGAAGGATCTTGAAGCTTTTGTTTCCCAATATGTTGATCTGGATATTCGCACGCCGGTCAAGGTTGCCCGGACAGTAAGGCACGAGAATGAGGTTGATGCTGTAAGCGGTGCAACTATTTCGTCTGTTGTCATGAGCGATGCTATCATCCGATCAGCCCGTGCGGTTGGGCGAGTACGCGGCGTTTTGGAGAGCGCTGCGATTGATTTCGACAGTTTTGCTCCGAGAGACTGGAGCTCACTTGTCAATGACGGTTCTATCATCTCGAGAAAAGTCATCTACGGACGGGTTCAGGCGGAACTGGGCAACAAGGACGCATCGCTCTTCCCGGTCGGTGCAAGCGAGCCAGAATCGGACGCACTGGTTTCCGAAGTTTTTGTAGCCCTGGCAACACCGGCGCAGATCGGGCGCAATCTTATGGGCGATCTGGAATTCAACAGCGTGATGGGGGAGCTTACGGACGGCGATCATTTGGTGTTTGTGGCCGGGACCGGGCTCTATTCATTTAAAGGAACGAATTATCGTCGTAGCGGTTCTTTCGATCGCTTCCAGATCGTACAGGATGACAAGACCTTTACGATCAAAAAAGAAGACTACAGACGAATTGATAAACTGGCTGTGGAGGGACCTCCAAAACTACGCGATAAGGCTGTATTTATTCTGCCGGCAGCGACGGGGTTCGATCCGGCTAAAGAGTGGCGCTTTGAGCTGATCGTCAAGGGCAGCACTGCAGAGGGGCGCATTGCATCGGTAATTGTTCCCGTTATCTACCAGCTTCCCGGGCACTACAGGGTGAATGCAAGCGGCCCGCAAAAGACGCTCTTCGGGTACTCCATTGAGAACATGATCTGGGTGGAGATCTGGCAGGGGCGAGCGGTTGATATTATTATTGTTCTTATAGCCCTTGCCTGCCTCACCGCCGTTCTTTTCATGCAAGACAAGATCACCATGAACCGGCACCTTCACGACCGCATTCGCCTTGGTTTTCTCATTTTCACAACGGTCTGGATGGGGTGGTATGCCGGCGCGCAACTATCCGTCATCAATGTTCTGACTTTCGCCGATGCCCTTCGAACCGGATTCGAATGGGAATTCTTCCTGCTTGAGCCTCTGGTCTTTATTCTCTGGTGTTTTGTTGCGTTGACGTTGCTGTTTTGGGGGCGCGGTGTCTATTGCGGCTGGCTGTGTCCGTTCGGCGCGATGCAGGAGTTGACCAGCAAGCTGGCAAAAATTCTTAAACTGCCACAGCTCAAAATACCTTTTGTTATCAATGAGAGGCTGTGGCCACTCAAATATGTGATTTTTCTTTTGCTCTTTGCTACTGCTCTGGGTGATATGACGCTGGCGCAAAACCTGTCTGAGGTCGAACCTTTCAAGACCGCGGTGGTTTTGCATTTCATAAGGGACTGGCGGTTTGTTATCTACGCGCTTCTGTTGATCAGTACGAGCCTCTTTATTGAGCGAGCGTTCTGTCGCTACCTGTGTCCTCTTGGTGCTGCGCTTGCTATCCCGGCGCGGCTGCGTATGTTTGAATGGCTCCGTCGTCGCTGGATTTGTGGAACCCAGTGTGCAATTTGCGCGGGCCACTGTCCGGTTCAGGCTATTCATCCCGACGGGCATATCAACCCCAATGAATGTATCAATTGTCTCAATTGCCAGGTCCAGTATTTCGATGACCAGGTCTGCCCGACGATGGTCCAACAGAGAAAACGGCGCGAGAAACTGGCCGCTTCCCCGGCGCCTGACCTGAGTAAAATCCCCGATCCCAAAGGCGAGGTGACCTCGTGACCCTCACATCAAAGACCATGACCAGAAGACGCATGATTGCCATATCGGCTGGCTTCGCAGGTTTGGGCGGCGCCGCAGCACTGAACCAGCCAAGGCCGGGGAGCCAGGGCGTGCCGGGCCAAACCGTTATTCATGAGTGGCGCGGCATTGCGCTCGGCGCGGAAACCTCAATCAAGCTGGCGCATGAAGATCGCAATGAAGCGGTCGCCGTGCTGTCCCGCTGCCGCACGGAAATTGATCGACTGGAGGATATCTTCAGTCTCTATCGTCCAGGTTCGGAGATTGTTCGTCTTAACGCTGATGGAGAACTGAAGGGTGCGTCGACTGATTTCGAACGCTGTCTCGAGGAAGCGCGCCGCGTAAGCATAATGACCGATGGTGCCTTTGACATTACCGTGGCGCCGCTTTGGGATCTTTACGCGCAAGGCGGGGCAATAGCGGCGCGCAGGGTTGAAGAAATTCGGTCCACAATAGACTATCGCTCGGTTCATCTGGATCCGGGCCGTGTTGCCTTCGAAAAGGATCGAATGGCCATAACACTCAACGGTATCGCACAAGGCTATATTACCGACCGTATCGCCGAGCTACTCAGAGAATACGATTATTCGAATAGTCTGGTTTCGCTTGGAGAGTTCCGTGCTCTTGAAGCACCTGAATCAGGAAGCCCGTGGAAGGTCGGGATTGATGGCTCGGAGGCGCAAGGCCCGGAAACGCAAAGCCATGAGATTGCTCTCGTGAACGCGGCGCTGGCGACTTCAAGTGCCGAAGGTCTGGTGTTCAAGACGTCAAGCCAGGTCGATGCCTTGAGGGCAAGCCATCTGATCGATCCGCGGACCGGCAAGGCTTCGCCCTTGTGGGAACAAGTCAGCGTGGTCGCGCCTTCAGCGGCGCGCGCCGATGCTTTGTCGACCGGTTTATCATTTATCGAGAAGGCCAGGTGGGCCGATATCCTGAGCCGTGCCGGCGCGCACTTTGCGCTTGGCCGGGGGTCGGACGGTCAGAAGTTCCGGATCGTGCCGGAAACCCGCCAGCCACACTGAAATCAGAGGACGGATTATGGAAATTATCTATTTTACAGCGGTTGCGGTCTTGCTCTATCTGGGTGCTGATCGTGCGGTTGATCTCATCGAGCGTCGGCGTGGTGAGCGATTTGAAAATCGGTCTGTCATTTTCTTCGTCATTCTCGTCGTTTCCGCTCTCGTAATGTTTCGATTGATTCGATTGTTGACGGGAACACCTTGAAAACGATGGAGAAATTTCGCCAAGACAAGCGGCAGGTCGTCGCAGGTCAGGAAAAAGGGCAGAAGCCCGGGGCGCCAAACAGGTTGTTCCCAGGGAAATTGACGATGGTCAAGGAGGCGTAAAGGTTGCTTCCTTTAAATGTACACGGATGTCTGTGCGATTCCCCGCATAGTTTTTGGCAGCATTATTGAGGAGAGGGTTATGGCCATACACTCCCCGTCTGATCGGATTTGGTGGAACAAACCGATCGAAAAGATGGAACTTATCTGGATCGGCATTGCGTTTTGTTGGGGACTGTTCATGTTCTGCGCGATGATCTGGTGGCATGTTTATGGAGAGCAGAATCTCTCGAACGAGACCTACAAGACCACGCCGGAATTGTTTGAGTCTCGAACTGAAGCGATGGTCGAAGCCTACACGGTGCGTGAGGAAGGTGACACGGGCATTCCTGTCGTTCATCCCCCCGCCGGTTCCGATGTCTATCTCCTTTCCCGTCGCTGGGAGTTCTACCCGATCCTGGAGCTGGAAATGGGGCAGAGCTACCGCGTCCACATGTCATCGACAGACTGGCAACACGGGTTCTCTCTTCAGCCTACGAATATCAATCTTCAGATCCATCCCGGTTACGAGATGGTGCTGACGATCACGCCTGACTCATCGGGTGTGTTTACTATTGTCTGTAATGAATTCTGCGGGATCGGTCATCATCAGATGCTCGGCCGCATCCATGTCGTCGAATAGAGGGTGCACTGAAAATGGCAAACCAAGCTCAATTCCGCACTTGCCCCGAAACGGGTCTGAAAGTCGATCTGGCTGCGGAAAAACTCATCAAGGTGAACGCAGTAGTCGCTGTGGTCTTTCTGGCAGTAGGCGGGCTTTTCGGTCTGCTGGTTGCTCTGACACGCTGGCCAGCGGTTCACATTCTTCCTGACTCGCTCTTTTACCTTGCGCTCACGGCGCACGGTGCTGATGTCCTGTTGTTCTGGATCATCTTTTTCGAAATGGCGATGCTCTATTTCTGTTCGGCGATCTTGCTGAATTGCCGCCTTGCCGCGCCAAAAATGGCGTGGGGCGGTTTCTGGCTGCAGATTGTCGGAGCTGTCATGGCAAACATCGCTGTGCTGCAAGGTAACTCCAGCGTGATGTTCACCTCCTATGTGCCGATGCAGGCAGCGCCTCACTTCTATCTGGGCCTGATCCTCTTTGCTGTCGGCACGCTTATCGGCGTTTTTTGTTTCTTCGGCACGCTGGTTATTGCCAAGGATGAAAAGACCTATGAGGGCTCGGTTCCTCTGGTCACGTTCGGGGCTATTACAGCTGCGATCATCGCGGTCTTTACGCTGGCCTGTGGTGCAATCATCCTGATCCCGACCTTCCTGTGGTCTGTTGGTCTTATTCCGACCGTTGATCCCTTGATCTACAAGATTATCTGGTGGGGCATGGGGCACTCATCGCAGCAAATCAATGTCGCAGTCCATGTCTCGATCTGGTATGCCATTGCGGCCATGACCTTTGGTGCGAAGCCTCTGTCGGAGAAAGTCTCCCGCACGGCCTTCCTGATGTACATTCTCTTCCTGCAACTGGCTTCGGCGCATCATCTTCTCGTCGAACCGGGTGTCAGTTCTGAATGGAAGATTTTTAATACCAGTTATGCCATGTATCTCGCCGTTGTAGGCTCCATGGTTCATGGTATGACAATTCCAGGCGCCATCGAAGCCGCGCAACGCAAACGCGGCTACACACGCGGTATCTGGGAGTGGTTGCGCAAGGCTCCATGGAGTAACCCTGCTTTTGCGGGCATGTTTATGTCGCTCGTGATGTTTGGTTTCCTCGGCGGTATCTCCGGCGTCATCCTGGGGACCGAGCAGCTCAACATTATCATGCACAACACAGTCTATGTGCCGGGACACTTCCATGCCACGGTGGTGGCCGGGACGACCCTGACATTTATGGCCTTCACTTACCCGGTCATCAACTTGATCTTCCGTAAGGAAATCATTTGGCCAAAAGTGGCTCAGTACCAGCCTTATGTTTTCGGGCTCGGTGTTATGGGGATTTCTGTCTTCATGATGGGCGCAGGGACCCTCGGTGTTGCAAGGCGTCACTGGGATATCACCTTCGCTGATGCGACGCTGAGCTTTGAATACCCACCTATGGCAATCATGTTGATGGGACTCAATGGTCTAGCTGCTCTTATGGCCGCAGCGGGCGGCCTGATGTATGTCTCCGTTGTTGTCGCATCGATCTGGAAAGGAAAGCCGCGTGACGTGGTGGCCGTTTCTGAGCCAACACGGGTTATGGCAGTGCCGGAACCTTGCATCTTCCGGGTACAGCAATTCTGGTCGGAATTTTCTTCCTCAGCTTTGTCCTGTACTACTTCATCAATTGGAAGTATCTGGCAACGGTCTGGCCGCTAAGCTAGTAAAGGTAATAAAGACGTGCGTAAGTTTTTTCGTCTCAAGTGTATTCTCTCCATGGTGGCCGGCACTGTCTTCGTGACAGTGCCGGCCATCGGCATGGAGGGGGCCGGCGATCCGGCGAAACCCGGCAATACAATGCACGTGGTGAACGAGCATGCCATGGGAGGTGGTAAATTTGATCGCGATCAGGCACTGAAAATCTCCAGCGCCGCCATCGGCAATGAGTTGCCTGATTACAGTTTTACCGATTCCACGGGGCAGCCGGTCTCTTTGTCGAATTTTTCCGGCCGGCCGATCCTGATCAATTTAATCTACACCAGCTGTATGCACACCTGCCCGATGATCGTGGAAACTCTGGCTCGATCAGTGAAGGTTGCGCGCGATGCCCTTGGCGATGACAGCTTTACGGTCCTCACTATCGGTTTTGATACAAGGAACGACAGTTTCAAGCGCATGCGCACCTATGCCAAAGATCGCGGGGTTGGCGATGACAACTGGCGTCTGCTGAGCGGTGACGAGGCAACAATCACGGCGCTGACAAGTGATCTTGGTTTTCAGTACCGCGCCGCACCCTATGGTTTCGATCACCTCGCACAGGTGAGCGTCGTTGATGAGAGCAGCGTTGTTTATCGTCAGATTTACGGGGTTAAACTGACCGCCCCGGTCGTGGTCGAGCCCCTGAAGCAACTGGTCTTCGGCCGCAAGACGGGCTATACCAGCTTCTCCGGTCTGGCCAATCAGGTCAGATTGTTCTGCACGATTTATGATCCGAATACCGGTCAGTATCGATTTGATTTTTCATTTATCATTTCCGTTTTCATGGGCCTCACGTTCCTGCTTGGTGCGGGCGTTCTTTTCGTACGAACATGGATGTCAATTAGAGATCGAGAAGGATCTGCTTGATTGCCAGCTTGATTATGTGGCTGATTGCATGGCAGATAGTTTCAACAAGGGAATTGGTTCGTGAAACGTTACCTCAAAAGAGGTTTCCTCAAGGTCGGGTCGTGGGCAGACGAGGTGTTTGGACCGGCTCTAAATCCCCTGTCACAATTAGGGGCATTGGGATTCTTCTTTTACTGGATCGTCGCCGCCAGTGGCATCTACCTCTATATCGTCTTTGATACATCGGTCACCGGTGTCTACGAATCCATTGAATACCTGACCCATGACCAGTGGTATCTCGGCGGCATCATGCGCTCCTTCCATCGCTATGCATCAGACGCGATGGTGCTCTTTATGAGTCTGCATATCCTCCACGAATATTCCTTCGACCGCTACAAGGGCGCGCGCGCCTTTTCCTGGTTTACCGGTGTACCGGTTCTCTGGTTGCTCTATGCTGCCGGCATCAGCGGATACTGGCTGGTCTGGGATGAGCTGGCACAATATATCGCCATTGGCACAGCCGAGTGGCTCGACTGGTTGCCGTTCTTTGGCGAGCCGGTGGCGCGAAATTTCCTGACGCCGGATGCGATGGATGATCGTTTTTTCTCACTCCTCATTTTCATGCATATTTTTCTGCCGCTCTTCCTGCTTTTTGTTTTGTGGCTTCACATAACAAGGATTTCAAAGCCGAAGATCAATCCGCCGCGCATCCTCGCCTTCGGCATGATGGCTATGATGCTTATCCTGTCCCTTGTCTATCCCGCGATCAGTCACGACGAGGCCAATCTCGCAATGGTTCCCGGTGAACTCAGGATCGACTGGTTTTATCTCATCATTTATCCAATGCTCGACAGGGTGCCAGCCGGCTTCATGTGGGCCCTCGCGATAGGAGGCTCAGTCGGCCTGATCGGCATGGCGCTGGACCCCCGTTTCAAGAGGCCCGGCGTCGCGGAGGTCAATCTGGAAAGCTGCAATGGCTGTGAGCGTTGCATGAATGATTGTCCCTACGCGGCCATCAGCATGGAGCGACGAACAGATGGTCAACCCTTTGCCCGGGAGCCTGTGGTCAATGCGTCGAAATGTGTCGGCTGCGGGATTTGTGTCGGGGCGTGTCCGACCTCAATGCCGTTCAGGACGGCCGCCCCACTCATACCCGGGATTGATCTTGCTGACCGAAAGCTGGCCGATCTTCGCGGCGAGATTGACGCCTTGACCGAAGGCGACGCGCCACAGGTCATTGCGTTCAATTGCCAATACAACAAGAGCTTTGCTGCTGGCGTGCCGGATGGTGTCAGTCTTGTCTCGCTGCCGTGCATTGGCATGTTGCCGCCGCCATTCATTGACTACGTTCTGTCTCGCGGCAAGGCAAAGGGCGTCTTTCTTGCCGGGTGCGGTACCTCGGATTGTGAAAATCGCCTTGGCGCTCAGTGGTCGGCAGATCGTCTGGCGCGAAAACGTGATCCTTATCTTCGCGCTCGTGTCCCCGAAGAGCGGCTCGAAGCCTTCTGGCCGGGATCGGCTGACCCTGGCGGTGTGCGAAGCGCCCTTGAAGGCTTCACCTCTCGGGTAAGCGCAATGCCTGATCAGCAGCAACACAAGCGAGACCTCAAGACAGGCGTCCGGTTGCCGCAGGACGAAGCTGCAGAGGAGGTCACACCATGACCCGGAAAATCATTGGGCAGGGGCTTTTCTATATACTCATTGCAGTGGCGCTCGGTTATTTGTCCGCCTCACCGACCTGGACCCATCTGCCCGAAGATCAGGCCGTGATCAAAATAAGTTTCTCCCATGGGGCAGAGCGCAAGATCCCCTGCCACAAGAGGACGCGGCAGGAGTTAATGGCACTGGCCCCCAACATGCGCAATCCCGTCGACTGCACAAGGGAACGCCTGCCGGTCTATGTCGAGATTAATATCGATGGCGACACGATTATCGCCGAGGGTCTTCCGCCCATGGGTTTGGCGAAGGACGGGCAATCGAAGATTTATCGCCGGATTGCCATCGCTCCCGGTGCGCACCGTCTGGAAATCGGTATCAGGGATACTGATCGCGTTTCCGGTTTTGACTATGAACTTCGAAAGACCGTCGACCTTGTCTCAAGGCAAAATCTGATTGTGGATTTCGAAGGCGACAAGGGAATCTTTCTACAGAATGAAAGGATGGCGCCATGACACTCCTGGAATGGAAAGATCAATATTCGCTGGGAAATGAAGCGCTGGACCATGAGCATAAGGAGCTGATCCGCCTCATCAACGCTGTCCATGAGAAGGTTGAGCGCGCGGGCGAGGAGGATAATCAGGCCATGATCCTGGACGGTCTTGCCGAAATACAGAATGCGGTCAGCGCACATTTTGCCCTTGAGGAGAAGGAAATGCAGGCGTTGGCCTATCAGAACTTTCCGGCCCACAAGGCGGATCACGAAAAACTGCTCGACGAGATTTGCGATCTGATCGAGACCGTTGAGGAAACCGCAGTCCGCGATATTCGTGAGGGTCTGTCAGCGCTCCTGGAGGCCTGGTTCAGTATTCACTTTCAGACTTTCGACCGCGACTTCCATCTCGCCATCAGATCTTAAAATTAGAAGTATTCAAAAGTAAGGCGACGGTTCTCTGCAAACTTGACCTGCGTCAATTTGAGCGCTGGCCCATCGAACATCCACTGTCTAACCTGCAATTCAAACGCATTCAGCGATGTGATTCGACGAGGGGCAGGTATGCATCACCATCATAATGAACAATGGGCGACGAGGCGTGATCACAATGATCGGGATCTTCAGCTGCTGCGCAAGATGTCATTGTTCAAGGGGCTTGATGACGAGGCCGTCGGCCGACTTCTGTGTCATGCCAAAGTGCAGAAAGTCGCGCGTAATGAGGTCATTTTTGTCGAGGGTGAGCCCGCCGCGCAGCTCTTTCTGGTCCTCAGTGGCTGGATCAAGCTGTGGCGCCAGTCCGAAGATGGACATGAGAGTGTCATCGGAGTGTTTGCCGAAGGCGAGTCGTTTGCCGAGGCCGCCATCTTTGACCAAAAAGGCTATCCGGTTTCCGCAGTAGCGGCAGATGATTCGAGACTTCTTGCCATCTCCGCTGCCTCTGTCCTGCGCGAGTTTCGGAAAAACCCTGATTATGCAATCAACGTTGTCGCCGACCTGTCCCGCCATATGCGTCTGCTGGTTCGCCAGATTGAACAATTGTCGGTCTCGTCCTCGACGGAGCGTCTCGCGCGGTTTCTGGTCAAACTTTGCCCGAAGGACGCTGAAGAGGCAGTGGTGAGGTTCCCGGTCGAAAAGTCACTTATCGCGGGGCGCCTTGGAATGCAGCCTGAAACGCTGTCGCGAGGCCTTGCCAAATTGCGCAAGATCGGCGTCAACACAAAAGGCAGTATGGTGACCATAGATGATGTAGAGGCTCTCAGGAAATTTCAGAACGGGTCCTGATCATCCGGCGTCCCTGATAGACCATCCAGAATGGGGCAGTCCGGCCTGTCATCGCCATGACAGGTTTTCACCAGCGTCGAGAGCGTCTCTCTGAGACCTTTGAGGTCTTCAATCTTCTGATCGATTTCCTCAAGCTTGTGAGTTGCCAGCGCCTTGACACTAGCGCTCGACCGATGCTTGTCTTCATAGAGGGACAGAAGCTGACGGCATTCCTCGACGCCGAAGCCCAGGGACCGGGAGCGCTTCAGAAACCGCAACTTGTGAATATGCGTCGCATCGTAGGCGCGATACCCGTTTTCCTTGCGATCCGCCAGCACCAGCCCGATATCTTCGTAGTAACGAATGGTCTTGGCAGGCAGTCCGGAGTGTTCTGACGCTTCACCGATATTCATTGGGTGTCCTTCCCGGGTTCAGGTTTCCATCGCCGCAGTAGCAGTGAGTTTGATACCACACTGATCGAGCTCATGGCCATGGCTGCGGCGGCAAAGGCCGGTGACAGGAAGCCGAGCGCCGCCAGCGGGATGCCGATGACATTATAGACAAAGGCCCATCCCAGGTTCTGTCTGATCTTGCGTGCCGTCGCCCGCGAGATATCAATGGCCGCCGGAACCAGAAGCGGATCAGGGCGCATCAGGGCAATGCTTGCCGTATCAATTGCAACATCGGTGCCGCCGCCCATGGCAATCCCGACATCAGCTGATGCAAGAGCCGGTGCATCATTGACCCCATCGCCGACCATGGCGGTGACAGCGCCTTGCGAGCGAAGCGCCGACAGAACGTCCAGCTTGTCTTCTGGCTTGAGCCCGCCGCGAATATCATCAAGCCCCAGTGGCCTGCCGATGGCTTCGGCTGTTGCCTGCGCATCGCCGGACAACAAAAGGACGCGGTGGCCTCGGGCCGTCAGGTAATGAATGGCGGCAGAGGATCCGGGCCGGACCTGGTCGGCAATAAAGATCTCGCCGATGAGCGCGCCATCGTCGGCGACGAAGACCCGGGTCGCGCCTGGCTGACTTGTATCTGCCGCTGGCACGGCGATACCGAGGCGCTCAAGAAGCCTCAGATTGCCGATGCCGATAGCGCGTCCGCTGCTCTTTGCGGTGACACCTTCGCCGACAAAGTTTTCGAAGTCTGAGATGGCAGCAAGACCAAGGCCGCGCGCTTCGGCTTCTTCACGGATCGCCTTGCCCAGAAGATGTTCGCTTGAAGCCTGAACAGAAGCTGCTGCAGCGAGAACGTCATTTTCGCTTGCACCATGGCTGACCACACCGACAACCTTTGGTTTGCCAGCCGTAAGCGTTCCGGTTTTGTCGAAGGCAATGTGGGTTAGATGGGCGGCGCGCTCAAGGGCATCGATATCCTTGATCAGGATGCCGCTCTTGGCCGCCGCTCCGAGCCCGGCAACAAGGGCGGTCGGCGTCGCAAGGCCAAGTGCGCAGGGGCAGGCGATCACAAGAACCGCAACAGATGCAATGAGCGCCTGCTCGAAAGTCCCCCCGGTGAAATACCAGCCAGCGAAGGTAAGGATCGAAATCACAATAACCGTCGGGACAAAAATGGCTGAAACCCGGTCGACAAGCCGCTCAATGGGCGCCTTGGAGCCTTGCGCTCGTTCAACCAGATCGATGATTTTAGCCAGCGTGGATGTATCGGCGCCAGCGGTTGCGGTGCAGGTCACCGCGCCGCTTCCGTTCAGCGATCCGCCATAGATCTGGCTGCCGGCTTCGACAGAGACCGGCAGACTTTCGCCGGTGATGTGAGAGGCGTCAATTTCTGATCGGCCTTCGACGACGGTACAGTCGACCGGCACCCGCTCACCCGGGCGCACCAGGAGAATGTCACCGGCGATGACATCCGCAGCAGAAATTTCTACAAAGGCCTGGCCGCGTTTCACCCGCGCGGTTTCCGGGCGCAGCGCCAGCAACATGCGAATGGCATCGCTCGCACCGCGCTTGGCCCGCGACTCAAGCCACTTGCCCGTAAGCACAAGAGTGATGATAACGGCGGAAGCTTCGAAGTAGAGATGCGGTGCGGTGCCTGCGGGTGTAAGCGCGATCTGAAGCAGCGAGTAAATAAAGGCGGCACTGGTTCCCAGTGAGACCAGCACATCCATATTGCTTGTGCCCGATCTCAGGGACAGGAACGCACCCCTGTAAAACCGAAACCCGATCCAGAACTGGACCGGTGCGGCGAGCGCAAGCTGCACCAGTGGCGGCAACATGAACCCGGACCCCGGCACCATCTGTGCGACAAGTGGGAGGGTCAACAGGACTGCAAAAATGAGATGCAGACTCTCGCGGGACTTACCCTTTTGTTCGGCCTCATCGGGTGCAGCGGCCCACTCCGCCCCTTCATAGCCTGCGTCATGCAGGGCAGCCTGAAGCGCCTCAATCGAGAGCGCGAGGCCGGCGCTGCGCACATCACCGCGTTCCAGTGCAAAATTCACCGAGGCCCGGTCAACGCCTTCAACGGCATTAAGCGCCTTTTCGGCTGATCGTGCACAATTTGCACAATTCATGCCGCTGATTCTAAGACGAAAAGTCTGCGTGTTGCCCTTGCTGATCGGGGTTTCCACGCCAGTGTCTTCCAGTGCCAGGCTCATCATTTTTCTCCTGTTTGACTATAACATAGTCCTTCCAGTCACTGGAAGGTCAAGGAGGGCATTCATGTTTTTTCTGTTTTGGTCACAGGAGCTTTGAAATTCGGGGTAAAACAGGGCAGTTTGGTAGCAATCAAAAACGAAGCCACCAGGAAAAGGTGGCTCGGACCTGGACGGAAAAAATGGAACGAAACGCCCGCGCCTTTAAAGAGAACGTCAAAGAGGCCCTGCAACAGGAAAACCTCGCCGGTGTTCTCGACATCATGAGTAAATTCTCGCCGATCGGGCGCAATATTGCGATGAGCAAGTTGCCCGAATTCGAGGCGCTACGAGATAACGCCCGCGATATCAAGAACCATGTCCTCGCCAATCTGGATTTCTATCTCGAGGAATATGAAGCCAAAGTCATAGAGTCAGGCGGCCATGTCCACTGGTGTGAAACCCACGAGGAGGCGCGCCAGAAAGTTCTCGAAATCTGCAAGTCTGTTGATGCAAAGCTGGTCACAAAAGGCAAGTCCATGATCACTGAGGAAATGCATCTGAATGCCTTTCTCGAGGACAATGGGATCGTACCTGTCGAGACCGACATGGGCGAGTATATCGTTCAGCTTGCGGATGAACCACCCAGCCACATTATCGGACCCGCCATCCACAAGACGAAGGATGAAGTGACCGAGCTGTTTTACAAGCACCACAAGACCCAACGCTGGACCGAGGGTGAAGACCTCATGCTTGAAGGCCGCAAGATCCTGCGCGAAAAATACTTTGAGGCCGATGTCGGGATCACCGGGGCAAACTTCCTCATTGCCGAGTCAGGCACCTCGGTCATCGTGACCAATGAGGGCAATGGCGACCTCACCCAAAGTCTGCCCAAAGTGCACATTGTCTGCGCCAGCCTTGAAAAGGTTATTCCCAGCTTTGAAGATTTTTCGCAGTTCATCAGGCTGCTGCCACGTTCTGCGACGAGCCAGGAAATCAGCGTCTATACGACCTTCTCGACCGGCCCCAAACGCGAGACAGATCCCGACGGCCCGGAGCAATATCACGTCATCTTGCTCGATGCCGGGCGCAGCAAGCTTCTGGGAACACAGTATCAAGAGGTCCTTCGCTGCATTCGCTGCGCTGCCTGTCTCAATCATTGTCCCGTCTATACTGCCGTCGGCGGTCACGCCTATGGTGCGACCTATCAGGGGCCGATCGGCGCGGCACTTGATCCGGTCATTGTCGGGCTTGATGAGGCAAGGCACCTGCCCAATGCCTCGTCCTTCTGTGGCCGCTGTGAGGCGGTGTGTCCGGTGCGCATTCCGATCCCCAAAATCCTGCGCTTCTGGCGCACCGAAGCTTTTGAATCAAAGAGCCAGCCTTTGAAGGAGCGGGCGGGCTTGAGCTTTTGGACCTGGTTTGCGACACGGCCGAGGCTCTATCACCTGCTTGCTGGCATCGGGGTCGCAACGCTGGCGAAAGCCGGCGGCGCAAAAGGTCATCTGAAGCGCTTTCCGTTTCTTTCCGGCTGGACAAATCACAGGGATTTGCCCGCACCAGAAGGTAAAACCTTCCAGGCTCTCTACGCAAAAGCGCAAAAGGAAAACGGGAGGGTTTCACCATGACGGGTTCTCGGGAAAGAATTCTCGGACGGATCAAAACCGGGGTGAACGCACCAAACCGAAGCGCCGCGGATATTGCAGTTCTCAAGGCACGCATTGAGAGCGCCGAGCGCGGTATCATCCCGGCCTATACAAAAGTAGCAGGCACGGACGTGGCCGATCTCTTTCTGACGAAGGCGGAGGCGCAGAACAATACGGTCACGCGTGTCACAAGCGCCGAGGCTGCGCTTCGCGAAGTGCGGGACTTTCTGCGTCAGAACAATCTCCCGGCAAAGGTCAAAATCTCTCCGTCTGATCGCCTTGATGATTTGAAGTTCGATGAGGCATCAGACCTTGAGGTGCTCCGCGGCGCCGCCGTCGAGGCAGATGTCACCAGTGTGACGCCAGTTTATTGTGCCGTCGCCGAAACCGGGACCATGGTCACCATGTCGGGTGCGCAGACGCCCTCAACACTCAATTTCGTGCCTGAAAACCATGTTGTGATCGTACGCGAATCTGATCTTGTGACCGCCTATGAGGATAGCTGGGACAAGGTCAGGGAATACGGCGATGGCAAGATCCCGCGCACGGTGAACTGGCTGTCAGGCCCGTCGCGCTCCGGCGACATCGCCATGACCATGTATATGGGCGCCCACGGCCCCCGCCGCCAGCACATCATCTTCATCGAAGGTCAGTAGGGAGGCAAAGCCGATGCCGTTGGCCGCCACAGGCGATCTGCAGATCCATTATGAATTGAGCGCGCCGGATAATCCTGCCGCGCCGCGGCTTCTCTTCATCAATGGGACGGGCGGCGATCTGCGCGTCAAACCCAATGTCCTCGACGGGCCGCTGGCGAAAAATTTCAACCTCCTTGCCTATGATCAAAGAGGCCTCGGTCAGACCGAAGTCCCCGAGGGACCCTATACCATGGCTGAGTATGCAGACGATGCCGCCGCGCTTCTGGGTCACGTCGGCTGGGACACCGCGCACGTCTACGGCGTTTCCTTTGGCGGCATGGTGGCGCAGCACTTGGCGATCCGTCATCCCGAGCGGGTCGAAAAACTCGTTCTGGCGTGCACCTCTTGTGGTGGCGAGGGCAAGGCATCCTATCCCCTGCACGACATTCATCATCTGGAAGGCAAGGAACGCTTTGAATTCATGATGGGGATCTCCGACACAAGGAACGGACCGGACTGGCAAAAGGATAATCCGGACCGCGTTGACAAGATGTGGGAGTTTGTCGTTGATCAGCGCAAGCATATCCCGGTCACACAAGCCGCCACGCGTGGTGCCTTCCTGCAAATCGAAGCGCGCAAGGGTCACGATACATCCGAAAGTCTTGGTCAAATTCGCTCGCCGACCTTCATTTGCGGCGGCAAGTATGATGGTCTTGCGCCACCGTCCAATCTGGAAGGGCTCCATGCGGGTGTTTCGAACAGCACCTTGAAATTTTATGAAGGCGGACATCTCTTCATGATCCAGGACAAGAATGCCATAGTGGATATTCAGGCCTTCCTGGCTGAAGGCGAATAGGAGAACGATATGGTGGCACTCGGCGAGAAAAGGTCCATTGAACGTCTGCCCCTGACGGTCATCTTTCAGGAGCAATCCGACGCCAAGGAAACCTATGGCGGCGGCTTCAGCACGGTGCTGCTGGAAGGGCAATTTCTGAAGCCTCGGGACAGCGATTGCGAGACAGTTCTGATTTTCATGCACCCCACCGGGCTGATGAACTGGCTGCCGATGCCCATCGCGCTGGCGCACATGGGATATCCGGTCATGTGCTGCGGCAGTCGTTACCCTCACAATGACTCTACTTTGATCATGGAAAAGGTCGCCATTGATCTGGGTCGTTACGTTAAACATGCCAAAGAAGAGCTGGGCTTCAAAAAGGTCATTCTTGCAGGCTGGAGCGGCGGTGGCTCGCTGTCGATGTTCTATCAGGCCGAGGCCGAGGACCCGAGCGTGACCGCGACACCGGCGGGCGATATGCCCGACCTGACGAAGGCCGGGCTTGAGCCTGCTGATGCGGTTCTGCAACTGGCCGCCCATGTCAGCCGGGCGATTACGCTGAGCGAATGGATCGACGCTTCGATCCTGGATGAAAATGATCCGTCAAATCGTGATCCGGAGCTTGATCTTTACAATCCGGATAACCCGAACCAGCCGCCTTATAGCCAGGAGTTCCTCACGCGTTACCGCGCCGCGCAACAGGCACGCATTCGCAAGATCACAAAATGGGTCAGACAAGAGCTTGCCAGCCTCAAGGCCCATAGTGATGAGTATCAGGAGCGCGCCTTTGTCGTCCACGGCACTATGGCCGATCCGCGCTGGCTCGACCCTGCCGTCGACCCCAATGATCGCAAGCCGCACTGGTGCTACATGGGAGACCCGCAATCGGTGAACAATCTGCCAGCCGGGCTTGCCCGTTACTCGTCGCTGAGAGCCTGGCTTTCGCAATGGAGCGAGGAAAGCAACGCCGATGGTCCCGCCTGCGCCGCGCGCATCAAGGTTCCGGTTCTGGTCGTCGAGAACAGCGCCGACGATGCCTGCACACCGTCTCATGCAGCGCGGATCTTTGAGGCGGTATCCCACGATGACAAGGAATTTCACCGCATTGAGGGCGCAACGCATTACTATTTTGGCCAGAAGGACAAGGTCGCCGAAGCGGCGCATGTCGTCATGGACTGGCTGAAGAAGAAGGATTTTGTTTAGCGGTATACACTCATACCTCATCCTGAGGTGCGAGCTTCAGCGAGCCTCGAAGGAGGCGACGGGTATCCGGTTTTTTGGCCCTTCGAGACGATTGCTTTGCAATCCCTCAGGGTGAGGGTGAGGGTGAGGGTGAGGAGAGGTAAGAGAAATGGTTAAATACATGAAAGAAGTCGGGCCGCAGCGCTATCGCGAGGTCTTTGGCCGCGACTATGAGGACTTTGAAATTGGCGACGTCTACGAGCATCGCCCCGGCCGCACGATCTCTGAAGCCGACAACACCTGGTTCACACTGCTGACCATGAATACCCATCCGCTGCATTTTGATGCGGAATATGGCAAGCTGACAGAGTTTGGCAAACCACTCGTCGTCAGCACGTTGACGCTGTCGATCCTGGTCGGCATGTCGGTTTCCGATGTCAGTCAGAAAGCCATCGCCAACCTGGGCTGGGATGATATCAAAATGTCCCATCCGGTTTTTGCCGGTGATACGCTTTATGCTGAAACCGAAGTGCTCGAAAAGCGCACATCAAAGTCGAGGGCCGGACAGGGGATCGTGACGGTTCGCACCACAGGCAAAAACCAGGACGGCGTTGTTGTCTGCACCTATCTTCGAAAAGTTCTTGTGCCGCTAAAAGGCGAGGGCATTGAGGATAAAAATGATTATTGAGGCCCCTCATGAGTGAAACCGAAGAACTGGACGCGCAGATCCTTGCCTCCATTGACAAATGGCTGGAGCGCGACGTGCGTCCCCATGCAACAGCGCTTGAACTGGCCGACGAATATCCCGTGGACATGGTCGAGCAGATGAAGGCCCTCGGGCTTTTCGGCGCGACCATTGGTGAGGAATACGGCGGGCTCGGGCTGTCGGCTACCGCCTACGCCCGTATCGTTACTCGCATCTCCGAAGTCTGGATGTCGCTGACCGGCGTTTTCAACACACACCTCATCGCGGCCCGCGCGATAGAGCGCTTCGGCACCGAGGATCAAAGACTGCACTGGTTGCCCCGCATGGCCACCGGTGAGGTCAGGGCCGCGCTTGGTTTGACGGAGCCTGATGCGGGCACCGACCTGCAAGGCATCAAGACCCGTGCGGAAGATCAGGGCGACGGGACCTACAAGATCAACGGGACGAAAATGTGGATTACCAATGGCCTGCACGGCCACGTCGTCGCCCTGCTCGTCAAAACCGATCCGACCACCAGGCCCGCCCACAAGGGTATGTCGATGTTCATCGCCGAAAAAGGTGAAGGCTTTGACGTGCCACGCAAGCTGAAGAAGCTGGGTTATCGCGGTGTCGACACGGCCGAACTGGTTTTCAATGACTACATCATTTCAAAAGACAATCTCATTGGCGGTGAGGAGGGGCACGGGTTCCAGCATGCCATGGCAGGTTTGGAATTGGGCCGTATCAATGTGGCCGCCCGCGGTGTCGGTGTTGCCAAGGCCGCGCTCGATGAGAGCGTCAAATATGAGCACATCCGCTAGACCTTCGGCAAACCCATCGCAGAACATCAGGCGATCCAGTTGATGCTGGCAGAAATGGCCTGTCGTTATGAATCCGGCCGGGCTCTCACCGAAAATGCGGCAAAGGCATTTGACCGGGGTGAGCGAGTTGATATGGAAGCCGGCATGGCAAAATACGTCGCAACCGAAGCCGCCCTCAATAACGCCATGGATGCCATGCGGGTGCACGGCGGCTATGGCTATTCACCGGATTATCCTGTCGAGCGCCTCTACCGCGACGCGCCGCTCCTGTGTATCGGGGAGGGCACCAACGAAATCCAGCGGATCATCATCGCCCGTCAGCTTATCGCCAGAAATCCGGCTTGAGTGGTTTATTGATCGTCGCGCGAATAGGTCATGGAAATTGAAAACCGATCGGCGGGGTGAATGCTGTCTGCGACCTGAATAATCGTTCCGTCAGCTGATAGATAGCGCCGCGTCGAGCGCAGTGCGACAGATCCGGCCTCGGCTCGCAAGATGCGCGCATCATCGCCGTCAATCGTCGTGGCGCGAATGGTTTGCTCCATTGTCTTGACGCCAACTTCAAAAGCGATCTCGTGAAAATCTCCGACAATATGGAACGGTTCACCAAGGTGGCGGGAGACTTTTTCAAGAGCGTCGTTGACATAGACCCTGGCCACGCAGACCGGGCGCGCATCAACATCGCTAAAGCGC
This sequence comes from uncultured Alphaproteobacteria bacterium, assembly GCA_965603015.1. Taxonomy (GTDB): domain Bacteria; phylum Pseudomonadota; class Alphaproteobacteria; order M2410; family M2410; genus JAUWTJ01. Next base: position 19,580 of record CBFDBJ010000029.1, read on the forward strand.
AAGCCTTGTATCGTCGTCCAGTTGTTTCCCCGGGGCAGATTAATATCCTCAAAGGCTTCATCAGAAAGCTCGGATTTTTCTACGCTCTTGATTTCAAATCGGGTATTTTTTGCATAGTTGGAAATGTCCATGACTGAACTGACGGTCAGGTCGTAAAGCGGGGGGCGTTTTGTTGCGATCACCGTTGTCCCGGCGCCGCGGCGCCGAGCGACCAGTCCAGCTTCGAACAGGCGTCTCAGCGCTTCCCTGACAGTGTAACGGCTCACGCCAAAACGGGCACACAATTCATGTTCGGTGGGAAGCAGAGAGCCGATAGTATGGTCACCATGTTCGATCTCGGCGAACAGGGTGTTTGCGACCTGTTGGTAACGGGTCAACTTGGCGGTATCGCCGTCCGCAGGCGTTGTTTCAGGATTGACTGGTTGTATCTCGGTCATTTCCGTCTCGGCACTTTCGTGCCGCCCATTCAAAATTTCACAATCCGCAATTTCATGCGGATTTCGATGTCGCGTACCCTTCGACTTTTGAACTGTTACAAGTCTCGCCTATTGTGTGTTTCGCTTCAAGCACGAAATCTTTTGATGACTTCAATTGCCGCTAGAGCCATGTGCGCCAAGGCTCCAGACATCTTCTGACAAACTATCAGTTGCGAAAGTCTTTGGATGATCTTCGAGCGTTGTCGCAAGTGTTGCGTTCCATCGATTGAGAAAACCGAACAGCGAAATGACGCCGACAATTTCCACGATTTGTCCGTCGTCGAAGTGTTCTTTCAGGACGGCAATATCTCCGTCTTCCACCATGCTGGGCGTTTGAGAAGCCTTCATCGCAACCATGAGCGCAGCCTTCTCGGCGCCTGAGAAAAGGGAACTACGTTCAAAGTTCCAGACCTGCTCCAGCTTGTCTTCCGCAATCCCGGCGCGATGGGCCTGGTGCGAGGTATGAGCAACACAATACTGACAACCCGCCGCCTTGCTCGAAATTTCAGCGATCATACGCTTCAGCTCGATACTGATTTCGCCGGGCGCATTGATCGTGCCGGCAAGGGTTGCAAACGCCTGCAACATCGCCGGGCGATGCGCCATGGTGAGCATGGAGTTTGGAACGAAGCCCATAACGCCTTCGACAATTTCCATCAGTCCGGAAAGATCACTCCCGGCATCGTGGGAAAGATCTTCGATTTTCAGCGGGTCGAGACGTGCCATGGTCGGTCCTTTGAAGTTTGATCTCAGGAGAAGGCCGGGATACCCGTCTGCGCGCGGCCAAGAATGAGCGCGTGAACATCGTGCGTGCCTTCATAGGTGTTGACGGCCTCCAGGTTCATCATGTGGCGGATGACATGGAACTCATCGGAGACGCCGTTGCCGCCGTGCATATCGCGCGCGGTTCTTGCGATGTCGAGAGCCTTGCCGCAATTGTTCCGCTTCATCAGAGAAATCAACTCCGGCCCGCAGGTGCCTTCGTCCAGCATCCGGCCAAGACGCACCGCGCCCTGTAATCCGAGTGAAATCTCGGTCTGCATATTAGCCAATTTCAACTGAATGAGTTGATTGGCCGCCAGCGGCCGTCCGAATTGTTTTCTGTCGAGGGTATACTGGCGTGCCTGGTGCCAGCAAAACTCTGCCGCCCCCATGGCGCCCCAGGCAATCCCGTAGCGTGCCTTGTTGAGACAGCCGAAAGGCCCGCCGAGGCCGGATACATTTGGCAGCAGGTTGTCTTCCGGAACAAAAACATTGTCGAGAACGATCTCGCCGGTAATCGACGCCCGCAGCGAAAACTTGCCTTCGATTTTAGGTGCCGAAAATCCATCCCACGCGGCTTCGACAATGAACCCGCGGATCTTGCCATCGAGTTTGGCCCATACAATAGCGACATCCGCGATGGGCGAATTCGTAATCCACATCTTGGCGCCATTGAGCACGTAGCCACCATCTGCCGCCACGGCCGTCGTCACCATGCTGCCGGGGTCTGACCCGTGGTCGGGTTCGGTGAGGCCGAAGCAGCCGATCCATTCTCCGGTGGCAAGTTTCGGCAGATATTTTACTTTTTGCTCTTCGGTGCCAAAGGCGTTGATCGGGTGCATGACAAGCGAGGACTGAACACTCATCGCCGAGCGGTAGCCTGAGTCAATGCGCTCGACTTCCCGGGCGATGAGACCGTAACAGACGTGATTGACCCCGGCGCAACCATATTCTTCCGGCAGGGTCGACCCGAGGAACCCGAGCGCCCCCATTTCAGTCATAATCTCCCGGTCGAAGGTCTCATGGCGATTGGCCTGGAGGACCCGGGGCATCAGCTTGTCCTCGCAATAGGCGCGAGCCGATTCCTTGATCATGCGCTCATCTTCGGTGAGTTGCTGGTCGAGGAGGAAGGGATCCTCCCACTGAAATGCGCTGTAGCCTTTGGCAGCCATGTTGGCGGTTCCTTCTTGTGATCGTCAGGTTTATGTGTTGGATATCCCAAACGGCGGCCAAGCGCCAGTTTTGATTGATTTCGGGGGCGAAGAGGGAAACAGAGATGAAAAATGAAACCCGAACCAGATCTCGAGCCGTTTCCTGTTTCGTTTTGAGGTCTGACGTAGACGAAATGAAGGTTCTCATTATGAAGCGCGTTGGTGAGCCGCTCGACGGGGAATGGTTTCAAGTGGCGGGACGGCTGGAAAATGGCGAAACAGCCTGGGCGGCCGCCTTGCGCGAATTGGATGAGGAAACTTCTCTGACGCCCCAACGCTTCTACGCCGCCGAGGTCTGTGAGCAATTTTATTCCCATGATGCTGACGCGATCATGCTGATGCCCGTCTTCGTTGCTTATGTTGGCAAGGCTGCGCAGGTTGTCCTCAACGAAGAGCATTCAGAGTTTAAATGGGTGAGTTTGAAAGAGGCAAAGGCTGCGCTTCCTTTTCCGGGTCAGAAGCGGGTTCTGGCGCAGGTCTGGGAGGATTTCGTCGAGAACGAACCAACCGAGCTGTTGCGAATTCCCTTGCCAGACAGGCCAGCCTGAGAGTCGGGCAACGAACACCATAATGACGGGCCGATGGCGCAATTTCCCGAGCCTCAGGCCACGCGCCCGGACAGAAAACTGCAGCGCATATCCTGCCAAAAAAAGCTTGATCAGCAAGGGTTTTGAGACGAGGTTACGATCCAGTTTCGCTCCAACCTGAGAAGGTTTTTGGTATGTCCGCATCTGACGGGAGCGCCGTCTACGCGCCCTTTGAAACCCTGAAACACGCCGATGAAGAGACCATCCTCAGGGGGCTCGTCAGTGAGACGGGCCTCGGCCGAGAGGATCGCGCCGCGATTTCCGAACGAGCCATGCGGATTGTCCGTGAGGCGCGAGCTAATAAAAGTGAGCGCGGCACCCTGGATACCTTCCTGCAGGAGTTTGCCCTGTCAAACGCGGAAGGCGTCGCGCTCATGTGCCTCGCCGAGGCGCTGCTTCGTGTTCCTGATGCGGCTACGCGGGATCAACTCATCGCCGAGAAGATCAAGTCGGGAAACTGGCGTGAGCACTCTGGTAAATCGGACTCAGCTTTGGTCAACTGGTCGACCTGGGGCTTGATGCTGACGGGCCGGGTCATCGAAATGGATCCAGGTGCTGCGCGCAATCCGGGCGATTTCATCAAACAACTGGTCACCCGCTCCGGCGAGCCGGTCATTCGCGGTGCCATGATGCAGGCCATGCGGATCATGGGGGACGAATTTGTTCTCGGGCGAACCATCGGGGAGGCGCTGAAACGGGCCGCAAAAAGCCCCGAAGGACTGCTGCATTCTTTCGACATGTTGGGCGAGGGCGCGCGCACCAACGCAGATGCCGAACGCTACCTGGCATCCTACGTCAACGCAATTGAGGAAATCGGCAGCCGCGCTGAGGGCAAAGGCATCCATGAGGGACCTGGTATCTCGGTGAAACTGTCCGCACTCCACCCGCGCTTTCGGTTTGATCAGCGCGAGACCATGATGCCGCTGCTCTATGAGCGACTCCTCAAGCTCGCCAGCCTCGCAGCGTACTATGACATCGGCCTGACAATTGATACAGAAGAGGCAGAGCGCCTCGCCATAACCCTCGATCTCCTCAAGACGCTCGCCGAAGCACCGGAGCTCAACGGCTGGAACGGTCTCGGGCTGGCGCTTCAGGCCTATCAGAAACGCGCTTCCGGTGTGGTGGGGTGGCTCATCGATCTGGCGAAGCGCACCGACAGACGACTCATGGTGCGTCTCGTCAAGGGCGCTTACTGGGATACCGAAATCAAACACGCCCAGGCGGAGGGCTTCGAAGACTATCCGGTTTTTACCACCAAATCCGCAACAGACGTGTCGTATCTTGCCTGCGCCCGCAAGCTGCTTGATGCGCCAAACGAAATATACTGCCAGTTCGCCACGCATAATGCTCATAGCCTCGCTTCAATCCTTCAGATGACGGATAAAACGACTGAATTTGAATTTCAACGGCTTCATGGCATGGGCGATCTGCTTTACAAGACGGCTCGAAGCATCGCTGATCACCCGATCAGGTGTCGGACCTATGCGCCTGTCGGTTCGCACGAGGACCTGCTGCCTTATCTTGTGCGCCGGCTTCTCGAAAACGGTGCCAATTCGTCTTTTGTCCACTCCTTCCTCGACGACAATGTCCCGGTTGAAGCGACAGTGAAAGATCCGCTGTCCGCCTTCGAAGGTGAAGCCTACTGGCGGCACCCGAACATCCCCTTGCCCCGGGATCTTTTTGGCGATGTCAGGAAAAATTCAGAGGGCCTTGATCTGACCGACGGGGCAGGCATCGCTGCGCTCGGGAAATCTGTTAATGCGGTAAAGGGAGAAGGTCTCGCAGCCGCGCCAATTATTGGCGGCAAACAGGTGTCCGGTGAGACTGTCACTGTCGATAATCCTGCGCTCAAGGGGAAAGTCGCGGGCAAGGTCGTCGTGGCGACTGAGAGCGACTGCCGCAAGGCAATTGAACTGGGGGTTGCCGCTCAACCTGAATGGGACAGACAGGGCGGGGCCGCCCGTGCCGCAATTCTGGAGCGCTGCGCCGATCTGCTTGAGGAAAACACCGCGCGCTTCATCGGCATTCTGGCACGAGAGGCAGGTAAAACCCTGGATGACGGCGTCGCCGAAGTGCGCGAAGCGGTCGACTTCTGTCGCTACTACGCCGCCGAGGCGCGGGCAAAATTTTCCGCGCCCCAGGTCATGCCTGGACCAACCGGGGAGACCAACGAGCTTTTCCTTGGGGGGCGCGGCACGTTTGTTTGCATCTCGCCATGGAATTTTCCGCTGGCGATCTTTACCGGTCAGGTCGTTGCCGCTCTTGCCGCCGGCAACGCTGTCGTTGCCAAACCTGCGCAGCAGACACCCCTTGTTGCCTTTGAGGCGGTAAAACTTTTCCATGCGGCCGGTGTCCCCGGCGACGTGCTGCATCTCACCTCGGGCGGCGGCGACGTCGGGGCGGTTCTGACCGCCGACCCGCGCATCGAAGGCGTGGCATTTACAGGGTCGACCGCAACGGCGCAGATCATCAATCGAACTCTTGCGGCAAAGGACGGCGCGATCCCTGTGCTTATTGCCGAAACCGGTGGTCTCAATGCGATGTTTGTCGATTCCACAGCGCTCATCGAGCAGGTCAGCGACGACGTTATACGCTCTGCCTTTGGTAGCGCCGGACAAAGATGCTCGGCCTTGCGCATCCTGTTCGTGCAGGAGGATATCGCCGACAAGATGATCGAAACCCTCAAGGGCGCGATGGATGAGCTTGTCATTGGTGATCCATCGAACCTTGCGACCGACGTCGGTCCCATCATTGATGAGCCGGCGCGCGCCGGTCTTGAGGCGCATATGAAGCGCATGACCGAAGCGGCAAAAGTCCTGAAGCAACTGGAGGCTCCCGCGACAGGTTGCTTCTTTGGTCCCGCCCTTATCGAAATCGACAGTCTTGATCTCATGCAGCGTGAGGTCTTTGGCCCCGTGCTGCATGTGATGCGTTTTACCGCCGATGATGTGAAAAGTGTTCTGCGCGCGCTTAGAGACAAGCACTTTGGTCTCACCCTCGGGGTGCACTCGCGCCTCAGAATCTTCGCCGACCTGGTAATGACTGAAATGCCTGCTGGTAACACCTACATCAATCGCGATATCATCGGCGCCGTGGTTGGTGTTCAGCCCTTCGGTGGCAGCGGTCTTTCCGGTACCGGACCGAAGGCGGGCGGTCCCCACTATCTGTCGCGCTTTGCGTCAGAGCGGATGCGCACAGATAACATTACGGCGCAAGGCGGCAACGCGGCGCTTTTCTGTCTCGATCCGGAACCACTTGCGGATGGGTGAAGGCTTGATGACAAGGAGCGAGATGAAACAGGGACTGACACGGCGCGGCCTCTTTGGCCTTGGCGGAGCCGGGGTCTCGCTCGGGCTCATTTCCTGGCCGTTCAGTACGAAACCCCTGGCGCCATCGGATGAAATCCTTCTCAATCAATCAGGCTTCCTGCCCCGGGGACCCAAGCAGATTGCTATACGATCAGCCGGCAGTGTCACTCGCGGGTTGATCACCTTTGATCTTGTTGAAAGCGAAACGGACCGGCTCGCGGGACACGCAACAGGTAAAGTTGTGGCAACATCCGACAAACGCATCGGTACCGTCGACCTTTCCTCGATTAACGCGCAAGGGACGTTTTACCTGCGCTCGGGCAAAGTAACGTCATTGCCATTCCGCATTTCGGATACGCCCTTTGATAAGGCCGAAAGAGCGCTTGCTCGCGCCTTCTATTTGCAGCGTTGCGGCGTGGCGCTGGATGATCCCGAAACAGGCCTGGCCCACGGGTCCTGTCATCGCCACGATGCGCTGTCGAGAAAGACCCACGAGCCGCGTAATTGCATAGGCGGCTGGCATGATGCGGGCGACTTCGGGAAATATGTGGCAACAACATCTGTCGTGATCGGCGATCTGCTGTCGCTCTATGAAGAAGATCCCGCTCGCTTCCAGGATGGCGGGCTCGGTATCCCCGAGAGCGGCGACGGCGAACCGGATCTGTTGAGTGAAATGCGGGTCGGGCTCGCCTGGCTCATGAAAATGCAGCGTCCGTATGGGACCTTTGAACGTAAGGTCTCCGGCAACGATTGGCCATCCATGACCGCATTGCCGGACCGCGACACGCAACCTCGCTTTGCTTACGGCTCTTCAACCGCGGACACCGCCAAAGCCGCCGCCGCCCTCGCCATTGCGGCGAGGGTTTTCGAGCCCGTCGACCGCGAGACAGCACTCGGCTTCCTTCAAGCTGCGGAAAAAGCGTGGCAATTCCTCGGGCGCAATGGTCAGGCTGAGGTCGATCAAGCGCCGGGCGATGATAACGGGTCCGGAAGTTACCTGGCAGAAGACCGCACTGGTGCCAACTGGGACAGGCAGGACAGGTTCTGGGCAGCGCTTGAGCTCTACCTGACGACAGGCAAGAAGGTTTACGCGAAGGCGGTCAAGGCACATGCGTCTCATATGTATGTCTGGCCCGCGACCTGGTCGAATCCGTCTCTGATCGGCTTGTCGAATTTTCTTCGGATCAAAACACGTGACGACATTGCCGGCCTGCGACATGAAATTACAAAGCGTCTCATCGAGCGGGCCAGCGAATATGAAAAGGTCGCACGCCTGTCTCCCTGGGGTGTCGCGACACTGGACTTCGGCTGGGGATCCAATCGCGAGATTGCCGCGCGAGGGCGCATCCTCGCCGTCGCATACGAACAAACAGGTGATATCAAATTTTACGCAGCCGCTGCTTGCCAGGCAGATTACCTTCTCGGCAAAAATCCTTTTGGTCTTTGCTTTGTGACGGGCTCGGGTTCACGATCTGTTCAGAACCCGCATCACCGGCTTGATCTTGCTCTCCGCTCGAGGGGCGCAGACCGGGCGATCCCCGGGCTCCTGGTCGGCGGGCCAAACAATCAAGCCACCGATGATAAGTTGGGAAAGATGGCAGGCCCGGATCGCTACCGAGACGATGCAGCCTCTTTTGAAACCAATGAATTTGCCATTGATCACAATGCAGCTCTGATTGTTTTGCTTGGCAAATTGACCTCAACCCGACCTAAAGAGACACAAGGGGTCTTTAGCCGAATATTGCGCTGGATGGGCCGCTAACGCACTGAATCTGTTAATTGTTCTCGCTCTCGACCGTCGCCGGACCGAGGGCTTGGCAAGCCTGGAATCCCGTGTGATACTCCGCCCCAATCGACTCAGGGCTGCTTTCAGGGGAAAACATGGCTACGGAATTTGACAAGAACAATACCTGGTCCTCACGGGCAACGTTTCTTCTGGCCGCAGTCGGATCATCTGTGGGGCTTGGGAATTTCTGGCGCTTCCCCTATGAAGCCGGCGAGAACGGCGGCGGCGCCTTTGTCATTGTCTATCTCGCTTGCGTCCTTTTTGTCGCCATGCCCCTGGTCGTCTGTGAACTGCTGATCGGGCGGCGCGGCGGATTGAGTGCGGTCGGCAGCGCCAGGAAGGTCGCTGTGGATGAAGGTCGCTCGGGATCGTGGTCGATCATCGGCTGGGTCGGCATGATCGCCGCCTTTATGCTGCTGAGCTACTACTCTGTCATTGCCGGGTGGATCATCGCCTATCTTCCCAAGCTTGCCCTTGTTTCTATTGACGTAATCACCCCGGGAACAGAGACAATCGTGACGGCGGGAGGGGCGGTTGTCGACCGAACCGCGCGGACCGGTGCGATGTTCAACGAATTGTTGCTCGACTGGAAGACACAGTTAATCTGCCATACGATCTTTATGGCCATGACCGTGGCCATCATTTGGCGCGGCCTGCACAAGGGCATTGAAGCGGCGATCAATATTCTCATGCCATCCTTCTTCATTATGCTGTTTCTGCTCGCAGGGTATGCCTTGATCGTTGGCGATGCGGCTGCGGGCCTCAAATTTCTCTTCACCCCCGACTTTTCCAAGATCAATGCCGACATCATGATCAAGGCACTGGGGCATTCGTTCTTTTCGATTGGTGTCGGCGGCGCCATCATGATCACCTATGGCGCCTATGTTGGGCGGGACATAAAAATCGGCCAGTCGGCAGTGATCATTTCACTTTCGGATACATTGATTGCCATCACGGCGGGCATTTTGATCTTTCCCCTGGTCTTTGGTTTTGGCCTTGAGCCAAATGCCGGCCCCGGGCTTCTCTTCGTAACCCTGCCTGTGGCTTTCGCCGAAATGCGGTTCGGAGCTATCGTTGGACCCGTGTTTTTTCTTCTTGCCCTCGTCGCGGCCTTGACGTCTGCAATTTCCATTTTGGAGATCTTTGTGCGCTGGGCTGAGGAAAAAGGCTTGCCGCGGCACAAGGCGGCGCTCTACAGCGGCCTGGCTGTCTGGACCCTTGGTCTCGCAACGGTGTTTTCGTCGACCTATCTGAAAGACTTCAAAATAATCGACAAGAACCCGTTTGATTTTCTGGACTATTTGACGGGCCATATTTTCTTGCCTGTCAGCGGGTTGTTGATCTCGATCTTTATCGGCTGGTTTGTATCGCGCAAGGCACTAAGGAGTGAACTGGACATGACGGCGGGTCAGTTTTCACTCTGGCGCTTCGTTATAAGGTACATCGCGCCCGTCGCGGTCTTCGGGATCCTGCTGTTGCAGCTCGGTGTTATCGGCGAAAACTAGGTGAGACCGACATAATCTCCCGGGCTGATCGGCCGCAGGTCGTTCCATGTGACTGCCCTGCGTTGAAATGTCACCCGATCTTGTCGGTATAATCTTGATAAGGTTTCTGAATATCAAAATCGCGTCCTGCCGGCAAAAGGTGGATGGGAGTTGCCGAACAATCAAGGCAGTCAAGGAGAAGTCATGAACAAGTCAATGGTGAGGAAAGCGGGTTTTATCCTGTCTGTCATTGCGCTCACGTTCCTTGTTCAGCAAACATCATCTGCTCGCGAGCGCCGCATGACACCGGAAGGCCAGGAGATCCCCTTCAAGATTCTGAAGGATTGGCCGCGCACGGACTTTTCAAAGTATTCTGCGCCGCTTTTTGATTTCATGCCCGCTGGCCCGCGCAAGGATGAAATCCCCTCCATCAACACACCGAAGCTCCGCGATATCACCGTAGCTGATCAGGCCAGTCAGGAGCCTGTGATTTCAGTCTCGATCAATGGCGAGTCAAGGGCCTACCCGATCGGCATTCTTTTGTGGCACGAGATCGTCAACGATGACCTCGGCGGGGCGCCTGTCGCCATTACCTTTTCCCCGCTGACAAATTCGAGCCGCGTCTTTCGCCGCGAGGTCAACGGTCAGGTGACCACCTTTGGCACCAGTGGCCTGCACCGCCACACGGGCCAGGTCTTCTATGATCGCCTCACTCAAAGCTGGTGGCAGCAAATCCTTGGCGAGGCGGTCTTCGGAGCATCCACAGGTCAAAAGTTGGAGGCCCTGCCAGCCCGGATCGAAGGGCTTGGCCAATTCGCGGTGCGTCATCCAGACGGCACGGTGCTTGTCCCCAATATCGGCGGCTACCGGCCCTATGGCCGCACACCCTATCCGCGCTACGACAGCGCCGCCGTTGCATATCACTACAAAGGCACGTACAAGGGCGCCGTGCCTCCCATGACCCGGGTCATTGTAGTGGGAGACGAGGCCTGGAGCCTTGATCTCATCAGAACCCGCGGAATTCTTGAAGTTAGCAGTGAGGCCGGGGATCTGAGAATGCGTTACGAAGCAGGGCAAAACTCGCCATTTGACAAGGCAGTCATCGCGAAAAGCCGGGATATCGGCTCCGTCGTGGTTGAACGCCGTGTGGCTGGCACCTGGGCCGATGTCGCCTATGACGTCCCCTTCGCCTTTGCCTGGAAGGCCTTCCATCCAGACCATTCAATCCATCATTAATCCACTCGCCTTCCGATGCCAGGTCTCACCCGTCCTTGCCGGACGGGGAGAAACAGGTTAGGAAATCGGCCAATGCTGGCCAATTACAGGTTTACCGGGTCCGGTCCGGCAGCAAAGCAGGAAAGCAAGAGACATGGCGAAGAAGAAAAAGACCTTCCGTCCCAAACCAAGGGTCCCCAAGGGGCTTCGGGACGAAATGGCTGCAGATGTGATCGGTCAGCGCAAAATGCTGGCCGCCATCGCCCATGTTTATGAGCTTTATGGCTTCGATCCGTTGGAAACCTCCGGCCTTGAATATTCCGATGCAATGGGGAAATTTCTCCCCGACGCTGACCGGCCCAACCAGGGTGTCTTTTCATTCCAGGATGACGATAATCAGTGGCTGTCGCTGCGCTATGATCTGACCGCGCCGCTGGCCCGCTTTGTCGCCGAAAACTATGACGCGCTGCCCAAGCCCTTCCGGCGTTATCAGATGGGCCCCGTGTGGCGCAATGAAAAGCCCGGCCCGGGACGTTACCGGCAGTTCACGCAGCTTGACGCCGACACCGTTGGCACGCCGTCCATGGCGGCAGATGCAGAAATGTGCATGCTGATGTGCGATGCCATGGAGGCTATTGGGATCGAGCGCGGTGACTATGAAGTCCGGGTCAATAATCGCAAGGTTCTCGACGGTGTCTTCGAGGTTATCGGCCTTGGTCTTGATAGCGAGGAGGAGCAGACACAACGCCTTACCGTTCTTCGCGCTATCGATAAAATGGATCGTCTCGGCAAGGAAGGTGTGGCTCTTCTTCTTGGTAAAGGTCGCAAGGATGAGTCAGGGGATTACACAAAAGGTGCTGGTCTTGCAGAAAGCCAGATTGAAACGGTCCTTGCCTTTGTCTCCTCCGGTTCGGGACCTCGTTCCGCCGTATGCGACGGTATCGAGAAAGTAATCGCCTCAAGTGAGATCGGTATGGAAGGCGTTGCCGAACTGCGTGAGATTGATGTCTGTCTGACGGCCGCTGACTACACAGGCGATCAGGTCCGGTTTGATCCGGGCATTGTCCGCGGCCTTGAATACTACACCGGGCCCGTCTGGGAAATCGAGCTGACGTTTGAAATCGAGGATGAAAAAGGCCGGCCTATGCGGTTCGGCGCCGCGGGCGGCGGCGGACGCTATGACGGCCTTGTTGAGCGCTTCAAAGGCGTGCGCGTTCCGGCAACAGGTTGTTCCATCGGCATTTCCCGGCTTTATGCGGCTCTCAAGGCGCTCGGCAAGACCGATGAAAGCGGCGCCCGCGGACCTGTCGTGGTCCTGATCATGGATGCAAGCGAAACCGCGGGCTATCAGATGATGGTCCAGGAGCTCCGACAGGCCGGTATCCGCTCCGAGCTCTATCTCGGCGGCAGCGGCATGAAAGCTCAGCTCAAATATGCCGACAGGCGCGGCGCCTCCATCGTCGTCATCGAAGGAGAGGATGAGCGAGGCAAAGGCGAACTGACCCTGAAAGACCTCATTCTCGGTTCGGAAATGTCAAAGGACATCGAGGACAACAAGGCCTGGCGCGAGGACCAGCCGGCGCAGGTCTCGGTCAAGCGCGCGGATCTTGTCTCCGGCGTCCGGTCGATCCTTGACCGTTATACGTTAGGGTAAAACTATGACCCCGGAAACACAAAAGATCGCGGCGCAAAAGGCTGTCATCAATACCGTCTTCGCATCGGCAGGCTTTGCGTCTGTTGATCTCCCGATCATTCAAACCGCCGAGCCCTTTCTTGATTTGTCAGGCGAAGACATCCGACGGCGGATATATGTTTTCTCCGATCCCTACGGCAAGGAACTTTGCCTGCGCCCGGATCTGACTATTCCTGCGTGCCTGCATTATCTTGAAGCGACAGCTGCAAAGGGCGGTGAGCGTCGCTATGCCTATGAAGGTCTGGCGTTTCGGTGTCAGGTTCCCGGATCGGCTCGCCCCAACGAGTTTTCTCAAAGCGGCATCGAACTCATCGGCCAGAGCGATGACAAGGACAGCGGCACGAAGGCCGATGCCGAGGTCTTCGGGCTGACCCTTGAGGCGTGCCGCAAGGCAGGGCTTGCGGGATTTGAGGCAAAAATGGGTGACCTTGGCCTGTTTGCGGCTTTCATCGAGGCGCTTGATATTCCAGAGCACTGGCGTGCCAGCCTCAGAAACAGTTTCTGGCAGCCATCGCGTTTTGGTGGTCTTTTGAAGGGGCTTACGGAACGTCAGAAGAAACCCGAGGGCGTCGCCGCTGTGCTGGGTAAGCTCGATGAGGCAAGCGCCCTGGAAACGGTCAGCGGATTGCTGGACATCGCAGGTCTGGATAGTGTTCCCGGGCGATCAATCGAAAGCGTGACCCGCCGCCTGATGGAAAAGGCGCGCGATGCGGCATCGGAACCCTTGTCACCGGGCATCATCACTTCCATTGAAGACTATCTCAAAATATCCGGCGCGCCGCGCGAGGCGCTCAAGCGCATCCGCAAGCTGGCCGGGGTTCACGGGATTGCGATTGACGAGGCACTTGAAGTGGCCGAAACTCGCGCCGGGTTGATCGAAGAAATTGCTGGCGATGCACCGGTTATTTTTGCAACGGAGTTTGGCCGAAGCTTTGAGTATTATACCGGGTTCGTCTTTGAGCTGACAGACGGGGGTGAACAGATCGCCGGTGGCGGCCGCTATGACGACTTGCTTTTGCGCCTCGGGGCGCCGAAGCGGGTTCCGGCGGTCGGCGCCATGATCCGCAATGATCGCCTTGCGGCGGTACTTGCCGGTCAGAAGGGAGCAAAATAATGAGCGACACCCTCATTCTTGCACTGCCCTCCAAGGGCCGCCTGATGGAAGCAGCAGAAGAGTATTTCCTTGAAGCGGGTCTCAAGATCCAGCGTCATGGCGGCATGCGGCGGTATCAGGGTGCCATCAAGGGCATCGACGGCGTTGAGGTGCGGTTTCTCTCTGCCGGTGAAATTGCCTCAGGCCTTATCAAGGGCGACATCCACCTTGGCATCACGGGGCGCGACCTGCTGCACGAAAAAACACCAGAGCCCGATGCCTGTGTCGCGCCGCTCTCGGCGCTGAATTTCGGCCATGCGGATGTCATCGTTGCCGTGCCGGAAGCCTGGCTTGATGTGGAAACCATGGCCGATCTGGTCGAGGTTGCCGCCGAAATCAGACAGGAAGGTGGCCGGCTTCTGCGCGTCGCGACCAAATTCATCAACATAACCCGCAGTTTCTTTGCGCAGCACGGCCTGGTCGACTACCGCATTGTCGAGAGCCTCGGTGCGACCGAAGGCGCGCCGGCGGCAGGCACTGCCGACGCCATCGTCGACATCACCTCATCCGGCGCGACCCTTACGGCCAATCACCTCAAAATTTTGCAGGATGGCGTCATCCTGAATTCCGAAGCCTTCCTGTGCGGCTCGCTTGGCGCGCACTGGGGTGAAGGCAGTCTTGACCATGCCAAAGATATCCTTGGCCGTCTTGCGGCGCGCGAAAGGGCCCGGACCATGATCGAGGTTCGCCTTGAGGCGAAGGTTGCGGGTATTGAGCAGGTGAAAGACATTATCGCTGCGGTCGGCGGAGAGCTGACTTCGGCAGCAGGGTCAAAAGGCGGCGATCAGGAACTTGTGCTTCATGTGCAAAAGGCAGCCTTTCACGACCTGGCGGCCAGCTTGCGCGAAGCGGGGTGTCGAACCGTCACCGCTCGGGAGCTTGAATTCATTTATGGTGCAAACAATCCACTCTTTGCGGCACTTGAGCTTGAAAGAGCGCAGGCGGCGCAGAGAAAAAGCTAATCTCCCTTTGAGCTCATCGCCCGCCCGAGCAGGACGACCCCGCCGACGATCAGAAGTATCGGGAAGATGTCGACGTCAAAGTCGATAAACTCCGAGAGGCCAATCGCAACAAAAGCAATCCCTGCGAAAACCAGGGCCATGGGGGCTTCGATGCCTTTGGCGGCGACGGCGCTTCTGTAGCCCAGCATGATCACCCCGGCGGCAATCCACAGAAAGCCTTCGGGCACCAGAATATGGGGCAGCAGCATAACCGCGCCTGCCAGAATGAGAAAGATCGCCCACCCGATATTGGAGTAGCGCTTTTCAATCGGATCCCGGTGCTTCCGCGTGGTCTTGTGCTTGCGTTCGGAGTGTTCAACGTCAGACATGTGAGGTCTCCTCGATCTTTGCGCCCTTCAACGCACTTTAACCGATTTCGGCTGATTTATCTGCAAACCGGTTTGCATGGCGCAGACGTGCTGGAAGTTTGCGCAAAAACAGCAGGTTACGGGAGGAGGCAAGGGCGGGGCCCGGTCTTGAACTTTGTCCCGCGACCATCCACAATGTCGCCACGATGGGCAGGCAGAATTCAGCCCTTTGGACCCGGATTGAAGCGGGCGGATCTGGACACAAACGGGGATACTCCATGGGTAAATTAAAAGTCGTGCTGGCTATTGTGCTGGGCCTTGCCGCGCCGACCGGTGCTCTGGCACAAAGAACCGTCAAGGCGCCTGAAATCGATCCGGCACAGGTTGCTCCGGATTCAGTTTATTACGAAAAGGACTGGTTCAAGTATTACGACCAGCGTCTTGATGATCTGGACGAGCCTTCACTGTGGCAAATGTCCAAAGATCCGAACGCCGAGGCGTTCCGCTTTTTCTGGCTCCCGAAAGAAGGCACCCCCATCATCATACGGATTGATGTGGCCGCCAGCGGTGCCGCGACCCTGACCTCAAAAAGATCAACAGGCCTGGCGGGTGAGAGCTGGGGCGACGCGAAAGACATTGAATCGCGTGTACTGTCTAAGGAGGAACTAAAGGATCTTCGCTTCCGCTTTGGTTACATGAAGTACTGGTATGTCGAGCGGACGGACGAGGAGAACGTCATAAGCCGACCGGGGCCCGTCTGGCTCTTTGAGGGGGTTCACAAAGGCAAGTATCACGCCGTCGAGCGGACCAACCCTGCTCCGGGAGAAACCCGCAAGCTGGGCCTTCTTCTTCTGCGGTTCATCGAGGTGGATGAAAGCGAAGTGATGTGGCCGCAGAGGCCAACAATGAACTGATGTGAAGGATTGAGAATGCAGCGGCTGAAACATCTCTGTGCCCTGGTTCTTCTGATCTCGCTGGTAGCCTGTTCGGAGGATAAGATGACATCTGCTGAAGCTGACCCCGCGCTTCCTGATTTCGATGCCGCATGGAATTATGGCGCGCCGACCAAGACCCGTGAAGCTTTCACGGCAATACTGGCCGAAGCAGGCGAGGGGGTCCCGCTGGCCTGGAAGCTGGAATTAAAGACACAGATCGCCCGGACCCATAGCCTTGTCGGCGAGTTTGATGAGGCCCACGCGCTGCTCGACACGATCGAACCGGCACTCGGTAATGACATGACGCGGGCCCGCATCCGCTATCTTCTGGAGCGTGGTCGGACGCTTAATTCATCCGGCGAAAAAGAAAAGGCAAAGCCGCTCTTTGTTGAAGCGTGGGAGCTGGGCGAAAAGGCAGGCGAGAATTTTCTTGCCGTTGACGCCGCCCACATGGTCGCCATCGCCGCAGTGGACGGTGCCGAAGCAAACCACTGGAACCTCATTGGCCTCGACCATGCGCGTCAAAGCGACAATGAACGGGCCCGTGGCTGGGTCGGTTCGCTGACCAACAACATGGGCTGGACTGCCTTTGATGCAGGCAAGCTCAAGGAAGCCCTCGCACTCTTCGAAGAAAGCCGGGACCATTTTCTGTCCCGCGATATTCCTGTCCGCGCCCGCATTGCCCGCTGGTCCATCGCCAGAGTGAAGCGCGAGCAGGGCATGATTGACGAAGCCCTTGCCCTCCAGTTGGAAATCCAGGCTGAGAATGAGGCGGCGGGAACACCGGATGGTTATTGCTTCGAGGAACTTGGCGAGCTCTATCTTCTCAAGGACAATAGGGAAGAGACGATCAGAAATTTTTCCAGAGCCTACGAGCTACTCTCACAAGATAACTGGTTGGTGCGAAATGAACCTGAGCGGCTGGCGCGGATGAAGAAACTGTCCGGCGAACAGTTAACTCCCCGTTGACGTATAGTGGCGCACGCCGAACTGCCAGACGCCAAACGAGGCAAAAAGGAAGAGTATCCCGATCCCCGGACTGAGGATCTGAAAGGCCAGCGATGAGCCGAGCGGGTCTGCCACGCCAAGAATACCAACAACCGGGAAATAACTGATACAGGCCAGCGGCACGAAGTAGGTCAAAAACTTTCTGAACCAGTCGGCGTAAATGCTCAAGGGATATTGCGCCGCCTGAACGCCGCCGTAGGTCATGGTATTAGCAATCTCAAGGCTCTCGACGGTCCAGAAAGAC
>CBFDBJ010000030.1:0-36063 GCA_965603015.1 uncultured Alphaproteobacteria bacterium
GAACCCGGGCGTGCCGAGAAAGGCCCCCGACTGGGTCAGAGCCTGGGTCTCGCCATAAAAAACATTCACATTCTGCGCCGAGACTTTGGTGCGAGCCGGTTGCTGTTCGGTATTTGCGGCGCTGCCATGAAGCGTGACGCGCGGCTGTGCAATGGCCTGTTGCGCAACACCGGCTTTGGCTGAGTTTTCTTTTTTCACGATTACATCCATTGAAGTTACCACCTGGTTTCGAATTTGTTGCGTAGATAAATGGCCACAGAGTTCATCACGAGCAGGAAGGCTAAAAGAACCATGATTGCCGCGCCGGTCTTTTCTATGAAGCCGCGCTCCGGGCTGTCAGCCCAGAGGTAGATCTGAACCGGCAGGACGGTTGCCGGGTCGGTGACGCTGGTGGGCGTGTCCGCGATGAAGGCGACCATGCCGATCATGAGCAGCGGCGCGGTTTCGCCAAGGGCGCGTGCCATGCCAATGATCGCGCCGGTCAGCATGCCGGGCAGGGCCAGCGGCACGACATGGTGAAAGATTGTCTGAATATCGCTGGCGCCAAGGCCGAGGGCGGCTTCGCGAATGGATGGCGGAACGGCCTGCAGGGCGGCGCGGGAGGCGATCAGAATTGTCGGCAGGGTCATGAGTGCCAGCACCATGCCGCCGGCCAGCGGGGCAGAGCGAGGCAAGCCGAAGAAATTCAGAAAAACCGCCAGTCCGAGAATGCCAAAAATGATCGAGGGCACGGCGGCCAGGTTGTTGATATTGACCTCGATGATCCGGGTCAGGCGATTGCGCGGTGCCAGCTCTTCAAGATAGATCGCCGCCATGACACCAAGCGGCAGCGCCAGGGCAATGCACACGGCGAGCGACAGAAAGGATCCGACTATGGCGCCCCGGATGCCGGCGAGCTCCGGCTCGCGGCTGTCGCCATGGCTCAGGAAATCCCGGTTGAAGATGATCCGAAGGGAGCCATCATGCTCAAGGGCTTCGACCCATGAAATCTGGCTGTCAGTGAGAAAGTTTGCACCGTTGTCCTTGCCTGCCTTGAGCCACATGTCGACGTCGCTGGATGCGGTCAGTGTCACAGTCTGTGTCGTGCCGATCAGGTCGGGATTGGTGATGACATGACTTCGGAGTTCATATTCGGCGCCCGTGCTGACAATTTTCTTGAGGGCTCGCCGATCCTTGCGTCCGGTCACGTCCGGGAATTTGTCTCGCAATGTTTTTACAATGAGGCTCTGATAGTTGGCGCGTGCCAGAGTTTCCGGGAGACGTGTGCCTGCCGGATCGATCACTGTCTCATCGAGGGTGATGGCAAGATCCAGAACCGTGCGCTGAAAGGCACTTTTGCCGACAAGAATTACAAATGTGAGCAGGATTGCCAGAACCAGAAGCGAGAGCCCGACCGCTGCCTGCCCCTGAAGACGCAAGCGCCTGTCGGCCCGGTAGCGCCGCGCCAGGCCGAGGGAGACCTGTTTAACGATGCCGGATTTTGGCAGGTCTGAATCTATGGGGCCAGAATTGAAAGTGTCAGTCATATTGTTCTCGATATTTGTCAACGATCCGCAGGGCGATGACATTCATAACAAGTGTGATGGCAAGGAGCGTAAGGCCGAGGGCAAAAGCGGCAAGGGTCTTGGCGCTGTCAAACTCCTGGTCACCGGTCAGCAAGCTGACGATTTGCACGGTCACTGTCGTGACCGTCTCAAGAGGATTGGCGGTCAGATTTGCAGACAGGCCCGCGGCCATCACAACGATCATGGTTTCTCCCAGGGCGCGAGACGCCGCCAGCAAAAAACCGCCGATAATGCCGGGCAGGGCGGCCGGCAGGACGACCTGGCGGATGGTTTCGGACCGGGTCGCGCCAAGCCCGAATGAGCCTTCCCGAAGGGTGCGGGGGACAGCTGTAATGATGTCGTCAGAGAGCGAGGAGATCAGCGGGACAATCATAATGCCCATGACCAGACCGGCGGCCAGTGCACTTTCCGAAGAGATATGGAAGCCAATGTCCCGCCCGGTCCGGGCGAGCCATGGCGCAACCGCCAGTGCAGCGAAAACGCCGTAAACGACTGTCGGGATACCGGCAAGAATTTCAAGCATTGGCTTGATGATTTTGCGAGTGCGAGGCGAGGCATATTCGGCGAGGTAAATCGCGGCGAAGAGGCCGAGCGGACCTGCGACGACGAGCGCTATGAAGCTGATGAGGGCGGTGCCTGTTAACAGGGGAACGATCCCGAAGCTTCCTGATGAGCCAACCTGGTCGGCTCGGATTGCTGTCTGGGGGCTCCATTCCAGACCGGTGAAAAAGGAAAGTGGCGAGACTTTCTGGAAGAACTGAAGGGCCTCGAAAATCAGGGAAAGAACAATTCCAAGGGTTGTGAAAATAGCGATCGCCGAGGATGCCATGAGGGCAAGCCGGATGACTTTCTCAAGGGCAACAGCGGATCGCGGTCGCTTGTAGCGAAAAGATCGCCGGGGCGCCGGGCCCCGAGCGATCTGATCAGCGGTTGGGCTAGTTGATTGCACCAACTTCTTCCAGTCCTGTTGCTTTTTTCCGCCAGTCGGCACGTTCCGCTTCCGGCATGGAGATGAGGCCCTTATCTGCCAGGTAACCCTCTGGTCCCCAGGCAGCCTCGCTGGTAAATTCGGCGATAAAGGCAGGGATGGCCGGGTTTGACCGCCCGTCAGTGGACTTTGCATAGAAGAACAGCGACCGGGATATGGGGTAGGAGCCATCGGAAATGGCGTCATACTCCGGCTCTACGCCTTCGATGGTGCTGCCCTGAATAAGATCGGCGTTCTGATCAAGGTAACTGAAGCCGAAGACGCCAAAGGCGTTCGTGTTGGCGCCCAGTTTTTGCACGATGAGATTGTCATTTTCACCAGCGATGACAAAATGACCATCCTCGCGGATCGTGTGGCATTTGGCTTTGTAGAGAGACTTGTTCGCTTTCTTGAGGTCCTTCACGCCGGGGAAGGTTTTGCAGCCTGCTTCCATGGCAAGCTCGACGAAGGCATCGCGGGTTCCCGATGTTGGCGGAGGCCCGAGAACTTCAATGCGCCGATTTGGCAGTTGCTCTGAGACGTCTTTCCAGGTTTTGTTTGGATTGGCCTTCCAGCCACCGTTGCCGTCGGGAATTTCCTTTGCCAGTGCGAGGAAGACCTCTTTTCTGGTGAGATTGAGCTGATCGGCTTTGACTGAATTGGCAATCACGATGCCATCATAGCCGATTTTGACTTCAACGATTCCCGTTACACCGTTATTTGTGCACAGATCGATTTCGGAGGTCTTGATGCGTCTTGAAGCATTGGTTAAGGACGGGTGCGAAGGGCCTGTTCCACTGCAAAACAGTTTCATGCCGCCGCCGGTGCCAGTGCTTTCGACAATCGGCGTCGCGTAGGATGTGGTTTTTCCGAAACGTTCGGCGACTGCGGTTGAAAATGGGTAGACGGTTGAGGATCCGACGATGCGGATTTGATCAGCCGCCTCGGCGGCCATGGAAAGGCCGACAATGAGGCCAAGAGTTGTAAGGGTCGATTTGAGATACATGGAATTCATTCTCCTTCAAATATCCGTTTCCTGGCACGGAATGCAGGTTTATCCCGCGCCTTCCCTTGCGTTCTAGGCCTGGCTGGATTCTCTTTTATGATGGTTATGTAACGGTTTTATGACAGGCGATTGCCTGATGCCCCGCCGGGTTCAGGCGCGCAGGAAAACCGAGAAAAGCGTGCCGTTTTCGGGGCTGCTTTCGATGACCAGCCGCCCGCGGTGATGATTTACCATGTGTTTGACGATAGCGAGGCCCAGGCCCGTGCCGCCAACGGAACGCGAGCGGCCCTTGTCGATGCGGTAGAACCGCTCGGTCAGTCTTGGCAGGTGTTCCGGGGCAATGGTCTCACCGAAATTCCGGACTGAGACACGCACACCTTTGTCGCCGATATCAGGGATGCGGTTGATCGCCTCGATGGAGACCGTCACGGCACTGTTGTCTGTGCCATATTTGATGGCGTTTTCAACCAGGTTGGTAAAAACCTGAATGAGCTCTTGCTGGTCGCCGGGGATGACGGGAATGGAGCCATTGCATACGACGTCTATTGTCATTGCCTTGCTCTGTGCCTTTTGACCGAGCGTGTCACAAACAGTGCGCAACACATGCTCCAGATCGACTTGCCCTTGAGGCCGATTGTGTTCGTTGGCCTCGATTTTCGAAAGGGAAAGCAAGTCGTCAATCAGCGCTCTCATCCGGCTTGCCTCATTTGCCATGATGGCAAGGAACCGGTCTTGTGCGTCGGGATCATCTTTGGCTGAAGTCTGGAGGGTTTCGAGAAAGCCAATAAGTGATACGAGCGGTGAACGCAGTTCGTGACTGACATTGGCAATAAATTCGGATCGCACGCTTTCCGCGGCCCTCGCCGACGTGATGTCGTGGAGGACAAGTAAAACCTGTGCTTCGCCCGGGGTCGTTTTCGAGTCCGGAATTGTGGATACGGAAAGTTCGAAGGTCCGCATGACCGGGTGGGAGAAACTGACTTCATCGCTTTGTGTCGCAGCGCCCTCCAGAACGGCATCGACGGCGTGCAGGATGTCCGGATGACGCAGGGTCAGGGACAGGTCCTCACCCTTGTAGACAGTGCCCAGCAGGCCTCGGGTGGCCGTATTGGAGCCAGCGATCCTGCGGTCCCCGTCGATCAGAATGACAGGATCGGGCAGGGCATTGATAATGTGATCGTCCAACGGGCGCTCCGGGTTTGGTCCTCATGGTCTTTGAAGGTTTTACTTCGCGGCTTGCCATGTGTCGAGGACTTCGCGGGCACGGTTCTTCGCCGGGTCGAGGGCCCCGTCTTGTCCCTCTACTTTTGCGGTCAGTTCGATGACGTAGCCGTTGGGGTCGCGGAAATAGATCGAGTGGATGAAGGTGTGATCCGAGATCCCCCTGACCTCACGGCCTTCTGCCTTGGCTTTGTCGAACATTGTGTGGAGGGTCTCCATATCGACCTCGACGGCGATGTGAAGGTCGAAATCGTGTTGATCTATGAACTCGAATGGCTGATCCGGTGCTTCAAAGAAGGCAAGGCACGAGCCATCTTCCATCTGGAAAAAAGTGTGCAGCACCCTGGCCTCGCGGCCCGTGATTGTCGTAGAGATATCGAGCGCGCCGACCAGCGGCAGCTTCAGAAAGTCCTCGTAGAACTTGCGGGTTTCTTCGGAGTCGCGGCAGCGGTACGCGTTGTGGTGCAGTCCCTTGATCATGTGGTGCCTCCTCTATTTGCGAATGAGAGGCTGTCTACGCGGAGCTCGCTGATTTGGCGAGGCAGGATTTGAAACCAAAGTTCGGCGCCGGGTTACCAGCCGATGGAGAAGCCCGCGACCAGGTTGTGGCGAACGAAGTCGGAATTGGATTCACCTTGATAGGAGAACTGCGCCCGCACACGCTGGCTCAGGGCCCATGAGAGTGAGGCGCCATAGATGGCAAAAGTCCGATGATCATCGCCGCTGGTTGAAAGGCTGACCGGATCCGCGAAGCCGGTAATAAAGGCATTGGTCGTCAGATCATCCAGCAGGACCTCGTGGGCCGCGCCGCCGAAAAACCGGCCGCTCCAGCCTTCGTCGTCGATGTTCATCGAACCAAAGAGGACATCGAACTGACCCTCGGCACGGAAAATCTCGGTCGTGTGCTCTTCGATCATCAGTCCGGGAACAATTCCGGCACCATCGTCAACATAGTCGTCCTGGTAGGCAGAGGTATATTCGATCGCTACATTGGGGCGAAAGAAATTATCTTCGGACAGGCCGAAAGTGCGGCCCAGCTCAAGACGGGCGTCCCACATGTAGCTGCCGAACTCGTCGGTCGCTCTTCCGCTCGTCACGCCGTCGGTTACGGCGCGTGTCGCATCGAACTGGCCAACAGCTGCGGTCACGAAAAGATTGGCATAGTGTGTACGTGAAATATTTGCCATATACGCGCCAACATAAACTGTTTCTCCATCCGCGTTGCCGGCCTTGTGATCAAGGTCTACATCGCTGATGCCGTAGCCAACCATGCCGCCAAAGGTCCAGTCGTTTGAGGCTCTGGAATCCAGTCCAATTGATGCGCCGCTGGCGGTGGCTTTATATCCGGTCACAGCGTCTTGCGGGTCTTGCGTCGACTTCATGCCGAACCCTTCAAGCCACATGCCACCATAGTTGGATGAGACCTGCAAGCGAGGCAGGGCGCTCAAAGTACGGTGCATGCGATCAGAGCCGGTTTGTTCAGACGCGATCATGTCAGCGATAAATCCGGGTGTGTATTCATCGTTCTGGACGGCCAGGCTCAAATCGCTCTGCCACAGGCCGGATTGTTGCCGGTTCGTCTGGCTGGCCATCAGCGCCCCGGAGGAAGGCGTTTCGTTGCCTGCAAATATGTTGCGCTTGGTGCGTTTGTAGGCGCTGTCGCGGTAGCGGTGGTCAATCCGGGCATGGATCGTATTGAGGATCCCGCGATGGGCGTCAAGCGCGACACCGGTTGCGGCCTGGTGAATGACCTCGCTGACGCCGATCAGAACCAGAGAATTGCCGAATTGAATGTCGTTGGCGCCCGCGATCGTTGCGTATTGAAGGAGATTGCCCTGGGCGTCTGTGACGCCGCCGAAATCACCGGTAACACCGCCGGTGGCCGTCAGAACAGTCACAACCGCGTCCTGCGCAAGATCTCCCATCAGCATGAGATTGGCGCCGCTGTCTATGGTGGCGCCTCCGGTTACATCGACTTTGGTTGACGTCCCGCCGCCAAGCGTCACCGCAAGTGACGATCCGCTTGCAAGAGACAGATTTCCATTGATCGAGAGATCACCTGCCGAAGCGATCAGTTTCCCATCGACGAAGACATCACCGTTGATTGTCCCCATGCCGCCGAACGAGGCGCTGGCAGAAACATTGGTGAAATCGTTGGTGAGGGTTCCATCAATAAACAGACTGCCGCCCAGAACTGAAGTGATCCCCGTCGGTCCCAGGTCATCTACGCCAATACAGGTCATTGTGTCATCCAGGGCCATATTGACGGTCGTGGGATCACACGGTACCGAGGCGGCCTCCGACTTGGTCAATCCGCTGAAGCAAAACAGTGCGGCCAAGCTAACGGCTATCGCACTCGATTTCCGAAACACGGCCACTCGTATTCGTTGCATTAAAACCCCCGTACTACCCAATCATACATCTACCCAATGTATCCGTGCCGGAGAGTGCCATCGTTAACCAACCGGTTCAAGCGGAAGGTGGATGGTAGAGGGCGCTGCCCACGGCCTTATACGGCCTAGTGACCTCCAGGACACAGGTAAAGAGTGCTATCAGACTGATCTAGCTCTGTTTTTCGGGATTCGTGTGAAATCGCGATCAAACCAGGGGCTAATTGCTGCGGCTGGCGAGACCATAGGGACGGCCTGGATTTGGCTCCGAGATTGTTGGCTCGCCCGGACCTGCTACCGGCGGTGTTGGCGTGGCACCGCATGGTCGCTCGCCAATTCTGTGAAGCATGAAGCCAAAGGGGATTGCTCCGTCCGGAGTTTGTTTGAAAAGACCGGCGGACAGGTGCTCGGAGAACGTTCGCTTGTGCGGATTGCTGATCAGCCAGTCGACAGAATTAACAGGCTTGCCGTTTGTCCTTGTGGTTGGCAAGGAGGGTGTTGTCCATATGCGTGTTTGCGCCTGAGCGTTGTTGCTCGCCTCCTTCCAGGTGACGGAATAATTCCAGACCTGGCGTTCTTCACTCTCACACTTCATGTCTGAATAGACGTCTAGTTCGTCGCGGTTGAAAGTGCCCCAGGCCAGACTATCCCGAGACTGCCCCGCCGTACTGCCGAAATGAAAATGCCCTTTCACGGCATCCCGCCGGGCCTCATGACCGCGAACCCCTTTGAAAACACCATCGGTGCTCGCCCAAAGATCTGACTCAATTTCGCCCGGGCATGCGCCTGTGACACCGTCGCGCGCTTTGGCGATGATATAGCTGTTCGCTTCCACATAGACCACCAAACCGTCTTCCCCCATGGTCACAGCGATTTTCTGAATGCCTGGTAGACTCAGTTTTCCGGGAAGGGCCGGTGCGATGACAAGATCTCTCGAGCCCTGCCAATTGAAATAGGCAAAACGGTTGTTAGCCTGGTTCTTGTCGGGAGCAAGGGCGTCCCATTGCTCTTTGATCATAGTCATCTCTGCTAAACCGGGTTTTACTCTTTGCCAATCGGCGGCGCGGTAAAACGCGTAACGACCCAGAAGTAACTTGCAGTCAAATTCGTATTCTTCGGCCTGGACCTCTAACCTGGCACGAATGATTTTTTCCCATCTGCGGCCAAGTGAGAATCTTTCGGCGATGCTTCTTGCCTCCAGGCGCGGCATGGCAGGGGAGACAGGAAATTGGGTGCCCAAAAAGTCAAAGCTTGCAGGCGCGGCGCGGCGCTGAGCCAATTTCGAGTTGGTGGTAATTTTTCTGACCGATCCCGCCGTTGGCTGGGCATAGCGGGCGTGCGCATTTTGTGTGCCGCCTGAGGCAAGCAGCATGAAGAGGGCATCGGAAGGGGTCACGGCGCCGTCGCCATCAACATCGCTGCTGCGTCCCAATTGTAGCGTTGACTGGGCCCTTCTCCCGTCGACCGTGGCGTGGGGCGAAAAGTGGCTCAATGTTATGGCTGCGCGGTGTCCTTTAACCTCCACAGTTCCGAGTGGATCGTGAACATAGCGATCCCGGGCTTCGTCATAGTAAAAACTGACGGGGTCTGTAATCTCGCCCATATCTTCACGGTCGATGGTCATTGTCAGGGTGACCGGCTTTGCGAACGTGAGTCCGTGCGGTTTGAGATCGACAGAGGTCAACCGGACAGGTTCCGGCGTACCGTCGTGATTATAGGAAAAATCGAGTGGTAATTGTGTGGCAAGGATAGTAACAGGCTCAGTGACTGCACCTTCTGGAACCTCAAGGACCAGTTGGCCGCTTTGATAGGTACCGCCTTGTGGCGTAATGTCAAAGCGCTCTGTATAGAGAAAAATTTCTATTTGGACCGGTTCGCCCACGCTCTTATAGAGCGCGCCGGCGTCGACGTATCGTGGCGCGAACATTCTGTGACGAATGATGAGCCGTGTTGATGGTGACAGGCTCTCGGCGATTTCAAAGACACCGCCTCTGCCCGACCTGGTCAACTCGATTTCGCCGCTTTCGCCTCTGGCGGATATTGCTGCGCCGCGGATGGGGTTACCCTCATCGTCAATGATCTGCCCGGTGAGATGAAATTCTTCTGGAACCTCAGCCCATCTATCGAATTGAACCTGCGTCAACGGCGCGATCCAGGGTGTTTCATTTGCGGACGCGAGCGGCACAGGGATTGTTATGCTCGCAGTAATTGCTGCGGCTAAAAAATACCCGGAAAACCGGCCTGAAATCATGATATCCACCACCCGTTGCGTCTTGCCGGATCGATGAAAAATCTGTCATCGGCCCGACACCCGCAGGTGACGGAGCAAGAGACGTGCCGGAAGAAGGTGGCGCGTTAACCCTAGTCCTTCGCGCCGAGCCGTATCAGGCCTGGTAGAATGAGCAGAGTGCAGATTAATAGCCAGATGATGCCGATTGTCAGTGCGATGCCGATGCTGGCGATCCCCCGGTGCGGCGAGAACGACAGACTGGCGAAGGCGGCAACGGTTGTCAGGGATGACAGGAGGACGGCTTGCGGTGTGCTGGATGAGGCGACCTTTGTGGCGGAGTGTGTTTCTCGCGCCCGCAAAACCAGGTGGATTGAGCTGTCGACACCCAGGCCAAAAATCAGCGGCAGGGCGATGACGTTGCCATAGTTGAATGTCAGCCCCAGGACGTTCATCGTTGCGACGAGAAGGACTCCTGCGAGAAGGATCGGGATCAGGACCAGTACAGTTTCGCGAATGTTGCGGAAAAAGTAGAGCAATAATGCGGTGATGAAGATAAGCGCGACCGACCCTGCCTGAATAAACGATCTGACAACAATGGCCCCGACGCCAGATTCCACAATGGGACGTCCCGTCACGCGTGGCGAAACCGATTGGACGGCGGCGACGAATTCT
Organism: uncultured Alphaproteobacteria bacterium; assembly: GCA_965603015.1. Taxonomy (GTDB): domain Bacteria; phylum Pseudomonadota; class Alphaproteobacteria; order M2410; family M2410; genus JAUWTJ01. Next base: position 10,052 of record CBFDBJ010000030.1, read on the forward strand.
CCCAGCGGGCCGACCTCGGTGATGTCCATGGCTGGGAGGGCTGTGACCTTGTGAGTGCCATCGGTAGCAATCAGACGGTGGCGCAGGTCAGCGGGAAGATCTTCAAACTCGAAATAGTCTGCTTCCAGCGCGTCGCGAAGCCGGGCCAGTTGGCGCAGAACTCCGCCAAGAAGCTCGTGCTCCAGGGCGGCAAGGTCTACCGACCCGGCGGGGTCATGGCGAATGTCGCTGAAGGTTCTGGCCAGCCGTCGCAGGGCGGCAAGCGTCTCGATATCGTCTGTTTCCAGACTTGCGACTTTACTGAGGAAGTCATCCACAACAGCCTGTCGTTCAGCTTCATCAAGGCCTTCGGGGTTCTCATTGACTTGCAGTGCGGGCCACAGAAACGTTGTCGCATCCTCGATCATCAGCAGTTTTTCGTCCTGATCCTCGGGGACGAAGTCATAGGGGCTTTTGGCTCCCTTGACCTGTGGCAGTACCTCAAGACGCGTAGCAAAGTCGATAGCTTCTTGTTTGTTGGCGGCGAGGACGGTTGCGACAAAGTCAGTCTCAATGCCGTCGTTCTGCAATTCAAATAATGTGCTGACCGATTCCGCATTCGGGTCGCGGATTGACATGCTTGAGAAGTTGAATTGAAGGCCCGTGTCCTTGACATAGGAAATGGCTGATATGCCAAGTATGATACCCAGAAGGGCAAACCGCCGGCGCGGCGCCAGCAGGTGATCGCCCGGTTTTAATTTGGGTGCACCCATTTTGTGTCCGCCGGTCCGCAGTAATGTGAACATGGCAGGCATGAGGGTCATGCTGGCGATGACAGCAAAGCCCATGCCCGCTGCAGCGATGAGACCCAGCTGTGCGATGCCTTTGTAATCTGTTGGAATAAATGCAGCAAAGCCGATGGCAGACGTCAGGGCGCACAGAGCGACAGCGCCGCCCGTCGTGCTGGCGGCGGCACGCATGGCATCGAAATGCTTTTGTCCGCCCTGGAGATTCTCGTTATACCGCAAGGTAATGTGAAGGGCGTGATCGACACCAAGACCAACAAAAAGAACTGCAAAGGCTGCGGACATCATATTTAGCGACCCGACAGCCAGGGTGGCAAAACCCATCGTCCACTGCAGTCCGGCCAGAAGCGTGACGTAGATGGCGACAATGTAGCGCCAAGATGGCAAGCCAGCGCTGAGGATGATCGCGAGAAAGACCAGTGAGAGGATACCCGCGAGGCCTACGCCCTTTTTGATGGCCTGGAGCTCGTCATATTCCATGCCGAGGCGACCGGTGACACGGATGGTTGCCCCGTTTTGCGAACTGAATTGCGGCTCTTGTGCAATTTGCCGAATGCGGGCGACGAGGGCGCGCTCCTCGACCTGGGGTTTGGCGCGCGTGACGACCGGCTTGGTGGTGATGATCCGGCGGAGCGCCAAATCATTGGTGCCCATCATCTCATCTGCCCAGGAAAGCCGGATGTGCCGGCCTTGAGAAAAATCCTCGACGCCTTCGGCGGTTTCATTCATCAGTTTGGCAAAGGCGGGAGGCAGGTCCGTGCCCACTCTGAGAGCTGTTATACCGGTATCAACAAGACCAAAAAATCCGCGCAAGGTTGGATCTTGTGAAACGGCCGCCAGCGCCGGCTGTGCATCGGCGAGCCTGTCGATCACGCGGCCCAGTTCGTCAAGTTCGAGAAACATAAAAGCGTTGCGTTTGAAGAAGGGATCCTCGGTAGGCAGAAAGACCGATCGGAACATTTCAGGTTCGGCTCGCAGTCTTGCAGCGAAGGCTTCGGATGCATCGTCGGCAATATCTATAGTGGCGGCATCGATCACCACAACGGCGGTTCGTGAGTATTGTGGAAACTTCTCTGCGGCTTCTTTTTGAGGTTCCCAAAAGGGCTCGGATTGTTTGACCAATTCGGCGTGGTCGGCCTCAAAGGTCATGAAATTGACTGTGAGCCATGTCGACAGAGCGAAGAAGACAGCAGCGTAAAGGACGGTTCGAAATGCATGGCGCCCCGAAACTTCAGCACATTTCCCGAAGAATTCCATTTGTGGTGCCCTCACCCCCTGTATTCTGCCCGCCACAGTGTCACTTTAACTGTATATTCCATAGGAAACAGCGCCAATCTTCAAGTGATCTGACGCAATATGGTTAATCAAGCGGCGGCGGTAGCTCGTTAATCTTGTTTTCTATTCAGCAAAGCGGCATCATCTGTCGGAGCCTGACATTTGGGGCAAAATTGACGATCTTGCGATGAGCGTCAGGGTAAATATTGTTGGAGGTTGTGAAGGGGGTGAGCATGCTGCGTTCTTGCATGTTGAGAAATATCTCAGAAGTTTTCGTTGTTGTGGTGATGATCTGTTTTGCCGGGACATCGAATGCGGCGGAGCCAGGGTCTCCGGAAGAAACTGTAGAGCGGTTTAACAGCGCGATACTTGAAGCCATGGCGCTTGGAGACGCGGCGGGCATCTACTCACGATACCAGATTATTTACTCGGCTGTTGGCGAGGCCTTTGACATGAAAGTCCTGGGCCGGGCAACCGTCAACCATGTACATTGGCGCACGTGGACGCAGCCACAACAGGCCATTTATGTGGAGACGCTGCAACGGTATCAATCTGCCGCACTGGCTGACCGATTTGGAAGCGACAGCAATATTTCGCTCGTGATTGACAGGTCTGTCGATGCGCCGCGTAATACTAAAGTTGTCGAAACGCGTATTGTACGTTCAGGTGAAGACAAAGAGGATATCGGACTCGATTATCGTATGGTGAAGCGGTCGGACCGCTGGCGGATTATTGATGTCTATCTGGACTCCAGGGTTTCTGAAGTGGCCATGCGTCGGAGCGAGTACTCGCAGGTCATTCGCGATGAAGGTTACGATGCGTTGATCGCCGCTCTGGAAAAACAAACGCGGCGCGTATTGGGGAAAGACTATGAGCAGGTCCGTCCGGCAACACCCGCTGCCGCCAGCTGACCATGATTTAGCTCTTGTCAGGACTTTGTCTTTTTCAGGTTCCTTGTACCTGAATATCACAATCCTTGAGGGTGATAAATTCCTCTGTGTGATACTGTTGTGAAAGCACTGTGCGCACCCTAATGTGAAGGGTGTGCAGATCGCCCGTTGGAATTTCAAAAAACAGGAGTTTTTAGGGAGTTTCCGGGTCTGCAGTCGGTAGAATCATACCTGGATGGCGAGAGACTCCCATGAAAAGCAAACTTGTCTTTGGTCTCGGCGGCGCACTCTTGTTTGCCGCAGCGGTGCTTTCTGCCCTGGCATGGACACCCATAGCGGCGGTTGATCGATCCGGCATTCTGTCGTCTGGGGCGGGATATGATGTTGAGATCAAACGGGATGACTACGGTGTCCCTCACATTTTTGGCAAGACGGATGCTGATGTTGCTTTCGGTCTCGGCTACGCTCACAGCGAGGATGACTTTGAAAATATCGCCCTCTCCGTAGCTATGGGGCGCGGGGACCTTGGGAGATTTCAGGGGACTTCAGGCGCCCGGACCGATTATCTTGTTCATCTGTTTCGTAATCTCGAACTCATTGAGGCGCGCTATGAGACGGATCTTGCACCGGAGACAAGAGCCCTTGTCGAGGCTTTTGCCGATGGTATCAATCTCTATGCGGTGGAGCACGGCGAAGGGGAGTGGCGCGGCATACTCCCGGTGACGGGCAAGGACGTCGTTGCGGGATTTGTCTTTCGCATTCCGTTCTTCTTTGGCTTTGAACAACACCTTGCCAGGATTTTTGATCCGCATGGCTATGACAGGGCGGGTGAAGGCGAAGTCGGAATGCCTGAGGAGGAAGAGGTCAGGGCGTCTTTGATCACTGGTATGTCGTGGCCCATTGGTTCAAATGCAATGGCCCTTGCCGCCAACCGTTCGGCAGAACGTGCCACAAGGCTTGCGGTCAACTCCCATCAGCCTTACGCCGGGCCGGTCGCCTGGTATGAGGTTGTGCTTCAGTCCGAAGAAGGATGGCACATGGCGGGCGGTGTTTTCCCGGGCGCGCCGGTTGTTGGTCACGGCCACAATGAAAATCTTGGCTGGGCCAATACGGTCAATCACCCGGACCTCACAGATGTCTACGGCCTGACTATTAATCCTGAAAATGAAGATCAATATCTGTTTGATGGCGAGTGGAAGGCCTTCGAGAAGGGTGAGGCCTCTATCCGGGTGAAGTTGTTTGGTCCGTTTTCCTGGGTCTTCAACCGGACAACACTTTACACAGAGTATGGGCCTGCTCTATGTCTTGATCATGGTTGCTTTGCCATTGCCCATGCCGGTATGGGTGAAATTCGGCAGGTCGAACAGATGTACAGGCAGAACCGGGCCAACACTTTTGATGAGTGGCAAGAGGCAATGGCGATGCAGGCCCTGCCATCCTTCAACTACATCTACGCTGATCGTGAAGGGCATATTGCCTACTTCTACAACGCGCATATGCCAAAACGTGATGAGAGCTTTGACTGGCAGGGTCTGGTGCCGGGCGATACATCAAAAACACTCTGGTCAGGCTATTACGACCTTTATGACCTGCCTTATCTGATTGACCCTGATGCCGGGTTTATTCTCAATTCCAATAACTCCCCGTTCCGGGCAACGGCGCCGGAAGATAACCTGCAACGCAGGGACTATCCGGCCTCGTTTGGTATTGAGCGCCGCATGACCAATCGTGCGTTGCGGGGGTTGGCACTTTTGAACGAAGACCCGAGCATCAGCAAGGAAGAGTTCTACGCGTACAAGTTCGACAAGCGGGTCGTGCCGCAGGCGCGGATGATGCGATTGTTGCAGGGTCTCAAGGAGACAGCATTCGAGGATGCAGCGTTAACTGAAGCCCAGGCGGTGATCAGGAACTGGCAAGGTGACACCAACGTGCATGATCGCGGCGCCGCACTGTCAATCCTGACGGCCCTGCGAATTCTGAAGGAAAAACCGGCTGATCTGGACGGCGAGATCTCCATTATGAAGGGCGTGGCCGATGAGCTGCGCGCCCATCATGGACAAATCGATGTAGAGTGGGGCGTTGTGAACCGGATACGCCGGGGCAATCTGGACCTGCCAATTGGTGGCGGCCCGCAAATTCTTCGTGCGGTTTATGGTGGCAACACGCTTGATGACGCAGGCACCCTTACGGCGGTTGCGGGTGATACCCTTATTATGATGGTTGAGTGGGATGAGAACGGAGCGGTGAGCTCGGAAAGCATCCATCAGTTTGGCTCGGCGACGCTCGATACGGGCTCGCCTCATTACAGTGATCAGGTTAAGCTCTTTGTTGAAGAGAAATTCAAACCGGTCTGGTTTTATGAGGCGGACCTTGCGCCCCATGTGGAACGAGCCTACAGACCCGGACAGCCCGTTGATCTGGTCGGGACAAGCGGTTCAGAGGGAGGGTAGTTCGTCATGTTTGGTCGCCCGTTGAAACTGTTCACACTGCTCGGCTTTGACATCAAGGTGGATGGCAGCTGGGTTTTTCTGGCGGCGCTCGTTACCTGGTCGCTGGGAACGCAGTATTTTCCTCAGGTCTATGGCGGGTTTGATGAGCGAACCTACTGGGCCATGGGGGCGGCTGGCGCGTTTGGCCTGTTCGGCTCGATTATTTTTCATGAACTCGCCCATTCGGTTGTGGCGCGGGCCTTCGGCATGAGAATCAAGGGTATCACGCTGTTTATTTTCGGCGGTGTTGCGGAGCTGGAAGATGAGCCACCGAGCGCGGTAGCAGAATTTCTGGTGACAATCGCGGGGCCTCTTTCCTCTCTCTTTCTTGCCTGGGCGGCATTTCGCATCGTCGATATCAGCAATCCCGGCGATGAAGCAATTGCGACGCCGCCGCTGGCCGTACTCGGGTATCTCGGCCTTATCAATCTCATCCTTGCGATCTTCAACATGCTGCCAGCCTTTCCACTTGATGGCGGACGAGCCTTTCGCGCCGTGCTGTGGTGGTTTACGGGCAACATGCAGCGGGCAACATTGACCGCGGCCCGTGTCGGATCATTTTTTGGAATGCTGTTTATCGTCCTGGGCGGCTACAGCGCGCTGTTTGCCGGTAATGTAGTTGGCGGTATGTGGTGGGTGCTGATTGGCCTGTTTCTGCGCGGCGCGGCGGGGGCTGCGCGGGTCACAGAGATAACGCGCCGCTACATGCAAGGCGAGCCTGTTGCACGGTTTATGGTGCGCGATCCAATAGCCGTACCTCTTGACCTGGATTTGCAGTCGGTTGGCGATAATTACATCTACCGGCATTTCCATGATGTTTATCCGGTTACGGATAATGAAGGTGTCGCCTTCGGGATTCTTCATACAAAAACGGTGAACAGAATGGCGCAGCAGGAGCTGTCGCAGACGCGGGTTCGCGATGTCATGGAACCGCTTGGGGCGGACAACATGATTGCCCCTAATTTCGATGCCATTCGCGCGATAAACCTGATGAACCGAACCGGCAATGCGCGCCTGGTCGTGGTGGATCACGGGCATCTTGTCGGTATTGTCACGCTGAGGGATATGCTAAGGCTGCTTGAACTGAAAATGGATCTCGATCCGCGACAATAATAAAACAACAGGAGGAACGAATGGATTTAGGGCTCAAAGGAAAAAAAGCGATTGTTCTTGGTGGAACGCGCGGTATTGGTCGGGCGATTGCCGAAACACTGGCAGACGAAGGTGTGGACGTCGCGATTTGCGCGCGCGGCGAGGCAGCGATCCCCGAGACTATTGCGGCGCTGGAAGCAAAGGGCGTCAAAGCCTTCGGCGGCGCAGTTGATATCGCTGACGGCGCGGCGCTCAAGGCCTGGGTAGCCTCTGCTGGCAAAGATCTGGGCGGCATTGATATCCTGATTTCAAATGCATCGGCGATGACGCAAGGCGGCGACGAGAAAAGTTGGCGCGATTGTCTCGACATTGATGTGCTGGGATGTCTCAACGCCTTTGAAGCGGCCGAGCCACTGCTGGCGGAAGCTGCCGCGAGGAACGGCGATGCAGCTGTTGTCTCGATCGGGTCCGTGTCTTCGGTCAATGCGGGCGAAGTTGGCGCTTACGGGGCCATGAAGGCGGCACTCATTCATGCCATCAAGGGTCTGGCCAAGAAGAATGCGCCGCGCCATATCCGCGCCAACGTTGTGTCGCCAGGGACGGTCTATTTCAAGGGCGGTGTCTGGAACATGATCGAGGACAATATGCCGGACTTCTTCAAGGCGACCATGGCGCGCAATCCGACGGGACGCATGGCGACGCCGCAGGATATTGCGGATGCTGCTGTCTTCCTTGCATCGCCGCGGTCTTCCTTTACAACGGGCATCAATATGATTGTTGATGGCGCGATCACGGACCGCGCGAACTTCTGAACTGGAAAGAAGCGATATGTCTGACGAGACAAAAGTGACAGCGATGGGCGAGGTCCTGAGTATTCTGGACGTCGAGACTCTGGAGATGAACCTGTTTCGCGGCGTTAGTCCGAAAGAGCGATCACAGCGGGTCTTTGGCGGCCAGGTAATTGGTCAGGCCATGGTGGCGGCGGCGCGCACGGTTGAAGAGGGCGCGGCTCGTCCGGCTCACTCACTGCATTGTTACTTCCTGCGTCCAGGTGATCCGAAAGTTCCGATCATCTATGAAGTGGATCGGATCCGGGACGGGCGCAGTTTTACGACGCGCCGGGTCTCGGCAATCCAGCATGGCCGGGCGATTTTCACGATGGCGGTGTCCTATCACATTCGCGAGGGTGGTTTTGAACATCAGATCGATATGCCTGATGTGCCGGGGCCTGATGGCCTAAAGAGTGAGTTGGAGCTGCGTGCGGAAATTATTGACAAGATTGATGAAGAGGAACGCGAGCGCTGGCTGCGTGAGCAGCCGCTGGAAATGCGGCCGGTCGATGCAAAGGGTTTCTTCCGACCGGAAAAGAGGGAGCCCTACAACAACGTCTGGTTCCGGGCGACGGCGCCGGTGCCGGAGGAAGAAATCCTGCAACAATGTGTGCTCGCCTATGCTTCGGACATGACGCTTCTGGACACCGCGACCCTGCCGCACGGGATCAACTGGTTCAGCGGGCGGCTTCAGGCGGCCTCGCTCGATCATGCGATGTGGTTCCACCATCCGTTCAATGTCAACGACTGGCTGCTCTATGCCCAGGACAGCCCTGCTGCCTCCGGCGCGCGCGGGTTTAATCGCGGGTCGATCTACACACAGGATGGCAAACTGGTCGCCTCTGTGGTGCAGGAGGGCCTTGTTCGCGTGCATGAGAAAAAACAAAAATAGAAACCTGGAAGGAAACACTCATGAAACTCTATGACACAGCCATGGCGCCGAACCCCCAACGGGTGCGAATTTTTCTTGCGGAAAAAGGGATCGAGGTGCCGACGGTCCAGGTCAATCTGATGAAGGGTGAACATCGCTCTGATGATTACCGCAAGGTTGCGGCCAATATGCGGGTGCCGGCGCTTGAGCTGGATGACGGGACTGTTATTCTCGAAAGTGTCGCGATCTGCCGCTACTTTGAGGAAATTCAGCCCGAGCCACCGCTGTTTGGCACCGGTGCTGTGGAGCGCGCCCAGGTGGAAGCCTGGAACCGGCGCATGGAGCTGGAGTTTTTCATGCCAACGGCGATGACCTTCCGGCACCTGCATCCGGCTGGCGCCGCACTGGAAGGCCAGATCAAGGAGTATGGCGAAAGCCAAAAAGCTATTGCGCTCAAACGCATGGCGATCCTTGACGTCGAGCTTGCTGACAAGGAGTTTATCGCTGGCGATAATTTTTCCATAGCGGATATCACAGCAGCGGTATCGATCGGTTTTGGCAAGGTCTCAAAGCACTATATCGGAGAAGACCAGAAGAACCTGCAACGCTGGTACGACCAGGTGTCGGCCCGCCCATCCATGCAGGCGTAGGCTGTTTTTCTTATCGAATTACTCACTCGTCTTTGTTCCTCATCCAGAGGGATTTCCCTGAAGGTCTTCAGGGAAATTGTCTCGAAGGATGAAAGGCCCGGGTATCTGCCACGCCTCCTTCGAGACGCATCTGATGATGCTCCTCAGGATGAGGGCGGAGTTTGTTTAAGGTAAAGTCAAAAAATTCGGAAAGTAGCCTAGCGCTGCATCCTGTCATAGACCAGCCGGGCGCTGGCGACGTCCTCAACTGCCAGGCCCAATGATTTGAAGACGGTGATGCGTTCGACTTCCGGCGAGACTTTGCCGGCCAGCACGTCGCCAAGCTCGCCATGGAGCGTTGCTCCGGACAGGATGATGTCACCGGATTCTTTGAGCGCCGCGTCCCGGCTGTCGGCGACGATGATGTTACGCATGACGGCATCGTCCAGTTCGCGCCAGTCCGGCAGGCAGGCGCCCACCGCATTGACGTGAGCGCCCTGTTTCAGCCATGCGCCTTGCAGTACCGGGGTTTTGGAGCTGGTCACCGTTACCACCACATCGGCGCTGCGCACGGCATCCTCGGCACTCATGATTTTGGCTCCGGTCTCGGCGGCAAAAGCTTTGGCATTTTCAGGGGTTCGGCTCCAGACGCGCACCTCCTCGAAATCACGAACCAGACTGAGGGCTTCCAGATGGCTGCGGGCCTGGGTGCCGCTGCCGAGGATGGCGAGGACCTTTGCGTCGGGGGCGGCCATGGCCTTTGTCGCCACGGCGGAGACGGCGGCGGTGCGCATTTCGGTGATCAAGGCCCCATCCATCAACGCCAGCGGCGTACCGGTGACGGGATCGAAGAGCGCAATGATCGCCTGATGGGTGTCATGATCGGTGCCGGCATTTTCGGGATAGAAGGTGACCAGTTTTGTCCCCATGGCACCCGCAGCCACGGCTGGCATGATGGCGAAAAAACCTTTGGCGCGCTCTACCGATAACATGGTGCGCACGGGCTGCGTTACCTCACCGGCGGAGAAGGCGATCAAGGCCTCTTCCATCGCCGGGATCAGATCTTCCATCCGCAAGACCTCGCGGACCTGTTCGCCGTCATAATAGTCAACCATCTGATGTGTCCCTGGAGGCAAAAGTTACCCTGTGAGCGCGTCCCAACACCCGGCATCTTTCAATAGCGGTTCGAGGCTTTCCCTGGCACTGGATGACAGGGCCGCAAAGCGGCTGCGAAGATCGGTGAGGCACTTCGCCTGATATTTGAATGTGGCTTGCTCGTAGGTGTGGCCGCGACTTTCGAAGGAGAAGGCTTTTTCTCCCGCCTCCAGCGCCGCACTGTTGGCGAGGAGAAACCGCAGGTAGACATCTCCTGCCATTTTGAGAAGGCCTTTGATGAGTGGAGAAATCTCGGTCTCAGGGTCGCGCCATTTGCCCTCGATACCGCCAAGGTCATCAACGTTCTGGACCCAGCGGAGCGTAAACGGCGCAAGGTCACGCATGCGGTCGTAGGGTGTCGGGTCCGTCGCAAGTTGTGAGAACTGCCCAAACCAGGAGAAGTCGGCGACAGAGGGCCGCGAACCAAAAAAGAACGGTTCGGTCGTTACATGATCATTGATGAGCCGCAGGGCTTCATCGCAGGTCTCCTCAATGAGCGGTTTGTTTTGGGGCGTACAGCCGACGATGGCCATGCGGCTGACCTGACGCTCGCGAATGAAATCGGCCTGGTTCTGAATGGTGTCCTTGCCAGGGCTCAGGGTGTATGAGTTGTCAAACACGAGCCAGGATGACATTTGTTCCTGATCGCGGTCCCGGAACCAGCGATAGTGGAACATCATTTTAGTCGCCCATTCGTCGCCCATATCTTCCAGCAGCCAGGCAAGGAACCCTTGCGCTTCGTCGTCCGGCACGATGGAGCGCTCGGTCACCGCCTGCTCGAGGTCGATGACCATTGGTGTCGAGTCATTGTGAAACGTGCCATCGGGATATTCTATAATGGGAATAACCGGGACTTTTACATTGGAAAAGGTCTTGTCGCGATTGGCGCCGGTCATCTGTGACCAGATGTGGGGGATGCGACGATAGCGAAAGATCGCCCGCATTTTCAGAGAATAGGGAGATCCGAGGGATCCGTGGATGATATAGGGCGTGTCAGCCATGCGAGCCTCCTGTCATTATGTTTAGACCATGATCCGGGAAGAAGGCCCTCGCGTCAAGGCCGTGGCACGACTTGCCAAGCCAGTAACGGTGGAGCAGAATGCGATTAAAACACCGTCCGCAATAAGAGGCAGGGAAGGGCAAACGCCAATGTCATACGAAAATGTACTCTTCAAAGAGGTCGCACCTCATGTGGTTCAAGTCACGCTCAATCGCCCCGAACGCATGAATGCCTATAATCACGGATTGTGTACGGATGTTTATGATTGTCTTGAACAGTACGAGAGGAATGACGACTGGCGGGTTCTGATCTTGACCGGAGCCGGGCGCGGGTTTTGTTCCGGTGGCGACATCGGCGGCGCGGATGGTGATCACAAGGTGTTTATGGATCGGCAGCTGGGCCACGGGCGCGAAATGATCGAGGGCATGCAGAAGGTCGTTTTAAAACTCACCCGCCTCGACAAACCAACAATAGCGGCCATCAATGGACCGGCTGTTGCCGGCGGCCTTGCTCTGGCCTTTGCCTGCGATTTTCGCATTGCCGGCGATGCGGCAAAACTCGGTGATACGTCTGGCAAGATCGGGCTTCTGCCGGATGAAGGCGGGGCGTGGCTTTTCCCGCATGTCATGGGTTATGACCGCGCTCTCAAGATGACGCTGCTGCATGAAGTTTACCCGGCTGAAGAAGCGCTCAAGCTGGGCATGGTCATGGAAGTGGTCGCGACAGAGGCGCTTGGGCACCATGCGATTGCCTTTGCCGAGGGTCTTGCCAGGAGTGCGCCGATTGCGGTGCGCCTTGCCAAGCAAATGATGCGCCGGGCTGCGCACCTGACGCTTGAGGAAAGTCAGGGCGATGCGGCGTTGGCGGTCGAAATCGCCAATCCAACGCAGGACGTTCGCGAGGGGGTAAAGGCGTTCTTTGAAAAGCGCCCACCGGAATTCAAAGGCAAATAAGAGAAGGGACAAATCCCCATGGATTTTGCGCTGACAGAAGAGCAACACGCGATCAGTGTTGCGGTCGGGAAAGTGTGTGAACAGTTTACGCCGGGCTATTGGCGCGACCGCGACGAAGACGGTGAATTTCCGCATGAGTTTCACGGCGCGATGGCCGAAGGCGGCTGGCTCGGGATCACCATGCCGGAAGAACTTGGCGGCGCGGGGCTCGGGCTGATGGAAGCGGCCGTCATGATGCATGCGGTTGGCAAGGGCGGCGGGGCTATGAGCGCGGTCTCCAGTATCCATATCAATCTCTTCGGTCCGCACCCGATTGTCGTTTTTGGGACAAAGGAACAAAAGATCAGATGGCTGAAGCCACTCATCGCCGGAGAGCACAAGACGGCTTTTGGCGTAACCGAACCAAACGCCGGGCTTGATACGACGGCGATCGAGACGTTCGCCGAAAAGGTCGAGGGTGGATATAAAGTGCAGGGCCGCAAGATCTGGACCTCGACGGCGCAGGTGGCCGACAAAATCCTGCTTCTGGCACGCACCACGAAGCGCGAGGACTGTGCGCGCAAGACAGACGGGATATCGATTTTCTACACGGATCTTGATCGCTCAAAGATCGATGTGCGCCGCATTCCGAAAATGGGCCGCAAGGCGGTTGATTCCAATGAGCTGTTTATCGACGATCTCTTCATTCCGGACGAGGACCTCCTCGGCGAAGAGGGCAAGGGTTTTTCCTATCTGCTTCATTCTCTCAATCCGGAGCGTGTCCTGATTGGCATCGAGGCGGTTGGCATTGGCCAGTGCGCACTTGAACGTTCGGCACAATATGCGCGCGAGCGAGTGGTGTTCGACCGCCCGATTGGCCAAAACCAGGCGATCCAGCACCCGCTGGCTGAAAACTGGGCCTATCTTGAGGCGGCTTATAATATGTGTCTCAAGACGGCCTGGACCTATGATAACAAGCTGCCGTGCGGCCCTGAGGCCAACGCCTGCAAGCTGCTTGGCGCGCGGGCCGGCTATGATGCCTGCCTGCAGGCGGTCATGACCCATGGCGGCATGGGCTATGCCAAGGAGTTTGATGTCGAGCGCTTCCTGCGCGAAGTTTTGATCGCGCGCATTGCTCCGGTGTCGGAGCAAATGATCCTCTCGCATATCGCGGAAAAGGCACTGGACTTGCCGAAGTCCTACTAGTTGAACTCCAGATCCACTTCAGTCGTCAAAGGCGCCCTTGACGTGTTCGACCATCTTGAACAGTGCATTGATTGGCCGGATCATGACTTCAATGTGTTGTAGTTTGCCGTCACTATTGAGTGAAATGCGATCAATGCCCTTGAGATGGATGTCGTCAATGTGCGCGGCAAACTCAAGCATTAGCTCATCACCGTCGACCCACTCCTTGACGTAGTGGAAGTCCTCGAACACGGAAGTAACGGCAGTGAGGATCTTCAGGACATGGGATTTGGGCCCCTTGGGCGACCAATAGGCCGGCGAGGCAATCGTGGCATCCTCTGCAATGATCGTCGCCACAAGATCCATGTCAGTTTCGGCAACAGCCTTGTGCCAGATCTCCAGAAATTCTTCTGTTGTCATTGTGACCTCTGTTTTTGGATGAGCCGGTTCAGCCGTGATCAAGGATGACATGCTCTTGATTAAACCAGAGCGGCGAACGGGAAAAGTCGATGAATTTGGCCTCGTCCTCGATCAGGAGTTTGGCCGCGGCTTCTCTTTCCGATGCGTTTGCGGTGTCGTTGAATTCTTCTTCCTTGAACCACAGCTCGGCGATGCCGTCGAGGCGTGCCGGGGCGCCGCGTACCGATGCGATGGCGTCGTTCGCCGCGGTATCGATAGCATGGCTCTGAACATATTTGTGAATACGCAGGACGTCTGCAACGCTTTTGACCAGCGGCCCGTGTTTGTTGAGCCAATAGTCGTGGAACTCTTCCTCGGATATGTCGTCTCTGCGACAGGCACAAAATGTGAGTTTGATCATGGAGTGTCTCCCTTGTTCTTGAAGTGTTTTTGTCGCCCGAAAAACGGGCGGTCATTCTGCCGTGGCAAGAAGGCTAGCAGGATAGAGACAACCGGGCAATTTCAAGCTACCTTGAGCCGTCATGAAAGACCTGTGATGAGGGGCGCGGGACGGCAAGGGAGATGGATCGATATGAAGTTCAATACCGACCCGGCGGTGGCCAAGGCGGGTTTTGTCCATTTGTTCACGGCAAGCGGCGCGCTCATTGCGCTCTTGTCGCTTCAGGCGATTTATCAGGAAAACGCCCGGGCAGCGCTGTTATGGCTGCTCGTCGCACTGGTCATGGACGGTGTTGACGGCCCGCTGGCGCGGAAGTTCAAAGTGAAAGACCATCTGCCGCATATCGATGGCGTGACGCTCGATCTGATTGTTGATTTTCTGACTTACGTGTTCGTGCCGGTCATGTTTATGTGGCAGTTCGAGTTGTTGCCCGAGCGGCTCGAAGGGCCGCTCCTTGGAGCCATTATACTGTCCTCGCTCTATCTCTTCATCCATTCGGACATGAAGGCGGAGGATAATTTTTTCAACGGATTTCCTGCTGCCTGGAACCTGGTGCTTTTTTCCTGGGTGATCCTGGGGACGTCTCACACCTTCAATGTTCTGAGCACACTTGTGCTGTGCATTCTCACGTTTGTGCCAATCAAGACGGTTCATCCGGTTCGCGTCAAGCGCTTCAATGGGCTGAATGTTCTGCTTGTCGGCCTGTGGATTATTCTTTGCGCCTTGCTCTTTATTTTGTCTGCGGAGGCACACTTCGCTCTGACGAGCCTGTGGACCCTGATTACCGTTTATTTTATCGGGTTCAGTTTCTGGCGAACGCTGGTTGGATAATTGGCGGACTACCACGGACTGTTGCGCAATGAAAAAGGAGCATGAAAGATTTCCCTTCATGCTCCAGATTCTGTTCAGATTTTGCCGGCCGGCTTACTTGCTAAAGAGGTCGCCGCTTCCCGGTGCGGGAGAGAACTTGTATATCAGCGAATAATCAAGACAGGCGTAGTAGCCTTCCTCGGGGTTTACATCGGGGCGGTCAAACAAGATGTGCGCCACAACGTCTTCCTGTATTTTATAGAAGAATGCTTTGAAAGCGCCCCACATTTCATCTTTGCCATTCTCGCCGGTTGCTTCAACAGCCTTGTCGTCAAGCCCGGAAAGGAAGGCATCGTAGGCTGCCCACAGGCCTGGTTCCTTGCGGCGAGATTTTCTGATCTTCGACCGCGAGACCTTCTTCCCTGTGAAAGCAGGTTCGGATGCAACGCTTCTGGAGTTGACGTCAATATATCCAACCATGTGGGCGGCACCCTTGTAGAATGACCCGAAGGGCTGGCCGCGACAGATATTGCCTGTTGGATAAGGTGAGCGGTTGGCCAGAGAATATTCAAGGCTGGCGATAACGCCGCTATTATTTTCAAACAGGTTGTTGTCAATATAGACCCTGGGTGCTTCGACCAGTTGGATGGAGTCGAAGTTGGCGCCGCGGAAAACATTTTCGCTCACTCTGGCGATGCCATTTACAAAGATGGTGTGAACCTCGGATGGGCCAAATGTGTTCTGGGAAACCTGCATTTCAGTGTAGGTCGACATAACGCCAATGCCGCTGGCATCAATCTGATTTCCTGCAATCACGATCTTTACATTCGGCTTCTGCGCCATAAAAATTGAACCGTCTGCAGTAATTGCATTCGTGCTGATCCGGGCAATTGTATTGGATATAATGTGGTACTGCCCGCCTTCGGCAGACTTTTGTGTTGGCACAAGCGTAATGCCTGTGCGGGCGTGGGCGATGGTGTTTTGCTCGATAATCGCCTGGCTGCCATGAACAAGTATCGCTGTGGCCTGTTCAAACCCGGTAGATTGCGGGCCATCATAGGCGCGCGACTGGCCTTCGATGAAATTGTGCTTCAGAACGATGCCGCCGCTTCTGCTTTCAATGAGAGGTGCGAGCAGGCGGCTGTTTGCTGTGATGTGGAAGCCGGCGATGGCAGCGTATTTATCCGGATCGACATTGACCGTAATGCAAGGGCCGGCTGTCGTTGAGCATTCCATGGTCACAGGGAACTGATTTGGCAGTTGAGCCAAGGCTTTGTCGATCTCGCCTACAAGAAGCGGACGGCGGATCTGCGGCATGGCTGCCGGCATGATTTTGACCGCCTTGTGAATACGAAGGCTTGAGATTTTGCAGGCCTTTTTGCTCGAAACAAGGATTGTATCGCCATCCTTTGCCTTGCCGTCCGGTCCGACCATGGACTGAAGCGTTTTGCAATTGACGGTGTAAGTGTCATTGCGACCACCGGTTCCAAACTCGGGTTGGCTGGCGTCGTTTTCGTAGGACATCTTGCCCTTGCGCGGCACCCAGGTTGAGAAATCGTCCTGTGCGAAAAACAGGTCAGTCGATCGGTGAGACAGATAGTCGGCCTTTGCGGCAGACGTGGAGATGACGCCAAGCGCCATGATCGCGACAAGGGCTTTAGTGGCTTTCGTCAGCCAGGCTGAAAATGTCCCCTTGGTCATATTTTTCCGGGCCATTGTATCCTCTTTCAGTTACGCCTAAACCTCAGCGTCGCTCGCATCGTTGTTTCCCCCCGAACGATCATGAGCAGCTGGAAAGCTTGGCGTCGAGTTCCTTCGTCGTGTTTTTCAGAATCTCTTTAACCTGGGTGATCGGCTTTCGGTCGACATTGCGTTCGCTTTGACCCATGTGCTCGTCATATTTCCCGATTTCCTTCCACAGGCCTTTCACCTTTGCTGACAAGCTCTTTTGAGAAGTCTTGAGGTCCTTCAACGCGTCGCATGTGCCTTGTGTGGTATTGCCTACACTGGTCGAAAGAGCGGCAATTTCTTTTTCGTACTGCTCCAGAGCGACTTCGGCCTCGTAATCAATACACCCAACAACACCACGCTCAGCCATCAGTATATTGGTCTTGCCTGTGTCGATTTTTGAAATTTTCTTCGCTGCCCCGGGGTGCCCTCTTTCCTGGGCCTCTGAGAAGAAATATCTGGCAATGTCCGGGTCGATCACACGTCTCGGCGGTGTCGGGTTCTCCTCGGAAGAATAGGGATAGGATCCCGGAGCATGACGATCATAGAAACCTTCCATATACATCAAGCCGAGATTGTAAAGCGCCGTTGGATGGCCCTGGTCAGCCGCTTTCTGGAACCACGCGTGTGCTGCTGCGGTGTTGCAGTTGAGGCCGATGCCTCGGGCGTACATGATGCCGAGCTGGATCTGGGATTCAGCATCGCGGACATCCTGGGCGGCGAGGCAGATCAATTCAACGCGTTGATCAGTCGTTAAATACCCGGTGTCATCGACGTTGAGTTCGCCGCGCTGGAAATCGCGGATGGCCCGGCGCGTTTCCTGTCCGGGTTTTCCATCGACGTATACGGTGTAATAGCCCAGAGCCTTGAGAGCCATTTGCAGGCGGTTCCACGGGATGTCATGGACACGGTCCCTGCTGCCGCCGGACGACATGCGCGCCACGCGGTCGTCTTTCATTGAACACGACATGGTCAGCGCCTGAAGCTGGCGGGATGCATCGACCGCAGAACGGCTGTAGGGCTCGCGCGCTATAGCGTATTCAAAGTAGGTCTTGGCGTCCTTGATGTTGCCGGCTGCCAGATGGCCGTTGCCAATATCGAAGGCAGAGCGGGAACTGTGGTGGGTATCAACACCCGGTGGCAGATCAATGCTGACGTTGCCGATACCTTGCCCGCCCCGGTTGGACTGGAAATCGCTGCCCCAATTGACTGCTTGCGGCCCACTGTCCTGCCCCAGTCTGCGCGGTGCCGGCGTGGTTTGTGTGAACGTCGAACCGGCCGTCGTCATGTTGTCCCGGGCGGGCACAATTGCAGAGCCGAAGTTGCTGCTGCGATTGGCTGCGACGGCCATGGAATAGGCCACGATTCGCTGCGCCGCGAGTTCGGCCAGCAATTCCTGGCTGTACATAATTTCTCTTTGGTAGGCGCCGGCCTGAACCTCCGCATCCAGATGGCCGCGCATCTCGGCTGCCATCATCCAGACGTAGGCGTCATAGTTACTCCTGACGACAAAGTCTGTATCGATGCCCTTGTAAAATTTGGCCATCAGATAATGGGCGCGCGCATCTCCCTTGCGGTAGACATCGACGAACAGTTTCTCCGCTGTCCAAAATGAGGGGCCGACAATCTTGTTGCGCCATGACGACTTCTTCAAACTCTGCATCCGGTCCCATGCATAGTCCGCGTAGGCCTTGTCAGTTCCGGTCAGGGGTTTGGAATTTGGATCGATGTCGGCGACAAGTTCGTGGAAGGTCAAATGAGCGGCCGCGAGAGAATACCAGAAATAGGCCTCTATTCTGTTTCTTTGAGCTGACTCAAAAAGCTCTGCCTTGAAATGATTAGCCATGCGCTGGGGATGTTCATAGCTTTTCAGACCATCAACTTTTCTGGCCAGATTCTTACTGTAAATATCTCCCAGCATCACCTGGGCATCAATCGGGCCGTCGTATTCTCCGGCCGGTCCCTTGATTTGTGCGAGTGAGGGGTAAATGCTGACTTCCGGTCGTCCGGCATGAGCTGCGGGTATCAAGGCATGGCCGAGGATTGTTCCGAGCGTTGGTCGATTTCCGCTTTCGCCTGGATTGCCGGCCGGCTCGATTGGCCCGATCGGCAATGCCAAAACGCTCAGGCATGCAGCGGCAGATACCGCCCATGCTGTCAGCCTCGTCGCCTTGTTTTTCAACAGATCCTTCATCTAGCCCCCGCGCCTTGTGGCCTTGAAGTGCCCAAATAAATTCTGTGAAGATCCCCAAATCTGTAAAGCAATTGCCGAAAAATTCCCCCGTGAAACTTCCCGGAATTCCTCGCATACAGCGACCCGCAGAATCCCCAACCTCCAGATGTTAACAGAAGTTTACCATAATGCGAATAGTATGTGGCAGGGAATTTGGGCAAAATTGCGTTTAATTTTGCAGATTGTCCCCGCAGCTCGCCACCTTCAAGACAAGATGTGACGGGCTGATCCCCTTTGGTCCAAAACCACCCTCTCACGAGGGGCTATTCGATCATATTCAACTTACCGTAGAAGATCCGCTGTTTCAGAGGCAGATCATCCAACACCTTCAGCCCAACAATGACCCGCATATTTCGGAGGTTCAAGGGTTAACGTTATTAACCATAACGGGAAATTGGACCCTGTACCCTTAATGTGACATATTATGGAAACAGCGTACGGGGGCGTGCGTTGTAACAGGTAGATGTTACGGGGTGATATGGTGTTTGTTTCAAGGAAAGAGGGCGCTCGTACGCCGGGGTTTGTGATTTCGCCAAGAGCGGCGGGTATTGTGACGGTGATCGGGGTGATGGCTGTGCCGAATGTTCCTGCCGCCTATCTGACGCCAGCGGCGGTTTTCCTGGGCGCCCTGACGGTTTTTCGGATGGAAAGCAGAAAATCTCGCCAGGCTCGAGACGAGTTGCGAGGCCAGAACGCGGCCTGGAAACCGTCGGAGCCAAAGGAATGAAATAGCCGCTTGAGGATAGGGCTTAGCCAACCTCGGGCGGGATTTCCTCGAGTGCTGTTTCCAGTTCAAAGAATGATGGCTGGCCCGTGGACGGGACCGTGCCTCGGCCAATTTCGACCGAGATTTGCGGTGCGTTGCCGTGCAAGTGAGAAACCAGCACGCCCTTGATGATCAGATAAAAATGATGATCCTCATCAATCACCTGTTTCAGGCGCCCGGCAAAGGGACCGAAGAACCCATAGGCGAGGAACACACCAAGGAACGTCCCGACAAGCGCCCCACCGATCATTTTGCCGAGAACTTCCGGGGGTTCACTGATCGAGCCCATTGTCTTCACAACACCCAGCACAGCGGCAACAATCCCCAGTGCCGGCAATGCATCTGCCGTGCCTTGAAGAGCGTGTTGTGGATCGAGTGCCTCATGGTGATGCTTTTCGAGCTGGGCGTCCATGGCATCTTCAACCTGATGCGGATCTTCCAGATTGAGGGTCATCATTCGCAGCGTGTCGCAAATGAAGTCCGTCGCAAAATGGTCTTTCATAATTTTTGGATAGCGCTGAAAGATATTGCTTTCAGAGGGGGTTTCGATGTGGGCCTCAAGGGCGATTACACCCTTTGTCTTCATCAACCGCGTCAGCAGAAAGAGCAGACAAAGCAGGTCTTTATAGTCGCCGCTCTTCCACTTTGGGCCTCCGAATATTTTGCCAAAGCCACCAAGGGTTCCCTTGACGACTGTCATGGAATTGCCGACAAGAAAGGCGCCGATTGCGGCTCCAAAGATCATCATTAATTCGAATGGAAGAGCCTTGAGGATCACAGACATGTGGCCCCCGGCAAGTATGTATCCTCCGAAAACCATCACGAAGGTGATGGTGATGCCGATGATCTGAAACATAAACTAACCCTGACACTTCCCTTATAGCGAACCACGAGATTGACCGGATTCCTTTTGGATTTCGGCAACAGGCGTGGTGAGCCGAGATATCTTTTGCCAATCTAGCAAAGGAGTGCTTAGGGATGGTTAAAGGTCAGGTTATTATCTCGTTAAGAATCATTTGGAATGTTCTGCCGGAACGGAGGCTGTCCATGGCGAATTGGGCGCATTTTTTGAGACGGCTAGAACCTCACTATAAGGGATACACGGAGGAGATATGGTTAAGGCAATAGGCGATTACACAGAGCCCGTCGTCGCTGAAGTGAAAGCCGGGGAGACTTACTGGTTTTGTCGGTGCGGCAAGAGCAAGAGCCAGCCGTGGTGCGACGGCTCCCATTCCGGCACAGATTACACGCCGATGGAGTGGGTCGCGCCGCAATCGCGGCTGTATCAATTCTGCGCCTGCAAATTAAGTGAAAAGGCGCCGATTTGCGACGCCAGCCATGGCAAGGTATCGTCATGATTGAGGGTTGTTCGCCCGTTCTTCAAAAGGCCTTAATTTGCGCTAATAATCAAATCTGGCTGAATTGGCAAATCTTGCACTGCAGCTGAATTTGAGATAAAACTGATGGCTGAAAAATGCAGATATTCAGGAGAATGAGATGAAATTTTCGATTTTGAGCGCTTGTGTAGCGGTCTTCATGTTGAGTTCAGGTGCCCAGGCGGCGACCGAGTGCAGGGCTCCGCTAGAACCGGACGTTCCGATGCATTTCGACACCGAAGAACAGTTGATGTCGGTTTATGCTGAGGTCAAGGACTTCATCACAGTCAAGTCACCGGAGTATCTTGAGTGTCTTGGTGTCATGCGTTCACAGGTCGATTCGGCCGCTGACGATGCAGATGCGCAAATTGCAGATATCGATCAGCGCCATAACGATAATGTGGATGCACAGAGTGCTGTAAAAAATCGATTTGATGCGGCTTACAAGATCTGGAAAGAAGCGCATCCCAAGGAATAGTTGTCGGACATGACTGACGAACCTGACCCCTCATTCCCTCAAGAATGAGGGGTTTTGTTTTCTTTTTTGCCAGCAAGAAGCAGCATAAAACAAGCCGGAAAAACCGGCACAGGAAGACATGACAGATCATTCAGATGATGATGCCGAAGAGGTCTCGTCCCCGACAGGCGAAACCGGTTCGGATCCGCTGGAGACAACAGATCTGAATTTTGTTCAAACGTCCGGTGGTGTTGGATTGGGACAGGCTTTGACACTGGACCAGGGATCAATTCACTCAACCACCACGCCGGAAGAGAGAAAAAGGGGCGTTGTTGTTCTCTTTCTTTCGTTGATCATTGTCAGCATGGGCCTCTCAAGCATCTTTAATATCCTGCCGGCTCTGGCCCGGGTGCTTGGATATGCTGAATGGCAGACATCAGCAATTTTCTCGGTCTCTGCCTTTTTCTGGGTTTTCGCCAGTCCGTATTGGGGAATGAAGAGCGATATTTGGGGACGCAAGACTGCGATCCTGATTGGAACAGGCGGCTATACTGTTTCGACAATTCTGTTTGCGTTTGCCGCTCACGCTGCTGAAGCCTCAATTGTTTCACTGTCGATGGGGTTCTTCCTCATGATAACGGCCCGCTCGATCTTTGGTCTGTTCGGGTCCAGCACCAATCCTGCGGCCAATGCCTATATCGCGGATAGAACGGCGCCAAAAGAGCGGGCCGCCGGACTTGGTCTGCTGGCTGCGGCTTTTGGTATTGGCCAGATCCTGGGCCCGGCCATGGCGGGTGCCTTGTCTGTATTTGGATTATTGGTGCCGATCTACTTTATCGCAGCGATGGGCGGGGTCTCAGGACTTCTGGTCTGGCGCTATCTGCCAGAGCGGACCAAACCTGTTCAACGAAAAGAGCGCGTCAAGCTGCCACTATTCGATAGCCGCGTGCTTCCATTTGTAATTTTCGGTGTTGCGTTAAGTCTGGTTCAAACCATCATTGGACAGACTATTACGTATTATTTCATGGACAAGCTACATATCCCGCCCGAAGTTGCCCCGCAATATACATTTCCGGCGTTCACGCTCATGGCTTTGGGTGCACTGTTCGCGCAGTTTGTTCTTATCCGAAATTTTGGGCTGAAATCCAGAACCTTGATGCGGTGGGGTATCGGCTTGGCGATACTGACGCTTGTTGCCTTTGTTATTGCGCCTACGTTCGGCGCCTTGATGTTTGCGATGCTTTTGCAAGGTCTTGCTTTTGGTATGGCAAGACCCGGGTTTTCTGCCGCGGCGTCGCTGGCGGTGGAAGCGCATGAACAAGGGGCCGTGGCCGGTCTCCTCGGTGGTACCGGGGGTACGGGCGCTATTCTCAGCCCGTTTATTGTGTATTTTGTCTATCAGGGCATATCACCGGAGGCGACCTACCTGATGGGCGCCGTGCTTCTTGCTGTCCTCTTTGCGACCCTTTTCTGGGTGCCGGCGTTCAAGGTGCGACGGGATCACTAGCGGGTGCCGTCTCATTGCCGTTGAGTTTTTCAAGCAATTCGGTGGTTGCAAAACCGTCGGCGATCATGTCGTTCTGCTTTTGGAAAGTGCGGATCGCGTTGCGCGTTTTGCCACCAAGAATTCCGTCAATGCCGCCCGTGGGAATGCCTCGCGCGGCGAGGCGCCGTTGCAACTCCTTGCGCTGACTTTTTGACAGAGGTGTCATCTCGCGTGGCCAGTCCCGTGTCACACCGCTCCCACCGGCGACCTGGTCAGCGATGAGGCCAATGGCAAGGGCATAGGCCGTTGAATTATTATACCGGAGGATGGCGCGGAAGTTCTCGAAAATCAGGAAGGCTGGTCCCGTGTGTCCGGCTGGCACGATAATGGCGGCGGAACGATCCATATCCGGTACCGGATCATCATTTATGAATGTAATGTCTGCCGCGCGCCACTCTTTCATGGTGCGCAGGTTTCGCCGGTCCGCCAGGGCATAGTCGAAAGTTTCGGGCAGTTTGACTTCACGGCCCCAGTCCTGGCCGGGCTGCCATCCGGACTGCGCCAGGTAGTTTGATATGGAGGCAAAGGCATCGCCCTGGTTGTCCCAGATGTCGCGCTTGCCGTCACCGTCATGATCAACCGCATAGGCGAGGTATGTGGTCGGGATGAACTGGCCGTGCCCCATGGCACCGGCCCAGGACCCGGTTAAACCCACCGCGGACTTGTCACCGGCTTCAATGATTTCAAGCGCTGCCATCAATTGCGTTCGGCCGAATTTGGCGCGGCGGCCATGGAAAGCAAGTGTCGCAAGTGCCTCGATGACACTGTAGTCACCGGTGATCGCGCCGAAGCTTGTTTCAAGCCCCCAGATTGCGACGATGAAGCGTGACTGAACCTCATATTTTTCCTGCAGCTCTGCAAAAAGTACCTTGTGATTTTCGAGGGCTTCCTTGCCCTTTTTGATCCGGTAGGACGACGCGGCGCCATCAAGGTACGACCAGATCGGTTTGGAGAATTCAGGTTGAAACGCGTCGGCTTTCAGAACCTTCTGGTTCAATTTCACATCCGCGAAGGCTTCGGTCAGGGTCTTTTCGGACAGCCCCGAGGCGAGCGCCTGCTTTTTGAAGTCTTCAATCCACAGGGCGAACGCAGCTTCATCTCCCGCAGATGGTTCAAAGCGGGGTTTGGTTTGCGGATCAGACAGGGGCTCGGTGGCCCCGACGGGGGGAATCACCAGAAGTGCCAGACCGAAGGCTGCAGCAGCAATCCGGCCTGAAAATGCCGCGGTCCCCTTAGAGAAACGGCAGGCGAAGCTGCCGCTCTGCTCACACTCACACCAAACCCGAACCATATACATATCCCCTTTGGATCAGCATGCCATTCTTTGGATAAGGTTTCATCACCAAATTTTGGTCAAAGTCAGGCGCGGGGAAGGCGCTGGCCGATAGGCAATATTATTTGTAATAAAACAAAAGGTTAGATGTCTTGACGGCACGAAAAATGGGGCCAAATGGTACCCCGTGGCAGGGATCCAAATGGCTGTTGACAGGGGTAGGGCTCGTCCCTATTGTGCCGCGCTCAAAGCAAGGGTAGCCGTGAGTCTGGTAACCTGTATTGGCTGGCCAAAGAGGAAGTGTCCCATGAAAGTTCGTAATTCTCTCAAATCGCTGAAAAACCGTCATCGGGACTGCCGTGTTGTGCGCCGCAAGGGACGGGTCTATGTGATCAACAAGACCAACCGCCGCTTCAAGGCGCGCCAGGGCTAGGCTGATTGACTGGTCCTGATCGGGGCCGTTTTCACAAAATTTAAAACCCCGTCCTGTGGCGGGGTTTTTGTCGTTTGCCCCGCTAGTCGTGGTTGATATTGCGCTGGTTGGCGAATTTGTCCTTGATGGACTCTGCGACCTGAAATCTGGGGTCATCCTTACGCATGATCCGGTTGGTGCCGTTGGCACGAACGACGGGGCCGTCCGGCCCGATCAGAAATCCGGAAATGACAGCGGTCCTCTTTGTAAGATTGATAAAGTCGATTTTGCTCTCGATCCAGTCGCCGAGCCTGGCCGGTTTCAGAAAATCGCAGGCAAGGCCCATGGTCGGCAGAAAGCCCGCGTCCTTGACCCGAACGCCGATGTTAATCCCGAAGGCCACGTCGATCATCGTCATCAGCATGCCGCCATGGCAGATCTGCCCGGGGTTAATGTGGTGTTCGAGCACGGTAAAGCCGAGCACCGCATTTTCTTTTTCATGTTTGATATAGTAGGGCATGGCGAGGCCCATGAAGCCATAATCAAAGGTAGAAAGTTCAAACCCCTCGGGCCGCGAACCCCCGGATTCCTCATTATTCTTGGTCACGCTCTCTCTTCCCTGTTTATTTTCTTGTTCCTTGCGAGTGCAGCTCTAGACTGACACCTATGACTATTGATGTGAAACGCAAATTTCAAATCTGTCTACTGGTTATGCTGACTGCAGCCCCGGCAAGCACGTTTGTCTCCCTGGCGGCGGAACAGGGGGGCGAGGGAGGCACGGCCGCCCCGGCCTTGCCCGACCGGATCGACGATCTCTTTGAGGATTTGCAGAACGCGCCAGAGGGCTTTGATGCCAGGGTCACCGAGAAGACCATCCTCAATGTTTTTGCCCAGTCAGGAAGTGCAACGGCTGATCTCCTGATGGACCGGGCCGCGAGCGCCATTCTGGACGGCGATCTTGCGACGGGGCTGTCGCTGCTCAACCGCGTGACTGAATTGCAGCCGGACTTTGCAGAGGGCTTTCACCGCCGCTCCCAGGTGTTTTTTCAGCAGGAAGATTATACCAATGCCATGGTCGATCTTCAGCAGGTCCTGAGACTGGAGCCGAGACATTTCGTGGCGATCCGGTCGCTCGGGTTTGTGCTGCTTGAGACCGGTGACGAGGAGGGCGCGCTGACGGCCTTCCGCATGGCGCTGGCGCTTAATCCCCACATGGAAGATGTGCAGCAAGCCATCAAGAAATTGTCGCTGGATGTTGAGGGCCGCGGGATCTAGCCGATGCCTCGGGAGAGCCAGGCGCTTGCGGTACGACAATGACTGTTTGTGGCTGTCAGGAGTGTGTGCTTCCCCGACTATTGTCAGTCAAAATTCCCGTCAGGCCCCAACCATGGCGATGCGCAGGAGATTGGTTTGGCCAGG